>JAJTDM010000093.1 GCA_021300575.1 Rubrivivax sp.
CGCCCGCACCGAAACCGAGGACACCGGCCAGGTCATCGCCCAGACAGGCAAGCAACTGGTGCCGCGCGCGGCCGACAACTTCCACTATTTCGCCGAGATGTGCGTGCGCGTGGATGGGCACACCTACCCGACGCCCACGCACCTGAACTACACGCTGTACCACCCCGTGGGGGTGTGCGCCCTCATTTCGCCGTGGAACGTGCCCTTCATGACGGCCACGTGGAAGGTGGCGCCGGCGCTGGCCTTCGGCAATACGGCGGTGCTGAAGATGAGCGAGCTCTCACCGCTGACAGCCCACCGCCTGGGCCAGCTGGCGCTGGAGGCCGGTGTACACCCGGGTGTGCTGAACCTCGTGCACGGCACGGGGCAGGAGACTGGCGACCCCCTGTGCCGTCACCCTGACGTGCGCGCCATCTCCTTCACCGGCAGCACCGCCACCGGCCAGCGCATCGTGCAGGCCGCGGGCCTGAAGAAGTTCAGCATGGAGCTTGGGGGCAAGAGCCCCTTCGTCATCTTCGACGATGCAGACTTCGAGCGTGCGCTGGACGCGGCCGTGTTCATGATCTTCTCCAACAACGGCGAGCGCTGCACCGCGGGAAGCCGCATCCTGGTGCAGCGCTCGATCTACGCGCGCTTCGTCGACCGCTTCGTCGAGCGCGCGCGCCGCATCACCGTGGGCGACCCGCTGGACGAGAAGACCATCGTCGGGCCGATGATCAGCCCGGCCCATCTGGCCAAGGTGCTCAGCTACATCGAGCTGGGCTCCAAGGAGGGCGCCTCGCTGCTGTGCGGCGGCATCGACCGGCCCTCATACGCCGCGGCGCTGCCTGCCCACGTGGCGGCCGGCAACTTCGTGTGGCCCACGGTCTTCGCCGACGTGGACAACCGCATGAAGATCGCGCAAGACGAGATCTTCGGCCCGGTGGCCTGCCTGATCCCGTTTGATGACGAAGCGGACGCCATCGCCCAGGCCAACGACATCGCCTACGGCCTGTCGAGTTACGTCTGGACCGAAAACATCGGCCGCGCGCACCGCGTGGCGGCCGCCATCGAGGCCGGCATGTGCTTCGTCAACAGCCAGAACGTGCGCGACCTGCGCCAGCCCTTCGGCGGCACCAAGACCAGCGGCACTGGGCGGGAAGGCGGCACCTGGAGCTACGAGGTCTTCCTGGAGCCCAAAAACGTGGCGGTGTCGCTGGGCGGGCACCACATTCCGCATTGGGGTGCTTGACGGGGCGTCTAACGTCATACAATTGAGAGACATTTGTATGACATCAGGAGGCTGCCATGCTGTCGGTTCGACTCCCCGAAGACCTGGAAGCCCAGTTTGAAACCTATTGCGCCACCCGGCGATTGCGCAAGTCCCAAGTGGTGCAGGCTGCCCTGAGACGCCTCTTGAAAGAGGAAGCCCTTCGGATGGACTCCGACCCCTTCCTCGCGATGGTGGGCAGCGGTAACGGCCGCTACACCACCGAAGAGGTCATGCGCATGTCGCGTGGCGAGGACTGGAACAAGCCGTGATCCTCGTCGACACGAACGTGTGGATCGATCTGATCGAGCGGGACCCCGTCTGGATGGAATGGTCCCTGGCGCACGTGATGCAGGCACGCGCCGAACAGACTGCGGTGATCAACCCGGTGATTTACGCTGAACTCGCACCCACTTACGACACTGAGGAAACACTCGCTCAATTCGTCCGCTTGAGTGGCGCGCAGTGGATGCCGCTGTCCGCATCAGCTGCGTGGGTTGCAAGCCGCGCCTTTCTCAACTACCGCCAACGCAAGGGCGTCAAGACCGGGGTGTTGCCCGATTTCTTCATTGGGGGACAGGCCTTGGCCGAAGGCTGGACACTGCTGACGCGTGACGCCGCCCGCTACCGCACGTACTTTCCCGACATCCAATTGATCTGTCCCTGAGACCATACCCTATGGGCACCGTCGCACTCGCCGCCAAGATCACCCACGTGCCCAGCATGTACCTGAGCGAGTTGCCGGGGCCGCGCCAGGGCACGCGGCAAGACGCCATCGACGGGCACCACGAGATCTCACGGCGCTGTCGCGAAGCGGGCGTGGACACGCTGGTGGTGTTCGACACGCACTGGCTGGTGAACGCGAGTTACCACGTGAACTGCGCGCCGCACTTCCAGGGCACCTACACCAGCAACGAGCTGCCGCACTTCATCTCCAACATGCCCTTCGAGTGCGATGGCAACCCGGCGCTCGGCCGGCTGCTGGCGCAAAGCTGCAACGCCCTGGGCGTGGACACGCTGGCGCACGACGCCACCACGCTGCAGCCGGAGTACGGCACCCTCGTGCCCCTGCGCTACATGAACGCAGACCGGCACTTCAAGGTGGTGTCGGTCTCGGCGTTGTGCATGGCGCATTACCTGCACGACAGCGCTCGCCTGGGCTGGGCGATGCGCCGCGCGGTGGAGGACCATTACGACGGCACCGTCGCCTTCCTGGCCAGCGGCTCCTTGAGCCACCGCTTTGCGCAAAACGGCCTGGCCCCGCAGTACGCCTTCAAGCTGTGGTCGCCATTTCTCGAGCAACTGGACCGGCGCGTGGTCGAGATGTGGCAGGCCGGGCAGTGGGCTGATTTCTGCGCCATGCTGCCGGAGTACGCCAGCAAGGGCCACGGCGAGGGCTTCATGCACGACACGGCCATGCTGCTGGGGTTGCTGGGCTGGTCGGCGTATGACGGGCATGCCGAGGTGATCACGCCCTACTTCGGCGCTTCGGGCACGGGTCAGATCAATGCCGTGTTCCCGGTCACGCCGCAAGATGGGCACGCCGTGCCTGCCCCAGTGGCTTCGGCCGCCGGGGGCTACCAGGCCGTGGCCCGGCTCTGAAGGGCACCCCTACCATGCCGCACCTCGTCATCCTCTACACCCCGAACCTGGAAACCGACCTCGACATGACCAGCCTGTGCCGCAGCATGGCCGACGCCATGCTCACGGTGCGTGACGAAGCCGGCGCCCAGGTCTTCCCCACCGGCGGTACACGGGTGCTGGCCTACCCGGCGGCGCACTACGCGGTGGCCGATGGCTCCGGGGACTTCGCCTTCTGCTGGTTCCACCTGCGCATGGGTCGCGGCCGCAGCGAGGCCGTACAGCAGTCGGCCGGCCAGGCCCTGGCGGCGGCGGCCAAGGAGCGCTTCGCCCCTGTGCTGGCGCGCAGACCTGTGGGTCTGACCTTGCAGGTCGATGTCGGCGCGGAAGTCTTCGACGCCAAGTTCGGCAACCTCCACCCCTTGTTCGCAAAAGCCTGACGCCATGCTCGACTCTTCCACTGTCCAAAACCTGGCCCAGGAACTTCGCGAAGCCCGCCGCACCCGGCGCCAGGTGCGCCACTTCTCGCAGCGCTTTCCCGGCATGACCGTGGAGGACGGCTACGCCATCCAGCGCGCCTGGGTGGCGCTGGAGATCGCCGCGGGGCGCAGCATCCTTGGCCGCAAGATCGGGCTGACCTCGCGCGCCATGCAACTGTCCAGCCAGATCGACGAGCCCGACTACGCACCGCTGATGGACGACATGTTCTTCGCTCAGGGCGGCGACATCGCGGTGGCGCACTTCATCGCCCCGCGCGTGGAGGTGGAACTGGCCTTCGTCCTGGGCCAGCCGCTGGAAGGCCCCAACGCCACGCTGGTGGACGTGCTGCGTGCCACCGATTACGTGTGCCCGGCGCTGGAGATCATCGACGCGCGCATCGAGCAGTTCGACCGCGACACCAAGGCGCCGCGCAAGGTGTTCGACACCATCTCCGACTTCGCGGCCAATGCCGGCATCGTCATGGGCGGGCGCCCTGTAAAGCCTGACGCCGTGGACCTGCGCTGGGTGGGCGCCATGCTGTTCAAGAACGGGGTGATCGAGGAAACCGGCCTTGCTGCGGCGGTGCTGAACCACCCGGCCACGGGTGTGGCCTGGCTGGCCAACAAGTTGGCACCTCACGGGGAGCGCCTGAACGCGGGTGACGTCGTGCTGGCCGGATCGTTCACCCGGCCCACCCCCGCCGTGGCCGGCGACACCTTGCACGCAGATTACGGCCCGCTGGGCACGGTGTCCTTCCGCTTCGTCTGACTTCAAGACTGGCCGCTGCAGGCCCTCGGGCAGAATCGCCCGCAAATCTCCAGCCCTGCGCGACCCCCCTCACCGAGCCCCGAGCCCATGCCGCCCCTGCCTCCGATCACCAAAGCGCTGATGCTGGCCTGCGTGGCAGGCTTCTGCCTGAACCTGTTCGTCCCGCTGGACCGCTGGTTCGCGCTGTGGCCGCTGAGCAGCGGGCACTTCATGCCCTGGCAGGTGGTGAGTTACGCCTTCCTGCATGGCGACACGCTGCACCTCTTCTTCAACATGCTGGGGCTGTGGATGTTCGGCTCTGAGTTGGAGCAGATGTGGGGCAGCCGCCGGTACTGGCAATTCCTGCTGGCAGCAGTGCTGGTGGCCGCACTCAGCCAGTTGGTGATCACGCTGCTGGCGGGCTCCAACGTGCCCACCGTGGGTGCCTCGGGCGCGCTGTTCGGCCTGCTGCTGGCCTTCGGCATGCTGTTTCCGAACCGCACCATCATGCCGCTGTTTCCGCCCATCCCCATGAAGGCGCGCAACTTCGTCATCCTCTTTGGCGGCTTCGAACTGCTGATGGGCGTCTGGGGCGGCAGCGGCATCGCGCACTTCGCGCACCTGGGCGGCATGCTGGGCGGCTGGCTGATGATCCGCCACTGGCGCCGTGGCGGGCCCTGGCGCCGGCGCTGACCTCCCAAAACCGCGTCGCGCGTTGACGCGCCGCATTCGTCAGGCGGCCCCGTTGCCGGGCATACACGCCGGAAAGATACCCACATCAATCTCTCGGGTACCGGCTGCCGGCATGCTCAGGCACTTGCTTTGGAGAAACCATGAGCGTCTCGTCAGTCGTTGTGGGGGGGCTGATCGCCCTCCTGGCCTGGGGTTCGGTCGGGGCTTCAGGGTCAGGCCTCGAGGTCCAGTCGCGCGCGTTGCAGCGGGCCAGCGATGCTGTGGTGGGCCTGACCGCCAAGGCTGTGGAGGACGCCCGTTCCAGCGCCACGCTGGGCGTGCAGCGGCAAGGCTCGGGCGTGGTGATCAGTGCGGATGGCCTGGTCCTGACCATCGGCTACCTGATCCTGGAAGCCGAGGACGTGGAGATTGCCACGGACGACGGGCGCCAGTTGCCGGCCCGCGTGGTGGCCTACGACCTGGCCACGGGCTTCGGGCTGGTGCAGGCGCTGGTGCCCATGAAGCTGGAGCCGGTACCGCTGGGCGATGCTGCGGGCTTGCCCGAGCAGAGCCCGATGGTGGTGGTCAGCGGCGGGCAGACGGGCGCCGTGAGCATGGCCCGGCTGGTGTCCCGGCGTCCATTTTCCGGGAACTGGGAATACCACATCGACGGTGCGATCTTCACCGCCCCGGCCAGGCGCGATCACAGCGGCGCCGGCCTCTTTAACGACCAGGGTGAACTGATCGGCATCGGCTCGCTTTGGGTGGCCGACGCGCTGGGCATGCCGGGCGTCCCACGCCAGCAGGGCAACATGTTCGTGCCCGTGGATCTGCTCAAGCCCGTGCTGCAGGACATGCGTGCGCGTGGCGTGGGCCCGGACAGTCAACGGGCCTGGCTGGGCCTGCAAGCCGGGGAAACCGCGGCCGGACTGCGCGTGCTGCGGGTCAACGAGGACAGCCCCGCCGACGTGGCCGGCCTGGAGGCGGGGGACACCATCCTGGCCATCGACGGCCAGGAAGTGCGCACGCTGGAGGCCTTGTGGAAGCGCCTCTGGGCCGGCGGTCCACCCGAGCGCGACGTGCAGTTGCAGGTGCTGCGCCAGGGCCGGCCTTTGGGTTTCACGGTGCACAGCGTGGACCGCATGAAGGCGCTCAAGCGGCCCAAGGGCGTGTAGCGCAGCGCAGGCCGGAACACGACCGACCGGAAGATCAGGTGCGGCGCACGCACAGTGACAGGGACAGAGGGTGTCGCGTAGGCACTCAGCCCGATGCCACAGCCAAGCCCTCGCGCACCGTGGGGTAGCGCAGCACCATACCGAGTTCGCGCTTCATTCGCTCGTTGCTCAGCCGGCGTGACTCGCTCATGAAGCTCATCATCATGGGCGGCAGCGTGGCCAAGGCGGTGGCACGGGATATGCGCGGCGGATGCGGCAGCTGCCACAGGTCGGCCACCAGATCGAAGTAGTCGCCCATGCGCAGATCGCTGTCATCGCAGACGTTCACGGCGCGCTGAGGCAGACCCACCATCAGGGCCCGCAGACAGGCGCGTGCCAGATCGTCGGCATGGATGTGGTTGGTGTAGACGTCGTCGGCAGTCTGCAGGGCAGGCGTCCCCCGGCGTACACGATCGCGGGGGTCTCCTCCCTCGCGATCCAGCGCGTAGATACCCGGTATGCGCAGAATCGTCACGTGGCACCCACTGTGACGCCCGAAGTGCCGCAACCGCGCCTCGGCATCGACCCGACGGCGGGCGCGGTCGGTGCCAGGGTTCACCTCCCGGGTCTCGTCCACCGCCTCGCCTGCGCAATCGCCGTACACGCCTGTCGTGCTGCCGTACACCAGGTGCGTGGTGCGGCCTCCCCGCGCCAGTGCGCGCAGCAGGTTTGCGGTACGCGGGTCGGCGCGGCCGGAGGCAGGCGGTGGTGCCAGGTGCAGCACCCGGTCCGCCAGTCCGCCCAGGCGCCCCAGGGTGAGCGGGTCGTCCAGATTGCCCAGAAGCGGCTTGGCGCCCGCGGCGCGCAGTGCCGGCATGCGCTCGGGTGAAGACGTCAGGGCCCAGACGGTCCAGCGTCCCCGCAGGCACTTCAGCACGCGCAGGCCCACATCGCCACAGCCGACGATCAGCAGCGCGGGCCGGCGCTGGGCACTCAGGGGCTGGTGCTGAGGCTGGGTCATGGGGACGGGCGAAGCTGGGACAAGGGGGTGGGCAGGTGGGAGGGATTCGCCCGGACGCTGGCGTGCAGGCCGGGGCACAATCGTCTGCTTCAAGTATCCCCTGACCCACCCCATGAGCCTGACCGTGACCCTGAAGCCTGCCGAGCGCAGCTTCACCGTCGACCGTGACGAGCGCATCCTGGCTGCCGCCATCCGCCAGGGCATCGGCCTGCCCTACGGCTGCCGTGACGGCGCCTGCGGCTCCTGCAAGTGTCGGCTTCTCGAGGGCCGCGTCATCCACGGCGCGCACCAGCAGAAGGCGCTGTCGGCCGACGAGGAGACCGCGGGTTTCATCCTCACCTGCTGCGCCACGCCGCAGACGGATTGCGTGGTGGAGGCGCGCAGCGTGCCAGGGGCGGGGGAGTTCCCCATACTCAAGCTGCCGTCGCGGGTGTTGTCCCTTGAGAAGCCGACAGCTGACGTGGCGGTGCTGAAGCTCCAACTGCCGGCCAACCAGAACCTGCAATACCGCGCCGGCCAGTACGTGGAGTTCATCCTGCGCGACGGTGCACGGCGCAGCTACAGCATGGCCAACGCACCGCACCTGCTGGGCACGCCGCCAGCCATCGAGCTGCACGTCCGCCACATGCCCGGCGGCAAGTTCACCGACCACGTCTTCGGCGCGATGAAGGAGAAGGACATCCTGCGCATGGAAGGGCCCTTCGGCAGCTTCTTCCTGCGCGAGGCGTCCGACAAGCCCCTGGTGCTGCTGGCCAGTGGCACGGGCTTTGCGCCCATCAAGGCGCTGATCGAACACATGGAGTTCAAGGGCATCACGCGCCCCGCCGTGCTGTACTGGGGCTGCCGCAGCAAGGCGGATCTGTACCTGCACGAGTGGGCCGAGGCCGCCGCCGCCCGACTGCCTCACCTGCGCTACGTGCCCGTGCTCAGCGAGCCCAAGCCCGAGGACGGCTGGACGGGCCGCACCGGCTTCGTCCACCAGGCCGTGATGGCCGATCTGCCCGACCTGTCGGGTCACCAGGTCTATGCCTGCGGGGCCCCCGTGATGGTGGAGTCGGCGCAGCGCGACTTCACGGCCCAATGCCACCTGCCCGAGGACGAGTTCTTCGCCGACAGCTTCACCTCGGCTGCGGATCAGGCTGGCTGACCAGACCGCGCTGCGCAGCGGCCCATACCAGGAGACGTCCTCATGCTGTCCGACATCGAGATCGCCCAGAAGGCCAAGCTGCTGCCGGTGGCGCAGATCGCACGCGAGCGCCTGGGACTGCCTGACCAGGCGCTGGTGGCCTACGGGCACCACAAGGCCAAGATCACCCTGCCGCATCTGCGTGCGCTGGAAGGCCGCCCCGATGGCCGTCTGGTGCTGGTGACCGGCATCAATCCCACGCCTGCGGGCGAAGGCAAGACCACCACCACGGTGGGGCTGGGCGACGCGCTGAACCGCATCGGCCAGCGCGCCATCGTCTGCCTGCGCGAGCCTTCGCTCGGGCCGGTGTTCGGCCTGAAGGGCGGCGCCGCCGGCGGCGGCTATGCCCAGGTGGTGCCGATGGAGGACATCAACCTGCACTTCACGGGGGACTTCCAGGCCATCGCGCTGGCGCACAACCTGCTGTCCGCACTGATCGACAACCACATCCACCACGGCAATGCGCTGCGCATCGACCTGCGCCGCATCACCTGGAAGCGTGTGGTCGACATGAACGACCGCGCGCTGCGCGACATCACCATCGGCCTGGGGGGCCCGGGCAACGGCTACCCGCGCGAAGACGGCTTCGACATCGTGGTGGCCTCCGAGATCATGGCCATCCTGTGCCTGGCCACGAGCCTGGCCGACCTGAAGGCCCGCATCGCGCGCATCGTGGTGGCCACCTCGCTGGATGGCAAGCCCGTCACCGCTGCCGACCTCCAGGCCCAGGGCGCGATGACCGCGCTGCTGCGCGACGTGCTGCAGCCCAACCTGGTGCAGACCCTGGAGAACAACCCGGCCTTCATCCACGGCGGGCCCTTTGCCAACATCGCCCACGGCTGCAACTCCGCCATCGCCACGCGCACCGCCCTCAAGCTGGGCGACTGGGTGGTCACCGAGGCCGGCTTCGGCGCTGACCTGGGCGCAGAGAAATTCCTGGACATCAAGTGCCGCAAGACGGGCCTGTGGCCCTCGGCGGTGGTGATCGTGGCCAGCGTGCGGGCGCTGAAGTACCAAGGCGGGGCCGACGCCAAGCAACTCTCGGTGGAAGACCTGCCCAGGCTGGAGGCGGGCATCGCCACGCTAGAGCGTCACATCGACAACATGACGCGCGAGTTCGGCCTGCCCTGCGTGGTGGCGTTGAACCATTTCGTGCACGACACCGCGGCGGAAGTGGCGCTGCTGCAGCAAAGGGTGGAGGCCACGGGCGTGCCGCTGGTGGTGGCGCGCCACTGGGCCGAAGGCGGGCGCGGCGCGGAGGAGCTGGCGCGCGCCGTGGTGGCCTGCGCCACGCCCCCGGGCCCGGCGCCGCAGTTCCTCTACCCTGACGTTGCCACGTTGTGGGACAAGGCCGAGGCCGTGGCGCGCAAGATCTACCGCGCCGCCGGCATCAGCGCCACCACCAAGGCCCGCGCCATGCTGGAGCGTCTGCAGGCGCAGGGCTATGGCCACCTGCCGGTGTGCATCGCCAAGACGCCCTACTCCTTCACCACCGACCCGGCCATCCGCGGCGCCGTGCAGGGCCACACCATCGACGTGCGCGAAGTGCGCCTGTCCGCCGGTGCGGAGTTCGTCGTGCTGGTATGCGGCGACATCATGACCATGCCGGGCCTGCCCGCCGTGCCGGCCGCCGCCTCCATCGACGTGGACGACGACGGTCGCATCGTCGGGCTGTTCTGAACCTGGCGCCATCACCCCCACACCTGCACGCAGGACACCACTCCATGAGCTCACGCCGCCGCACCGTTGGCCTGTTGACCGTCACCGCTCTGACCGCCCTGGCGGGTCTGATGCCCGACGCCTGGGCCCAGGGCAAGCCCATCCGCCTGGTGGTGCCTTACCCGCCCGGCGGCCCGCTGGACATCGTGGCCCGCGCGCTGGCCGAGCGCGTGAAGGACAGCCTGGGCACCGTGGTGGTGGAAAACCGTCCAGGTGCCGGTGGCAACCTGGGCGCGGACCTCGTGGCCAAGTCGGCGCCTGACGGCGCCACCATCGTGATGGGGGCAGTGGCCACGCACGCCATCAACCCCTGGCTGTACAGCCGCATGCCCTACGACCCGCTGCGCGACTTCACCCCCATCACGCTGGTGGCTCAGGTGCCCAACGTGCTGGTGATGAATGCCGAGACGGCCACACGCCTGAACATCCGCTCGCTGGCCGACCTGGTGGACTACGCGAAGAAGAACCCGGCGCGCCTGAACTACGGCTCTGGCGGCAACGGCAGCGCGGGGCACCTGGCCGGCGAGATCTTCAAGGCCCAGGCCGGGCTGTTTGCCGTGCACATCCCCTACGCGGGCGGGCCGCCGGCGCAGTTGGCCCTGGTCAGCGGTCAGGTGGACTTCAATTTCGACAACCTGGCCGCGGCCTCAGCCAACATCAAGTCCGGCAGGCTCAAGGCCCTGGCGGTGACCACGGCGCGCAAGTCCAGCGCCATGCCGGAGCTGCCCACGGTGGCCGAGGCCGGCGCCCGGTTGGGCCTGAAGGACTTCGACATCAGCACCTGGTTCGGCCTGTTCGGCCCCGCCCGTCTGCCGGCGGACGTGACCGCACGCCTGAACAAGGGCTTCGTGGACGCGCTCAATTCGCCCGAGCTGAAGGCCCGCATGGCCACGCTGATGGCCGAGCCCTCGCCCACCACGCCTGAACAATTCGCCGCCTTCGTCAAGGCGGAGCTGGCGAAGTACGAGCCCGTGGTGAAGGCCAGCGGCGCCAAGGCTGACTGAACCCGTAACCGTCGGCGTGACGACATGACCACCTGAAGGCCTCCAGCGACTCCAGGCTGGCCTCGGGGCATCACGGTAAGTGCGATTCGCGACGAAGTGGGACGACCGACGCGGCAGACTTGGGCAAATTCAGCGCTGCAGAGAGCCTTGAATGAGAGCCTTGAATGCTGGGCCCCGCCGGTCGGGTTCCCGGGGGTATCGACGGCTTACGACCCTGAACAGTCGTTTTGCGCTCGCGGAACCGGCCTTCCGGTAGTCCTGCCAACTGCAGGCCTGACTGCCGACTGGACTCATGCTGAAGACCAGTGTCGTGAGCGACTCGGGCCCGAGCGAGTCATCCTCCGTCACGCTCGCCAGCGAAGAACCAGGATGAACAGGCGAACATCGTTCGATGGTCATGATGGAGTTCCTGTCGTCTGGCGCGTTACCTCGAAGCGCCCACGGATGCCTGCGATGACTCTGATCGTGTCTCCGACAGCCTTGTACCGCGCATCGGCAAGAGTGCAAGCATCGCCATGGCGCCCAAGCTCATCGTGAGCACAAGTACCCATTGGCTCCAACTCGCAAGGACCAACCCGAAGAGCCACGGTGCAAGCGCTTGGCTTACGCGCGCCGGGGCAACCAGCAGTCCCTGGCGTCGCCCGTAGCCCTGGGTGCCGAAGATGGACAGCGGCAGCGTTCCCTTGGCGATGGTCATGAGCCCATTGCCCGCCCCGTGAAGCACCCCGAAGAGCGGCGCCGCCACAGGGCCGGCTGCCAGCAGCGCCGCCGCACCCACTGGATGCAAGGCAACGGCCACGCGCGCTGACAGCAACGGGTCGACTTTGCGCAGGAGTCCGAACTCCAAGAGTCTGGCCGCAACTTGCGCTGGGCCTATCAGGCTCGCAACGAGCACTGCTGTGGCGGCACTCGCACCCGCTGCGGCCAATAAGCCGGGGAGGTGCGCCGCCATGGCCGTCGAAACAAAGGAGGTGGCTGCAAAGACAAAGCCCAGAGACACGGCAGCAAGCAGCGGCGCCCTCGAGCCGGGCTCCGATAGCGCAGCACTCACAGCTGGTTCAGCCACCGTCGCCTTGGCTTCAGCCTCAGCTCTGCGAACCTCTGGCAGCAACCAGTTCAGCGGCAACCCCACCAGCAGGTGCACCGCTGCCCACACAAAGCACGCCACCCGCCAGTCAAAGTTTGCTTCCAGCAGCGCCGTCACCGGCCATCCCACCGTGCTTGCAAACCCTGCTATCAAGGTGACACCTGTGATGCTTGAGCGTGCGTCCTTTCCATAGAGGCGCACAAGCGCGGCAAACGCCGAGTCGTAGAGCCCGCAGCCCATGGCCACGCCGAGCACCACCCAGGCTGCGAGCAAGCTGTAGAGCCCCTGGCTTGCCCCCAGGCCCGCGAGCCCCAGGACGAAGACCAGGCTCGTTGCCATCAGCACCGGTCGCCCACCTATCCGGTCGATGGCTGACCCAGCCCTTGTGCCCACGAGCGCGGAAACAGCAAGGGCGAGACTGAAGGCGGCAAAGACCGTGGATGTGGACACCCCCAGGTCTGCAGCCATGGGCGCAGCGAGGATTGCAGGCAGGTAGTAGCTCGATGCCCACGCCAGCGTCTGCGTCGCCCCCAAGGCAGCGACCGTTGCACTGCGGGTAAGCGTGGTCTCACCACCCTCTTGATGGTGTGATGGTGAGGGGTGAACATGTGTCCATATGGAAGTCAATGGACACATCCCGATCTGGCAGGGTCTGAGCGTGCTGCGCA
>JAJTDM010000151.1 GCA_021300575.1 Rubrivivax sp.
GTGCGGCTTTCCAGGCACGGGGTGGCCAACACATGACCCGCCAGGCGGGCCGCAGCAGCCTGCACATCCTGCAGGGTGAGGGCAAGTTGATTCATCGGATGATGGTACCGGCGGTCGCAGAGGGTGACTGCGCTGGCGCATCGAGCACGGCAAGATCAGGAACAGTACGATCCAGCCAGTCAGCGCTCGAAATCAGAAGCTTTTTACTGCCGGTTCCTGTTCTTGCAGGCGAACGGCCTGCAGAGTCACCTGCAACTGGCCCCTCACCCAGAGCATGAGCACGGCACTCAGCAGTATCAACGGCGCGCTGATCGATGAAACAGCAACCAACAGGCTCGGCTGGCGGGTGAGCGCAAGCAGATCGAGCGCATGGCAGCAGGCCTTGCCCGGCGCCTGAATGCACCGCCGTAGCTGACGAAGCCGCCGATCGGCCTGGAGGCATTGTCGGAGCTGGTTGGGGCACCGGCGACGGCCACCTGCGCGGCCGTCGCCGGGCCTCACAGTCCTTAGACTGTGGCCCATGAACCCACACCCTGACTTGACCTTGCGTTTGCTGCGGGAGGTGCCTATCAGCCCAGAGCAGTGCTTTGAGGGCTGGACCGTACCCGAGCGCCTGATGCCCTGGTTCTGCCCCAGGCCCTGGCGTGTGGTGGCCTGCAGGATCGATCCTCGGCCCGGCGGCGCCTTCTGCACCAAGATGCAGGCCCCGCAAGGGCAACCCCTTCCGGAAGGGGTGGGCTGCTTTCTGGCGGTCGAGGCCCCGCACAGGCTGGTGTGGACCAATCTGCTGGGGCCCGGCTTTGTGCCCCAGGCCGTGGCCCAGCCGGGCTTCGGATTCGTGTGCGAACTGCGCTTCGACCGACTTCCCGACGGCGGCACGCGCTACCAGGCGCAGCTGCACCATGTGGACGCGGCCGGGCGCGATGCCCACGAGGCCATGGGCTTCGAGGCCGGATGGTCAGCCGCGCTCAGCCAATTGGTCGAGATGGTGCAGAGCGAGACCTGACCAGCCGGTTGCCGGTTGTTCGTCGGGCGCGGGCTGTCCGCCAGCACACGGCCGCTGACAATGCGTGAATGAAGATCTTGACCCGCCAAGCAAGCCAGATCGGCCTCGCGCTGGTGGGTGTGGCTGTGGCCATGGTCACCATGGCCACCATGGCCACGATAGCCGCCGCAGCCTCGCCCGCAGCGCCGTCACCGACTCAGCCGCAGGTTCAGCCTCCCGTGCAGACGCAGGTGCACGCCCTCGACGGCCACCGCGTCACGCTCGACGTCTACCCCGCTGCCGGTCCGCTGCGCGGGGCCGCCATCCTCTCCCACGGCTTCACCCGCAGTCGGCGCACCCTGGCAGGCCATGCGCAGGCACTGGCTGATGCCGGCGTGCTGACGCTGACGCCGGACCTGCCCTGCACCTTCGACTTTCGCTGCAATGCCCGCGCCCTGGCCGCGCTGGTGGGCGCGCTGCGTGCGGGCGGCACCTTCGGGGCTCCGGTGGAGCGGGTCATGCTCGTGGGCTTTTCTGCCGGTGGGCTGTCCAGCCTGCTGGCGGCCCACACGGCAGGGGTGGTCGGCTACGTCGGACTGGACCCGTTCGACCGCACGCTGCCTGATGAGGCCGAGCGCCTGGGCCTGGCGGCGGCCACACGGCTGCGCACTGAGGCCCTGCTGTTGCGCGCACCGCCCTCGCGCTGCAACGCCGAGGCCGTGGCCGCCCCCTGGGCCACCGCGCTGCCGGCGCTGTGGCGCGACGAGCTGATCGCGGGCGCCTCCCACTGCGACTTCGAGTCGCCCACGGACTGGATGTGCCGGCTGGCGTGCGGCGACACCGACCCGGCTCGCCAACAACGGGTGCGTCAGGGGCTGCTGGAGGCGGCGTCGCGCTGGATGCGCTGAGCGGTCCCATTCGTCTCCCTCGGCCCAGGTGGTTGGTGACATGGTGCTCCGCGACCATGCACTGGGCAAGGAGCGCACCTTGCATGACGCGGTCACCAAAGTACTCATCCCAACCGACTGTCACCATGGTTCGCGACTCTGCGAATCGTTATGGCACGATGCAAGATATGAACATCCTCGTCGTCGGCGGCGCCGGTTACATCGGCAGCCACATGGTGCAGATGCTGGGCCAGCGCGGCTGCGAAGTCACCACGCTGGACAACCTCTCCAGCGGTCACCGAGACGCTGTGCTGTGCGGGCGCTTTGTGCACGGCGACCTGGCCGACACCGCATTGCTCACGGGGCTGTTGGCACACGGCAAGTTCGACGCGGTGATGCACTTCGCATCTTTCATCCAGGTGGGCGAATCGGTGGCGCAGCCGGCCAAGTACTACCGCAACAACGTCTCCAACACGCTGAACCTGCTGGAGGTGATGCAGGCCGTTGGGGTGAAGCGCTTCATCTTTTCGTCGACGGCCGCCACCTTTGGCGAGCCGCAGTACACGCCCATCGACGAGGCGCACCCGCAGCGGCCCATCAACCCCTACGGCCGCACCAAGCTGATGGTGGAGCAGGCACTGGCCGACCTGGACTCCGCCTTGGGCTTGAAGTCAGTGAGCCTGCGCTACTTCAACGCCGCGGGCGCAGACCCCGCGGGCCGCCTGGGTGAGCGGCATGACCCCGAGACGCACCTGATCCCGCTGGTGCTGCAGGCCGCCAGCGGACGGCGCCCGCACATCGGCGTGTTCGGCCGGGACTACGACACGCCTGACGGCACCTGCATCCGCGATTACATCCACATAGAAGACCTGTGCCAGGCCCACTGGCTGGCGCTGCAGCACCTGATGGACGGTGGCGGCAGCGAGGCCTTCAATCTGGGCAACGGCACTGGCTTCTCGGTGCAGCAAGTGATCGATACCGCGCGGGCGGTGACGGGGCGCGAGATCCACGTGGTGGACGGCCCTCGCCGCACGGGCGATCCAGTCGTGCTGGTGGCCGACAGCCGCCGAGCGCGCCAGCATCTCGGCTGGACGCCGGCCTATCCGGAACTGTCCACCATCGTGGCGCATGCGTGGGAGTGGGAGCGCCGGGCAACGGCTTGAAGCGAAGGAGTCACTTCACCGCAGCCGGCAGACGCTCCAGGCGCAGGCCGAGGGCCCAGCGCCTTTGAAAACCTGCCCAGTGCGTCACCTCACCTGCTGGCGCGGGGGCGTACTGACCTGTGGCCGGTGCACCGAAGGGCTGAGGCCACACGCCATCATTGGCGCGGGACACTGCAGGGTTGAGAAAGACGGCTGGCCCGGCCTGCCCCCGCAGCACATGGTCGAGGAAGGCCGTCACGAAGTGACGGTTGATGTCAAGTATGCGATCTCGACGCCACACCGGCTCCTCGACGCTGCTCCAGGCGCCGAAGCTGCCCTGCAAAGCCGGTGGGGCACTTCGCAGCGCGATGTTGTGTCTTGCGTTTTCGTAGACCAGCAGCCAACGCGGAGCCGACACCAGGGCCTGCCACGTCGAGCGCACGCCGTCGGCGTAACCGCTGATGTCGTCCTGATCACCCGCGATCACCAGAGTTGGAGCAGTCACCCCACGCAGGCCCGCCGCCTTGAGCGCCCCCATGGAGGCCTGACCACCCCAAGGGGCGACTTGATTAGAAACCTGCTTCAGCAGGCTCGTCCAGTGAGCCACTGAGACCGTAACCTGAGCTCTCCTGACGAAGGAGAGTCCTGATGTCCAGCCACCAGATCCAGTTTCAGT
>JAJTDM010000152.1 GCA_021300575.1 Rubrivivax sp.
CAGGGCGGCCAGGCACGCAGATGCCCAAGCGCAAGTCGACTGAGGGGCGGATGCGGCGCAGCGGTGTTCACGCTGGCCGTGAGTTGGCACGGCGGGGTTACCGGCAAGCCCGTTGCGCACGTCGCACTGGCGGCCAGCGGCGGCGCATCCGGTCGTGGCGCTGTAATCGGCCCACACCGAGGTAGGCGGGCACGGCGGCGGCCCTTACCTGGAAGTTCGATCCGTTCGCCGTGCCCTTCACCGTGTCATGCGACAGCGGGTGCGACGCCAGTGTTGCACCCGTGGACGATCCCGTCCAGCAGCACCCCTCGGCAACTTGCTGGGGTGCTCATGGACGACGAGCCTGCGCGACGCTTCTTGTGCGCGCGCTGCCGTGCGCCGGCGCTGGTGTGCAGCCACTGCGACCGGGGTCAAATCTATTGCGCCGCAGGTTGTGCTGCGGTGGCTCGCTTGCAGTCGCAGCGTGAGGCGGGCCGGCGCTATCAGCGCAGCCGGCCCGGGCGCTTCGTGCACGCCGCGCGAACTCGGCGCTGGCGCCAACGCCAAGCTTTGCTGGCCGTGTCGGCGGCCCGCGCGGAGATGGCGACACCGCAATCGGTGACGCATCAGGGTTCCCCATTGCCGGCCTCGGATGCTGTACTGACCGTCCCCTCACCGATGTCCGCGGCTGCAACGCCTGCTCTGGCGTCAACCTCCCAGTCATGCAAGACCATCACCACCGCCAGCGCGTCCACGCCCGCTGCCACCTTGCCCCCGAGCTCATCGGCATGGCGCTGCCACTGGTGCCACAGGCCCTGCGCGGCATGCGTGCGGCTGGACTTCCTGCGCCACAGCCGGTCTCCACAGGCCAGGCGCCGTGCCCGCGCACGGGTGGAGCCCAGCCATGGCCATAGCCCCTGAACTGCGCGCGCAGATCCTGCGCCTGTACCAGGCCGAACGCTGGCGCATCGGCACCATCGCCAACCAGTTGCACCTGCACCGCGACACGGTGCAGCGCGTGATCGCCCAGGCCTGCGTGATGCGCCCCGATGCTGCGCTGCGCCCCAGCCAGATCGACGCCTATCTGCCCTTCATCCGCGAGACCCTGGCCAAGTTCCCCACGCTGACCGCCAGCCGCTTGCACGCCATGGTGCGCGAACGCGGCTACACCGGCGGGCCCGACCACTTCCGCCACCTCGTGGCCTGCCACCGCCCGCGCCCCGCGGCCGAGGCCTACCTGCGCCTGCGCACACTGCCGGGCGAGCAGGCGCAGGTGGACTGGGGTCACTTCGGCCACATCGTGGTCGGCCGCGCCAAGCGGCCCTTGATGGCCTTCGTGATGGTGCTGAGCTACTCGCGGCGCATCTTCCTGCGCTTCAGCCTGAACGCGCGCATGGACAGCTTCTTGCGTGGCCATGTGCTGGCCTTCGCGGCCTTCGGTGGTGTGGCCCGGGTCCTGCTGTACGACAACTTGAAGAGCGCCGTGCTCGAGCGCGTCGGCGATGCCATCCGCTTGCACCCTGACTTGCTGGCGTTTGCCGCCGCACACCGCTACGAGCCGCGCCCGGTGGCGGTCGCCCGGGGCAACGAGAAGGGCCGGGTGGAACGCTCGATCCGCTACATCCGCGACAACTTCTTCGCCGCCCGCACGTTCACCGACGTGGACGACCTGAACGCGCAGGCGCTGGCCTGGTGCGAGGGGCCAGCCTGTGATCGGCGCTGGCCCGACGACGACCGGCTGAGCGTGCGCCAGGCGGCCCAAGCCGAGCGGCCCAGCCTGATGAAGCTGCCCGAGCACGACTACCCGGTGGCCGAACGCCTGGAGGTCCACGCCGGCAAGACGCCCTACGTGCGCTTCGATCTCAACGATTACAGCATCCCCCATACCCATGTTCGGCGCACGCTCACCGTGCTGGCCGACCCCGACCGCTTGCGCGTGCTCGACGGGGCCACCGTACTGGCCACCCACCGGCGCAGTTGGGACCGCCGGGCGCAGGTCGAGCAAGAGGTGCATGTGCAGGCCCTGGTCGATCACAAGCGCGGCGCGCGGGCTCACCGCGCCACCGACCGTCTGACGCAGGCCGTGCCAGCGGTCACTGAGTTGCTGCAGCGTGCCGCCGCGCGGGGCCACAACCTGGGCTCGGTCACGGCTGCGCTGTCCAAGCTGCTGGACCGCTACGGCGCCCGGCCGATGCAGGCTGCAGTCGTCGAGGCGCTGGCGCGCGATGTGCCGCATCCCAATGCCGTGCGCCTGGCGCTGGAGCGTGCCCGCCATGCAGACCAGACGCCGCCGCCGGTGGACACCCCCCTGTCCGATCGAGCGCGCTCGCTGGATGTGACGGTGCAGGCCCACGCCCTGGATGCCTATGACGCGCTGGGCCCTGTGGCCCATCCTACGAGCGATCCCACGAGCGATTCCACCAGAGGCCCCACCAGCGAACCCACCGACGAGCCCACCGACCCCAAGGACAACCCATGACCGCCGCTGCAAGACCGCCTGCCGTGTTGGCGCCTGTGGATCTACCCCAGTTCAAGGAGCGTGCCCAGGCGCTGCGCCTGATGGGCCTGCTGGCGCACTGGGACGCCGTGCAGGGCGACCCCGCACGCATCGCCTGGACCGGCGAGCTGCTGGCCTGGGAGGAGGCCGAGCGCGCCCGGCGCAGCCTGGAGCGGCGGCTGCGCGCAGCCCACATCGGGCGCTTCAAGCCGCTGGCTGACTTCGACTGGGACTGGCCCAAGAGTTGTGACCGCGCGGCCGTGCAGGAATTGATGACGCTGTCGTTCATGACCGAGGCCACCAACGTGGTGCTGGTCGGCCCCAACGGGGTGGGCAAATCGATGCTGGCCAGCAACCTCGCCCACCAGGCGCTGATCGAGGGCAAGACGGTGCTGTTCACCACCGCCGGGCAGTTGCTGGGCGACCTGGCCGCGCTGGACAGCGACTCGCTGCTGCGCCGGCGCATCCGCCACTACGCCGCGCCCGACCTGCTGCTCATCGACGAGGTGGGCTACCTGTCGTATTCGAACCGGCACGCCGATCTTCTCTTCGAGCTGATCAGCCGGCGCTACGAGAACAAGAGCACCGTGATCACCACCAACCGGGCCTTCAAGGAATGGGGCGAGGTGTTCCCCAATGCGGCCTGCACGGTCTCGCTGATCGACCGCCTGGTGCACCGCTGCGAGGTGGTGGCCATCGAGGGCGAGTCCTACCGGCTCAAGGAGGCCAAGGCGCGTGCCGAACTCAAGGCTGCGCAACGCCGCGCGGTGCGACCCAAGGCAGGCAAAGCATGAAGCCCAGGCGTGCCATGCCGGCGGACATCGCCTTCACACAGCATCGCGCAGCAGCCAAGCCGATCACCTTGCCCATCCACTGGTCGCCCGAGCAGGCCGCCGCAGTCTTCGAGATGCTGGACGAATTGCGCGAGCACGTCTGGGCTCGCTACGGCTTGCAGATCCAGCAGGTATTGCGTGATGAACGCAGCACGGCGATCACCGCCGCAGGCGACACCGCCATCGATGACGCCGACGTGCCGTTCTGATCGATGGCATTGCACCGCCACTGCAGCCGGTCATTGCGCCAACGGCGCCGGTCAAGCCTCATCCGGCCCACCAATCAAAACGCGGCCTCGCAGCCAGATTTGTGCGCTGGCTCACAACCGCCAACA
>JAJTDM010000153.1 GCA_021300575.1 Rubrivivax sp.
TGAAGGGGGACTGTGATGGGGCACCACCGCGGCCTGACACCCCACTGGCGCTGGCGCCACCTCAGCCGAGCGCCTGATCCGTCTTCACCGCCTTCCCCGCCTTCACCCTCGCCCGCAACCTCCCCACCACCCCCGTGGGGAAGTGGTACACCGTCAACACAGCGCCGATCATCCGCAGTGGCCCGGCCTGCACCCCGCGCCAGCGCGGGGGGCCGAAGGCGTCATTCTTCGAGCAGCGAGCGCAGCATCCGCGCCGTCTGCTCGTGCAGGGTCAGACGCTGCGTCAGCAGATCGGCCGTCGGTTCGTCGGCCAGCGGAAACACGCCGCGAGCGGTGCGGGCCACTGCCCCGTGCCCCTCTAACAGCATGTGCACTACCTCGTGCGCCTTGGGCGGCGTTGTGAGCGCATCCTTAAGCGAGCTGAGCTTGCCGAAGCGACCGTAGTTGCCTGCGGCCGGGGAGCCGAGCGCGCGCACCCGCTCGGCTATCGGATCGACCGCCCATCAGAGTTCGGTGTACCGCACCATGAACATGGCGTGCAGCCGTCCGGACCGGCTGGCGATACATGCGGGTGATGCATTTAATAGGTATTCACAACTAGCAATATACGGCCGTTAGTCGAACACTATGGACTCCACTTTGATCCAGCCGAGGAGATACCTATGAGCAATGTAGCCAAGTGCCCCTTCCACTCAGCCGGCGCCCGCGCGACCCAGGGCGCCCGGTCCAACGCCGACTGGTGGCCGGAGCAGCTGAATCTGGCCATCCTGCACCAGCACCAGCCCGTGTCCAACCCGATGGACCCGGACTTCGACTATGCCGAGGCCTTCAAGGGGCTGGACTATGCAGCGCTGAAGCAGGACTTGGCCGCGCTGATGACGCAGAGCCAGGACTGGTGGCCGGCCGATTACGGGCACTACGGTGGCCTGATGATCCGCATGGCTTGGCATGCGGCCGGCACCTACCGCACGGCCGACGGCCGCGGTGGCGCCAGCACCGGCAACCAGCGCTTCGCGCCGCTGAACAGCTGGCCCGACAACGGCAACCTCGACAAGGCACGTCGCCTGCTCTGGCCGATCAAGCAGAAGTACGGCAATGCCATCTCCTGGGCCGACCTCTTTATCCTGGCCGGTAATGTGGCCATGGAGACCATGGGCTTCAAGACCTTCGGCTTCGGGGGCGGCCGCGTGGACATCTGGGCGCCGGAAGAGGACATCTACTGGGGCGCCGAGAAGCAGTGGCTGGCCACCAGCGACAAGCCCAACAGCCGCTACAGCGGCGAGCGCCAGCTGGAGAGTCCACTGGCCGCGGTGCAGATGGGCCTGATCTACGTGAACCCACAGGGCCCGGACGGCAAGCCCGACCCCGTGGCTTCGGGAAAGGACGTGCGCGAGACCTTCGCACGCATGGCCATGAACGACTACGAGACCGTGGCCCTGGTGGCCGGCGGCCACACCTTCGGCAAGATGCATGGCGCCGGCCCCGAGAGCCTGGTTGGCCCCGAGCCGGAAGGCGCGCCGATGGAGGAGATGGGCTTTGGCTGGATCAACAAGCACGGCACCGGCAAGGGCAGTGACACCACGACCAGCGGTATGGAAGGGGCTTGGAAGCCCAACCCGACTACCTGGGACATGGGCTACCTGAAGGTGCTGTTCAAGTACGACTATGAGCAGATGATCACCGCCGCCGGCGCGACCCAATGGCGGGCCAAGAACGTGGCGCCCGAGAACATGATCGTCGACGCGCACGACCCCAGCAAGAAGCACCCTCCGCACATGACCACGGCCGACTTGTCGCTCAAGTTCGATCCGGCCTACGAGAAGATCGCACGCCACTTCCTGGCCCATCCGGACGAGTTCGCCGACGCCTATGGCCGCGCCTGGTTCAAGCTGACCCACCGCGACATGGGACCGAAGAGTCTGTACCTCGGACCTGAAGTGCCGGCCGAGGACCTGATCTGGCAAGACCCGGTGCCCAGTGTCGACCACCCGTTGATCGACGCAGCCGATGCCGCCGATCTCAAGGCCCGCGTGCTTGCCTCCGGGCTGTCGGTCAGCGAGTTGGTGTCCACCGCCTGGGCCTCGGCCTCGACCTTCCGCGGCAGCGACAAGCGCGGCGGCGCCAATGGTGCTCGCATCCGCCTGGCGCCGCAGAAGGACTGGGAGGTCAACCAGCCAGCCCAGCTGGCCAAGGTGCTGGCGGTGCTGGAAGGCATCCGGAACAGCTTCAACAGCGCACAGAGCAGCGGCAGGCGCATCTCGCTGGCCGACCTGATCGTGCTGGCCGGCAACGCCGGCGTTGAGGCTGGCGCCAAGGCAGCGGGCCACGCGGTGCAGGTGCCCTTCACTCCGGGCCGCACCGACGCCAGCGAAGCGCAGACCGATGCGGCGTCCTTCGCGGCACTGGAGCTGCAGGCTGATGGCTTCCGAAACTACCGCAAGGCGGCCTACAGCGTCTCGCCAGAGTCCATGCTGGTCGACAGGGCTCAGCTCCTGACGCTCAGCGCGCCGGAGATGACGGTTCTGGTCGGTGGCCTGCGCGTGCTCGGCACCAATGCGGCCGGTGCCAAGGAAGGCGTGTTCACAAAGCGCCCAGGCCAGCTCAGCAACGACTTCTTCGTCAACCTGGTCGACATTGGCACGGTTTGGAAACCCACCGGCGACAACACCTTCGAAGGACGCGACCGCAAGACCGGTGCGCTGAAGTGGACGGCCACCCGCGTTGACCTGGTCTTCGGCTCCAACTCGCAGCTGCGCGCGCTGACCGAGGTCTATGCGCAAAGCGGCGGCAGCGCGAAGTTTGTGCGCGACTTCGTCGCCGCCTGGACCAAGGTGATGAACCTCGACCGCTTCGATCTGCGGTGATCCACCTCGCGGCTTCGCCTGACGAGGCCGAGCCGCAGCAGGTCTGTGCCCTGTGGACAGACCTGCTGGCGCGGCTGTCGCTGGCGATGGTGGCCAGCAGGCAGACACAGACCCATCTGCAGCTGCGCGCGCTGGGAGTGCGCCGTACCGGCACCGTGACCAGCAACCTGGCGCGCGAGTTGGCGGCGGCCCAACGCATGGCGGCCTCGGCAGGCGTGCAGGTTCAGCCGCTGGCGCTGCAGCGCCGTGTTGGTGAACTGGCGCAACCGCAGGCCTTGCTGGATCACCTGCGCGGCCTGACGGCGGCCTACCAGCGCATCCAGCTGCACCCAGACGTGCTGCCGGGCGGGCCGCTGCTGCGTTGGCTCGACGGGCGCCAACGCGTGCATAGGGTTCAGATCGGAGCGATCGAGCAACTCACCGCGCCGCTGCTGGGGGCGGAGCTCCGTGGGGACAGAGAGAGGGGCGGCTGAAATTCCTGCCCACCTCCTGCGCGGGGCGCACGGAGCTGCCCACACGCTGGAACACCCGTTAGCGGCCGGGGGCTGCAGACTCTTAATGGCCGGGACCGGGTTCCTGCTGGGGGTTCCGAAAACCGACTTGCGTCGGCAGCGTCATTGCGTCGGAAGTCAGCTTCCTCACGCCGCCTCGTGCTCACACTACCGGCAAGCGTTTATCCGACGCCGCACCGCTGCTGGCCAAGCGTGCCGATACCGCTGGCGTCGGATAAACCTCGTTGGACTGAACCGCCGCCACGGTGATGGCGTGCGGGGCTGT
>JAJTDM010000154.1 GCA_021300575.1 Rubrivivax sp.
CACCCCCATGCAGCGCATCAATTGCCAAATTGACGGGCACGCGCCCCACAAAGGCCAGCCAAATCGCGCCTGCGAACCCTCCAGGGCTCCACTCGTGAAATATCCGGGCTAGGGACAGAGTGCAAGGCTTCATCGTTGACGCCAGTTCCAGTTTCTACGCCGAGTTCGAGGACCTTGTCCGCCAGCGCGTGGACAACTGGCTCGACGAGAAGCACGCTGACATCCGGACGGAGGATGAGGACGATGAGTGAGGCCGTTTGCCGCAGCCCCTGATTTGGCGGAATCTCACCCTCCCCAGTGCCAGACCCTTCACTGTTCTGGTGATGAGTGCAGGGTGATCTGTACAAAACATCAGGTCACCCCATGAGCCACTGAGCCGCGATCATGTCAAAACGAACCGGGGTTTGTCGGCTGCGTCTAGCGGCCAGGCCCCGAGTTCGAATGATCAGGAGAGCCGCATGCGCCGCCGCACAAGAAGACAACTGGACCCCCAACTCCGGCTGGGCAAAGGACTGCCCTGGTGGGGGCACCTGCTGGCCATCGCGGCAGGCTTTTTCATCGGGATCATTCACTACGCGCTGTACAGGCACAAGTAGAGGCGGGGGTTCTGGCAGTTGGCTGGAGCGGAGGTGACCGTGGACGAAGAGAAGACGGGTTCTCGGCGGGTCTCCCTCGATCGCTTTGTGGACGCCCAGGCGGGCGTTCCTGGCGTGGGCTACGAACAAGGATTGACCGAACTGCGGGCGGGCCACAAGGTCACGCACTGGATCTGGTACGTTCTGCCGCAACTTCGCGCCCTGGGGCGCAGCGCGATTGCATAGCGGTGTAACCAACTTGAACCGCTTATCAGCCAGTTGGCGCTCCACCTCGCGCTTGGTGATTCAACGTCATGCCTACACACTGGGCCGCAGGCCCACTGAGCGTTAAGCGAAGTGAAGGAAAGTACGGCCATGGGTTTCCGTTTCCAAAAGCGCATCCGCCTCTTCAAGGGTCTGACCCTGAACCTCAGCAAGTCCGGAACCTCCTGGACGGTGGGCGGCCCAGGGGCCTCGGTCAATGTGCGGGGCGACAAGGTCACCGGCACGGTGGGCGTGCCGGGCACTGGCCTGTCCTACCGCGAGACGCTGGTGGACGGCCAACCGGAGGGAGCTGCCGCCCCTGAAGACAAGCCCGTGCGGGCCAACCCGTGGCGCGGGCTGCTGTGGATCATCCTGATCGTGCTGGCCCTGGTGTGGGCCTTCAAGTAACTGTGCTGTCCTGGTAGCAGAGCCGCTCCTCTGGCGTCTGCTCTGCCGACTCACCACATCAGACCGGCCAGACCCCCTGAGCCGCCCATCGTGCCCAGACCCGTCGACACCTCCGAATACCTGGCCTTCATGCCGCCCCATTGGCGTGAGCGCGCCCTGGCCGTGGGAGAGCCCCAGTCCACCTGGTGGCGCTGGCGTGACATGCGCGTGCACATCCTCAGCCTGCCGCGGCCCCAGGCGCGGGCCCGGCTGCTGGTGCTGCATGGGGCAGGGGGCCACTCCGGTGCGCTGTGGCCCCTGGCGGCCCTGGCCGATGCCGCCGGCTATGAGGCCTTCGCCCCTGACCTACCGGGCTACGGCCTGACCGAGGTGCCGGACCCCGCCGGCCTCAACTACCCGGACTGGGTGGACTGCGTCACCGACCTGCTGCGCGCCCAGTCTGAAGCTGACCCGCGGCCCCTGGTGGTGCTGGGCGGCAGCATGGGCGGGCTGCTGGGCTACTCGGCGTGCGCGCGCGTACCCAGTGCCGTGTCGCATCTGGTGGTGACCTGTCTGCTGGACCCGTCCAACCCCATGTGCTGGCCCGCCCTGTCCCGCTGGGGCGGGGCGGCCAGCGTGCGTCTGCTGCGCCCGATCATGGCGGGGCTGGCAAGGGGCCGAGGGCCGGCCCGGCTGCGGGTGCCGATGCGCTGGGTGGCGCCCATGAACGCCATCGCCCGTGATCCCACCCTGTCCCGACTGTGCGCGCAGGACGCCCGGGGCGGCGGAAGCCGGGTGCCGCTGGGGTTCCTGGCGAGCTACCTCTTCTCAAGGCCCGAGGTGCCGCCGCAGGAGTTCCGCGAGATCCCCGTCACGCTGATCCACCCCACGCAGGACCGCTGGACGCCACCCGAGATGAGCTTGGACTTCCTGCGGCACATCGCCGCTCCCACCTGTCATGTGCCGCTTCAGGGTTGTGGCCACTTTCCGGTGGAGGAGCCTGGCCTGACCCGAGCGGTGGAGGTGCTTCGGGAGGTGCTGGAGGCGCTTGTGCCGCAGGCTGGTGGCGAAGTGCGGGCCGGCTGAACCTGCATCGTTCGCAGCCACCCCTGTACATCCGTCCAGATCACCTGGTGAGCCATGGGCCCGTCAGACTGCCGGGCCCTATGGAGCCCAGGAGACCCCGTGATGAGGCATCGTTCACCGTACTTCGATGCCGTCGGACGACACGCAGTTGGCCGCGCGCACCCTGGTGCATCTGCTGGAGTGCAAGCATCTGGATCCGCAACTGCTGGGCAACCGCCTGGCCCACGGCCAGATCTTCGGCATGGGCCAGGCCACGGGGCAGTGGGTGGAGCGGTTCAAGCAAGGGGTGCCCTGGGACCAGTCTGGCTCTCTGTCAGCGGGCAATGGCGCGCTCATGCGCATCGCCCCGGTGCTGATCCCCCGACTGCGTGACCCGAACTGCGACTTGTGGGCCGAGACGCTGCTGGCCGCGCACCTCACCCACGACGACGAACTCTCCAACGTGAGCTGCGTGGCGATGGTGGACGCCCTGTGGCGGGCCATCGGCACCACCGGATCAGTGCCCTCGGGCTGGTGGCTGCAGCACTGGCTGGAGGTTTGCGATGCCTTGGGCACGGGCCACACCTACCAGGCCCGCAACGGCCACCCCCCGGGCTTCGACGGCACCATCTCGCAGATGTTGCGTGAGCACGTTGCGCCCGCAATCGAGCGGGAACTGCCTGTGGTGGAGGCTGGCGACATCTGGCACTCCGGTGCCTACCTGCTGGAGACGGTGCCCACGGTGGTCTACATCCTGGAGCGCTACGGAAACAACCCGCGTGAGGCCATCCTCCAGGCGGTGAATCACACGCGCGACAACGACACGGTGGCTGCCATCGTCGGGGCGGCGGTTGGCGCGTTGCACGGCGCCAGCGCCTTGCCCAAGGCCTGGGTGGACGACCTCAGCGGGCGTACCGCAGCGGACGACGACCATCAGTTCTTCTATCTGCTGGATCTGGCAGGCAAGGTCTTCGGCTACGGGTCCAGCCCCGAGGTGGCCCACCGGGCCGGACTGCGTGAGGCAACCAAGCCCGCTGCGCGCAAGCAGGTGAAGCCACCCAAGCCTCCGAAAGACCTGCTGACCGGCGAGCTCTGGTTCAAGGTGGTGGAGTTCCTGCAGCAGAACTGGGCGGTGGTGCGCCCCGACGTGAATTCAGGCGGCACCCGGATCTGGTTCGTGAACGACGGCTTCGGAGTGTTCGACTACATCGACTGTGAGTCGCCCGCCGCGGCCCGCCGGGCCCTGCGGCTCAACGGGTTCGGCCTGTACGAGGACCAGGAAGACCGATGGGTTGAATCCGAGATCCCGGAACACCGCACAGCAGACAAGGCTCCCAAACTGACCTGGGCTCCGCGGCAGATCTACTCCAGCAGGAAGCACTGGATTGATCCTAAATAGGAGTCAGCAAGCGCGGCGGAGGTCCAAGAGCGCTACTTATCCCACGATGCGGAATCCCCCCAACGGACTTAATTTGTTGCCGTCAGGCCATCGGCCTGGCGCTGGGCAGCAATGCTGTGCGTACGTACAGATCATCTGGTGAGCTAGTGGCCTCCTAGATTGCCTTAGATCGAGACAAGACAGCAGGAGAAGCCCCCATGACCGACCTTGCCCAGGAGCAGTGGATTGAGTTGTCCAGAGACGACTTTCTGTCGGCCATCAAGCGGCTCCGCCCCGAGCGGATGGGCAAACGGTACCTGGCCAAGACGCTGGAAATCGGACTGCATGGTGAGGAGGCAACCTTTTCAGTGGAGGGCGCCGTTACACGGCGAGCAGCCAAGGGGCTGTGGAAGGGCTTGGTGTGCGTGCAGTTCGAGTACATGAACAGTTTTCTGCGCGTACGCCCGCCCAGCGATGTGGTTCGCCTGTCGTTCGACGGCAAGCGTCTGTGCTTGGGCAGCTCCCGGTTTCAGGCGACCTGGATTCGCTAGGAGCCGCCTTGGTCGCAGTCTTGACCCCCATAGACGCGATCGGCCAAGCGCTGCGCGCCGCAAGTGTCACCACGCCGGCATGCGGTCCAGACTCCGTGCGAACCCGGACGTGCGATCGTGCGAAGCTGTGCGCGACGTGTCGGGCATGGTCTTGAGGCACCTTGTCTGGCCGTGGATGGATGGGCGAGACCTCGGATCAGGTGGTGCTGTCGCGTTTACCCAAAGCCTGCCGGGCTTAAGGAGGGCGTTTGAATTTCCTATGCTTCGGTGGGCGCGCCCTGCGGCACCAGGGCGCCGGTGGCGTAAAGCCCGTAGGGCTGCGATGCCTCCTGCCCGCGCAGCATGCCGATCAGGCCCCACACCCTGTGGTCGTGCACAGCTTGTCTGCGGGCTCAGGCCCCAGACGAAGCAGACAACCAGGAAACGCTCCAGCGGGTAGGCATGCAGCGGGTATTGGCGGTAGAACTGCGTGGGCGGCTGGGCCAGTTCGTCGGGCAGCCAGTCGTCGCGGGCCACCAGGCTGGCCAAGTGGCCGTGCGCGGTGGCAAGCAACTCGACCTCACGCGGCTCCTGCGTGACAGCCTGCACGAAGTCGCAGCGGCCGGGGATTGGCCATCGGGTTCAAGCGGGGCTCCAGCCGAGTGCAGGCTCCACGGCGCCACTTTTGGGAATTGTGGCGTTGGCTGGGGTGGCTAGACTTGTCCTATGAACGATGCCATCCTGGACCCCACCGAGCCCATCCACGAACCCCGCCTCTGGCGCGCCAACGGCTGGACGGCCCGGGTGATCAAGAACGAAGACGATGAAGGCTGGGCCGTGGCCATGGTGAAAGACGGCGAGCCCGAGCCGGCGCTGATCGGCCCCTGGACCATGGGCCGCGACAAGAAGAACCCCAAGCCGCTGGACACCAACGCTTTCAACACCCTGGTGAAGACAGCCCGCGAGGTGGTACGCCGGCATGAGCAGCACCTGCAGGCCACGCTGCACCGGGAGATCGCTATCACCTGCCAGGCCGGGCGCATCACCGTGGCGCTGGACATCGTGCCCGACGACGACGATCCGCATGCGCTGCTGCGCGCCACTGGCGAGCGCGGTAACGCACTGGCCGAGGTGAAGGTGTTGGCCGGCTTCAAGCTCAGTCGCGCCAGCGCCACCGCCTGGGCCGAGGGTGGATTCGGCCGGCTGTTGACGCCAGCGTCAGATTGAGCCATCTGCCGACCCCTCCGTGAGCCGGTTGGAAGTGGCGTTAGTTGCTGACCAGATTGGCGTTTCAGGCAGTATTGCCGGCTCAGACTTCGGCCGGCAGATGGCTCAAACTAGCGCCGGTACCAACACTCGGGAGCTGGCACGGTGGTTGGGGGCGCGGTAGGGCGGCATCCACTTGCCAGTTCAGAGTTTCAGCATGGGTCACGTACGCTGACCCAGGGTTTCTTGGCGCCAAACAAGCAGTGGGCCCCCTGTACATCTGTCCAGAAGTCTTTTCCAATTCAGGTATGAGCCTGGAGCGACCTGACTTTGGTGGCGCGCGGAGCGCCAATCGGTTGTAGACCGAGCCAGTGTATTGGGCTGCTGGTCCTTGTCACTTT
>JAJTDM010000043.1 GCA_021300575.1 Rubrivivax sp.
GGGCTAGCGGAGGGGCTAGCGGAGGGGCTAGCGGAGGGGCTAGGGGCGGGCCCGCCCTGTTGCTGATGGACGAGCGCGCGGGCCGGGCCGTGGCGCTGGAACGGGGCCTTCAAGTGGCCGGTACGGCGGCGGTGATCGGCATGGCACGACTTCGCGGCTTGGTGTCTGCCGCGCGGCCCGTGTTCGAGCGACTGCACAACTCAGACTTCCGCATCTCCGCCGCCGTCATCAGGACGGTGCTGCGCAGGGTGGGGGAGTAGGCAGGGCACTGGGCACCTCGTGCCTACGGCCAGCAGATGGAACTGACCCGTGGCCGCCAAGCCGAACGCCTTCCAGGCCTCCCAGGCTGCCCCCGTCCCCGGTACCCCGTCCCGCGCTGAGTGAGCGCTCATGCGCCGCCGTAGCCCTTGCCCGTGCAGGCATCGACTCTTGGCTCATTGAAAGCGCTTGATCTTCATCAGCGCCCCTCGAAATGACCCGTGCCGCGCCGGCGCGGCGGCTTACCCTCGGGGGTGCATCGCCGCTTGCCTGGGCGCCATCCCGCCTGGGCTGTCTTTCAAACCGAGGAAAGGACGCCCATGTTTCCTGAATACCGCGAACTCATCAGCCAGCTCAAGACCACCGACCACCACTTCAGGACCCTGTTCGACCGGCACAACGCGCTGGACCAGAAGATCAAGAACATGGAGTCCCACATCGAGCCGGGCACGCACGAGGAGATCGAGACGCACAAGAAGGAAAAGCTGCTGCTGAAGGACCAGCTCTACGCCATCCTGCAGAAGGCCTCGTAGGCCCTCACGCCGCCCGGTGCCCCTGGGCCTGCGCCCAGGCGCGGTGCCGTTCAGCTCAAGCCCAGCAGCCGCATCGCGTTGTCCTTGAGGATCCCGGGCTTGACCTTGTCCTTGAAGCCGGCTTCGTCGAAGTCCTTCATCCAGCGCTCGGGCGTGATCAACGGGAAGTCGCTGCCAAACAGCATGCGGTCCTTGAGCAGGGTGTTGGCGTACTGCACCAGTTGCGCCGGGAAGTACTTCGGGCTCCAGCCCGAGAGGTCGATCCAGATGTTGGGCTTGTGCAGCGCCAGGCTCAGCGCTTCGTCCTGCCAGGGCCAGCTGGGGTGGGCGATGACGATCTGCATGTCGGGGAAGTCGATGGCCACGTCCTCCAGCAGCATGGGGTTGCTGTTCTGAAGGCGCAAGCCCCCGCCGCAGCGCATGCCCGAGCCGATGCCCGAGTGCCCGCTGTGGAAGATGGCCGGCAGCTTGTATTCGGCAATCACCTCGTACAGCGGCCAGGCCATGCGGTCGTAGGGCAGGAAGCCCTGCACCGTGGGGTGGAACTTGAAGCCGCGCACGCCTTGCTCTTCGATCAGGCGCCGCGCCTCGCGCGCCCCCATCTTGCCCTTGTGCGGGTCGACGGAGCCGAAGGCGATCATCATGTCGGCGTTCTTGCGCGCGGCCTCCGCGATCTCTTCGTTGGGAATGCGCCGGCGGCCCAGCTGGCTCTCGCTGTCCACCGTGAACATCACCAGGCCGATCTTGCGCTCGCGGTAGTAGGCCACCGTCTCTTCGATGGTGGGCCGGCGGTTGGAGCCGAAGTACTTGTCCGCCGCGCGGTCGTACTCCTCACCGTAGTTGTCAAAGGGGTTCCAGCACGACACCTCGGCATGGGTGTGGATGTCGATGGCGATGAGGTCGGCGGTGTTCATGGATGGCCAGACGATTGCAAGACGATGTCGGGCGATTGTGCTGGTGGACCAGGAAAGGACCAAATCGACAACCCGGCTTCACACCAGAAGGCCACCATAATGGTGGCTTGCCATCCGCGGAGCGGTCATGCCCACTTCCCTGACACTCAAAGGCATTCCCGACGCGCTGTATGAGCGGCTGAAGGTGGTTGCAGGCGCCCATCACCGCAGCCTCAACAGCGAGGTCATCGCCTGCATCGAGGCCCAGTTGCAACCACGACGCACCTCAGCGCAAGAGCACCTGTCCGCACTGCACGCTGCCCGCGCCCGACTGCAAACAGGGGGCTTTGATCACGCCGACATCAGCCGCCTCAAGCGCGAGGGCCGTGCGTGATCGTCGTGGACGCCAACGTCATCGCCTACTTGCTGATTCCGGGCCAGCACACGGCGGCCGCCGAGCAACTCCTCCTGCAGGATCAGGACTGGGCGGCCCCCCGCCTGTGGCGCAGCGAGGTGCGCAACGTGCTGGCGAACTACGTGCGCGCGGGCCGGATGGAGTGGACCGACGCCACCCTGCTGTTCGACCGTGCTGCCCTGATCCTGGGGAACAACGAGTTCGAGGTGGAGACTTCTGAGGTGCTGCGCCTGTCCAAGGCCAGCGGCTGCTCTGCCTACGATTGCGAGTACGTGGCCCTGGCGGATTTCCTCGACCTGCGCTTCGTCACCGCCGATGCCAAGCTGCACCGCGCCTTCCCGCAGCGGGCCCAGGCGCTGGGGGTCACTTCATGAGTACAGCACCTGCCCGTTACCGCAACACCCACGTCGGCGGCTGCACGTCCACCGTCGTCACCCACGCCCGCGACGGCAGCGTGCGGCTGCAATCGCCCGAGCCGCTGCAACCTTACCTGCGGCGCTTGAACGATGCCTTGGCGCACTGGGCGCAGCAGACGCCTGAGCGCGTGTTCGTCGCCCGGCGCGATGCCACCCAGCCGGGGCAGCCGTGGCTCACCATCGCCTACGCCCAGATGCAGGACCGCGCCCGCCGGCTGGGCCAGGCGCTGCTCGATCTGGGGGCGAGCGCGCAGCGGCCCCTGCTCATCCTTTCTGGTAATGACCTGGAGCACTTGAGCTTGGCGATGGGTGCGATGTGGGCCGGCATTCCCCACATTCCGGCCTCTCCGGCCTACTCGCTGGTGTCCCAGGACCACGGCAAGCTGCGCCACATCGTCGGCCTGACCACGCCCGGCGTGGTGTTTGCCGCCGGCCCCGCCTACCAGCGCGCCATCGAGGCGGTGATGCCCGCCGACATGCCGGTGGTGATGACCGAAGGGCTGGCGGTGGACGGTTCCGGCAGCGGCCGACGGCACGCTTTCCACACCCTGCTGCAGACCGAGCCCGGCCCGGCCCTGGAGGCTGCCCACACCAGCGTGGGCCCGGACACGGTGGTGAAGATCCTGTTCACCTCCGGCTCCACGCGCATGCCCAAGGGTGTCACCACCACCCACCGCATGATGTGCGCCAACCAGCAGATGCTGCGCCAGAGCCTGGCCTTCCTGGCCGACGAACCGCCCGTGCTGGTGGACTGGCTGCCCTGGAACCACGTGTTCGGCGGCAGCCACAACGTGGGGCTCACCCTGGTCAACGGCGGCACGCTCTACATCGACGACGGCAAGCCCACGCCAGAGGCCATCGGCCCCACGCTGCGCAACCTGCGCGAGATCTCGCCCACCGTTTACTTCAACGTGCCCAAGGGCCTGGAGATGATCGTCCAGGCCATGCGCAGCGACACCGTGTTGCGCGACAGCTTGTTCCGCCGCTGCCAGGCCATGATGTTCGCGGGCGCCGCGCTGGCGCAGGCCGTGTGGGACCAACTGGACCGGCACGCCGAGGCCGCCATCGGCGAGCGCCTGCTCATGATCACCGGCCTGGGCATGACCGAGGCCGCGCCTACCTGCACTTTCGCTGTGGGCACGGACACGGCCTCCGGCCACATCGGTCTGCCCGTGCCGGGCGTGGAGACCAAGCTGGTGTGGGACGCTGCGGCGGGCAAGACCGAGATCCGCTTCCGGGGCCCGAACGTGATGCCGGGGTACTGGCGCGCCCCCGAGCAGACCGCCGAGGCCTTCGACGAGGAAGGCTTCTACCGCACGGGGGACGCGGTGCGCTGGATCGACGAGGCCGACCCGCAACGCGGGCTGCGCTTTGACGGCCGCATTGCCGAGGACTTCAAGCTCGCCACCGGCACCTTCGTGAGTGTGGGGCCGCTGCGCGCGCGCATCGTCCGCGAGGGCGACCCCTGCGTGTGGGACGCCGTGATCACCGGCCTGAACCGTAACGAGGTGGGTGCGCTCATCTTCCCGCGCCTGGACGACTGCCGGCGCCTGGCCGGGCTGCCGGCCACCGCAGACGCGCCGCAGGTGCTGCGGCACCCTGCCGTGCAGGGCTTCTTCCAGGCGCTGCTGGACCGCCTGCAACAAGGCGCCACCGGCAGTGCCTCACGCGTGGCCCGGCTTCACGTCATGCAGCAGCCCCCGTCCCTGGACGCGGGCGAGGTCACGGACAAGGGCACCATCAACCAACGCGCCGTGCTCACGCACCGAGCGGCGCTGGTGGAGCGGCTGCATGAGGCGGCGGTTGATGATGTCGAGGTGCTGCGCCCGATCTCTTCAGCTGACGCATAGTGCGAACAGGGATGTGCCGACCTCACAATGGACTATATTCAGATCGAATTTGGTCTTACTGGAGCGTCCCATGCGCTACTCAACTCAAGTCAAACCCATCAGTTACCTCAAAGCCCATGCGGCCGAGATCCTGTCCTCCTTGGGGGAACGGCGAGAACCCTTGGTGATCACGCAGAACGGCGAGGCCAAGGCCGTGCTGGTTGACGTGGCCAGCTACGAAGCCACGCAAGAGACCTTGGCCTTGCTCAAGGTGCTGGCATTGGGCCAGCAGGAATGGGCAGCCGGCAAAGTGAAGCCGGTTGCAGAAGTTGTCGCACGGTTGAAGGCCAAGAAAGTTGCCGCCTGATGTCCAAGGCTTGTCGTGTCTTGCTCACGCAAGGTGCTGAGCAAGACCTCGAAGCCATCCACGACTACATCGCGGAGTTCGACAGTCCAAAGAGCGCCCGATACGTGCTTGACCGCTTGCTGGCCACAGCCGAGCAATTGGCCACCATGCCGGAAAGGGGCGGCTACCCTCGAGAACTGCTGGCTCTGGGCATCAAGGACTACCGGCAGGTGTTCTTCAAACCCTACCGAGTGGTCTACCGGGTCTTCGGGCGGGAGGTCATCGTGGTCGTGATCGCAGATGGACGCCGCGACATGCAATCTCTGCTCGCAAGGCGCTTGCTGGGCGCCTGATCAGGCCACCGTGGGTCCCGAATCCCGCTTCTGGCCCGCGCCAAACCGTCTCAGGGCCTTCTCCACATCGGCCGGTGCCTCCACCGGCTGCTGCAACCGACGCGGGGCCGCCACGCGGGACAGCCCCGCGCGAAGGGCGGCTTTGGAGGCGATCTGCGAGGTCTGCAACACCGCCCCGAGGATTTGTGCATCGTGGGGGTCAAGAGTCTGTAGCGTCATGGATGCGGGTGTTTCAACCTATTGAAGCTTGTTGAATGCGCAAACGTATCTTTGATGGCCCACCGAGACTTCCGTAGCCAACAAGCCCCCTGTGCTCAGGCCCCGGATTTCCGTGCTGGAATGTTGCGCGCGCTCCACGGTCGAGCCGCCAAGGCCCTCATCCGTCCCACCTGATCTGAACTCCCATGGCCCGCAAGCCCCCCAAGGCGCCCTCGCCCTTCGTCGACATCCACGGCCGCCCGATCGACATCTGGAAGCTGGCCATGGGCGAATACCGGACGCCTCCGCCCGCTGCACCCAAAGCACCTGCAGCGCAGCGCGAGGTGGCGCTGACACCGCAGGACACCGAAGCCGTCTTCGAGGCGCTGTGCCTGGCCGGCTTGCCGCGCGGCAAGACCTGGCTGGCGCAGTTTCTGCGTCATCTGAACAGCCGGCACAGCAGTGGCCGTGCGTTCAGCATCCAGGAGGTGACCGCGGCCGCAAATCTGCTGGTTCAGCAGGGCCGCGCAATACAGTCCGAGGGCCTGGGTGTCGATGCCGCGCACCCCGCCCGCGAGGCCTGGCTCAAGGCCCATTTGGAACCGAAGCTGGCGGCGCGCGCGTACCCGGCTTGGGCGCGTGCGTCGGTCACCTACAACGCCGACGGCGCCGGGGTGCCGACTCCCGCTCTGCGCGAGCCGGCCGAGGCCATCGCCTTTGCCCGGCTGCTGCTGTATGCCGGACTGAACGCATCGGACTTCGCCAGCCAACGAGCGACCTTCTTCCGCAACTGGAACACCGATGCCTCTTCCATCGCCCAGGCGGCGATGACGCCCTTCATGCCCGAGCGCTTCGAGCAGCTCGACGCGGCGCTGCGCAACGGCTTGCTGAAAGAGTGGCTGGGCCACTTCATCCTCGAGACGCCGTTGTGGACCCCGCTGATGAACTGGCTGGACGCGCAGGCCCTGAGCGCGCCTGACCGCTTGTCCTTCAGTGCGCGCGCCGTAGTGGCCGAATGGCGTTGCGACCGTACCGACGCTGAAGGGGCCCTGAAGGTGCTGACGGGGCTGGAAGGCCCCCGGGTCGACGCCTTCAAGGCTGCGGTCACGGCCATCCAGGGGCAATGGGCTGCGGGGGCTGAAGGCTTTGCTGCAGCGAGCAAGGCGATGGGCGCGCTGGCCAATGCCCGGCGCGGGCTGCTAAGCACCAACCACCTGCGGCTGTACCTGCTGTGCCTGCTGGCCCAGCCGTCACCGCAGGCCTGGACGGCCGCACGCAAGCTGGCGGTGGCCGAAAGCGGCTCGCGCAAGCCGCCGCCGTCGGATTGGGGGCTGTGGGCCCATGCCGCGGCTGCACGGCTGGGCGACGAACCCGTTGACGCCGCGGCCTTTGCTCACCAGGCGGGCTGGGGCGGCTCGCCGCACCGCGCCAACGCCGACCGCCTGCTTCTGGCCGCCTGGCTGGGCCATGAACCCGCGAAGTGGGGGCCGGCAGAGGTCCAGGCCGTGGTGCAGCACTTCGAGTCCATGGGCCGCACGCTCTGGGCTGACCTGCTTCGTCAGGCCGCAGCACGCTTTGGCTGGGCCGTGCCCGCACACACCCGCCTCGGCAACCCCTGGGCTGTGGCGTACTTCGGCAGCCCGCGCGAGACCTGGCGTGACGCCTTGGCGGCCATCGCGGCCCTGGGGGAGCAGAAGGTGGCCGCGGCATCGGACCACGCGGTGGACCCCACGCTGCTGTGGCAGCTGAGTCTGGACGACGACGGCCGCGTGATCGACATCGGGCCCTTCGAGCGCCCCGCCAGCGCGCGCTCGCGGGCGCTGCCCAAGGCGGTGCCGCTGTCGCGCATCAAGAAGAGCGTGCGGCTGGACCCGCGCGACGCTGCGGTGGCACGCTGCATCGAGAAGGCAGCCTACTCGGGCAGCACGCTCGGCCTGGATGTCGTGGCCGCGGCCATGGCGCTCGTCAACCACCCGGGCGTGACGCTGGACGATGACCCGGGCCGTCCGGTGGAACTGCGCGAGGCGCTGCCGGAGATGGAGGTCCGGCGCGTGCGCCAGGACGACGGTGCCGAAGCCTTCGAATTCCACCTGCTGGACCCCCTGGCCCACTCCAGGGACATCGACCTGGGCAAACACTGGGTGGGCTCTTCATCGTCTGAAGAAATGGAGCGGCGCAACACGCTGCGGGTGCTGCGCGACGGCGAAGACCGCGCACGGCTGATGCGCATCACCCCGGCACAGCGCCGCGTGGCCGAGCTGGTGGGCCAGCGCTGGGCCGTGCCGGTGGATGCCAAGGCGGAGCTGGACGCCGCGCTGCGCGTGCTGGCTGGCCACTTCCAGCTGCACAGCGACGCAGCAGCCGGCCAGGGCGTGGCGAGCGACGCCCGCCTGGTCGCCCAGCTGGTGCCGCGCGGTGAGGCGATGCAGTTGCGCCTGGTGGCGCGGCCTTTCGGCGGCTTCGGGCCGGTGGTGCAGCCAGGGCATGGTCGCGCGCGGCTGCTCACCGTGCACGAGGGCCTGCAACTCTCCACCGAGCGTGCCCTGGACGCCGAGCAGGCGCACCTGGCACAGGTGCTGGAGGCGCTGCCCTTCCTGGCCGATGCCGATGAAGGCGACGCCACCTGGCTGCTGGACGACCCCGAACAGGCCCTGCACGCGCTGGAGGTGCTGCCGGGGTTGCCGGCCGTGGCCAGCCTGGACTGGCCGCGCGGCAAGCCGGTGCGCGTGACCCCGGTGGCCTCGCAGGGCGTGAAAGTGGCGCTGTCCAGCGGGCGCGACTGGTTCACCGTGGACGGCGAAGTGCAGGTCGACGACACCCGCGTCATCGGCCTGCAGCGCCTGATGCAGCTGGTGCGCGAGTCCCGCCAGGGCCGTTTTGTCTCGCTGGGCGAGGGCGAGTACCTGGCGCTGACCGAGCGCTTGCGCACCCAGCTGGCCGACCTGCAGGCCATGGCCAGCACCGACAAGGACGGCCTGCGCCTGCCCGCAGCGGCCGCGGCCTTCCTTGAGCAGACGCTGGAAGGCACCACCGTGCAGGCCGACAAGCCCTGGGCCAAGCGGCTGGCCCGGCTGGAGGAAGCCGCCACGCTGCAGCCCGTGCTGCCTGCCGGCCTGATGGCTGAGCTGCGCAGCTACCAGGCCGAGGGCTTTGCCTGGATGGCCCGCCTGGCCCACGCCGGGCTGGGCGCCATCCTGGCCGACGACATGGGCCTGGGCAAGACCGTGCAGACGCTGGCGCTGCTGCTGACGCGCGCGCCGCTCGGCCCGGCGCTGGTGATCGCGCCCACCTCGGTGTGCGGCAACTGGGTGGCCGAGGCCGCCCGCTTCGCCCCCAGCCTGCGCGTGCTGAGTTACGGCGAGGGCGACCGCGCCGAGATGCTGCAGAGCTGCGGCCCGGGCGACCTGGTGGTGGCCAGCTACGCGCTGACGCAGATCGAGGGCGAAGCCTTCGCCGCCCGCGAGTGGGCCACCCTGGTGCTGGACGAAGCGCAGGCGCTGAAGAACGCCGCCACCAAGCGCGCCAAGGCCATCGGCACGCTGAAGGCCGACTTCCGGCTGGCGCTCAGCGGCACCCCGGTGGAAAACCGCCTGGCCGACCTGTGGTCGCTGCTGAACCTGCTGAACCCGGGCCTGCTCGGGTCTGCCGGGCAGTTCACCGAGCGCTTTGCAGGGCCCATCGAACGCCAGCGTGACGAAGCCGTGCGCTCCCGCCTGCGCCGCCTGATCAGCCCCTTCCTGCTTCGGCGCACCAAGGCGCAGGTGCTGGCCGACCTGCCCCCGCGCACCGAGATCGTCCACCGCGTGGAGCCCGGGCCCGAAGAGCGCGCCTTCCTGGAGGCCGCGCGGCGCAGCGCCATCGAGCGCGTGGCGCAGATCGACAGCGAGGACGCGCAGGCCTCCTTCCACGTGCTGGCCGAGCTCACGCGCCTGCGCCGCGCCGCCTGCGACCCGCGGCTGGCCGCGCCCGAACTCGGGCTGGTGGGCGCCAAGGCGCAGGAGTTCGAGCAACTCGCCCTCGAACTCGTGGCCGGGCGCCACAAGGCGCTGGTGTTCAGCCAGTTCACCGACTTCCTGGACCTGCTCGCGCAGCGCCTGCAGGCCGTGGGCGTGGCCTACCAGATGCTGACGGGCAGCACGCCGGCGGCTGAGCGCACCCAGCGCGTGGCCGCCTTCCAGGCCGGCCAGGGGGACCTCTTCCTCATCAGCCTGAAGGCCGGCGGCTTCGGCCTGAACCTGACCGCGGCCGACTACGTCATCATCGTCGACCCCTGGTGGAACCCCGCCGCCGAAGACCAGGCCAGTGGCCGCGCCCACCGCATCGGCCAGCAGCGCCCCGTCACCGTCTACCGCCTGGTGACCGCCGGCTCCATCGAAGAGCGCATCATCGAACTGCACCGCCACAAGCGCGACCTGGCCGACGGCATCCTGGAGGGCCAGGACCAGGGCCGGCCGATGAGGGCGGCGGAGTTGCGGGAGTTGTTGGGGGAGGCATAAGCAGGGTCAGGGAGAGTAGCAATTTGCTACTATTGCGCCATGTACACGGTGGAGTATTCGAGAGAGGCGCTGCGCACATTGATGCACATGCCGCGTAACGTGAGGGAACTGATCCGCAGCAAGATCGAGGCGGTTGCTTCCAACCCGCTGGGTCGGCATGCCAACGTGTCGCGACTGCAGGGGCGTCCCGAGTACCGCCTGCGGGTTCAGGATTGGCGGGTCATCTACCGTCTGGTGGACGACCGAATTGTGTTGTTGGTCATCAAGATCGGCGCAAGGGGACAGGTGTACGAATGAGCAGGGTTCAAGTGATCGAGCAAGACGGCAAGCCCGCCTTCTATGTGGTGCCCGCGGCTTTGTGGGAGCGGATGCGGGACGCCTCCGAGCAGGCTCAGGATGTGGCCGATGTCGAGCGCTTCGACCGCGAGGACGAGGGCCTTCGCTACCCCAGCGCCGTGGCACACGCCATTGCCGAGGGAGTTGCACCCCTTCGCGCCTGGCGCGAGCACCGCGGCATGACCAGCCAGGGCCTGGCCGATGTCGCAGGCGTCAGCAGGCCCTACATCAGCCAGATCGAGACAGGGCGCCGCACTGGCACGCTGGCCACTTTGCAACGCCTGGCTCAAGCCCTCGCCATCCCCGTTCAGGCGCTGGCACCGCTATGACGCTCCATCTGGGGGACCTGCGCGCCCTGTACCCGGCGCCCAAGGAGCGGGCCCTGCGCAAGGAACTGACCCGCCTGGACCCGCACTGCCGGCGCTTCATCGGGCTCTCGCCTTTCGTGGTGCTGGCCAGCGCGGGCGCCGATGGGGCCCTGGACGCCTCGCCGCGCGGCGGTACACCGGGCTTCGTGAAGGCGCCGGCCGAGCACACGCCGTTGATCCCCGACGCCCCGGGCAACCACCGCCTGGACACGCTGGAAAACATCGTCGCCACCGGTCGCCTGGGCCTGCTGTTCATGATCCCGGGCGTGGACGAGACGTTGCGCGTGAACGGCACGGCCGAGCTGTCCACCGACCCGGTGTTGATCGAGCAGGTGGCCGACGAGCGCCGGCACCCGGTGGTGGTGATCCAGGTGCAGGTCGAGCAGGCTTACCTGCACTGCGCCAAGGCCTTCATGCGCTCGCGCCTGTGGAGCCTTGAGGCCCAGGTGGAGCGCAGCGCGTTGCCGACCATGGGCCGCATGATCAGCGAGCAGACCGGGTTGGCCGGTGCCGAAGAGACGCAGGAGCAGATGCTGGCGCGCTACCAAGTGGACTTGTGACTTGCACGCCGATTGAGGCAGCCCATGACCCCAGTGGCCCCACGGCCGGCACATCGTTCGCATCTGGCCAGAAAGATCGATAATCCTGGCCAGGAGTTCCGCGAAGCCACCCAAGCCCGAGAGTCCACCATGCAGGTCAACGTCCTCGAAGCCAAGAACCGCCTGTCGGAATTGCTTCGCTCGGCTGTGCGAGGCGAGGAAGTGGTGATCGCCAATCGGGGCCGTGGCGTAGCGAAGCTGGTGCGCCTGGAAAGCGAAGCGGCCACCGCCCGCGCCGAGCCGGGGCACGCGGCGACCTTTGTGGCCTGGCTGGAGCAGCACCCCCGGCCGGAAGGCGCCACAAAGCTCTCTGACGCCCAGCGACATGCCGAGATCCAGGCCCGCATCGAAGCGCAGCGATCGGCATGGGAGTGATCTACCTGGACAGCTGCCTCCTCGTCTACGTCATCGAGGACGACCCGGCCTTTGGCCCGAATACCCAGCAGCGGTTGACCCGGGCGGCTGACGCGGAAGATGCCGTGCTGGCGATCTCACCCCTGGTCCGGCTGGAGTGCCTGGTGGGCCCGATGAAGTCAGGCGACCGCGCTCTGCGCCTGCGGTACGAGCGCGCGCTGAGCCTGTTGCGTTTGTTGGATATGCCGCCAGCGGTGTACGACGGAGCCGCCGAATTGCGGGCTCGATACGGTTTGCGCACACCCGACGCCTTGCATCTGGCCTGCGCGCAGCATCACGGCTGCCAGGCCCTTTGGACCAACGACGACCGGCTGGCGCGCGCATCCCACGGCTTGGCTGTGGGCTTCTGAAAGCGGGCGGCTCGCGCCCAACCCATCAAAGGGCGGGGCTGAAGGCACCGCATCACCGCACCCCACCCATGAAACCCCGCATCACCGTCATCACCCTGGCCGTGAGCGACCTGGAGCGCTCGCTCGTCTTCTACCGTGACGGCCTGGGCCTGGCCACCAGTGGCATCACGGGTACGAAGTACGCCATCGGCGCCTGCGTATTCTTCAACCTCGAAGGCGGGCTGAAGCTGGCGCTGTGGCCGCGCGAGAGTCTGGTGGCTGACACCGGCCTGCCGCCCGACGGCCCGGCGGCCACTGAAGTGCTGATCGCCCACAACGTGGGCTCCGAGGACGAGGTGCGTCTGGTGCTCGCCCAGGCCCAGGCCGCGGGCGGGCGCATCGTCAAGCCGGCACAGGCCACCTTTTGGGGCGGCTACGGCGGCTACTTCCAGGACCCGGACGGCCACGTGTGGGAGGTGGTGTTCAACCCCCACCTGCAGGCGCTGGGGTGAGGGTGCTTGAGAGCCTAGAATCCCGGTTATCTACCACTTCCGTACACTTCGTACGGAACATCAAGCCGCCAACCGGAGTACCCCGCATGGCCGTCAAGCCCATCACCCGCATAGGCCTGGACGAAGGCCGCAGCACGCTGCCCCGACTGGCCGCCCTGGCCCACACCGGTCAGGCCAGTCTGTTGACCCGTCACGGCAAGCCTTTCGCGGCCATCGTGGCGCCCGAGGTGCTGCTTGCCACCAGGCCCCGCCCGGGTTTCCTGGCGCTGCGCGGCAGCGGGCGCGGGCTGTGGGGGTCGTCTGCCTCCGCGGCCGTGGCAGACCTTCGGGATGAGTGGGACGACCGGGCTTCGTGACCGTGGCCACCCAGCGCACCACAGGTCAGAAGAAGACGGCAGCCCGTCCTGCGTCCGTCGTCACGCCGGCGCCTGAAGGCACCGTCTGGTGCGGGCTGGGCGAAGGCGACTTGGTCGTCGTGGACACAGCTCCCTTCATCTACCTGCTGGAAGACCACCCCGACTTCGCCCCGCAGTTCCAGGGCCTGTTCGAGGCTCAGGCACGAGGCCATCTGCGCATTGCCCTGTCCACCATCACGCTGGCAGAAGTCTTGGTAGGCCCCCTGAGGCATGGCCAAGACACGCTGGCCCGCCGCTACGAGCGCGCGTTGGCGGGTTTCGAACTGGTGCCCGTCACTGCAGAGGTTGCGGCCACCGGTGCGCGACTGCGCGCCACCTCAGGGCTGCGACTGCCTGACGCCCTTCAGGCCGCCACCGCCATCGAGTGCGGCGCGGTGGCGCTTGTCACACACGACCGGGACTTCAGCCGCTTGCAGGGCTTGCGAGTGGTCACCGGCGCCCCCGGCACCCGCCAAGCCTAGCGTTGCAGCTGGGGGCGCCTCACAGCGGCCGAGCCGGATTCAACCCGCACCACCGCGCCATGAACACCGCCAGCACGGCACTCACCTGCTGCATGCTGGCGATCGACACCCATTCGTCGATGCCGTGGATGTCCGAGCCCTTGGGGCCGTAGCAGGTGGAGGGGATCTTGCCGTACAGGTGGAAGAAGCGCACGTCGGTGGTGGCTGTTGACGCATGCTGCGCGGCCTCCGAGCCGGTCACGTCCCGGTGGCAGCGCAGCAATTCCTGGATCACCGGCTGCTGCATGTCCACCACCAGCCCCTCGGCCTGGAAGCCCTGGTAAGTGATGTGCCAGGTGACGCTGTCGTGGTGCGGGTGGGCCTGGTGCGCGGCTTCCAGCAGCGCCTCCACTTCAGCGCGCACCTGCGCCGGCTTCACGCCGGGGTAGAAGCCCAGGCGCATGTCCACGCGGCAGTGCGTGGGCACCGATGACGTCCACTCCCCGCCCTGGATGCGCCCGAGGTTGAAGTTGATCGGGTGCTCATGCGTGCAGTAGTGCGGGTGCCGCGCCTCGGGGGCGTTCCAGGCCTCTTCCAGCTCCCGCAGCTTGCCCACCAGGTACTGCGCGTAGTCGATGGCGGCCACGCCCGTGTGCGCTGTGCAGGCGTGCACCGGCTTGCCCTGCACGTCCAGCGTGATCCACATCACGCCCACCTGCCCGGTCATCACGCCGTCGCCCGGCTCCGGGATGATGGCCGCATCGGCCGTGTAGCCCTCCACCAGGCAGGCCAGCGCACCGTTGCCCGTGCATTCCTCTTCCACCACAGATTGCAGGTAGACCGGCGCCGCAGGCTCCACGCCCAGGCGGCGCAGCGCGCGGAACGCCAGGGTCAGGGCCACGAGGCCGGCCTTCATGTCCGCCGCGCCGCGGCCGTACAGGCGGTCGCCGGCTATCCAGGGCTCGAACGGTGGCCGTGTCCACATCGAGGCCAGGCCCACCGGCACCACGTCGATATGGCCGTTGAGGATGAGCGAGCGGCCGGTGGCCGGGCCCACGGGGGTGTGGATGCCCACCACGTTGCGCCGACCGGCGTAGGAGATCAATGAGGGCGAGTAGCCGGGGTGGTCGCGGATGCGGTCCTCGTCGACCTCGAACTCGTGGATGTCCAGGCCGTTGCGCTCGAACTCCCGGCGCATCAGGGCCTGCGCGCCAGGCTCGGCGCCCAGTAGCGAGGGCTCGGCCACCAGTTCGGTCAACAGCGCCACCGCCTCGTCGCGCTGCGCGGCCACGGCGGCCAGGATGGCGGTTTCATCGACGGGAGCAGCAGTGGCGGGTGAAGGGGGCATCAGGGGCTCCGGTTGGGGCGGACGGGGCAACGGCGCAGCGGGGACTGATTGTTCAGCGGACGATAGCGCAAGTTCTGCCCAACATGCCCGAGGCTGCGCTGCCAGGACTTGCCTCAAGGGGAGGGCGCTGCAGCCGTGGTGGAATCCGGGCAAGACCATGGCACTCCTCGATACCGACCGCGAGCTCACGCGCGACTCCTACTACGTGCACTCGGCCCCGGCCTGGGCGCCTTCACCCCCCTTGCAGGGCGAGGTGGACTGTGACGTGGCCGTGGTGGGTGCCGGCCTGGCGGGCTTGTCGGCGGCGCTGGAGCTGGCCTCGCGCGGGTTGAGTGTCACGGTGCTGGAAGCGCAGCACGTGGGTTTTGGCGCCAGCGGGCGCAACGGCGGGCAGGCCATCCACGGGCTGGCCTGCGACATGTCGGTGATCGAGGCCCAGCTGGGCCGGGATGACGCCCGCCGCGTTTTCGACATGTCCATCGAGGCGCTGGACCTGATGCGCCAGCGCATCGCCGCCCACGCCATCGATTGCGAGTGGCAGGACGGCTTCCTGAGCGTGGCCACCTCGCCGCGCAAGGCCCAGGCGCTGGCCGGCTGGGCGCAGCACATGGCCGTTGCCTACGGTTACCCTATGACCGTGGCGGCGCGTGACGGAGTGCGCCGCTGGATCGACAGCCCGCGCTACCACGGTGTCGTGCATGACCCGCGCTCCGGGCACCTGCATCCGCTGAAGTACACCCAGGGCCTGGCGCGCGCGGCCCTGGCGGCCGGCGTGCGCCTGCACGAAGCCACGCCCGTCACCGCTCTGGAGCAGGGCCCCACCGTGACGCTGCGCACGCCACAAGGCCGTGTGCGGGCGCGCCAGGTGCTGCTGGCCGGCAATGTCTATCTGCAGGGCCTGGTGCCCGCACTGGCACCGCGCATCATGCCGGTGGGCACCTACATCGTCTGCACCGAGCCGCTGGAGCGGGACCTGTGGGCGAGCCTGATCCCCTCGCTGTCGGCGGTGTGCGACACCGACGTGGTGCTGGACTACTTCCGCCCCACGGCTGACCAGCGCATGCTGTACGGCGGGCGCTGCAGTTACAGCACGGCCACCCCTCGTGACATGGCCGGTTCGCTGCGCCAGCGCATGGTGGCCACCTTTCCTCAACTGGCCGGCGCGCGCCTCTCACACGCCTGGGGCGGGTTCGTGGACATCACGATGAACCGCGCGCCGGACTTCGGGCGGCTGCCGCCGCCATCACCTGGTCATGCGGCCAACGTCTACTATCTTCAGGGCTTCTCGGGCCACGGCCTGGCGCTGACGGGCCTGGCCGGGCAGATGGTGGCGCAGGCCATGACGGGCGATGCCTCGCGGTTTGACGTCTTTGCCCGGCTGCGTCACCGCACCTTCCCGGGGGGCGCGTTGCTGCGCATGCCGGCGCTGGTGCTGGGCATGGCCTGGTACCGTTTGAGAGATCTGTTGGGGTGAATACATGGTGACCAAAGAGCGTTGTGCGACGTTTGGTGAGATGGAGCAGTGGCTGGACCGCCACCGCGTGACCGAGATCGAGTGCCTGGTGCCCGACCTGACGGGCGTGGCGCGCGGCAAGATCCTGCCGCGCGCGAAGTTCACGGAAGACCGCGGCATGCGCCTGCCCGAGGCCATCGTGGCCATGGGGGTGACGGGCGAGTTTCCCGAAGAGGGGCCCTACTACGACGTCATCCACCCCACCGACCGCGACATGCACCTGCAGCCTGACCCTCGCAGCGTGCGCCTGGTGCCCTGGGCCGTGGACCCCACCGCCCAGGTCATCCATGACTGCTACGACCGGGACGGCAAGCTCGTGCCCTTCGCCCCGCGCTCCGTGCTGCGCCGTGTGTGTGACCTGTACGCCGGGCGCGGCTGGAAGCCCATCGTCGCGCCCGAGCTGGAGTTCTACCTCGTGGCGCGCAACACCGACCCCGACGTGCCGCTCAAGCCCCCGGTGGGCCGCAGCGGGCGCAGCGAGACCTCGCGCCAGGCCTACTCCATCGACGCCGTCAACGAGTTCGACCCCCTGTTCGAGGACGTCTACGCCTACTGCGAGAAGATGGAGCTCAACGTGGACACGCTCATCCACGAGCTGGGCGCCGGGCAGATGGAGATCAACTTCTTCCACGACCACCCGCTGGGGCTGGCCGACGAGGTGTTCTTCTTCAAGCGCACGGTGCGCGAGGCCGCGCTGCGCCACGACATGTTCGCCACCTTCATGGCCAAGCCGATTGCTGGCGAGCCCGGCAGCGCCATGCACGTGCACCAGAGCGTGGTGGACGCCGTGACCGGCCACAACATCTTCAGCCGCGAGGACGGCCAGGCCAGCGACGAGTTCCGCTGGTACATCGGCGGGCTGCAGCGCTACATCCCCGCGGCCATGGCGCTGTTCGCGCCCTACGTCAACAGCTACCGGCGCCTGTCGCGCTTCACGGCCGCGCCCATCAACATCCAGTGGGGCACGGACAACCGCACCGTGGGCATCCGCAGCCCGGTGGCGCCGGCCTCGGCCCGGCGGGTGGAGAACCGCGTGATCGGCGCCGACGCCAACCCGTACGTCGCGCTGGCCGCCACCCTGGCCTGCGGCTGGCTGGGCATCCAGCAGCGCATCGAGCCCTCGGCCGAGTGCAAGGGTGACGCCTACCTGGGCGAGTACCAGCTGCCGCGCAGCCTGGGCGAAGCCCTGGCCCTGCTGCGCGCCGAAAAGGATCTGGCCGAGGTGCTGGGGCAGGCCTTCGTCACGGTGTACACCGAGGTCAAGGAGATCGAGTACGCCGAGTTCATGAAGGTGATCTCGCCCTGGGAACGCGAACACCTGCTGCTGCACGTCTGAAAGACTCCGCCATGACCACCGTCATCACCGCCACCACCCCCACCGCTTCGGCCCCTGGCTCCTTGGCCCCGGCCGAGGCCCGCGGCACCACCGCTGCCCGCACGGCCCACCGCACCAGCAACCGCACCACGGCGCAGTGGCAGCAGGCCGATGCGGCGCACTTCCTGCACCCCTTCACCGATTTCCAGGGCCTGGCGCGCAAGGGCGCGCGCATCATCACCCGCGCCGACAACATCTACCTGTGGGACAGCGACGGCCAGCGCATCCTGGACGCGATGAGCGGGCTGTGGTGCGTGAACGTGGGCTACGGCCAGCAGGCGCTGGTGCAGGCGGCCACGCGGCAGATGCAGGAGCTGCCCTTCTACAACGCCTTCTTCCAGACGGCCACCATGCCGGCCATCGAACTGGCCGAGCTGCTGGCCGAGGTGGCGCCGCCGGGCTTCGAGCATGTGTTCTTCAGCGGCTCGGGCTCCGAGGGCAACGACACCATCGTGCGCATGGTGCGCCGCTACTGGGACGTGCTGGGCCAGCCCCAGCGCCAGATCATCATCAGCCGCCACAACGCTTACCACGGCTCCACCATGGCCGGCGCCTCGCTGGGCGGCATGGCCGGCATGCACGCGCAAGGCGGTCTGCCCATTCCCGGCATCACCCACATCCAGCAGCCCTGCTGGTGGACCCAGGGCCGGCCGCTGGGCCTGGAGCCCGAGGCCTTCGGCCTGCAGGCCGCGCAGTGGCTGGAGCAGCGCATCCTGGAGCTCGGCCCGGAAAACGTGGCCGCCTTCATCGGCGAGCCCGTTCAGGGCGCGGGCGGCGTCATCATCCCGCCGGCCAGCTACTGGCCCGAGATCCAGCGCATCTGCCAGCGCTACGGCATCCTGCTGGTGAGCGACGAGGTGATCTGCGGCTTCGGCCGCACCGGGAACTGGTTCGGTTGCGAGACCTTCGGCTTCCAACCGGACCTCATGACCTTCGCCAAGGGCGTGACCAGCGGCTACGTGCCGCTGGGCGGCGTGATGGTGGGCGAGCGTGTGGCGCGGGTGCTGATCGAGCAGGGCGGCGAGTTCGCCCACGGCTACACCTACTCAGGCCACCCCGTGGCCTGCGCGGTGGGCCTGGCCAACGTGCGGCTGATCCAGCACCTCGGGCTGGTGGCCCATGTGCACGACGACGTGGGCCCCTACCTGGCGCAGCGCTATGCCGAGGTGCAGCACCACCCGCTGGTGGGCCAGGCCCAGACCTGCGGCCTGATGGGCGCGCTGGTGCTGGTGCAGGACAAGGCGCGCGGCACCGCCTTTCCCGAGGAGCTGGAGGTGGGCATGGTGTGCCGCAAGCACTGCTTCGCCAATGGCCTGGTGATGCGCGCCGTGGGCGACCGCATGATCATCGCCCCACCGCTGGTGATCACCCGCGCGCAGATCGACGAGATGATCGAGTTGATCCACCGCTGCCTGGACCTGACACTGCAGGAAGTGCAAAGCAAGGGCTGGAAGGTCGGCTGACCGCCCGCAGCCCGTCCCGCCCGTTGGAGAAGAGTTCCCGTGAAATTCAAGATGCCCCGCAATTCGCTGTTCGCGGTGCTGTTGCGTGCGCCCTGGTGGGTGAGCCTGGCCATCGCCGCGGGGCTGTCGCTGGTGCTGGCCGCGCTGCTGCCGGACGAGTACCGCGTGGTGGGGGCGCTCAGCACCTTCCCGTTCGTGGTCATCGCCGCCCTGGCGGCCTGGCGCCAGGCCAAGTTGCCCAGTGCCGCCGAGGTGGCGGGCACGCAGGAAACCGTGGTGGCCATGAGCTGGAGTGCTTTTTCCGCGCGCCTGGAAGAGGCCTTCCGCCACGACGGTTTCGAGGTCCGGCCCGGCACTGCGGCGCCTGTGGACTTTGAGTTGCAGCGCCAGGGCCGCCGCATGCTGGTGAGTGCCCGGCGCTGGAAGTCGGCGCAGACCGGTGTGGAGCCGCTGCGCGCCCTGCAGGCGGCACGCCAGGCGGCCGACGCGAGCGACGCCCTGTTCATCTGCATGGGCGGCCTGACCGAAAACGCCCGGCCCTACGCCACCACCCACGGCATCCAGGTGTGGCAAGCCGCCGAGCTGGCCCTGGCCTTGCGCAAGGGCCGCAAGGGGCTGTCGGCTTGAAGCTGAAGCGCAAGGCGAAGGCTGCCGGTGCCGGCCCGACGCCCCCTTTCAGGCCGAACGAGGAGACTCTGCCGCCCGAGGTGCGCCCGGGGCAGTCGGTGGAGCTGCTCAAGCAACTGCACATCCTCACCCGCGACGCCAAGCTCAACCAGGATTCGCGCCGCAAGCTCAAGCAGGTCTACCACCTGTTCCAGTTCATCGAGGGCCTGCTGCAGGAGCTGCCGCCGCCCAGCGCTGACCACCCTGCAGGCCCGCTGGTGGCCGACCATGGCGCGGGCAAGTCCTACCTCGGCTTCATCACCTACGACCTGCACCTGAAGGCGCTGGGCCGCGGCACCATCTACGGCATCGAGACGCGCAGCGAGCTGGTGGAATCTTCCCGCGCGCTGGCGCAGCGCCTGGGCTTCGAGCGCATGAAGTTCCTGAACCTGAGCGTGGCCGAGTCCACCGGGCTGGAGGCGTTGCCGGCGCGTTTCGACATGGTGACCGCGTTGCACGCCTGCGACACCGCCACCGACGACGCCATCCACTTCGGCCTGCAGAAGAGTGCCCGCTTCATGGTGCTGGTGCCCTGCTGCCAGGCCGAACTGGCCGCTGGCCTGCGCCAGAACAAGGCGCTGCAGCTCGCGCGCACGCCGCTGGCCGAGCTGTGGCGCCACCCGCTGCACACGCGCGAGCTTGGCAGCCAACTCACCAACGTGCTGCGCTGCCTGTACCTGGAGTCCCAGGGCTACTCGGTCACCGTCACCGAACTGGTGGGCTGGGAGCACAGCATGAAGAATGAGCTCATCCTGGCGCGCTTCACCGGCCACCGCAAACACAGCGCCGGCCAGCGCCTGAAGGCGCTGCTGCAGGAGTTCGCGCTGGAGCCGCTGCTGGCCACGCGGTACCCGGCGCTGGCGGGGTGAAGCGAATATGTAACTTCGGTTACACAAAATCCCGGGGCCGATAGGCCTAACATGGGCCCGTCGAAGGGTTGTTGCGTCGAGGCAAACCATCTTGTGGCTGCTATCAGCACGCAGTACCATCCAGCGATCCAAAAAACCACAACCCATGTCCGGTCAATTGGGCGGCTACTTCCTGATGTCGATGTCCTCGTCGGCATTGCTGCCGCTTTGGAGACCGGGCACCCCCCACGCTTTTGAGCGCACAGCTCTCTGCTGAAGGTCTTCAGCAGAGAGCCGCCGCTGCGTTCCCTTTTGTCGCCCCTCATTCACACCCATTCACCCAAGAGCCCACCATGACCAAGCCCCACACCCCCGCCCAGGATTCCCGCAAGCCGGCCCTTTCGCAAGCGGCTGAAGAGCGCAAGCTGCGCTCTGAGGCTGAACGAGGCGCCGCACGGGGCCTGCCCACTTCTGTGCTGCTGATGGGGCTGGCCGGCGGTGCGGTGGCGGCTTCGGGCCGTCTGCCCCACGAGAAGGCAGGCTCTGCCGCTCAGGATGCCACGGCCCAGGCGCTGCAAGACCCGGTGCTGCCCGGCGCGGAGGAGGCCGCGGCTGCCTCGCCCCAGCAGGCTTCGGCTGCAGCCCAGGCGTCAGTGGTGGACGGCCAGGCGCTGCAGCAGATCGTTGCCGATCTGGTCACGGAAGCCGCCTCGGTGGCCATGCCCGAAGATGCTCAGGCGGAGGTACCGGGCGCCACAGAGGACGCTGTGCTGACGGAAGGCGCGGCTGCAGAGGCTGCGGCCGAGGCTGCCGCGGCAGAAAGCGCCGCGACGCAGGCGGCCCAGGTCGCTGTGCAGGCGGGTGAGGCAGCCATGGCGGCTGCGGGCGCCGAAGGCGTAGCCAGCCAGCCGGTGCTGCTGGCGCAGGCCCAGGTGCCGGCCGCCAGCGCCGGAGCAGCCTCTTCGTCCGCGGCCACGGCTGCGGGCACGGGTGCCGGTGCTGCCACGGGCACTGCAGCCGCGGCAGCGGGAACGGCTGCGGCCGCCGGTGCAGCCATTTCCACGGCAGCGCTCGTGGCTGTGGGCGCGGTGGTGGTGGGTGCTGCCGTGGCCAGTTCAGGCAGCGACAGCCCCAGCACGCCCGAAACCCCGGCTGATAAGACAGCACCAACGCTGACCATCACGGACGACAAGACGGGCACCGTGAATGCGGCGGGTGGCAACATCACCTACACCTTCACTTTCAGCGAAGCGGTGACAGGCTTCACCGCCGATGACGTGACGGTGGCCAACGGCTCCAAGGGCACCTTCACGGCGGTGAGCAGCACCGTCTACACGCTGGTGGTCACTCCCACGGCGGGGTTCGAGGGCAATGTGACGGTGGATGTGGCTGCGGCGGCGGCCCAGGATCTTGCGAACAACGCCAGCACGGCGGCTGCGCAGAGTGTGCAGGCGGTGGACACGAAGGTGCCGACGGCGACGATCACCCTGTCCGACAGCGCCTTGAAGATGGGTGAGACGGCAACGGTCACCATCACTTTCAGCGAGGCGGTGAGCGGCTTCGATCTGACGGATCTGACGTCGCCGAACGGGGCGCTGAGCAATCTGTCTGCGGCCACGACGAACCAGAACGGCACGGTCACGTACACGGCGACCTTCACGCCGACGGCGAACATTGAGGACACGACCAACATCGTGAGCCTGGCGACAAGCTACGGCGATGTGGCAGGGAACACCGGCACGGCGGCGACGAGCGCGAACTACGTTGTCGACACCAAGGTGCCGACGGCGACGATCACCCTGTCCGACAGCGCGTTGAAGATTGGTGAGACGGCAACGGTCACCATCACTTTCAGCGAGGCGGTGAGCGGCTTTGATCTGACGGATCTGACGTCGCCGAACGGGGCGCTGAGCAATCTGTCTGCGGCCACGACGAACCAGAACGGCACGGTCACGTACACGGCGACCTTCACGCCGACGGTGGACATCGAGGACACGACCAACCTCGTGAGCCTTGCCACGAGCTACGGCGATGTGGCGGGGAACACCGGCACGGCGGCGACGAGCGCGAACTACGCCGTCGACACGAATGCGCCCACCTTTGTCAGCATGGAGGTCCATTCCAATGGCGGTGGCTCGAACCCCGGCACCATCGACTTGGTCTACAGCGAGCCGATGGCGGGTGCCAGCCTGCCGCTGGCCAGCGCATTCACAGTCACCATCAATGGGGTGTCCCGAACCGCCACGGGAGTGTCTGCGGATGGAAACAAGCTCACGCTGACGTTTGCACCAGATGTGATCACGGCAGGGGCCCTGAACCTGACGGTCAGGTTCGACGACCCCACGCCTGGCGACGATGCCACGGCCGTGCAGGATGCCGCAGGCAACGATGCGGCATCGCTGGACATCACCAGCGGCGTGGTGGCCGACGGCTACATCCGCGGTGCCCAGATGTACCTCGACGGGCCCGATGGCCTGATCCCATTGGCAGGTGTGGTGACCGACGATTTCGGCAATTTCTTCTTGCCGGCAGACTCCAACCTGGACGGTTACGCCCTGGTGGCCGTAGGCGGTGTCAACATCGACACAGGCCTGCCCAACACCACGCCGCTGAAGGCGCCTGCGGGCTCCACGACCATCAACCCGCTCACCACCTTGGTGCAGGCGGTGATGGATCAGGCCGAGGAGCAAGGGCAGCCCTTGAGCGCCGAAGCGGCAGCAACCCAGGTGGCTGGGGCTCTTGGGCTTGTACTGCCGGGTGACAAGAACCTCACCACCTACGACCCACTGGCTGCCACAGACGATGGCGCTGTCGCCGCGCAGAAAGCCGCAGCCCAGGTGGCCACGTTGGCCACGCTGGCCGCCGAAGGGAAGGAAGGTGAATCAGGCGCTGCTGATGCCGCCAAGGTGATGAGCAACCTGGCCGCTGTCATCAGCAACGCGGCGGCTACCAGTGGTGAAGGAACCAATCAGACCGTGAGCCTGTCGGACGCCAGCGTCTTGACGCAGGCTTTGCAGGCTGTGGAGGTTACCGAAGAGCGGCAGGTGCTGCTCGTGGAAGCCAACACCGCGATCGGTCAGGCCCAGGACATCACCGCCATCAGCAACACCCAGAGCCAGTTCATCGACCGCAAGGCGCCCGATGCGCCCATCCAGATGCAGGCTGACAGCGTCACGCGGGACGACACACCCGCGGTGACGGTGAAGTTGAACGTGACCAGCACCGACGGCGGTGCCGCGGTCAAGGGTGACACCGTCGTGTTGCTGAACGGCACCACAGAGGTCGGCCGTATTGAACTGTCCCAGGCCCATATCGATGCTGGCCAGGTGGACATCGACACCTCGCCTCTTGCCGAGGGCTCTCACGACTTGCAAGCCAAGGTGGTGGACAAGGCCGGCAACACCGGCAGCCTCAGCGTCGCCCACAACATGACGGTCGACGTCACGGGGCCGAAGGCTTTCCTGAGCGCAGCCACCGACAACCTGGCCGTTGGCGCCAGCACCACGCTGACGCTGACTTTTAGCGAGGCCGTCACCGGCCTGTCGCTATCGGATCTGCAGGTTACGGGCGGCGGCACGCTGTCCAACCTGAGTGCTTCGCAGACCGTCGGTGGCCAGCAGGTCTACACCGTCACCTACACCGCGCCCGCATCCGGTGGGGCAGGTACCGTGCAACTGATCGCGGAAAGCTTCACCGATGCCGCCGGGAACCAAGGCGCTGCCAGCAACGCCGTCAATCTGGCCGCCGTGAATCCGCCCGTGGTCACCATCACGTCCGTTGGCGGCGCAGACGGGGTGGTCAGCGGGCAAGCGGACGACAACCTGATCCAGGGCACCGCGCTGGATGAGTATGGGTCGGTCACCCTGGACGTAACCTACGTCATCTTCGACGAAGAATATTGGGGCTACCAGGAGTCCCTCAACCTGGGCACCGTCGAGGTCACGGACGGCAGGTGGTACTACGAGCTGACGGACGAGGACTTGATGACTTTGCCGGGGGGATTTGAACTGACCCTCACCGCATACCAAACGCGCACGGTGGACGGAACAGACTACACAGGCACTTCAGAAGTCTTCTTTGAGGTTGACGCCACGAACCCCGTTCTGGTGCTTGATGATGTTATCGCCGGCGACGACACCATCATCAACATCGCCGAGCGGAGTGCTTCGTCGGGCGTGGCCATCACCGGAGAGGCCGATGAAGGCTCTCGCGTCGAGTTGAGCATCGGGGGTGTCACGCGTGTTCTCGCAGCGAATTCCGACACGGGGGCTTGGTCCTACACGCTGACCAACGCTGATTACCGCACCTTGGCAGCCTTGCAGGGAGGTCCGTCCGTCACCGCCGTCGCTGTCGATGCCGCAGGCAATCGTTCAGAGCCGCAGACCAAGACCTTCACCATCGACACCACCGCGCCGACGCTGGGCCTGATCCGCTTGGCCAACGACGATGACAGCGGCACCAAGGCAGACGGACGCACCAGCAACCCGGCGCCCAGCATCGAGTTCACCGCGGAGCAAGGGGCTGAACTCTCGGTGGACATCAAGTCCGGCACGGGCGATTTCACAGCGTTGCCGGGCGCCACAGGCACCGCCACTGGAGCTCTTCAGTCCTTGGCGCTGGGGACCACCGATCTTGCAGACGGCACTTACCTGGTCCGGTTGAAGGCGGTCGACACTGCGCTCAACGAAACCGTTCGCACCGCCACCATCGTGATTGATGGTACGGCCCCGGGTATCACCTCAGGCCCAACCCAACAGCCACGGGCATCGCGGAGAACAGCGGGCTAGCGCAGGTGGTGTACTCCAGCGCTGCCACCGACGCCTCCGTGGTCAGCTACAGCCTGAAGGAGGGTGGAGACGCTGCCGCCTTCGTCATCAACGAACGCACGGGCCAAGTGCGGTTGACTGCCAACCCCAACTTCGAAGCCAAGTCCAGTTACGCCTTCACGGTGGTAGCCACCGACGCTGCATTCAATGCCAGCGAACAGGCGGTTACGCTGCAGATCCAGGACGTGAACGAGGCGCCGACCGAAGTGGTGCTGACGTCAGCCCTGGCACAGAACCGCATCGACGAAAACACCCCCACCACATCCCGCGTCAAGGTGGCTGACATCGCCATCACCGATGACGCGCTGGGCACCGAGACGGTCACGCTGACGGGCGCTGATGCCGCCGCGTTCGAGGTCGACGGGAGCGCGCTGTACCTCAAAGCGAACACGCTGCTCAACTTCGAGGCGAAGTCGAGCTTTGCCGTCACGGTGAACGTGGTCGATCCTGCCCTGAGTAGCAGCACACCGGTCACGGCCGCGTACACCCTGGCGGTGCAGGATGTCAACGAAGCGCCCACGGCCATCAGTCTCAGTGCGACCAGCGTGGCCGAGAACGGCTCACCGAACGCCACAGTGGCCACGCTGACGGCAACGGACCCTGACGGCACGCCCAGCGGCTTCGCGGGCCCGTTCACCTACTCGCTGGTGGCGGGCACAGGTGACGCTGACAACGGCAAGTTCACCATCGACGGCGCAGCGCTGAAGCTGACCAACCCGGCGGACTTCGAAGCCCAAAGCAGCTATGCCGTCCGCTTGCGGGTGACGGATTCTGGCGGGCAGTCCTTTGAACTTCCGCAGACCATCACGGTCAGCAATGTCAACGAGGCCCCGACGTCCACGGCCATCAGTGCGCCTCAGGTGGCCACCGGCCTTGCCTACAGCTTCGACCTAGCCTCGAACTTCAATGATCCCGAGCAAGGGCCCTTGACCTTCACGGCCACCGGCCTGCCGACGGGCCTGACCCTCAGCCCGGCAGGTCAGATCAGCGGCACCACCAATGCCGCCCTTGGGTCCTACACCATCACGGTCACCGCTACCGAAGCGGGTTCGAGCCCGCTTTCGAAGAGCGAGAACTTCACCCTCGTTGTCGCAGACATCAACGTCGTCCAGGGCACTGCAGCCAACGACACATTGACCGGCACCGCAGGGCGGGACTCCATCTCGGGCTTGGATGGAAACGACTCGATTACCGGGTTGGCGGGCGATGACGTTCTCATCGGTGACAACGGCGACGACACCTTGTTGGGTGGCGGAGGTTCCGACACCTTGCGAGGTGGCGCGGGCGATGACAGCTTGGACGGCGAAGCCAACGGTACGGGCCCAGGCATGGTCGACTACGCTGATTACAGCGACGCGCAGGCTGAGGTGACCGTCAACCTTGGGTTGAGCACGGCGCAGAACACCGGTGGCGCGGGTACTGACACGCTGGTCAACATCGAAGGCGTGATCGGATCGAGTTTCGATGACACGCTGATTGGAAGCGCCTTTGACGACGTGTTTGTGGGGAATGCGGGCGACGATTCCATAGACGGTGGTGCCGGGTTCGACGCGGTGAGCTACCGCAATGCCACGGCAGGGGTGACGGTGAACCTGGCCTCGGCCACGGGCACGGCCACGGGTACTGCGACAGGTGCTGACACCTTGGTGAGCATCGAGATCGTCTCGGGCTCGAACTTCAACGACATGATCACGGGAACTGGCGGCAACGACACGCTGCGAGGCAATGGTGGCGATGACGTCATCAACGGGGGCGATGGCACCGACACTGTGGCCTACGACTTTGCGGCCGCTGGCGTGACGGTGAGCCTCGCGGTGACCACCGCGCAGAACACCGGTGGTGACGGCACCGACACTCTGAGCAACATCGAGAACCTGCGCGGCTCGGGCTTCGGCGACACCTTGACGGGCAATGATCAGGGCAACAACGACCTTCAGGGCCGGGACGGTAACGACACGATCAGCGGCTTGGCCGGTGACGACACCTTGCTGGGTGAGGACGGTGCAGACAGCCTGGACGGCGGCGCGGGGTTTGACCGCCTGACGGGCGGTGCCGGTGCCGACACCGTCTACGGCGGTGCGGGTGAAGATCGGCTGAGGATTTTTGACCCGTCGGAGTTGGTGGGCGACGTGCTCAACGGCGGCGACGCAGATCCGATCACTGCGCCCGAGAGCGGGACACGGGACCGCTTGCAGCTTTTCAACGCGGCCACCTACGACCTGTCCACGGCTGCATCGATCGCCGAGATCGACCGCATCGACGTTGCCGCACCGGCGGTGGCGGGAACCAGCATGGTCGTGAAGCTCACGTCTGCGATGGTCGCGACGGCGGACTTCAACATGGACGGCCTGCTGGGGGACATCGGGGTGTTCGGCTATGACGGCAGCTCCACCCTTTCTAACCCTCCCTTCACGTTGGCCAACATCACAATTGACGCCACGGCCCTCACATCCACGCAGCGCCTGAACGTTCAAGGCTTGGCCAGTGGCGCGGTGGGCGGCATGAATGGCAACGACAGTCTGCTGGGGGGCGCCGGCAACGACACCTTGGCGGGTGGGGTGGGTAATGACACCTTGAACGGCAACGGTGGCAACGACACCATCGACGGTGGGCAGGGCGACGATGTGGCCCTTTTCACGGGCAACTACGTTGACTACACCGTGAACTACAACAATGCCACGCTCACCTACACCGTGACGGACAGCGTGTCTGGCCGCGATGGCGTGGATTCGATCCAGGGCGTTGAGGCTTTTGAGTTCGCCGATGGGCGTTACCTCGTCAACAACGGGGTGCTGACGCCTGACACTGGCACGGACACGGGTACGGAGACGGACACCTTCGAGTTCCAGTACACGGGCACCCCCTACACGGTGGAGTTAACGGGCCTCGGTGGGTACGAGTTGAGGAACTATCCGACGGAATACGAAGTCAGCCGCTTCCTGACCGCTGCGGCCGTGTTCCGGAACACTGCGGGCGATGGCCAGCTTCGCGTCATCGACCTCGAGACTGGGAACGTGCTGGCCGGGCGCGCGCTGGCGCAAGGCGAATTCCTGGTGCCTTCTTCAGATGCAGACACGCTGTTCCACATCGGCCAGCGCGATGGCGAGACCCTGACGATCCGCTCTTTTGACTATGGCTTGCTTGCCAACGATGCCTCGCTCTCTGGCAATCCTGAGCCGGTCATCCTGACCTTGCCTGGTGCTGTGGGCAACCTCAACATCGACCAGTACATTCCTGCGCAGGGCGATCAGCCCGGCTTCCTCAGCGCATGGAATACCCAGATCCAGGGTGGCGGGCGTTCATTGTTCCTCATCGATGACAACGGCCAAGCCACGCCGCTGGAGCTTCCGCCCGATGCATCCTCGCGCTGGATCGGCAACGCGTTTTGGCTTGAAGGGGATCTCTGGGTTTCGGCCTATGCAGAGAACAACCAGGGAAGCTTTTTCCGCCGTCAGTCGGGCCAGTGGAATACCGTCGATCAGGGTGACTTCTGGGACGCGCGCGACTTCGCGAATGGCGTCGCCACGGTGGCGCGTGATGGCGCCGATACGCTGGACCTGTTGACTCTGGGGCTGCCGGCGGGTTACGTAGCCAAGGTGTCGGACGACTCCCGCGTGGAGCGGCTGCCGGACGGTTCGCTGCTCGTACGGGCGGAGGTTTCGAGCCGCGCTGGCGACGACTACGAGTTGTGGGCGGTGAAGGACAGCGCGGGCGTGGTGTCCAAGGGTTTTGACAGCCCGGCGGGCTTCGGGCTTCGCAGCGTGCTCGACGCGGAACCTGGTGTTGTCTACTTCCAGCAACTGGATTTCACTTTCAATACGCCGGGCGACCCGGTTCAAGCCGAGAGTGGCCTGACCCTTTACCGTGTGGCGGCTACCTCCGTCAAGGCAGCAATCGCCGATGCGAGCGACAGCACTCCATTGGAAACGCTGGTGGGAGCTTCGGGCGTTCAGCCGGTTCAAGCCCTCTCCCGGGCCCAGCTGGGCGGGGGCAGACCCTTGACGACAGAGGATCTGGTGTTGTTGGAAGGCTACTTGCCCATCAGCGTGTTCAACGGCACTGATGGTAGTGCGCTGGCCTTGAGCGTCATCTACAACATGGCAACCGATTCGGAGACTGCCATCGCCAGCCGCATCACCAGTGCGGGTGAGGTCAGCAACTCGTCGGTGTTGCCGGGCCTGGTGGAGGATGTGTTTATTGACCCCGAGTATGGGCTCTTCATCCGTACCGAAGAATGGACTTCGACGTCCACGTCCACACCCACGGTCACCCCCGCGCAGGCCTTCCACGTCAACCCGGTCAGTGGCGTGCTGTCACAAATCAGCACCTCGCTGTTTGACGGCATCTCCAACGGGGGCGGTATCAGTCCGGACGCAGTCTTCCTTCCGGGTACCGATAACCCCGACACGCTGGGCGATGACTCGGCGGCGGGCGAGTTGAGGCAATGGGTTGCCGGTGGTAACGGGAACGACACGCTGTCTGGCGGAGCAGGCAATGATCTGCTCTACGGCGGCCCTGGAAATGACTCTTTGTTGGGCGGGGTTGGGAACGACGTCTTGTCGGGCATGGGGGGTGACGACCGCTTGCGGGGTGGTGTTGGGGCTGACACGATCTACGGCAGTATTGGTACCGACCGGTTCGAGTATTTCAGCCCCGACGAGCTGGTGGGTGATGTGGTGACGGGCAGTAACACGATCTGGAACGGCAGTACGGCGACCATTGCCGCAGGCGCTGACCAGTCCACCGATGACCGCATCCAGCTGCTCAACCCGGGCACCTACGACTTCAAGACTGCAGGCTCTATCAGCTTCATCGACCGTGTTGATGTGGTGTCCGGTGTCCAGGGGGCTGTACCGGGGGATTTCACCCTGATCCTGACCCCGCAGATGGCCGCCACGGCCAACCAGAACCGCAACTCGGGCTTTGGTGATATCCGTATCGTCGGTTACGACACTGCCTTCGGCAGCAACGGCCAGGCCGGGCCGACCACGGCCAATGTTCGCGTGGACGCGAGCTCGTTCACCACCAATGAGTTTCTCGTTGTTATGGGCCAGGACGGTTCTAGCGTCACTGACCAGACGACGGCCTTCGGCGGCATGCAGGGTAACGACACTCTGCTGGGCGGTGGTGGCGGGGATTACTTGTTCAGCGGACTGGGCAACGACCAGATCACAGGGGGCGGTGGTAACGACACCATCAACGGTGGTGGCGGCATCGATCTGGCCACGTACGTGGGTGCTTGGGCGGACTACACCGTCGTGTTTGACAACGGTGTGCTGACCCTGACCGATAACGTCGCCGGCCGGGATGGCGTGGATACCGTGAGCG
>JAJTDM010000155.1 GCA_021300575.1 Rubrivivax sp.
CCGGTCACGATGCCGAAACGGTCGGTCACGATCAGCCGAAATGCGCGGTCATCATCAGCCGAAATGTGCGGTCACGATCCCGAAATCGGCGGTCACGATGGGCCGAAATACGCACACGAAGCGGGTCGAGCCCTGCTGATCGATATCCGGGAGCCGCAGGAACACGCCACGGGCGTTGCGGCAGGCGCACACCTTCTGCCCATGCGGCAGTTGAGCCAGCGGATTCACGAAATCCCGACCCGTCCCGACCAGCCCGTGCTCCTGATCTGCAACACGCAAAACCGCTCGAAAGCGACCTTGCGTGCGCTGCGTGAGCAAGGCTACAGCCACGTGCGCTACGTCGACGGCGGCATGAGCGAGTGGGCGCGCCGCGGATGGCCCATGGTCAAGCATCCAGGCGCATCCAGCCGCTGAACCGTGGACGCCGAGAGGTCTGAACCCACCCTCCGTCTATGAGATGACGTTGCAGCGGTGGGCCGAGCAGCAACATCAGAAGGCCTCTTGCAGCACCATCACAGACCCCTTTGCGTCAAGTGCAGGCGCACGCGGTCTGGAACAATCCCCGCACCATGACCGATCTCGTCACCCGCCGCCTGCTCGTGGACCTGCAGGCACCGCTGCCGCGTCACTGGAACGGGGGCGACGCCTTCCGCACGGCGCTGTTCAACGCGCTGTCCATGAGCTTCCCCGCCGGCGAGCAGTTCTTCATCGACTCGGTGAAGAAGGGCTTGGCGGCCCTGCCGGAGTCGGCGCGTGAGCGCTTCGAGGCCGAAGCGCGGGGCTTCATCGGTCAGGAGGCGACGCATCGGCGCATCCACCAGTTGTTCAACGCGCACCTCACCCGCCAAGGCCTGGTCAACCACTGGGAGCCGCGTATCCACCGCCGCCTCAAGCGCATGGAAAAGCTGGCCGGGCATGAGCCGCGCGCCTGGCTGGCGGTGACCGCTGCGACCGAGCACCTCACGGCGCTGCTGGCAGAGTACCTGTTCTCACACCCTGAAGCGCTGGAAGGTGCCGAGCCAAGGCTGCGCGACCTGTGGCTGTGGCACGCCAGCGAGGAGCACGAACACCGCTGCACCGCTTTCGACCTGTACCGTGCGCTGGGCGGGAACGAGACCTGGCGGCTGCGCCTGTTCCGCCTGGTGAGCTGGCACTTCGCCACCGACTTGCTGCGCCAGACCCTGCACAACCTCTGGCGCGACGGCACCTGGCGCCAGGCTGCCACCTGGTCCAGCGCCTGGCGCACCCTGTTCGGCCCACAAGGCGTGGTCCGCACGCAATGGCGCGGGTGGCGTCGCTACACCGCGCCCGACTTCCACCCGCGCGAAGCGGACGGCCTCAAGGCCGAACGCTGGCTGGCCGAGCACGCGGCGCTGGTGCCGCCGGTCAGGGGCTGAGGTCGGACTTGCCGCAAAGGGCTCCGGACCAGCGAGCCCGGACCCTGCCGGCCAAGATGGCCACGCCGTGGAGGCCTGCAACCCAGCAGCCGCCCCTCAATGCCCGTCGCTGGTGTACGCCGGCGCGGGCTGCGTGAAGTAGGCGTGCAGGATCTGGTAGACCATCTGGTAGTTCTTCTGCTGGAAGCTCGCGTGCGAGATGCCGTTCATCACGGTGAACTGCTTGTCGGGCGAGGGCAGGCGCTTGAAGAATTCGATCAGGTCGTCCATGGCGGCGATGCCGTCGAACTGGCCGCGCAGTACCAGGGTGGGCACGGTGATCTTCTCGGGGTCCACCACTGGCAACTTGGAGCACATGTCGATGTAGGTGCCGTTGGGCATGGAGTCGTCCAGCGCCAGGATGGCATCGGCAAAAGCGTCCACCACGCGCTTCTCGGCGCAGTCCGGGTGGTCGCGCTCGAAGATCGAATAGACGAATGCGCGGTCGATAGGCCGGCGCTTGTGGGCTGTGAACTCGGGCAGCTTCTTGCGGCGCTGGGCCAGCGTGGGCGCGCCCTCGCCCGTCCAGACAAAGGCGTCCAGCGCCAGGCGCGAGACGCGGCTGGGGTGGCGCTGCGCGAACAACGCCGCGCGCAGCGCGCCCGACGAGATGCCGTAGGTCAGGAAGCTGTCGATGCCGCGGGTGGCCTTGATGTAATCCGTGGCTGCGGCCAGATCGTCGGCACCGTTGGAGATGTCGCAGAAGATGTCGCGGTGCTTGCTGCTGCGTCCATAGCCTTCCATGTCCACGCACCAGCATACGAAGCCACGCTCGGCAAACCAGTCCATCACTGAGGAGTCGGGCCGGCCCGGCACGGTCAGGTCGAACGTGGGCGTGGACGCCATGGACGAGCCGTGCACCCACAGCACCGCGGGCTTGCCTTCGGGGCTGCCCACGTACTTCTCCCACAGGAACAGCTTCACGTCGCCTTCGGCGGTCTTCTTGGTGGTCCAGTGTTCCTGGCCGGTGACTTGGGTCATATTGTTTCCTCTGCCTTGTCTCAATCGACCTTGGCGCCCGTCTCCTTGACGATGCGCGCCCAGCGATCGCGCTCCTCGCGGAAGTAAGCGTCCATCTCGGCCGGGCTGGAGCCCACGGTCTCGATCCCCGCTTCATTCATGAAGGCCACCACCTCGGTTGAGGCAAGCGAAGCCTTGAACTCGCGGTTCAACTTGTCCACGATGATCATTGGCGTGCCCTTTGGCGCCAGCAGCCCCATCCACACGTAGGCCGAATAGCCCTTCAAACCGGCTTCATCCAGCGTGGGCACGTCGGGCAGTTGGGACGATCGCTTGACGCCCGAGGTGGCCAGCACCTTGAGCTTGCCGCCCTTGATGTGCTTCATCATCCCGTTGGTGCCAGGAAAGGACAGGGGCACGGTACCGGCCAGCAGATCGGTGGTGGCCTGACCACTGCCCTTGTAAGGCACATGGGTGAGCTTGATGCCGGCCATTGAGGCGAACATGGCCATGAACAGGTGCTGCCCGCTGCCATTTCCCGATGACGCGTAGTTGATCTGCCCCGGCTTGTCCTTGGCCAGCGCAACCAGCTCCGCAACGTTCTTGACCGGCAACGAGGGATGGGCCACCAGCGCGCCCGGCTCGCGGCCGAGCAGCGAAATGCCCACGAAGTCGTCGATGGGGTTGAAGTTGAGTTTGTTGTAGATGGTGGCGCTGATGGCATTGGTCTGCGAGGCCAGCAGCAATGTGTAGCCGTCGGGCACCGCCTTGGCCACGGCTTCAGAGCCGATGGTCGCCCCTGCACCCGGGCGGTTCTCGATGATGACCTGCTGCTTCAGACGCTTGGAAAGATCGCCCGCAATGGCGCGGATAGGCCCATCCACCGCGCCTCCTGGCGAGAAGGGCACGATGATCTTGATGGGCTTGCTGGGGTAGTCCTGGGCCCAGGCCGCACCGAACCCGGCCGCAGCCAGGGCCAGGGTCGCCGCCGTGGCCGCCAGCGGGCGGACCAACATCGTTCGACGGTTAGTCTTGTTCATGCTCGAAAACTCTCCAAGAATGTGGTGTATCCGATAGCGCAGGCTTGGCAGCCTCTTAAGAAACACCCCTCAAGTGACTGATGCGCAAGGCGTTTTTCATGCGGCCCGCGGTGCGGCGACGAGTTGCATGCCGAGCTTGTTGGCGCGCTGTGACAGCTGGCGC
>JAJTDM010000012.1:0-2304 GCA_021300575.1 Rubrivivax sp.
TCCGCGCAGGACGACTCGATCAGTGAGCTATTACGCTTTCTTTAAATGATGGCTGCTTCTAAGCCAACATCCTGACTGTTTTAGCCTTCCCACTTCGTTTCCCACTTAGCCAATATTGGGGACCTTAGCTGGCGGTCTGGGTTGTTTCCCTCTTGTGTCCGGACGTTAGCACCCGGTGCACTGTCTCCCAAGCTGTACTCATCGGTATTCGGAGTTTGCAATGGTTTGGTAAGTCGCCATGACCCCCTAGCCATAACAGTGCTCTACCCCCGACGGTAATACTTGAGGCACTACCTAAATAGTTTTCGGAGAGAACCAGCTATCTCCAGGTTTGTTTAGCCTTTCACCCCTATCCACAGCTCATCCGCTAGTTTTGCAACACTAGTCGGTTCGGACCTCCAGCACCTGTTACGGTACCTTCATCCTGGCCATGGATAGATCACCTGGTTTCGGGTCTACACCCAGCGACTGAACGCCCTATTCGGACTCGGTTTCCCTACGCCTCCCCTATTCGGTTAAGCTTGCCACTGAATGTAAGTCGCTGACCCATTATACAAAAGGTACGCCGTCACCCTTACGGGCTCCGACTTTTTGTATGCATGCGGTTTCAGGATCTATTTCACTCCCCTCCCGGGGTTCTTTTCGCCTTTCCCTCACGGTACTAGTTCGCTATCGGTCGATTACGAGTATTTAGCCTTGGAGGATGGTCCCCCCATGTTCAGACAGGATTACACGTGTCCCGCCCTACTTGTCGCACGCCCAGTTCCACAACCGAATTTTTCCATACGGGGCTATCACCCACTGTGGCCAGCCTTTCCAGACTGTTTTGATAAGTCAGCTGCTAAAACGTGCAGGCTCTTCCGATTTCGCTCGCCACTACTTTCGGAATCTCGGTTGATGTCTTTTCCTCGAGCTACTGAGATGTTTCAGTTCACCCGGTTCGCCTCGCACACCTATGTATTCAGTGTGCGATAACCTTACGGTTGGGTTTCCCCATTCGGAAATCTCCGGATCAAAGCTAATTTGCCAGCTCCCCGAAGCTTATCGCAGGCTACCACGTCCTTCATCGCCTGTAATCGCCAAGGCATCCACCACATGCACTTAGTCACTTGACCCTATAACTTTGACGCCTTCGCGCCAAGTCAAGGACTGCGATCGATGTCTCGATCTTGAGTATTTTGCGTTACGCCGCGCCCCTTACGGGGCTTATGACGCTATCCGCACGAGGTACTCCATCGGAGCATCTCGTGCTTTTGATTCGACTCTTCAAATTGTTAAAGAACGACAGCCGAAATAATCGGACACTCAATCACGCTAGAAACGCAATTGAGTGTCAGATTGGATGGTGGAGGTGAACGGGATCGAACCGATGACCCCCTGCTTGCAAAGCAGGTGCTCTCCCAGCTGAGCTACACCCCCAATGTATCTTGGTGGGTCTGGTTGGATTCGAACCAACGACCCCCGCCTTATCAAGACGGTGCTCTAACCGACTGAGCTACAGACCCGCACTCGCATCACGAGGGACTCCCAACCCAGTTAGAAACGATTCACCTATAGACGAACCGTTACGCCACCAGGTACTGTCGTCAACAACAGCCGATAAGTGTGGGCGCAAGAAAACTTATGCTTTTTTCCAGAAAGGAGGTGATCCAGCCGCACCTTCCGATACGGCTACCTTGTTACGACTTCACCCCAGTCACGAACCCTGCCGTGGTAATCGCCCCCCTTGCGGTTAGGCTAACTACTTCTGGCAGAACCCGCTCCCATGGTGTGACGGGCGGTGTGTACAAGACCCGGGAACGTATTCACCGCGGCAAGCTGATCCGCGATTACTAGCGATTCCGACTTCACGCAGTCGAGTTGCAGACTGCGATCCGGACTACGACCGGTTTTCTGGGATTAGCTCCCCCTCGCGGGTTGGCAGCCCTCTGTACCGGCCATTGTATGACGTGTGTAGCCCTACCCATAAGGGCCATGAGGACCTGACGTCATCCCCACCTTCCTCCGGTTTGTCACCGGCAGTCTCATTAGAGTGCCCTTTCGTAGCAACTAATGACAAGGGTTGCGCTCGTTGCGGGACTTAACCCAACATCTCACGACACGAGCTGACGACGGCCATGCAGCACCTGTGTTCAAGTTCTCTTTCGAGCACTCTCACATCTCTGCAAGATTCTTGACATGTCAAGGGTAGGTAAGGTTTTTCGCGTTGCATCGAATTAAACCACATCATCCACCGCTTGTGCGGGTCCCCGTCAATTCCTTTGAGTTTCAACCTTGCGGCCGTACTCCCCAGGCGGTCAACTT
>JAJTDM010000012.1:2310-132121 GCA_021300575.1 Rubrivivax sp.
CGCGTTGCATCGAATTAAACCACATCATCCACCGCTTGTGCGGGTCCCCGTCAATTCCTTTGAGTTTCAACCTTGCGGCCGTACTCCCCAGGCGGTCAACTTCACGCGTTAGCTACGTTACTGAGAAGAAACCCTCCCAACAACCAGTTGACATAGTTTAGGGCGTGGACTACCAGGGTATCTAATCCTGTTTGCTCCCCACGCTTTCGTGCATGAGCGTCAGTGCAGGCCCAGGGGATTGCCTTCGCCATCGGTGTTCCTCCGCATATCTACGCATTTCACTGCTACACGCGGAATTCCATCCCCCTCTGCCGCACTCAAGCTGTGCAGTCACAAGTGCAGTTCCCAGGTTAAGCCCGGGGATTTCACACCTGTCTTGCACAACCGCCTGCGCACGCTTTACGCCCAGTAATTCCGATTAACGCTTGCACCCTACGTATTACCGCGGCTGCTGGCACGTAGTTAGCCGGTGCTTATTCTTCAGGTACCGTCATTACCCTGGGGTATTAGCCCAGAGCGTTTCTTCCCTGACAAAAGCGGTTTACAACCCGAAGGCCTTCTTCCCGCACGCGGCATGGCTGGATCAGGCTTGCGCCCATTGTCCAAAATTCCCCACTGCTGCCTCCCGTAGGAGTCTGGGCCGTGTCTCAGTCCCAGTGTGGCTGGTCGTCCTCTCAGACCAGCTACAGATCGAAGGCTTGGTAGGCCTTTACCCCACCAACTACCTAATCTGACATCGGCCGCTCCAATAGCGAGAGGTCTTGCGATCCCCCCCTTTCACCCGTAGGTCGTATGCGGTATTAATCCGGCTTTCGCCGGGCTATCCCCCACTACTGGGCACGTTCCGATGTATTACTCACCCGTTCGCCACTCGTCGCCAGGTTGCCCCGCGTTACCGTTCGACTTGCATGTGTAAGGCATGCCGCCAGCGTTCAATCTGAGCCAGGATCAAACTCTTCAGTTCGATCTTGAATGTTTTGCTCAAAACGGAATTGAAGTGAACTTCACTTCTTCATCCGTGAGCGTTTGTGACTTCAGGCCTAGACCTGTTGTCTTGGCACTCGCCTTCAAACGCCCACGCTTATCGGCTGTATGTTGTTAAAGAACTTGCCTTGCGGCGTTCGCTTTGTTATCAGCGAAGACTACGATTCTGTCACGTTTTTTAAAGCCGTGTCAAGCAGTAGGTTTTTGCTTGATCTGCTCATCAGTCTTCGCCTCTTGCTTGAAGGTCGCGTCGGCTGTTGTGCAGCGAGCCCGCCAGTATAGGGCCGTACTTGTCTGGCGCGCAAGCTCTGACACAAAAAAGTTCTTGGCGGCAGGCCATCCAAGGCGTCGACCCGAAACTGCAAGGGAACCTGACGAGCACTTGCCGTCGCTCAGGCGGGGAACGCTTGGGCCTGCGGATCCTCCGCCGAGAGAATGTCCGGCAGCCTGCGTACCCACCGTGTGGTGTCAGTCCTGAGGATCTTCTGCTTGATGGTGGCTATCTGGGCGGGGTGCATCGAAAAACTGCGCAGCCCCATGGCGAGCAACACCTCGGTGAATGCCGGATCGCCCGCCATCTCTCCGCACACGCTCACATAGCGACCCGCGGCGTTCGCTCGGCTGATGGTTCTGTCGACAAGGTTCAGCACGGACGGGTGCCAGGCGTCGTAGAGGTGCGCGACTGCTTCATCTGCACGGTCGATGGCCAAGGTGTACTGGATGAGGTCGTTGGTGCCCAGCGACACGAAATCAAAGTGCCGCAAGATCATGTCGATGCCGATGGCGGCGGCAGGCACTTCGATCATCGCGCCGACCTCCGCCATGCCGTAGGCCAGGCCCATGCGGTCCAGTTCCGCGCGCGCTCGTTTGATGGCCAGCGCACAGGCGCGAATCTCCGTCAGGTGTGCCACCATCGGGATCAAGATGCGCACCTTGCCAAACGCACTGGCCCGCAAGATGGCTCGCAGCTGCTGGTGGAACATGTCGGCCTCTGACAGGCTCCAGCGAATAGCCCTCAATCCCAGCGCGGGGTTCAACGTGTGCTCATGCCGAAGCTCCTGCGCACTCATCTGGTCCAGGGGCTTGTCCGCGCCTATATCAACAGTTCTGATCGTGACCGGCAGCCCCTGCATGGCGGTGACGGCGGCCAGGTAGGCGCGGAACTGCTCTTCCTCTCCTGGCAGGTCGCCGTCACGGTTCATGAAGAGGAACTCGCTACGGAACAGACCGACGCCCACAGCGCCCGCAGCGAGGGCGCCATGGGCGTCACCTGGCAGCTCGATATTGGCCAGCAGTTCAACGCAGTGGCCGTCGAGTGTGACGGCCGGCGTATGGCGCAGGCGGTCCAGTCGGGCGCGCTCAAGATCGCTCTGGCGTTGCCGGAAGCGGTACTCCTCCAGCACGATGGCAGACGGGTTGACCACGGCAACGCCCGCATCGCCATCGATCACCACCCAGTCGTCCTGCCGAATGATGCGGCTGGCTTCGCGCGCGCCGACCACGGCGGGAATGTCGAGACTGCGCGCAACGATGGCCGTGTGAGAAGTCCTGCCGCCTACGTCGGTGATGAATCCGGTGAAGATGCTGCTCTTGAACTGCAGCATGTCGGCGGGCGCAATGTCGCTGGCCACCAGCACCAGGGGGTCCTCACCGGCGGAGTCACGCGGCACGGCGACGTCGGTATGCGCCGCATCAGAACTGGACGCCAAGGCCTTGAGCAGGCGCTCGACCACCTGCTCCAGGTCGGCCTTGCGCTCGCGGAGGTAGGCATCCTCCATTTCGTCGAACTGGCGGGCCAGCACCTCGAGCTGGGCTGACAGCGCCCATTCGGCGTTGTAGTGACGCTCCAGGATCCAATCCTTGGTGGCCCCGGCCAGAGCATCGTCGTGCAGCAGCATCAGGTGCACGTCCAGCAGCGCAGACAGTTCCGCCGGGGCGTCTTCAGGTAACTCCCGCTGCAGGCTGGACAACTCTTCAGCCACCGCATCGCGTGCGGCTTTCAGGCGCTGAACCTCGGAGCCAAGGTCTTGCGGCGCGACGAAATAGTGCGCCACGTCGACGCGGCTGGACGCCACCAGCACGGCCCGCCCAATGGCCACGCCCCGGGATACCGGCACGCCAAAGACCTGGATGCTCATGCCACTGAATGTAGCGCAGCTACCGCAGGCATGGACGGCGGGGACACGCCCAGATGCCCCACGGGAGGCCGGCTCTCAGGCGGCCTCAGGCCACCATGTCGGCCGGCCTCATTGCCCCTCGCCAAACTTGGATTCGATCAGATCGCGCAAGGCTGTCATGGCCTGCTCTTCGTCGGGACCGTCGGTCTCGATGACGACTTCCGAGCCCAAACCAGCGGCAAGCATCATGACACCCATGATGCTCTTGGCATTGATGCGCCGGCCGGCGCGCGCCAGGTGAATGTCGCAGCGAAAGGTGCCTGCGAGCTTGGTGAGTTTGGCTGAGGCCCGGGCGTGCAGTCCGAGCTTATTGCTGATGGTGATGCTTGACGTGATCATTCGGGCCTGCCTGAACAGACTGATTCTGCGGACTGATGGTGCCAACCTGCATGACACCCTGCACCGCGCCGTCCACCGCCCTGTTCACCAGGCGGTCCGGCGGCTCAGTGGCGTAACACAGCACCCGCCACAGCATGGGCACGTTCACGCCCGCCACGACACGGACGCGAACCCCATCGGCCACGCGCAGGGCCGCGTTACAGGGCGTTGCCCCGAAGACATCGCACAGGACCAAGGCCTGTGCTTGGCCGACAGCGTCACGCAACCTGCGCTCAATCTCCTCCGGGCCGTCTGACGGCAGGACGTCCACACAGCGCAAGGTCGAGGCGCAGTCGGGGAATGCATGCGCGGCCACGCTTGCAAAGGACGATGCCAGCGGCGCATGGGCGAGCACGATGATTTGGGTCATGGGCAAGGAGCGAGGATCAGGCTTGAGCGGCTGGCTGGGGGGGCCGACCCCTTGCGAGAGGACGAAGGTACCAAAAGTACGACAGCACGCAACACGCCCCGAAGATGGCGAAGGACAACCTGAAGGCGGCGGGCTCGCTCAGCCCCGCCTGGCGCAACGCATCAACCGACAGGCCGATGCCCCATTGGATGCAGAACACACCCGAAAAGATCACCAGGTTGAACGCCGACAGTGCGCGGCCCACCAAGGCAGCAGGAAAGGCCTGGCCGACCGCGGGCTGGCTCAAGGAAACGAACGTGCAACTGACGCACCACAGCGACCACAGTGCGGCCGTGGCGGGCTGAGGGTCCAGCACGATCCACGCCAGGACCATGAGATGAAGCGGCAAACCCCAGACCATGATCTGGTGCGCCTGCAAACCCTTGCGCGCCAAGCGCGGCATGCAAACGCCCCACAGCATGAAGGTCACCAGCATGCACAGGTTGATGACAAACAAGCCTCCCGCGGCCTGCTGCGGCGTGAACCCGGCCAGACGGGTCATCCAGGGCCCCGCCCACAGGGTCTGCACGGCGATCATGCCGCCATAGGTGAAAAAGCCGATGGGCACGCTGCGCAGGAACACTGGATGCAGGAACACGTCTCGGTAGCCTTGGCGAAGCTCCGGTCGATGTGGCTGATGCTTCGGGGCCTCCGGGTCTGGCGGCACCCACCACAGCATCAGCGCCATCGCCACCAGCAGACCAGCCCCCAGCACCCAGAACAACCCTCGCCAACCCCACACCGGCAGCAGCCACTGCACCGGCAGCGTGGAGGCGAGCATGCCCAGGGAGCCCGACATCAACATCCAGGAATTGGAGCGAAACTGAGCCGCCTGGGAGAAGCGCAGGCGGAAGCAGGTCAGCGGTGCCATGAGGCCGGCGGCCAACCCCATGCCGGTCAGGACCCGGGCCAGGATCAGGCCCGGCAGGCTCTGCGCCAATGCGAAGGCCCCACACCCGAGCACGGCCAGCGTCGTCAGGCCGAGCAGCACCCGTTTCGGGCCCAACCGGTCCAGGGCCTGGCCCAAGGGCAGTTGCAAAGCTGAAAACCCGAGGAAGTAGGCGCCTGCCAGCAACCCCAGATCGGCCGCCTTGAGCCCCAGTTCAGCGCTGAACGAGGGCGCCAGCGTCGCGGTGACCGCCCGCAGCAAAGCCGAGAAGAAATACGCGAAGGCAAACGCCAGGAAGATCCTGACGGCGAGCGCCGGTGAAGCCTGAGTGGTTGACATCAAAGACTCAGGACATCAAGGTCCGAACCTCAACGCGTTGAAGTAGGTGTCCGCAGCCTCCGAGGCCTGCGCGACACCCAGCGCCGTGGCCTGGAACACGACCGTGCCGCGAGAAAAGACCGCCACCTGACCCGAGACGGGCTTGCCATCCGGGTAACGGCCTTCCAGGCTCCATCGACCGCTGCCCGGATGCGGTGTTTGCCCCTTCACGCTGTACGCGCGGGCCTGCAACTTGGCATCGCTCAGATTGACCCGGGCCCCCTCTTGCAGGGCTTGCAAGGCGTCGGCCACACGGCCAGGGTCGCCCACATCAGCCCAGGCCAACCCCCAGGTGGCATCACCCGCCTGGCAGGCGTGCAGGGTGAGCTTGACCTGCTGCCCGGCCAGCGCGAGCTCTCGGGCGTGGGAGGCGGGCTTGCAGGGAAACAAGGCCACAGCTTCAGCCGCACCCGGGCGCACCTCGCGCCAATCCAGCGACGGGGCACAGGCCGTCAAGCCGGCGCTCGCCGCCAGCACCATTGGCCACGGGGTGCCGCGGCGCAGGGGCCGGGGGAGGTACCGCAAAACCAGGGCGTCCTCAGGCCAGCACATCGGCCACGCCCGCCGCATGGGCCTGCTGGTCAGCGTGGTAGCTGGAGCGCACCATGGCCCCCACGGCAGCGTGGGTGAAGCCCATTGCGGCGGCTTCACGCTCGAACATCCGGAAGGTGTCCGGATGCACATAGCGCCGCACCGGCAGGTGGTGGCCGCTGGGTGCCAGGTACTGCCCAATGGTGAGCATGTCGATCTGGTGTTCGCGCATGTCGCGCATGGTCTGCAGGATTTCCTCGTCAGTCTCGCCCAGACCCACCATGATGCCGCTCTTGGTCGGCACGCCGGGAACCGCCTGCTTGAATCGCTGCAACAGACCCAGGCTGAAGGCGTAATCGGAGCCCGGCCGCGCCTCCTTGTACAAGCGCGGGATGGTCTCCAGGTTGTGGTTCATCACATCCGGTGGAGCGGCCTTCAGGATGTCCAGGGCGCGGTCCAGACGGCCTCGGAAATCGGGCGTGAGGATTTCGATGCGGGTGTCGGGCGAGAGCTCGCGCGTCTTGCGGATGCACTCGACGAAGTGCGCTGCGCCACCATCTCGCAAGTCATCCCGGTCGACGCTGGTGATGACCACGTACTTCAGACGCAGTGCAGCGATGGTGCGCGCCAGATTGACCGGCTCATCCACGTCCAAGGGGTCGGGCCGACCGTGGCCTACGTCGCAGAACGGGCAGCGGCGCGTGCACTTGTCGCCCATGATCATGAAGGTGGCGGTGCCCTTGCCGAAGCACTCGCCGATGTTCGGGCACGAGGCCTCCTCGCACACCGTGTGCAGCTTGTGCTCGCGCAGGATCTGCTTGATCTCGTAGAAGCGCGTGCTCGGAGAGCCGGCCTTCACGCGGATCCATTCCGGCTTCTTCAACACTTCGGCCGGCACCACCTTGATGGGAATGCGCGAGGTCTTGGCCTGGGACTTCTGCTTGGCGGTGGGGTCGTAGGCTGCGGGGGCCACGGCGGAGGCGTCGGGCGCAGAGGTTTGGGAGTCGGTCATGGTGGGCAAGGACAGCGTCGTGAGGCAGTACGCCCACATACGCTGGGGCAGGACGTGCATCAGGACGGATGGTATCGGGTCGGCCTGTCCTCAAGCCGACAGCAGGGTCTCCAGGCGCTGGGCCAGCCGCAGGGCCACCTCTGATGGCCGGGCCGAGACCCCCAGGCTTCGAAGGTCCACGGTGCGCAGGCCTGCATAGCCACAAGGGTTGATGCGACCAAAGGGCTCCAGCGCCATGTCGACGTTCACCGCCAGCCCGTGATAGGCGCAGTGCCGGGTGACCTTGACGCCCAGGGCCGCGATCTTGCCCAGTCCCTCGAAGGGATCGGCCCCGGGGTCCACGGGCTTGAGAGGCGCATGGTCGAAGGGGTCGACCAGGCGGACGTAGATGCCGGGGGCGGACCGCACGCGGTGACCTGTCACCCCGTAGGCGTCCAGCACCTGCAGCACGGCCGCCTCCAAGCGGTAGACGTACTCCTTGACGAAGATTCCGAGGCGGCGCAGGTCCACCAGGGGATAGGCCACCACCTGGCCCGGGCCGTGGAACGTCACCTGGCCCCCGCGCTGGGTACGCACGACCGGGATGTCACCTGGAGTGAGCACATGCTCCGCTCGCCCGCCTACGCCTTGAGTGAACACCGGATCGTGTTCCACCAGCCAGAGCTGGTCGGGGGTGTCGGGCGTGCGTGCTTCCGTGAAGGCGCGCATGCGCTCCTCGATGCCCGCATAAGGCTGCCGGCCCAGCCATTGCAACTGCATGACCAGCGCCTACAGAACCACCCTGACCATGGGGTGCGTGGACAAGGTGCGGTAGAGCTCGTCGAGCTGCTCGCGGCTGTGCGCGGTCACGGTGATGGTGACGCCCAGGTACTTGCCGCCACTGCTTTCACGCCGCTCCACGGTGCGGGCGTCGAAGCCCGGATCGAAACGACAGGCCACCTCGACGACGGCTTCCACGAAGCCCTCCACCTTGGCACCCATCACCTTGATGGGGAAGGCACTGGGATACTCGATCAGGCTTTGCTCGGGCGGAATGTCGCGCATGGGGGTGATCCTGCCGTGCCTCAGTGAGCGCAGCCCATCAGATGCATTGCTCGGCCTTGGCCTGCTGGTAAGCCTCGTAGAGGCGTGCATACACCGGCCCTGGGCGGCCGCGCAGGGCGCCATGACCGACGCCTTCGCCGTCCACCTTGGTGACCGCCAGGACCTCCTTGGTCGCCGAGGTCAGCAGCACCTCGTCGGCGGTCATCACTTCGTTCTCGGCAATGGGGCGCAGGTGATAAGGCACGCCGGTGCTCTCGCACAGTTCACGCAGCAGGTCGAAACGTATCCCCTCCAGCACATGGGAAGACTTGGGCACGCCCAGCAAGGCCCCTTCCTTGACGATCCAGACGTTGCAGGCAGCCGCCTCGGTCAGAAATCCATCGCGGAACATGATGGTCTCCACCGCCCCGGCATCGGCCGAAATCTGCCGGGCGAAGACGTTGCCCAACAAGGAGGTGCTCTTGATGTCGCCACGCTCCCAGCGGAAGTCGCGAGCGGTCACGCAAGCCACGCCCTGATGCCGCTGCTCCGGCGAGGCCGGCTTCATCGGGTTGGCCATCATGAAGACGGTGGGCTCCAGGCCTTCGGGCATCACGTGGTCTCGGGACGCCACACCGCGCGTGATCTGGATGTAGACCAACTGGTCCTGCGCGGTCGTCTTGTCGAACACGGCTGCGACCAAGGGCCGCACACGCTCGAGCCACTGGGCGCGGGTGAAGGGGTTGGCGATGCGCATCTTTGCCAGGCTGCGCTCCAGGCGGGCCAGATGGGCATCGAAGCGGAACAGCCGACGTCCGTACACAGGCACCACTTCGTAGATCCCGTCGCCAAAGATGAAGCCACGGTCCATCACGCTGACCTTGGCTTCGCTCAGGGGCGTGTACGTACCGTTGAGATAGCACAGGGTGTCGGGCAGTGCGGGCATGTCGATGGATCCTTCGGGGGGTTCTGTCTTCGTTGCAGTCTGTGATCACTTGATCCACAGCCTGATGGAGTCCCAGGCCCGCCCCAACAGCCCGGCCAGTTCCACCGGCTCCTGCACGACCAGGGGCAGCGAGGCCACGGGCGTGCCCGCGGCCGTGGTCACCTGGATGGTGCCGACTTTCTGCCCGGCCGCCAGCGGTGCCACCAGAGGATCGCTGCGCTGGATCACGGTCTTCATCTGCGCACCGGTCCCCTTGGGCACGGTCACGAACACGGCCCCGCCCGGCGCACCCAGCCGTGCCTCGGCAGACTTTCCCTTCCATACCGGCACGGTGGCGACCGGCTTGCCTGCATCGAACAGCCGCACGGCGTCCCAGGCCTGCCAGCCCCAGTTCAGCAGTTTCTGGCTCTCGCTGGCCCGTGCCTCGCGCGACGCCGTCCCCATGACCACCGACAGCAGCCGGCGCTTGCCGTTGGGCATGTCGCGTTGGGCGCTGGCCACCAGGCAGTAGCCGGCCGTCTCGGTGTAACCCGTCTTCATGCCGTCGACCGACGCATCACGGCCCAGCAACATGTTGCGGTTGTCCTGCTTGATGTTGTTGAAGCTGAACTGCTTGATCGAGTAGTAGGGGTAGAAGTTCGGGTGGTCGGCGATGACCTTGCCAGCGATCACAGCGATGTCACGCGCCGTGCTGTGGTGGTTGGCCTCGGTCAGGCCCGTCACATTTCGAAAACTTGTGTTCTTCAGACTCCAGGCTTGGGCCTGGCGGTTCATCATGGTGACGAAGTTGTCGAGCGAGCCCCCCACGGCTTCGGCCAGCGCCACGGATGCATCGTTGCCGCTTTGTACGATCATGCCCTTGAGCAGTTCATCGACCGTAGGTTTCATCGTGGTGTCGATGAACATCAGGGAGCCCCCACCCTTGCGCTCCGACCAGGCCCGAACGGACACCGGGATCGCTTGCTCCAGGCTGAGCTTGCGGGCCTTGATCGCGTCGAAGACCAGATAGGCGGTCATCAGCTTGGTCAAGCTGGCGGGGTCGGCAGGGACGTCCGCCTCACGCTCGGCCAGCACCTGGCTGCTGGCCAGATCAATCAGGATGTACTGACGTGCGGCCACCTCCGGCGGTTGCGGCGCCTGCGCCTGGGCAACACCGGCAAGTGCAAGGGCCAAGAGCAGGGAGATCAGATGTTTCATGGATTCACGGTGCAGCCAACCCGCCCGCTCGCAGCACGAGACTTTTGAGCAAGGGCAGTTGGCCATGGAAGAAGTGGCCGGCACCTGGCACGACGGTGACCGGTATGACATGCGGGCGGGCCCAGTCCAGCACGCTGGACAAGCTGACGATCTCGTCGGTCTCGCCGTGGATGACGAGGCTGTCCTGCGGGACGGGCGCCACGACGAAGTTCTGCACAGCCGGCCCGACAAGGACCACGCGCTGCGCGGCATCTGCGCCGTTCAGCCGTGACGCCACCTGCGAAGCGGCATACGCGCCAAAGCTGAAGCCGGCCAAGATCAGCGGCTGGGCGGTCTCGCGAAAGCCCTGGACCACGGCCAGGGCATCGTCGACCTCCCCGCGTCCCTCGTCCCAGGCCCCCTGCGAAGCACCAACACCACGGAAGTTGAATCGCACGGCACGCAAGCCCAACTGGACGAAGGCGCGCGCCAAGGTCTGAACGACCTTGTTGTCCAGGGTGCCCCCGTGCAGCGGATGGGGATGACACACCAAGGCCAAGCCTTCGGGGGCGGCAGCAGGCGCGTCCACAGCGCACTGCAGCGCCCCGGCGGGCCCCTGCAGGATCACCTGCTGGGTGTGGGCATTCATCAGCGGCCCACGTCAGCCGGCAGCACCAGCCGGTCCACCACCTGGCCGCCCTTCAGGTGAACCTGCACGATCTCCTCGATGTCCTGCTGGTCGACATAGGTGTACCAGACCGCCTCGGGATAGACGACGGCCACGGGCCCGCCCGCACAGCGGTCCAGACAACCGGCCTTGTTGACGCGCACAGCGCCAGGACCGGTCAGCCCGGCCACCTTGACAAGCTTCTTGCAGTGGTCGAAAGCCGCCTGGGCAGCGTGCTGAGCGCAGGCGGCTTCGCCGTTCTTGCGCTCGTTCAGGCAAAAGAAGATGTGGCGCTGGTAGTAGCTCATGAACTTCAGGGGTGGACAAACGGCGGCGGACGGTCGGGCGCCCGCCAGGAGTGCCATGATGAACAGCCCTGGATTCTAGGGACGACCCCTCCAACCCCGTCCGGTCGGCCTTATCGGGCACCGGCGAGGCGGGCCATCAGCCAAGCCATCGCCGCATAGGGCCAGAGCCAGCCTACCCACTGGGACATGCCGTGGAACCGGATGAACTGGCCTTGCTCCCAGAGCTGGAGGCTGGCGGCAAAGTAGGGGTCGGCAGGGGCCGAGGCCCCCAGCGAGACCGAGATCGCCAAGACCACCAGACCCAGGGCCGCCGCCAGGCGAGGCTTGAGCCGGGACACAGCCAGAATCAGCACGCCGCCCAACGCCAGGCCCTGCGCAACGGCCGGGGTCACCCAGGCCCAGGCGTGCACAGGACCGAAGTTCAATGCCGTTGACAGTGCGGTGGTGCCCAGGGCCAGCACCAAGGCCAGGACAGCCACGAACAGGCGCCGCCAACCGGGCCGCAGCACCGCAAACGCCAACATGCAAGGCGCCATCAACCCGGCGGCCACCACGGTGCCCTCCAGCCAGGGGGGCAGGGTGGGACGCAGCACACTGCGTTGAACCGAGGGCGGTTCCACCGTGCCGGCCCAGGGTGTGTCAGACAACATCTCGGGGATCCAGGCCGCGATCTCGTCGAACACCTGGCCCAGTCCCAGGGGCACCGGAGTGGGAAAGAGCAGCGCCACCGGCCACAGCAGCAACAGCACCAGCGCAGGGCTGGCCTGGGGCTCGAACCAGCGCAGGCGCCACTGCCGCCAGCGGTCCACCCATCCCAGCCGAACCAACGCCAGGGCCAGCAGCACGCCTGTGGTCGCACCCGCCGCGTTCAAGGCCCAATCGCGCCCGGAAGGCACCCGCCGGGGAATGAAGTGCTGGGCGCATTCCAGCGCATAGGCGAACAGCGTGGGCAGACATACGGCCGCCAGCGCCCCCAACGCCAAGGGCACACCCGAACGCGCCCAGCCCAAGACCAGCAGCGCGCCCAGCGGGGCGTAGCCCAGGAAGTTGGCGACCTCGTCAAATCGGCCGCGCCAGACAGGCCAGGGCAGCCAGAGAAGCTCCGCCCAGGCCGCGCCGGCCGGCCACCGCCAACCCGTGAACGGGTACAGGCTGGCGTAGGCCACCAGCAGCGCGTACACCAGCGCCAGCGGAAGGGCAGTGCTGCGCTGCCGAAGCATGGTGGATCAGATGGACGTCAGAAGGGCTTGACCACCACCAACACGACGATGGCTGCGAAGGCCAGCACCGACACTTCGTTGAACACGCGAAACCAGCGGTGGCTGCGACGGTTGGTGCCCTGCTCGAACCCGCGCAGCAGCGACCGGCAGGCGTGGTGATAGCCGATGACCAGCAGCACCAGCGCCAGCTTGGCGTGCATCCAGCCCTGGCCTGGCCCCAAGCCGACGCCGTAGAACAGCCATAGCAACAGGCCCAGCGCGATGGCTGGCCACATCAGGATCGAGGAGAAGCGCTGGAGCTTTCGCGCCATGAGCAGCAGGCGCTCGCGCTCCGCCACGCTGTCCGCGGGCACCGTCGCCAGGTTCACGAAGAACCGGGGAAGGTAGAACAGGCCGGCGAACCAGCTTGCCACGAACACGATGTGTAACGCTTTGACCCAGAGGTAACTGTTGCCCATGGCGCCAGATTATGGGCCGCCGAAAAAAAGCCCCGGCCATCAGGCCGGGGCTCAAAAGCCTCATCGCTGTCAAGGCGCTGAAGCACCTGCTCAGGGAGGAAAAGCAGGGGACGACAGGCCTGACGGTCTATCATCCACTCTCAAATTTAGCATAGCAAGGCCAGCCCGTGACCCGAATCTTTGCGCCCTACCCGGCCAACCGACCCCGCCGCCTGCGACGCGACGCCGCCACCCGGGCTCTGGTGCGCGAGCACCGACTGGTTGCGGAAGATCTGATCCTTCCGGTGTTCGTGCTGGACGGTCACGGGCAGACCCAGGATGTGGCCAGCATGCCAGGGGTGCAACGCATGAGCGTGGACCGACTGCTGCCGGTGGCCGAGGCCTGCGTGCAGCTCGGTGTGCCGGTGATGGCGCTGTTTCCGGTGATCGACCCGGCGCTCAAGACACCCGATGGCCGCGAAGCCACCAACCCGGACGGCCTGGTGCCGCGGGCGGTGCGCGAGCTGAAGGCGCGTTTCCCGACTCTTGCCCTGCTGACCGACGTGGCGCTCGACCCCTTCACCAGCCACGGCCAGGACGGGCTGCTGGACGACACCGGCTACATCCTGAACGACGCGACCGTGGAGATGCTGACCCGGCAGGCCCTGGTGCAAGCCCAGGCTGGCGTGGACATCGTGGCGCCGAGCGACATGATGGACGGGCGCATCGGCGCCATCCGCGGCGCGCTCGAAGGCGCGGGGCTGATCCACACGCGCATCATGGCCTACAGCGCCAAGTACGCCAGCGCCTTCTACGGCCCCTTCCGCGACGCGGTGGGGTCGGCCGGCAACCTGGGCAAGGCTGACAAGAAGGTCTACCAGATGGACCCCGGCAACACCGACGAGGCCCTGCGAGAAGTGGCGCTGGATATCGCCGAGGGCGTCGACATGGTGATGGTCAAGCCCGGCATGCCGTACCTGGACATCGTGCGCCGTGTGAAGGACGAGTTCCGCGTGCCCACCTTCGCCTACCAGGTCAGCGGCGAGTACGCCATGCTCAAGGCCGCGGCGGCCAACGGCTGGCTGGACCACGACGCCGTGATGATGGAGTCGCTGCTGGCGTTCAAGCGGGCCGGCGCCGACGGCGTGCTGACCTACTTCGCGCTGGATGCAGCGCGCAAGCTGCGCGCGGCCTGAGGCACTGCAGCCGGGGCGCGAGCGGACTCTCCCCGCATTCCCGCCCGAGTACCGCAGCTGGTCAAGCTGCTGCGGTGCACCCAGACGCCTCAGGCTCTGCCCCAGGGGTCTGCAAAGCCTAGCCGAGGCAACAACGCACTTTCGCGGCCCTCCATGACGCGGGCTTCGGCCTCGGTCTCGTGGTCATAGCCTTGGGCGTGGAGGGTGCCGTGCACCAGCAGATGGGCGTAGTGGGCCTCCACGGTGATGCCCGCCGCCTGCGCCTCACGCTCCACCACCGGAGCGCACAGCACCAGATCGGCCGCCACCACGGGCTCGTAGGCGTAGTTGAAGGTCAGCACGTTGGTGGCGTAATCCTTGCCGCGGAACTCGCGGTTCAGGCGCCGACCCTCGTCTTCGTCCACGATGCGCACCGCGATCTCGCCCGGCAAGGCCAGCGCGGCGCGTACCCAGCGCACCACCCGGTGACGTGCCAGATGAGCCCGGTGTCGGCCGTCGGGCATTTGCAGCGAGAGCTGCAGCGCAGGGGCCTTCAATGGACTCATCGCCGGGCTGAACCGCCTTGGGCCGGGCCCCCGGTCCGGCCTGAGCGGCCCGTCTGCGACGCGTCATAGGCCTCGACGATGCGCGCCACCAGCGGGTGGCGCACCACGTCGGCCGCCGTGAAGCGGGTAAAGGCGATGCCCTTGACATCCTTGAGAACCTCGGCAGCATCGACCAAGCCGCTGGGCACTCCGCTGGGCAGGTCGATCTGGCTGACGTCACCTGTGACCACGCACTTGGAGCCGAAGCCGATGCGGGTGAGGAACATCTTCATCTGCTCGCGCGTGGTGTTCTGCGCCTCGTCCAGGATCACGAACGCCTGGTTCAGCGTGCGGCCCCGCATGAAGGCCAACGGCGCGATCTCGAGCTGCCCGCGCTCGAAGGCGCGCGTGACGCGGTCATAGCCCATCAGGTCGTACAGGGCGTCGTACAGCGGGCGCAGGTAGGGGTCGACCTTCTGCGCCAGATCCCCGGGCAGAAAGCCCAGCCGCTCGCCCGCCTCCACCGCCGGCCGCGTGAGCACGATGCGCTGCACGCCCTGGCGCTCCAGCGCGTCCACCGCACAGGCCACGGCCAGAAAGGTCTTGCCCGTGCCGGCCGGCCCGATGCCGAAGGTGATGTCGGTGGCCAGCACCTGCCGCAGGTACTGCACCTGGTTGGGCGTGCGGCCGCGCAGGTCCGGACGCCGGGTGTGCAGCACCAGGTCGGGCGCGGGCGTGGGCGCCACGCCCTCGGGCGGGCCGGCCGCGTCTAGCTGGGCGCCACCGCCCTGGACAGCCGCCTGACCTGGCGCTGCCCCTGCCGTCTTGCCACGCGGACGGGCAGCGGCCTGCGCCATCGCCAGTTGGGCGCGGGCCTCCGCCAGGGCCAGTTGCAAGGACTGCGGGGGCAAGGCCCGGCTGGCGCGCTCGTGCAAGGAGATCATCAGGTCCAGCACCTGGCGGGCCGCTTCCTTCGGACCCTCGATGTTGACCCGCTCGTTGCGCCGCATGATGCGAACGCCCATGGCGGCCTCGATCTCCCGCAGGTGTTCGTCCATCGGGCCGCACAGGTGCGACAGCCGGCGGTTGTCGTGGGGGTCGAACTGGTGGCGAAGGATCAAGACAGCAGGCCTGTGGTTCAAGGATCTGGCCCTCATTGTGGCGCTTGGCTGGCGCAAGACAGCGCGGCGGCACGCGCAACCCACCTGGATGTTGAGGCCGGTACACCTCTTACGGCAGCACAATCCGGCTTCATGATCGGACGCATCACCGGCACCTTGGCCGAAAAATCCCCGCCCCAGATCCTCATCGATGTGAGCGGCGTGGGCTACGAGATCGACGTGCCCATGAGCACGTTCTACAACCTGCCCGGGCTGGGCGAGCACGTGACGCTGCTCACCCATTTCGTCGTGCGGGAGGATGCCCAGTTGCTCTACGGCTTTCTCACGCACGAGGAACGTGCCACTTTCCGCGAGCTGGTGAAGATCAGCGGCGTGGGCCCGCGCACGGCGCTGTCCATCCTGTCGGGCCTGAGCGTGGCCGATCTGTCCCAGGCCGTGAGCCGGCAGGAAGCCGGCCGCCTGGTGAAGGTGCCCGGCATCGGCAAGAAGACGGCCGAGCGGCTGCTGCTGGAGCTCAAGGGCAAGCTCGGGCCCGACCTGGCGCTGCCCGCCGCCTCTGCTGCGAGCGATGCGCAAGCCGACATCGTGCAGGCCCTCGTCGCGCTCGGCTACAACGAGCGCGACGCGAACGCCGCTCTGAAGGCCTTGCCCCCTGGCGTGGCCGTGAGCGAAGGCATCAAGCTGGCCTTGAAGGCGCTGAGCCGGTAAAAGCTGGCTCGGGTGCCACCACCCAGCAGCACCCGCCATACACGGGCCTGCACTGGCTGGCGCGCTGCCGGGCTGGTGGGCTGTTGGGCTCAGTGCTTGTGGCCGTGATGGCCCTTGTCGCCTGACCCGCCTTGACTGCTCAGCGACCGCACGGCCGCCTTCACCTCCAGCGTCTCGCGCTGGCCGGCCGACTCCACCACCAAGGTGATGGGCACGGTGTCGCCGGCGTTCAGTTGCTTCTTCAGGTCCATCAGCATGACGTGGTAGCCACCAGGCTTCAGGTCCACGGCCTTGCCAGCCGGCAGGTCCAGCGAGGGCACCGCACGCATCTTCATGACGTTGCCGTCCATGGCCATCTCGTGGATCTCCACCACGCCCGCCACGGGCGAAGAGGCCGACAAGAGCTTGCCGCCTTTGGCAGACTGCAACTGCATGAAGGCCCCGCTGGCCTTCTGCTGCGCCACGGTGGCCCGGGCCCAGGGATCCTTGACGGTGGTCTGGGCCTGGACCGAGGACAGGAACGCGGCCAGCCCGAGGGTCAGCAGGGCAAGAAATGAGGTACGTTGCATGGATTTCATGGTCGCAAAAGTTTAGCAGCCGTTCCTGGGGCCGCAAGGCACGCCGCCCCTCGGCCGGTCCGTAAAGCAGCGCCATGCCTCGCTGCCGCGCCCATAATCACTGTATGGCCATCCAGACCGATGACTTCGCCCCCCCCAGACCGTCAGGTCCGGCCACCCCGAGGGTGGTGAGCGCCACGGCCGGGTCGCCCAACGAAGAGGCTATCGAACGGGCGCTGCGGCCCAAGGGCCTGACCGAGTATGTGGGCCAGGCCAAGGCGCGCGAACAACTGGAAATCTTCATCGGCGCCGCCCGCATGCGCGCGGAGGCGCTGGACCATGTGCTGCTGTTCGGCCCGCCCGGCCTGGGCAAGACCACGCTCAGCCACATCATCGCCGCCGAACTGGGCGTGAACCTGCGCCAGACCTCCGGGCCGGTGCTGGAAAAGCCCAAGGACCTGGCCGCGCTGCTGACCAATCTCGAAAAGAACGACGTGCTCTTCATCGACGAGATCCACCGCCTGAGCCCGGTGGTCGAGGAGATCCTGTACCCGGCGCTGGAGGACTACCAGATCGACATCATGATCGGCGAGGGCCCGGCCGCGCGCTCCATCAAGCTGGACCTGCAACCTTTCACCCTGGTGGGCGCCACCACGCGCGCCGGCATGCTGACCAACCCGCTGCGCGACCGTTTCGGCATCGTGGCGCGGCTGGAGTTCTACACCGACGAGGAGCTCACGCGCATCGTCACGCGCTCGGCCGGGCTGCTGAATGTGCCGATGGACGCCGCCGGCGCGCTGGAGATCGCACGGCGCTCGCGCGGCACGCCGCGCATTGCCAACCGGCTGCTGCGCCGGGTGCGCGACTACGCACAGGTCAAGGGCAACGGCACCATCGATGCAGCCACCGCCGACCGGGCCCTGGCCATGCTGGACGTGGACCCGCGCGGCTTCGACGTCATGGACCGCAAGCTGCTGGAAGCGGTGATCCACCGTTTCGACGGCGGGCCGGTGGGGCTGGACAACGTGGCCGCGGCCATTGGCGAGGAGCCCGGCACCATCGAGGACGTGATCGAGCCCTATCTGATCCAGCAGGGCTACCTGCAGCGCACGCCGCGGGGCCGCATCGCCACGCTGGCAGCCTGGCGGCACCTGGGGCTCACGCCCCCGGCGCGCTCCGGTGCAGGCGGGGATCTGTTCGAGGGCTGAAGCCGGTCGATAGCCACCACGCCGCCTGGGACCAGATCGGCGTTCAGGCGCTCACATCGTTCAGGGCGTCCGGAGCGTCCTCAGCTTCCAAGTGGGTGGTGTCGTTCCAGCCCACGAGCGTGAAGCCCTCGGGCGTCCACAGCAGGCGGTTGACGGTGGCATTGCCCACATGCCAGGTGCGCGGGGCCTGCAGCTCCAGGCGCGTGGCAGCCCGGTACAGGCAGTCCAGCACCCCGCCGTGCGCCACCAGGGCGATGGTCTGGCCGGCATGCGCGGCCGCCAGGCGGTGGGCCGCAGCCACGCTGCGGTCAAAGAAAGCCTGCAGGGCCTCGCCGCCAGTCGGACCGAAATCCGGATCGCGCTGTCGCCAGCGCAGCGCATCCTCGGGCCAGCGCTGCGCGATCTCCTGCGCGATCTCCTCGAAGGTGGCGCCCTCGAAGTGACCGAAGTGGCGCTCGCGCAAGCCGGTGTCCTCCCGCAGCGGCGCACCGCAGGCCTGGGCCAGGGCGGCTGCGGTGTCGCGGGCACGCTGCAGATCGCTGGTGTAGACGGCGTGCAAGGTCTCGTCGGCCAGCGCCCGGGCCAGGCGGGCGGCCTGTTGCCGGCCGAGCGCGTTCAGCGGAATGTCGGTGAGGCCCTGGATGCGGGCGGCCACGTTCCAGTCGGTCTCGCCATGGCGAATGGCCAGCACGCGGGTGACACGGGGTTCGCCCGTGGCAGCGGATCCAGGCATGGGCATGGCGGCGGGGGTGGCACGTGTGCCGGCGTACCGGGTCGCCCTCAACCGGCCAGGCGCCGGTTCAGCGCGTAGGTGCCCGAGAACGTGGCCACGTCCAGCACATGGCCCTTCAGCGCCTCGCGCACCTGGGGGCCCGTAAAGCGCCCTTCCACCGCCAGCCGCGGCACGTCCAGCGCATACAAGGTGAAGACGTAGTGGTGCACCAGGCTGTCGTTGAAGGGCGGGAACGGGCCGTCATAGCCGAAGTAGTCGCCCGCCATCTCAGCGTTGCCGGCAAACCATCCCGTGTAGTCGTTCACGCCCTGCCGGGCGCCGCGCAGCGCCTGCGGGCCAGGTTTACCGCGGGCCGTGAAGGCACGGCTGAACTCGCCCTCGGCAATCTCCGAAGGCTGCGCCGGCAGGTCCACCAGCACCCAGTGGAAGAAATCCACGCGCGGCAGATCGGCCGGGATCTCGCGGTCGCTCTGGTTGACGTCGTCACCCTTGCTGGGCACGTCGAAGTCGTGGCAGATCAGTACCAGGGAACGCGTACCCTCGGGCAGGTCGCTCCAGGCCAGGTGAGGGTTCAGGTTGTCGGAGAAGCCCACCCCCCCGTCGTCACCCAGACGGCCGGCCGCAAAGCGGGAAGGGATGCGGTCGCCATTCAGCCAGCTGTGGCTCTTCAATTCCATGGAAAAGCTCCGTTCACGGTCAGAGTGTCAGCGTGCGGAACCCGGTGGCTCAAACGCCCCAGACCACCGGTTCATCGGCCGCCTGGGCGCGCCGGATCATCTCCACCATGGGCCACAGGCGCCGGCGCAAGGCAATTGGGTCCCGACCCGCGGCCTCGAGCAAGGCTTCATGGTCAGGCTGCTGCGCCCGGGCAGCGTCGTCCTGCTCGATGGCCTGCTGCAGCGCCGTGAGGGCCGCAGGCATGGCGGCCACCTCGATGATGCCCTGGGAGGAAGGCTCACGCCCTATCGCCCGCAGGAACTGGTCTCCTTGCGGACCCAGCATCACGGTGTCACCGGCGGCCTTGCTGCGGAACTTGTAGATCATGGCGGGCGTGTGGAGGAGTCCCTCCATTGTGCGCGCCTGCAGGGCCGGCCGGGCCACCCGCCAGCGTGTCATGTGCAGCCGGCTTGAGGATGGACAGCCTGAGGCTCGGTGCAGAACGCTTGGGCACGATCAAGGCGTGGCGGCCGCACTCCTGGCGCAGCGAAAGCCGATGTAGACCACCGTGGTCTCCGGGGGCTTGCCCTGCAGATGGTCGGCGCGCATCTGCCCACTGCCGTACCACCAGGAACCGCCCCGCGTGCGACGCTCGGCGCTGCCGGCCGCCCCTGGGGGCTCGTCCACCCACTCCCAGGCATTCGCACCCATGTCGTGCAGGCCGTTCACGCCGGCCGGCGTGGTGCCGACCGCAGCGTGGCCCCGGCCGCGCCACAAGTTGGCACCGTGGCGTACAGCGCGCGCATCGGCTGCGGCGCCGCAGTCGCCCAGGCACTGGGCGCCGGCCGGGCTGTCACCCGTGGGGAAGGGGTAGGTCTTGCCGCGCTGCAGCGGGGCCGGCGGCGCCGGTCGTGTCTCGGTGTAGGCGGCGCGGACCCACTGAGCGTCCGTCGGCAAGCGACCGCCCGCCCAGCGGCAGAAAGCCTGGGCCTCGGTGAAATCGATGTGGACCGCGGGTTCGTCGTCGGCCGCCGGCACGCCGAAGGGACGCGCCCAGGTCCAGCCCGGCTTGGTGGTCCAGCCCGCCTCGTAGACCTGCCCGCCACCGGCGCGCTCCGCCCGCGTGACCGTGCCGGTGGCCTGCGCAAAGCGCCTGAACTGCGCCACCGTGGTCTCGGTGCGGGCGATGTCGAAAGCGGCGGCGCCACCCGCAGGCGCAATCGGCATCCAGTCGATGCCGGCCGGGTTGGGGGGCGCCGGGGCGGCCGCAGCGCTGGCGGCCGCCGCCGTGCCCGGCAGGGCCACCAGCCCCATCATCATCAGCATCGTCAACGCCATCGTCTGCCCTTTCTTCAAACCCACCCGGGCGATGGCCGCGCCAGCGCCCGAGGTGGGCCACTCAGGTGAGAGACGGTGGGTGTCTGCGCTCATGCTGCAGATTCTGCTGCGGCCGCCCGGAGGGCAGGGGCAGGCGGTCCGGAAGCCCCCACCGTCGGTGTCCTCACCAGGTGGTCGAAAGCCGACAGCGCCGCCTTCGCCCCTTCGCCCGCGGCGATGACGATCTGCTTGAAGGGCACCGTGGTCGCATCACCGGCGGCGAAGACGCCAGGCACGCTGGTGGCGCAGCGCGCATCGATCTCGATCTCGCCCTGCCTGGAGAGCGCCAGCGTGCCCTGCAGCCACTCGGTGTTGGGCACCAGGCCGATCTGCACGAACACGCCCTCCAGCGCCACGTGATGCTCGGTGCCACTGGCGCGGTCGGTGTAGCGCAAGCCATCGACCTTGCGGCCGTCCCCCGTGATCTCGGTGGTCTGGGCCTGGGTGATGACGCTCACATTGGGCAGGCTCCTCAGGCGCGCCACCAGCACGGCGTCGGCCCGCAGTTGCTCACCGAACTCCAGCAGCGTGACGTGGGCCACCACACCGGCCAGGTCGATGGCGGCCTCCACGCCGGAATTGCCGCCGCCGATCACCGCCACGCGCCGGCCCTTGAACAGCGGGCCGTCGCAATGCGGGCAGTAGGCCACGCCCTTGTTGCGGTACTGCGCCTCGCCGGGCACGCCCACCTGGCGCCAGCGCGCCCCCGTGGCCAGCACCACCGAACGGGCCTTGAGCGCGGCGCCGCCCTCCAGGTGCACGGTGATCTCGCCCCCGGGCTGGGCTGCCGGCTCCAGGGCCTGCGCACGCTGGCCGTTCATGATCGCCACGTCGTAGGCGCGCGCATGGGCTTCCAGCGCCGCGGCGAACTTCGGCCCGTCGGTCTGCGGCACGGAGATGAAGTTCTCGATGCCCAGCGTGTCCAGGGTCTGGCCGCCAAAGCGCTCGGCCAGCACACCGGTGCGGATGCCCTTGCGCGCGGCGTACACCGCCGCAGCCGCGCCGGCCGGCCCGCCCCCCACCACCAGCATGTCAAAGGTCTCCTGCCGGGCCAGGCGCTGGGCCTCGCGGGCGGCGGCGGTGCTGTCAAAGGCGTGCTCGACCTTGCGCACGATCTCCTCCAGCGTCATGCGTCCGGAGGCGAAGGGTTCGCCGTTGAGGAACACCTGGGGCACGGCCAGGATCTGGCGTGCGTCCACCTCACCGCGGAACAGCGCGCCGTCGATGGCCACGTGCTGCACGCGGGGGTTGAGCACGGCCATCAGGTTCAGGGCCTGCACGACGTCCGGGCAGTTGTGGCAGCTCAGCGACATCCAGGTCTCGAAGCGCAGCGTGCGGCCCTCGCCGGGGTCGATCGCGCGGATCTGCGCCGCCAGCTCGGCCTCCACCTTAGGCGGGTGGCCGCCGGCCTGCAGCAGCGCCAGCACCAGCGAGGTGAACTCGTGCCCCAGGGGCACGGCAGCAAAGCGCAAGTCGATGTCGCTGCCCACGCGGCGGATGGCGAACGAGGGGCGGCGGGCGTGATCGGCGTCATCGCCGTCGAAGCGCACGCTGACCCGCGGATGCAGCGAAGCGATGTCCTCCAGCAGGGCCCGCATCTGCGAAGCGGCGGCGCTGTCGTCGAGCGAGGCCACGAGCTCCACCGGCAGCGTGATGCGCTCCAGGTAGGTCTTCAACTGGGCTTTCAAGGGGGCGTCGAGCATGGCCTCAGCCTCCTCAGATCTTGCCGACGAGGTCGAGCGACGGGGTCAGCGTCTCCTCGCCCTCCTTCCACTTGGCCGGGCAGACCTGTCCGGGGTTGCGGACCACATACTGGGCCGCAGCCACCTTGCGCAGCAGCTCGCCGGCATCGCGGCCGATGCCGTCGTCGTGCACCTCGGCGGTCTTGATGCGGCCTTCGGGGTCGATCACGAAGGTGCCGCGCAGCGCCAGGCCGGTGTCCTCCACCAGCACGTCGAAACTGCGGGAGATGCGGCCGGTGGGATCGCCGATCAGCGGGTAGCGCACCTTGCGGATGGCGTCGGAGGTGTCGTGCCAGGCCTTGTGGGCGAAGTGCGTGTCGGTGGAGATGCCGTAGACGTCCACGCCCAGGGCCTTGAACTGGTCGTGCCGGTCGGCCAGGTCTTCCAGCTCGGTGGGGCAGACGAAGGTGAAGTCGGCAGGGTAGAAGACGAAGACGCTCCAGCGGCCTTTCAGGGTCTGCTCGGTGATCTCGACAAACTTGCCGTTGTGGAACGCAGTGGCCTTGAACGGGGCGACGGGGGTGTTGATGAGGGGCATGACGAACTTCCTTTGAATGCGTTGACGGGGTGTCCAGGGATCGGACCTCTCGACCGTTGGCGGCACCTTGCTATCAGTATCGCGTTGTCGATAGAAAGCATTGTTAGACCCGTCGATCCATTAGGGAAGTTGATTGGCTTGATGTTTCCTATCGTCTTCTTCAATGACGGCCCGTCAGGGCTTGGGTTGCGCACCGAAGTCAGGCCTCTCCATGCACCACGCGACGAGGAACCCCGCCACCAGCCCCCAGAAGGCCGCGCCGATGTTGAGCAGGCTCAAGTCGGCCACGGTCACCAGCAGGCTGACCAGCGCGCCCAGCGTGAAGCGGCCGACGCCGAAGGCCGCGGTGAAGGCCCCCTGCAGCACCCGCACCATCGCCAGGCCGCCCAGCACCATGATGAAGGCCTTGGGCGTGGCGAGCATCAGGCCGGTGAAGGTGGGTGCCAGCAGGCCAAACAGCACCGCCAGGGCCCCGAAGGTCAGTGCTGCGGTGTAGTGGCGGGGCCGGTCGCCGGAGGCGCTCATCATGGCGTTGCTGGGCCCCGTCAGGCAGGTGCTCACGGCCCCCACCAGCGCGCTGGCCGCCGCGCCCAGGCCGCACACGAAGGCTATGGCGTTGACCGGCGGGTCATGCCGCGCCGCCGTCAGCACCGCCACGCCCTGGCCGTTCTGCACCACCAGCACCGTGATGGCCAGGGGCACGACCAGCTCCACCATCGCCCCCAGCGACCAGACGGGCGCCTGCACCAGCGGCTGCGCCAGGCTCCACTGACCCGCCGCCGCGGCGTCCACCCGGCCCAGCAGCGCCAGGGTCACCGCCCCCACCAGCAGGGCGCCGATCAGCGGTGGCAAACGCCGGCCCATCGATGGCACTGCCGACAGCACGATGAAGGCCAGCACCATCGGTGCGGCCACGGCCACGTCGCTGTGCAGTGCCCGCACCAGATCGAGCCCGAAGCGCAGGAACACGCCCGCCACCATCCCCATGACGATGGGCATGGGCAGCCACGACATCACGCGCTTGACCCAGCCGCTGGCCCCCAGCACCAGGATGAGCAGGCTGGTGGCGTAGAACGCGCCGATCACCTCGGCGAAGCTCATGTGCTGCAGCGCCGGGCCGACGAGCACCGTGCCTGGGATGGTCCACCCGAAGCCCAGCGGGGTGCGGTAACGCCAGCTCATCGCCAGCGTGATCAGGCCGTTGATGAAGAACACCCCGAACACCCAGGACGCCAGCTCCCCCTGCGACAGCCCGCCGCCCGTGCCAACCGCCAGGATCACGGCCACCGGCCCCGTGGCCGCAAAGATGAAGGCGATCAGGCCGTTGGCCAGGTAGGTGGGGCCCGCGTCGGCCAGCACCTGGCGCGGGGACGGTGCGGGCCCGGCAGGGCGCTCGAGTTGGGACAGCATCGTGGTCGGGTCCTGCGTGCAGGGTCAAGCCCGCATCATGCCGGCGTGGCGGCTTCCTGCGTCGCCTGCAGGTCAGCGGGTCGGTGAAGGCGATCTCGCGGGCCAGCAGTTGCAGCGGGTGGCTGTAGTCGGGCGGGGCATCAGGCGCGGGCTCGGGCCATAGCACGGGGTAGAGCCGGTCACCCCGCAAGGGCAGGCCCGCGGCATTCATCTGCGCGCGCAACTGATGCTTGCGCCCGGTGAGCGGGTGCAGCCGATAAAGGGCCCAAAGGGCCCAGTGATGCGGGGCAGCGCCCGGGGCCGGCGAGGCCGGCGTGTCATCGGCCGCTGCAGTAGGCCCAACGGCCGGGCTGCAGCAGGGCAACCGTGCGATCAGCTCCACCTCGGTGTGGGTGTTGGGTTCGCCCGGCACCACCTGCATCTGCATGAAGCGCTCGTCGCGCGGCTCCTGCAGCCGGTGCTGCAGCGTCATGGGGAAACTCAGGCCCTCGCGCCAGGGCGCCACCGCCTCGTAGACCTTGCGCACGGCGCGCGCGCTCAGCAGCGACTGGTAGGCATGGCGCGAGGCAGGCTGCACCGTGAACAGCAGCACGCCTGCGGTCTCGCGGTCCAGCCGGTGCATGGGCACCAGGTCGGGCAGACCTAGCAGGCGCTTCAGCCGCACCAGCACCGTTTCCTGCAGGTAACGCCCGCGCGGGATGACGGGCAGGAAGTGCGGCTTGTCCACTGCCACCAGGTGCTCGTCCTGGTGCAGCACCTCCAACTCGAAGGGGATGCGCGGCTCGGGCGGCAGCGCGCGCCAGTACCAGAGCACCGCGCCCGGTCGGCAGGGCGCGATCGCCGCCACCGCGCGGCCTTCGGCATCCAGCACCTGCCCCGCGGCCAGGCGTGCAGGCCAGTCCGGGACCAGGGGCAAGCGCTGCGACAGAAAGTCCGCCACGTCGCGCCAGGGGCCGGGCGTGACGGCCACGCGGCTGGCGCTGACGCCGTCGCGCAGGGGCGGTGTCCAGGCTGGGCGGGGGCGGCTCATGGGGGGCTCACGGCGGGCTCATGGGCGGCGCAGGGGCGAGGCAAGGTCAGGTCAGAGGTCGCGCAGGACCTCTGGGCGCTGCGCTGTCAATCCGCCTCGTCCAGGCGGCGCGCGCGCTGCAGGCGCCAGGCTTCGTCGGGGTGCGCCGGGTCGAACACCTGCTCGGCCGTGGTGCCGGTCTCGCGCAGATGCGCGTCCAGCGCGATGCGGCGGTCGAAGACGAAGCACTCGCCTTGCCAGGCGGCCCCGTCTGCCGCCGGCGCGTGCTGCAGGTAGTTCAGGATGCCGCCTTCCAGTTGAAACACCTCCAGCCCCAGGCTGCGCATCCAGGGCGCGGTCTTGTCGCAGCGGATGCCGCCCGTGCAGTACATGGCCACCGGCCGGCCCTGCGCGCGCCAAGCCGGCGCGTGCTGCTCGACAAAGCGCACGAAGTCGCGGAAGTGGTGCACGCCGGGGTCCACAGCACCGCGGAAGTGGCCCAGGCGGAACTCGAAGTGGTTGCGGTTGTCCAGCACCACGGCGTCGTCACGCGCCAACAGCTCGTTCCAGGCGGCGGGCGAGAGGTGGCTGACGTCGCCCTCGTCAGGCAGGTCATCAGGCAGGTCGGCATTGCTGCGTGGGGGACTGGCAGGCAGACCCAGCGCCACGATCTCCGGCTTGACGCTCACCTTGAAGCGGCCGAAAGGCGGCTGGGTGCAGACGCTGCGCTTGAACCTCAGCCCGCGCAACGCCCCCTGAAGCGCGGCACCCGCGCGCAGGCGCCGCTCGAAGGCCTCCACCTGATCCGCCGGCCCGGCCACCGTGCCGTTCACGCCCTCGGTGGCGACGATGATGCTGCCGCCCAGGCCAAGGGCGCGTCCGAGCTCGCGCAGCTCTTCGGCGGCCGCCTCTGGCTCGGCCAAGGCCACGAAACGGTAGAAAGCGCTGTGCAGCAAGAGTCGGCCTCAGGTCTTGGCCTTGGGCGCATACGGCCCGTCAAAGATCAAGAGCACCATCGCCTCGCCGTCACAACTCGTGCGCATAGACGATGAAACCCGAATGGCTCGCCACCTTGTCATACAGCGCTCGGCCGGCCGCGTTGGTGACCTGCGTCTGCCAATACACACGGCTGCTGCCGGCGGTACGCGCGGCCAGATAAACAGCCTCAATGAGATGCCGGCCCACACCACGCCCTCTATGGCTTGGAAGCGTGAACAGATCCTGCAGGTAACAGACGTCGTTCAATCGCGTGGTGCTGCGATGGAACAGGTAATGCACCAAACCCACGACGGAGGAGCCCTCCACCGCCACCAGGGCATGCACGGGGTCTGACGGATCCAGAAATCGCGCCCACGTGGCCTGCGTAACGGCGTCCGGCAACGCGGTGTCTCCCGCGCGCCCGTAGAAGGCGTTGTAGCCGTCCCAGAGGGGACGCCACTGCGTCTGGTCTTCCTGGGAAATCGATCGGATGCTTATGGGTTCGGTCATTCGCGATTCCTTGTTGCCGTCGATTGTCCAACCGCATCGATCCGCCCGGAAACCCGCATGAATCCTAGGCTTCGTCTGTTGTTGTTCAACAAGCTTGCAGCGAACAGAGAGAAGAAGCGAGCCGTAGGAGGCCTTCTGCGGCCTCATCGGGACGCCCGCAGGTCAGAGTTTTCGCGCGACGTGGTGCAGCCTGAGGATTTCAAGGTCATCGCCACGCACGCGGTAGGTGGCGATGTAGTTCTTGTGCAGAACCAGTTCTCGTGTGCCGGGAACACGGCCTGGCCTGCCCATACCGGGGTGATCTTGCAGCTTTGTCACCGCGTCTTTCAGCTCCAGCACAAAGCTGGTGGCGCGGCGGGGGTTGTCTTTGGCGATGAATCCAGCAATCTCATCAACGGCGTCCAGCGCCGTCCTGGTCCACTTCAAAGCCATCGATCAGGCACCGTACTTGGCAAACACGTCCTTCACCTGATCGTCGGTGGCGAACTCGCCAGCATCGGCTTCCTTGATGCCTTCGTGGATGTCACGAATCTGCCAGGACTCTCGCTCCACGTAGTGCGTGAGCGCGTCGATGGTCAAGAAGCTCTTGGTCCGTGCCGTGGCCCTGGCCAGTTCCTCGATCTGGTTGTACAGCGCCTCGGGCAGGCGCACGTTGATGGTCTTGGCGGACATGGACGCAATACTCTGATTGACTTGTATTACACCGAATTATCCGTCTTACATGGTCAGCGTCAAGGTGATTCCGGCGACAACAAGTCTGCATGCCCGGGTCGCCGCGCCAGCGCCCTACTGCTCAGCAGACCACGCCTCTGACTGCGACAGAGTCCCACAGCCCTCTCATGACAGTCAAGGGTGCTGGCCACACCACCTCAGGCTTGCCGCTTGGCCGTGGCGAGGAAGACGCCCAGACCGATCATGGTGATGCCGGACACCCGCGTCATCAGCCTGGCCCGCGCAGCGCGCACCACACCCGAAGCCAGCAGTCGGTGCGCTGCCAGCACGGCCACCATATCCACCAGCGTGTTCAGCACCACGCAGATGCTTCCCAGCAACACCAACTGCGGCACCAGCGGCTCGGCAGGTGCCACGAACTGCGGCAGGAAGGCCAGGAAGAACAGCGCCGTCTTCACGTTCAGCGCCTCGACCACGACGCCCTCCAACAGTGCACGGCGTGCGCCCTGGGGTGCCACCGGCTGATCAGCAACATCGGCCTGTTTGCGCAGCAGCATCCGCACGCCCAGGTAGACAAGGTACGCAGCGCCCACGACCTTCACCACAGTGAAGGCCAGCGCCGATTGCGCCACCAGGATGGACAGGCCGACCGCCGCTGCCAGCACGTGGAGCATCCCGCCGATGCCGGTGCCGATGCAAGAGGCCAGCCCCTCTGCGCGCCCGCCCGCCACCGTGCGGGCCACGACATAGGCGATACCTGGGCCTGGCGTGATGGCCAGCACCGTGGCCGCGATGAGAAAGGCGATGAATGACATGGAAGTTCGTCCGTGAGTGAGGGCTTAGCGCGGGTTTGAGAGCTTGGAGTCGACGAGCTGGCGAACTCAGTCCGCCAACTTGTACCCTGTACTGCGGCCACCGCCGGGAGTTTTCTGGAGCACGCCCAGGTCGAGAAGCTGCGTGATGTCGCGCAATGCCGCATCGGGCGAGCACTTGGCGATGAGCGCCCACTTGCTGCTGGTCAGCTTGCCATCAAATCCTTCGTGCAGGCGGTTGAGCAACTTCACCTGCCTCTCATTCAACGATTGGCCCGCCCAGCGTTGCCAGAACCGCGCCTTGACCAACACCGCGTCCAAGGTGGTCTGAGAACTGGCTACCGCTCGCCCAAGGGTGCCCAGGAACCAGGACAGCCAACCTGTGACGTCCAACGTCCCCTTCTGGGTTCGCTCCAGGACCTCGTAATAGTCCTTGCGCTCCCGTTGGATCTGAGCCGACAAGCTGTAAAAGCGTTGCGGACTGCCATCGGCACGGGACAAGAACAGGTCACCCACGGCGCGGGCGATGCGTCCGTTGCCATCATCAAATGGATGAAGGGTCACAAACCAGAGATGCGCCAGTCCTGCCTTGATCAGCATGGGCTCATCCGTCTCGGCGTTGGCCCAGGCCAGAAAGCGCTCAGTCTCGAAGGTGAGCAGGTCGGCCGATGGGGCCTGGAAGTGGACTTTGCGTCGGCCCATGGGGCCAGACACCACTTGCATAGGCCCCTCAGCGTCAGTGCGCCATTGACCCACGGCGATACGGGTCATGCCGGAGTAGCCGGTCGGGAACAAGGCGGCGTGCCAGCCAAACAACCTCTCTGCGGTCAGTGACGCAGAGGCCCTGGTGGCGGCGTCGAGCACCATTTCGACGACCCCTTCCACATGCCGATCGACGGGAGCCACGGCGCCGATGTCGACGCCCATGCGACGGGCGATGGACGAACGCACCGATTGCACGCTGAGAACTTCACCCTCGATTTCGCTGGTCTTGACCACGTCTTCGGTCAAGGCGGCCAGACTGGCCTGATCACGCAGTGCCATGCCCAGGTCGGCCAGCCGCCCCAGCAGGAGCCCCTGCGCTCGGCTCACGTCAGTCAGTGGCCCGGCCAACGATGACAGGTCGTAGCGCCAATGAGGCCAATCTTCCGTCTGCCAGATGTAGCGTTTTTCTCCGCGATTCATGCGGCCATTAAACATCTGTTTCGCCGCACGAGGACATTATTCCCATTGAATATTGCGGAGAATAAAGGTGATGTCAACCGCAACACAACACAGGCGACGCCTGGGCCTGGGGGGTTTTGGCAGCGGCTTGAGCCAGCGGATGATCAATCTTCCCATCCCCATAGTTGCCGAGGACCTGTGCAATCACGACCTGGTAGCCCGCCAGCCATCGGGCCTGCTCGCGTTTGGCGGCCTGGTGGGCCGGGTGTTCGATCAACGTGCGCAGCGCGTCCATCGACTCCCAGTAGTAGACGTTGGAGACCAGACCCGGGGCAGAGTTCTCCCAGCTCTCCTCGCCCAGGACCCGGGGAGGGACTTGGCGGTCACGGCGATGACCTGGTCCAGTGCGTGGAAGGCATCGTCGAACTCGCGCTTGGCGAATGTGAAGGTGGAGGTGTACACGGCCAAAGCGTAACGGAACAAGCCGCAGGCAGCCTCATCAAGGTGGCGGTGTTGACCGGGCCACCCCCGAACTCCCTCGGGGAGCGGGCGGGAAAAGGGGGCCCACAGATGACTATGCGCCCGGCGCAGCGGTGGCCCGTATAGGATCGCACCTCCCCTTCGCGAGCCCACCCCATGCCCCTGCTGCCCTCCTTGCTGCTGAACATCGCGCATGCGCTGGACCACCTGTTCCTGCTGATCTTCGCCACCGCGGTGGGGGCCATTGCGGTGGATTTCGGCATCGCGCGCTGGGAGGACCTGATGCCCTACACGGCGGGAGCCTTCCTGATGTTCGGTCTGTGCTCCATCCCCGCCGGGCGGCTGGGGGACCTGCGCGGGCGGCGCTGGATGATGCTGCTGTTCTTCCACGGCATGGGCCTGTCGGCCATCGCCGTGGCGCTGACGCAGAACGCCTGGCAGATCGGGCTGGCGCTCACGGTGCTGGGGGCCTTCTCGGCCATCTACCACCCGGTGGGCATCCCCATGCTGCTGCAGCAGTCCCAGCGGCCCGGACGTACCATTGGTATCAACGGGCTGGCGGGCAACCTGGGCATCGCGCTGGCGGCGGTGTCCACGGGCTTTCTGGTGAAGTACTTCGGCTGGCGTGCGGCCTTCGTGGTGCCCGGGCTGATTTCCATCGCCGCAGGCCTGCTCTTCGCCCGCGTCGCCCCGCCCGAAACCGCGGCACCGGCGCGCAAGGCCGGCAGCGCCGTGCACCTGCCGCGCGGGCTGGCGATCCGCACCTTCGTGGTCATGGTGGCCAGCGCCACCACCGGGAGCCTGCTGTTCAACTTCACCACCAACGGCAACGCGCAGATGATGACCGAGCGCCTGGACGGGTTGGTGAACGACCCTGCCGCGCTCGGCATGCTGCTGGCCGGGCTGTACAGCGTGGCCTCGCTGGCGCAACTGGTGGTGGGGCAACTGGTGGACCGCGTGGCCGTCAAGCCCCTGTTCATGGCCGTTCTGGCGCTGCAGATCCTGTTCTTCGCTCTGGCCGCGCAGAGCAGTGGCTGGGCCTGGTACGCCCTGGCCATTGCCTGCATGGTGATGGTGTTCGGTGCCATCCCCTTCAATGACGTGATGGTGGCGCGATACATCGACGACTCCTTGCGCTCGCGCGTCAGCGGCACGCGCATCGCCATCTCGTTCGGCATCAGCTCGCTGGCCGTGGCGGCGCTGGGCCCGGCAGTCAAGGCCGCGGGGTTCACGCAGCTGTGGCTGGTGATGTCGGGCATTGCCGTGGTCAGCCTGGCCATCGTGGCCTGGCTGCCGGGAGAGAAGGTGCTGAAGGCGGCGATGGCGCGATGAGGGAAGGCTCACAAGGAGCAACGGCCAGCCCGCGGCAAGGTGGGCCCTGCTCCGCCGTGGATAACCCATGACCAAGCCCGCCACCCTGGAAACCGACGTCCTCATCACCGGTGGCGGCCCCTGCGGGCTGATCCTGGCCAACGAGTTGGGGCGGCGCGGCCTGCGCTGCCTGGTGGTGGACCGCAAGCCCGGCACGGCTTTCAACCCGCAGGCCAATGCCACGCAGGCGCGCACCATGGAGCACTACCGCCGCCTGGGCTTTGCCCACCGGGTGCGAGCCCAGGGCCTGCCGGCCGACCACCCCACGGACGTGGCCTACCTGACGCGCTTTGCCGGCCACGAGATGGCACGGCTGCGCCTGCCCACGGCCGCGCAGGCCACGCAGCTGATCCGTGGCCTGGGCGGCTCGTGGAGCGCGGCGGAGCTGCCGCACCGCGTGTCGCAGAAGTTCGTGGAGGTGATGCTGCGCGACGAGGCGCAAGCCCTGCCCGGGGTGGACCTGCGCTACGGCTGGGAACTGCGCAGCTTCTCGGACACGGGCCAGGGCATCACCGCCGAGGTGGCGCCGGTAGAAGCTGCGGGCGGGCCCGGCGTGACCGTGCAAGCGCGCTGGCTGGTGGGAGCTGACGGCGCGCGCAGCGGCGTGCGGGCCCGGCTGGGCATCGAATGGGAAGGCGGCAGCGGCTTCAAGCGCAGCTTCATGGGCGGGCGCATGCTCGCCGTGTACCTGAAGGCACCGGATTTCTACCGCCTCAACCCCAACGACCGCGCCTGGATGTACGTGCAGGTGCACCCGGCGCAGCGCGCCTTCATCATGTCGGTGGACGGAGTCAGCGAGTTCGCCTTCCACACGCAGCTGGCTGACGACACCGACGTCGACGCACTGACGCACGACGATGCCCGGGCGCTGTTCGCGCGTGCCAGCGGGCTGGACATCCCCATCGAGATCCTGTCGATGGCGCCGTGGCTGGCCGGCCACGCGCTGGTGGCCTCGCGCTTTCAGCAAGGGCGCGTGTTCATCGGCGGCGACGCCGCGCACCTGTTCACCCCCACGGGCGGCCTGGGCTACAACACCGCCGTGGAAGACGCGGTGAACCTGGGCTGGAAGCTGGCCGCGGTGCTCAAGGGCCAGGCCCCGCCAGCCTTGCTGGACAGCTACGGGCTGGAGCGCAAACCGCTGGCGCAGCGCAACACGGGCTATGCGCGGCAGTTCGCCGACTCCATCGGCCTGTTCGACGCGGTACCTGAACTGGACGACGACACGCCCGCCGGGACCCAAGCACGAGCGGTGGCGGGCGAGTACCTCAACGGCCATGTGCGGCGCGAGTTCAACGTGCCGGGCGTGACCTTCGGCGGGCGCTACGACGGCTCGCCGGTCATCGTGCCCGACGGCAGCATGCCCCCGCCGGATGCCGCCAACAGCTACCAGCCCACCGCGTGCCCGGGCGGGCGGCCACCGCACGCCTGGCTGGCCGATGGCCACTCGCTGTTCGACCTGTTCGGCTTCGAGTGGACGCTGCTGGTGCTGCGCGATGCAGAGGGCGATGTCGTGCCAGCCACGGCAGGCTTCGAAGCGGCAGCGCGAAGCCTGGGCGTGGACTTGAAGGTGGTGGAGCCCGACGCCGGGCAGGTGCCGGGCCTGCGGACGTTGTACGAAGCCCCGCTGGCGCTCATCCGGCCTGACCACATCGTGGCCTGGCGCGGTGACAGCGACTCAGCGGCCTTGCAGGTGCTTCGACAGGCGATGGGCTGGGGCGGCTGACCGGCTGCGCCGGCGGCATCCACCCAGTCAGCCGCAGAACACCCGCCGCGCAACCCTGCCGTCAGCGCCCTCAAGCGCCGCAGATGCGCGCCTTGGCCTCCGCATATTCGCGCTTGAAGCGCTCCACCAGCACCGCTGCCGGCACCACCTCGCGGATGGCGCCGATGCCCTGGCCGCAGCCCCAGATGTCGCGCCAGGCCTTGGCGGCATTGGCGCCCTCGCCGGCGCTGAAGTTCATCTTGCTCGGGTCGCTCTGCGGCAGGTTGTCGGGGTCCATGCCGGCGTTGCGGATGCTGCCCTTGAGGTAGTTGCCGTGCACGCCGGTGTAGAAGTTGCTGTAGACGATGTCATCGGAGTTGCTCTCGGTGATCATCTGCTTGTAACCCTCGACCGCGCGCGCTTCCTCGGTGGCGATGAAGGCCGAGCCGATGTAGGCCAGATCTGCGCCCATGGCCTGCGCCGCCAGGATGGCGCCGCCCGAGGAGATGGCGCCTGAGAGCGCCAGCGGGCCCCCGAACCACTCGCGGATCTCCGCCACCATGGCGAACGGGCTCTTCACGCTGGCGTGGCCGCCCGCGCCCGCGGCCACGGGAATCAGCCCGTCCGCGCCCTTGTCGATGGCCTTGTGGGCGAACACGTTGTTGATCACGTCGTGCAGCACCACGCCGCCCCAGGCGTGCACGCCCTGGTTCACGTCCTCGCGCGCGCCCAGGCTCGTGATGATGATGGGCACCTTGTACTTGGCGCACACCTGCATGTCGTGCTCCAGGCGGTCGTTGCTCTTGTGCACGATCTGGTTGATGGCGAAGGGCGCAGCGGGAGACTCCGGGTGCGCCTTGTCGTGCGCGGCCAACGCCTCGGTGATCTCGGCCAGCCACTCGTCCAACTGGGAGGCGGGGCGGGCATTGAGCGCCGGCATCGAGCCTACTACCCCGGCCTTGCATTGGGCGATCACCAGCTTGGGGTTGCTGATGATGAACAGCGGCGAGCCGATGACGGGAAAGCGCAGCTTCTGCAGGACGGGGGGGAGGGTTCGGACTGGTGCGGTCATTGACAGACGGGTGAACAGTAAACCAGAAGTCTGCATCTTGCCTCATTCAGGCTGCCTGCGCGCCGGGCCGACGACCGTGAGCCCCCGCACGCATGGTCAAGAATGCAGCCCATCAGCCCATCAGCCCAATTGCGAGACCCGCATCCATGTCCTTCTTTCCCACCCGCACCGTCGTCGGCGCCCTGCTTGAGTTCCAGGGGGCCTGGCAGGCGCTGGAGCCGGTGATGGCGCAGCCGCCGCACCTGCGCCCGCCGGTGCACCCGGTGCTCTACATCGAGCCCGCCAACACCTGGGCGCGTCACGGTGACCCCGTGCTGCTGCCCCCAGACGTGGCCGAGGTGGAGGTGGGCGCCACGCTGGGCATCAGCTTTGTGCGGGCGGCCTCCCGGGTGAGCGTGGCGCAGGCCCTGGAGTTTGTGTCCGGCTACTGCGTCGTCAACGACGTGACCGTGCCGCACCTGGACGCCCCCAAGCCTGCCCTGCTTCGCCCGCCCATGCGCCAGAAGTGCCGTGACGGCTTCTGCCCCATCGGCCCCTGGGTGAGCGCAGACGAACTGCCCGATCCAGGCGGCCTGGAGATCCGCTCCTACGTCAATGGCGAGCTGCGCCAGCGCAGCCACACGGCTGATCTGCGCCGCAGCGTGGCACAGCTCATCGCCGATGTCAGCGAGTTCATGACCCTGGCACCGGGCGACCTGCTGCTCATCGGCGTGGACGCGAAGCCTGCTCGGGCCCGCGTGGGCGACCACATGGCCGTGGAGATCGACGGCATCGGTCGTCTGGAAAACCCACTGCAAGCTGACACCGCCGCCCTGCAGGAGGCCGCATGGCCGCGTGGTGGACGAGCAGCAGGTGATGTGGCTGGCGCCCTTCGAGCCGCGCACGATCTTCGCCCTGGCGCTGAACTATGCCGACCATGCGCAGGAACTGGCCGCCAAGTCCTCGGCCGAGCAGGGCAGCTTCCTGCAAGCGCAGCGCAGCGAGCCGGTGGTGTTTCTCAAGGGCGCCAACAGCGTGGTGGGCCACCGCGGCCTGACGCGGCGCCCGGCCGACGGCGAGTTCATGCACTACGAGTGCGAGCTGGCGGTGGTGATCGGGCGCGAGGGCAAGCGCATCGCTCGTTCACGGGCCCTGGACTTCGTGCGCGGCTACACCGTGGCCAACGACTACGCGATCCGCAACTTCCTGGAGCCCTACTACCGGCCCAACCTGCGTGTGAAAAGCCGCGACGGCGGCACGGCCCTGGGCCCCTGGCTGGTGGACCGCGACGACATCGACGACCCCATGAACCTGGCGCTGCGCACCGAGGTCAACGGCCGCGTGGTGCAGGAAGGCCACACCGGCGACATGGTCCACGACGTGGCGTCGCTGATCGAATTCCTCAGCAGCTTCATGACCTTGAGCCCGGGCGACGTCATCCTCACCGGCACCCCCAAGGGCTCGGTGGACGTGCAGCCCGGCGACGAGGTGGTGTGCGAAGTGGAGGGCGTGGGCCGGCTGCTGAACACCTTGGTGGCGGACTGGCCGGCGGCGACGGGGCGGGGCTGAGGACTTGCCGCTTGGGCACTTGCCGGGAGGCGTGCCAAGTTCAACCCCCGTTGATTTGGCAAGATCTCTGGCAGACCATCTGCCATACTTGGTGCCATGACCCATGCCCTGACCGTGGACAAGACCGGCCGCGTGCTCTTGCCCAGCGCGGTGCGCCGGCGACTGAACCTGCAGCCCGGCTCGCGCTTGGCGCTGGAGCTTCTGGCTGAGCGTATCGAGCTCACCGTATTGCCTCCCGAATCCGCACCCACCACGCTGTCGCCTACTGGCAGGCGGGTACTGGGCGCCAGCGGTACGCCCAGCGACGCGGCCCAGGCCGTGCGCGATGAGCGGGCAGCACAGGCCCGGGGCCGCACCGGGCGATGACCTTGTTGCTGGACACCTCGGTGGTGATCGCCTCGCTGGATGCCGATGAACCGCACCATGCCGCGTGCGACCGGCTGTTGAGCGCGGGGGGACACCGTCTGTTTGCACACGGTCTGGCAGAGACCTATGCCATCTTGACGGGCTCACGCATGGCGCGGCGAATCGGTCCAGACGCCGCTGCTGAATTGATCGAATCAGCCGTGCTGCCTTTCGTCGAGTTGGTACACCTGACAGGCCGCGAAACAATGGCTGCGCTTGCAGAGGCTCCGCGACGCGGCGCCCGCGGCGGTGCGGTGTACGACTTTCTGCACCTTGCCGCGGCCCGCAAGGCGGGGGTGGACGCCCTGGTGACGCTGGATCGGCGCGACTTCGAGGCGATGACACGACCGGGCGATCCGATGGTGCGCATGCCGTAGGTACTGAGGCGACACCAGTCACGGCCAACGCCTTGCCCGGGACACGCCAGGCGGGCCCAACCCCTTTTGACAGGGATCGTATCGCCTGACATCACCACCGAACCCAACCCGTCATCGCAGGCCCCCGAACCATGAGCGACCCCTCCACCGTCTTCCCCAGCCAGCCCACATGGGATGGCGACGGCACGCACCGCATCCCGTTCGGCGTCTACACCAGTGAAGAGTTGCACCGCAAGGAGCTGGAGCGCTTCTTCTACCGGGGGCACTGGTGCTACGTCGGCCTGGAGGCCGAGGTGCCCCACCCCGGGGACTTCAAGCGCACGGTGGTGGGCGAGCGCTCGGTGATCCTGGTGCGCGATGCCGAAGGCGCGCTCAACGTCTTCGAGAACGTGTGCGCCCACCGCGGCATGCGCTTTTGCCGCGAGCGCCACGGCCGACTCAGTGCCTTCGTCTGCCCGTATCACCAGTGGAGCTACAACTTGAAGGGCGAGCTGCGCGGGGTGCCGCTGCGGCGGGGCGTCAAGCAGGACGGCGAGGTCCACGGCGGGATGCCGGCGGACTTCAACACCGCCGATCACGGTCTGACGCGGCTGAAGGTGGCCACGCGCGGCGGCGTGGTGTTCGCCTCCTTCGACCACGACGTGGAGCCCTTCGAGGACTACCTGGGCCCGGAGATCCTGGGCTGGTTCGACCGCCTGTTCAACGGCCGGCAGCTCAGGATCCTGGGCTACAACCGCCAGCGCATTCCGGGCAACTGGAAGCTGATGCAGGAGAACATCAAGGACCCCTACCACCCCGGCCTGCTGCACACCTGGTTCGTCACCTTCGGCCTCTGGCGCGCCGACAACAAGAGCCGGCTGCGCATGGACCGCCACCACCGCCACGCCGCCATGATCAGCACCCGCGGCAGCGCGGGCCAGGCCGGGCAGGTGACGCAGGTCGCAAGCTTCAAGGCGGCCATGACGCTGCACGACCCGAGCTTCATCGACATCGTGCCCGAACCTTGGTGGTGTGGGCCCACGGCGGTGATGACCACCATCTTTCCCAGCGTCATCCTGCAGCAGCAGGTCAACAGCGTGTCCACGCGCCACATCCAGCCCAATGGCCACGGCAGCTTCGACTTCGTGTGGACGCACTTCGGCTTCGAGGACGACGACGCGGCCATGACGCAGCGCCGGCTCACCCAGGCCAACCTCTTCGGTCCGGCGGGCTTTGTCTCGGCCGACGATGGCGAGGTGATCGAGTTCAGCCAGCAGGCCTTCGAGAGCAAGCCTTCGCACCACACGCTGGCCGAGCTGGGCGGCCGCGGCGTGGAGGACACCGAGCACATGGTCACCGAGACGCTGATCCGCGGTATGTACCGCTACTGGCGCCAGGTGATGGAGGCCGCACCGTCTGGTGAAGCGCCTGGTCAATCACCTGCGAACGGCCCGCCCGCATCAGCATGAGCACGCCCGCCTTGAGCTTCGAGGACTGGCTGGCCCTGAACCAGCTGTACGCCGACTACGCCCGCACGGTGGATGCCGCCCAGTGGGACCGGTGGACCGAGTTCTTCACCGACGACTGCGTCTACCGCGTGCAGCCGCGCGAGAACCACGAGCGCGGCTTCCCGCTGGCCACACTCTCGCTCACCAGCAAGGGCATGCTCAAGGACCGTGCCTACGGCATCCAGGAAACGCTCTTCCACGACCCCTACTACCAGCGACACGTGGTGGGCGTGCCCCTGGTGCACGAGGTGAGCCCCGAGCACCTGCGTTGCGAGGCCAACTACGCGGTCTTCCGTACCAAGCTGTCAGAGCCGAGCACGGTGTTCAATGTGGGCCGCTACCTGGACGTGGTGGTGCGCACACCGCAAGGCCTGAAGTTCGCCTCGCGGGAGTGCATCTACGACAGCGAGCTGATTCCCAACTCGCTGATCTACCCGATCTGAGAGCTTGCAAGGTCTGGGCAGCCCGCCGCCGCCATGTGCAACCGCTACGTTGCGCCCGAGCAGGCCGACATCGAGCGCCATTGGCAGCTCGGCGCCCGCCTACCGGTGGGCCGCTGGGCGCCGGGCATCTACCCGCGTGCCCCGGGGCCGTTCATCCGCGCCCGCGATGGCCGGCGCGAGCTGGTGGTGGGCCAGTGGGCCCTGGTGCCGCACTTCGCCAAGAGCGCCAAGCTCAGCTACCAGACCAACAACGCCCGCTCGGAAGAACTGGCCCAGAAGGCCAGCTACCGCGCGCCTTGGCAGCGCGGCCAGCGCTGCGTGATCCCGGCCTGGGTGTTCGACGAGCCCTGCTGGGAAACCGGGCGCAACGTGTGGTGGAGCTTCCGGCGCGCCGATGGCCAGCCCTGGGGCCTGGCCGGGCTGTGGAACACCTGGGTGGAACCGACCACGGGCGAGGTGGTGGAAAGCTACACCATGCTCACGCTGAACGCCGACGCGCACCCGCTGATGCGGCGCATGCACAAGCCCGACCCGGCACTCGGCCCCGACCAGCAGGACAAGCGCTCGGTGATCCCCATCGAGCTGGAGGATGTGGACACCTGGCTGCTGGGCAGCCAGAAGGAGGCCCGCCGCCTTCTGCAACTGGCGCCGGCGGACATCTTCCAGGCGACGACCACCTCCCCCGCAGCGCAGGACGCAGGGCCGGCGCCAGACAGCGTGACATCTCCCCAGCAAGGCTCCCTGCTTTGACAAGACGCCCTGCACTGGGGCGTCTTTGTGGTTACAGTCAAACGCATGAATGTGATCATGTTCCTTGCTGGGCTCGCGCTGCTGGTCATCGGTGCGAACGCCCTGGTGCGCGGCTCGTCCAAGCTGGCCCTGTCGTTCGGCATCAGCCCCCTGGTGGTCGGACTCACCATCGTCGCCTTCGGCACCAGCGCACCCGAGGTCGCGGTCAGCGTGGGGGCCGTGCTGGACGGCAAGACCGACATCGCCATCGGCAACGTGGTGGGCAGCAACATCTTCAACGTGCTGTTCATCCTGGGCGTGAGCGCGCTGATCGCCCCGCTGGTGGTCAACATCCAGTTGATACGGCAGGAAGTGCCCATCATGCTGGGGGCCAGCCTGCTGCTGCTGGCGTTCACCCTGGACGGCAATCTGGCGTTCCTGGAGGGCGGCCTGCTGATGGCCCTGCTGGTGGCCTACACGGTGTTCCTCGTCGTGCAGTCCCGTCGCGAGACCCAGGCTGCCAAGGACGAGTTTGCCGAGGCGGTGCAGCCCGCCCAGTCGGGCTCCTGGGACAGCCACTGGGCGGCGCAGCTCGGCCTGATCGTCGCCGGCCTGGCGGCGTTGGTGTTCGGCTCGGACTATCTGGTGCAGGCCTCGGTCAACTTCGCCAAGGCCATGGGGGTGAGCGATCTCGTGATCGGACTGACCATCGTGGCCGCCGGTACCAGCATGCCCGAGGTTGCCACCAGCATCTCGGCCGCCCTCAAGGGCGAGCGCGACATCGCGGTGGGCAATGTCGTGGGCAGCAACACCTTCAACATCCTGGGGTGCCTGGGCCTGTCGGGCCTGGTGTCGGGTGACCTGGGCCTGGCCGTGGCACCGTCGCTGCTGGTCTTCGACATGTGGGTGATGCTGGCCGTGGCGCTGGCCTGCCTGCCCGTCTTCATGACGGGGCGGGAGATTGCGCGGTGGGAAGGCGGCGTCTTTCTCGCCTACTACGCCGCCTACGTCACCTATCTCATCATGGCCGCGCAGCAGCACGATGCGCTGCGGGCCTTCTCGGGCCTGATGCTGGGCTTTGTGGTGCCGCTGACCCTGGTGACCCTGGTGGTGGTGTTCATCCGCCGGCCCGCCGCTCGCGACAAGGGCTGAGGACACGGGCCGGCTTCATGGGTCGCCCGTGACACCTGGACCCTGCTGAAGTGATGCGCAAACAGGAGACCCCCATGACCGAACTGGGCTACAGCTTCCGTCAGCGCCTGGACCACACGCCCCCGCACAAGCGGCCGCCGCTGAGGCTGCCCGGGGGCGCGCGGCTGGCCGTGTGGACCATCGTCAACGTGGAGCACTGGAGTCCGGCGGGCGCCATGCCGCGTACCGTGCTGCCGCCCCCCATGGGCCAGCCCCTGCTGCCCGATCTGCCCAACTGGGCCTGGCACGAGTACGGCATGCGGGCCGGGTTCTGGCGCTTCCTGGAGGTGCTGCAGGCGCGCTCGATCACACCCACCTTTGCAGTCAACGGCTCGGCCTGCGAGCTGTACCGGGACGCCTGCGAGGCCGCGCGTGACGCAGGCTGGGAGTTCATGGGTCACGGATTCGTCCAGAAGCCCATGCACCGCGTGGAAGACCAGGCGCAGGCCATCGCCGACACCGTCAAGGCCATCAGCGACTTCACCGGCCAGCCCGTGCGCGGGTGGGAGAGCCCGGGCCTGACCGAGACTGACGAGACTCTGGACCTGCTGGCCGAAGCCGGCATCGAGTACGTGGCCGACTGGGTGCTGGACGACCAGCCGCTGACGCTGCGCACGCGCGCCGGCCCCGTGATCTCGGTGCCCTACACGGTGGAGGTGAATGACGTCGTCATCTCGGCCGTGCAGCAGCAACCCTCCGACGAGATCCTGCGGCGCGGGCGCGACCAGTTCGACCGGCTGTACCAGGAGGGCGCCACATCGGCCAAGGTGATGGCCATCTCCATCCACCCCTACCTCACCGGGGTGCCGCACCGCATCAAGTACCTGGAAGCCCTGTACGACCACATCCTGTCGCACCCTGGCGTGGTGATGTGGACGGGCGAGCAGATCATGGAGTGGTATCGCACGCAGAGCGTCTGAGGAGCGCTGGGCAAGGGCCAGCGTTCAATCCCGCTCGCCCCGGTCCCGCTCCCGTCCAGGTCGAGGGGTCTCGGGTCCGCACTGATGATGGCGCAGCCGCGGGGCACGTCACCGTACGGTCAGTATGATGTCCACCAGATCATGAGCGCCACCGATCCGACCGCCGCTGTGCAGCCTGCCCCCTTGACGGCCGAGCGCCCGCACTCACAGGCGCGTGACGCCATGTGGCTGACGCTGCGCCGCGTGACGGTGCTGGCCGCCCTCACCGATGCAGGCTACTTCCTGCTCTTCTGGGCGATCGGCTCGCCCGTGCTGCAGTGGATCAATCTGGTGAGCATCGCCCTGTACGGTCTGGCCTGGCGGCTCAGCCGCGACCGGCTGCATCCCGCCTCCGTCTGGCTGATGTGGATCGAGGTGCTGGGCCACGCGGCGCTGGGCTCGCTGGTCATCGGCTGGGCCAGCGGCTTCCATTACTTCCTCATGATGTTCATCCCGGGCATCGCCGCCAGCACCCGGCCGCGCCGGGCAGTGCCCGCCATCGTGTTGCTGCTGACCTTCTACATCGGGCTGGAGCGGCTGTGCAGCGCCGTGGGGCCGCTACAGCCGGTGTCGCAGCTCAGCCTGGACATCGTGCACGCACTGAACGTGTCGATCGTGTTCGCCATCTTCGCCGCCATCACCATAGCCTATGTCGGCCTGATGCGCGCCGCACAGCGCCGTCTGGAGGACATGGCCACGCGCGACCCCCTCACCCGGCTGTCCAACCGTCGCCACTTCTGGGCGCAGGCCGAGCAACGGGCGGCGCAGGGATCAGGGTTGGAGCCCATGGTTCTGCTGCTGGTGGATATGGACCACTTCAAGAACATCAACGATACGTACGGCCACGCCGTGGGCGACGAGGTGCTGGTGAGCGTGGCCGAATGCCTGCGCGAATGCTGTCGCGACCATGATGTGGTCGCCCGCTGGGGGGGCGAGGAGTTCCTGCTGCTGCTGACCCGCACCGACCTGCCCGGCGGCCTGGTGGTGGCTGAGCGCATCCGCGCTTCCATCGCCAGCCAGCCCCTGGCCGCCTCGCAACCCGAACTCCGACTTACCGTGTCACTGGGCGCAACGCAGGCGCGGAAGGGTGAGGCGCTGAGCGAGGGTATTGCGCGGGCCGACACCGCGCTGTACCGCAGCAAGGAAGCGGGCAGGGACCGCATCACCGCCGTCTAGCCCCCTGATTCGTAAGGCCGCAACAGGCCCTTCACGACGTTCGACCAGGCGAACAGCCCTGGATGGGTGGCGCCTGCAGGGCGCCTGAGGGGAGCCCGGGAGGGGCCCGCGCTCGATCGGTCTCGATTGGGCTCGGTCCCACTCAATCCCGCTCGTGGCACTGGCTACCCTCGGCCTGCACGACTCGATGCATCGGGCCGTTGGGCGCCACGTGGCATGACGAGCACTGCTCGCGCACGGACGGAACGAACAAGGCGTGCGGGAACGGCTTGCCGCTGCGCACAACGAACGGCGCACACACCCCTGGACACATTGTGCGCAGGTCATTTCGCAACGACCTTGAGGCTGATCAAGGGCCTGGTCGGGTCTGAACGAGAAACCCCGGCCGGATCAAGTGGGCCTGGCCGAACTTCTCAGCGCGGGCGCTCCACCCGCTGACGTGCTGCTGCCAGCATCTGCTCCACGGCCTCAGCCAGGGCCACTGCCTGTTCCAGGCACTCCCGATGCCCCTGGTGCGCGGCGCTTTCGACGCTGCGCGCCAGCGCAAACGCGGCATCGGCCTTCACGTTGCCGGCCACGCCCTTGATGCTGTGGGCCTCGCGCATGAGGGCGGGCATGTCGCCCTGCTGCATGGCGCTGCGCAGCGCCGCCGGCTTCGGCCCCAGGTTCTTGAGCAGCCCTGCGGCCAACTGGTCCAGGAAAGCCTCCGACGCGCCCAGGCCGGCAGCGACCGCAGCCCAGTCGATGACCGGGGCCTGCGGGCCTGCTGGCGGGGCTGCAAAAGAGTGCGCCGGTGGGGATGCCGGTGCAGGTGCGGCAGCCCTTGAGGAACCGCGGGCACGCGGACTGCAGGCACGCTCGATGGCGGTGACCAGCTCCTCGACATCCACCGGCTTGGCCACATGGCCGGACATGCCCGCGTCCAGGCAGCGCGCGCGCTCCTCCGGCAGGGCATGGGCGGTCAGGCCGATGATGGGGAGGTCTGGCCGGAGGGCCCGAATGCGCCGGGTGGCCTCGAAGCCGTCCATCACCGGCATCTGCAGGTCCATCAGCACGACGTCAAAGGGCGCAACCCTGGGGGCAGGCCCGCCAGCCGTCCGGGCCTGGGCCTGCACCGCCCGCACGGCGGCAGCGCCATCCTCGGCAAACTGCACCCGGGCATCCTCCTGTTCCAGGACGCGAGCGAGCAGGAAGCGGTTGACCTCCATGTCCTCGGCCGCCAGCACGCTCAAGCCCTGGAGCCGGCCTGTGGCGCCGATGAGTGCGCCAGGCTGGGTGTCGCGCACCTGCGACTCGGGCAGGGTGACGCTGAAGATGAATGTGCTGCCCTGCCCGGGCGTGCTGCGCACCGTGATGTCGCCTCCCATCTCACGGGCCAGGTGGCGCGAGATGACCAGGCCCAGGCCGGTGCCGCCATGGCGCCGGGTGCTGGAGTTGTCAGCCTGCTCGAAGGGCTGGAACAGGCGCGAGATCTGTTCGGGTGTGAGGCCGATGCCGGTGTCGGAAACCTCGAAGACATGGCGCGCCCCCTGCGAGGTGATGCGCATGACGACATGGCCGCGTTCCGTGAACTTCACGGCGTTCGACAGCAGGTTCAACAGCACCTGCTGGATGCGCTGGCCGTCCCCCAGCACGTGTGCGCGCGACGCTGGGGTCCACTCCACACGCAACGAGATCCCCTGGGCTACCGCCTGAGGCTCGAGCAACTGCACCGCCTGCGCCACGGTGGCGGCCAGGTCGAAGGGCTGGCTCTCCACCGTGCTCTTGCCGGCCTCGATGCGCGAGTAGTCCAGCACATCGTTGACCACCCGAAGCAGGTGCTGCCCCGCGGACAGGATGCGCGGATACAGGGTCTGGGTCGAACGGCCGGAAGCCTCCTCGCGCAGGCCCACTTGCGCCAGGCCGATCACGGCATTGAGCGGGGTGCGCAGTTCGTGGCTCATGCGGGCGAGGAAGTCGGTTTTCGACCGTGCCGTACCCTCGGCCCGCTGCAGGGCCTCCATCAGGTCCTGGGTGCGCCGGGCCACCTGGTCTTCCAGGGCCTGGTTGGCGGCCTGCAGTTCCCGCGCGCGGCGCGCCAGTTCCAGATGCAGCCGCACCCGCGCCTGCACCAGGTCAGGCCGCAGGGGCTTGTGGATGAAGTCCACTGCGCCCAGCGCCAGGCCGCGGGACTCGCTGGCTGCATCGGTGCGGGCGGTGACGAAGATGACCGGGATGACCCGGGTGGCTTCATCCTGTTGCAGACGCTCGCACACCTCGAAGCCATCCATGTCCGGCATCATCACGTCCAGCAGGATCAGGTCCGGCGCGGTGCGTCGTGCCCACTCCAGGCCTTCCTGCCCCGAGGTGGCGAACTGCACCTCAGCCACCTGCGACAAGGCCGCGCCCAGCACGGCCACGTTCTCGATGACGTCGTCGATGACCAGGATGACGGGCTGCGGGCTCATGGTGAAGGCAAGGATTCGGGGCCGGATGATGCCTCAGCCCATTGGTCGCGCAGAGACGCCAGGCGGGAACGTGCGGCGGGAAAGCGCAGGCGCTGCACATCCTGCTCGATCGGCAAGAAACCATTCGCCCAGACCGTACCCTGCAGTCCGGCGCGCACTCGTTCGGCCACACGCCGGGCGCCCAGCATGTTGCGTGACAGCAGGTCGTCCAGTTCCGCCAGCAGCGGAAGCAGTGCTGCCAGGTCGGCCTGGCGCTGCGGCACGGAGGGTGACGCAAGGGCCGGTGCAGGCACCGCTGCAGCGGGCGCCCCGGGCGCCCCAGTCGCCCCGATCACCCCGTTCGCCCCGGTCGTTACCGGATGGGGCGCAACGGCCTGCGCGAGCTCAGTCAGGCCACCAGCCGCCCCTCCCTCCACCGGGATGAAGGGCACCTGCAGCGTGAACTCCGCGCCGCAGCCCGGTGTGCTGCGCACGGACAGCGTGCCGCCCATCAGTTCGGCCAGCCGCCGCGAGATCGACAGCCCCAGCCCGGTACCACCGAAGCGGCGCGTGATCGATCCATCGGCCTGCGCAAAGGGCGCGAAGATGCGCTCGATCTGGGACGGCTCGATGCCGATGCCGGTATCGCTGACGACGATGCACAGCACGGGCGCCGACGCCTGCCCCACGCGACGCTGCACCGAAATGCGGATCTCTCCCTCCTCGGTGAACTTCACCGCGTTGCCGACCAGGTTGACCAGCACCTGGTGCAGACGCAACCCGTCGGCGCTGATGAGGCGCGGCACCTCGGGCGCGATCTCCAGCCGCAACCGGACCGTGCTGTCCCGCAGTTGCGGCTGGAACAGGCCGACGGCACTGTCCACGGTGGCCAGCACATCGAAAGGCTCCGAGCTGGCCTTCAACTGGCCGGCCTCGATCTTGGAGAAATCCAGCACGTTTTTCATCACCCCCAGCAGTGTGGTGCTGGCGCTCTGCAGGCGCTGCGCGTACTCCTGCTGCGGCGGCTGCAAGGGGGTGCGCAGCAGCATGTCGGCGTAGCCGACGATGGCGTTCATCGGCGTGCGGACCTCGTGGCTCATGTTGGCGATGAAGTCCGCCTTGGCAGCGTTGGCGGTTTCGGCCGCACGCAGGGCCAGGCTGGTCTCGGTCTGACGGCGGATGGCTTCTTGGAGATATCTGCGCTGCAGGGCCTCGCTGTGCACCAGCTCGCCCACCTTGCGCCGCACCTCCAGCCCCATGCGCGAGAAGGCTTTCATGAGGACGCCCAGCTCGTCCTTGCGTTCCGGGTCGAACTCCACCTCATAGTTGGCGGCCTGTATGTCACGCGCCGCCATCGCCAGCGTCGCCAGCGGCCGCGTCAGGGCATGGCTGAGGGCCGCCAGCAAGGCCGAGAAGACCAGCAGGCAAAACAGGCCGATGAGTGCCAGCGCCCACAGCAGCGATTGCCGGGTCTCGGCCAGCGCGCTGCGCGACAGCCCGAACTCCACCCGCCCCAGCACCTGCCCCCCAATCTCCAGCGGTGCCTGGAAGTCCAGGGTGGCCTGAGGTCCCGCGGCCGGGGCGGGCTTGTGCAACTCGGACGCACCGGCCGCTGCAGGTGTCGCCCCGGCCCGGTCTTCCGCAATCAAGCGCCCGGAGGCATCGCGCACACAGACGAACACCAGATCGCGCGTGGCGCGCGCCTCGGCCAGGATGGCCGCCACGGTGGCGAAATCGCGCTGGGCCAGGGGCGCGGCCAGCGCCGCATTGAACAGCGGCTTGAGCTGCCCCACGCGCGCTTTCAGTTCCTGCTGCAGGTAGCGGTCCACCAGCGTGGACACGCCCAGCGCCACGGCGGCCAGCATCAGAACCTGCAGTGACACCCCCACCCAGATGAGCTTGGCCCGGAACCCCAGGCGTTTCCAGCCGGCGCTCAAGCTCATGACGGCCTCCGGCGGGCTTGGCTGGGCCCGGGGCGTCCGCAGCAGGGGCCGTGGTGCGGCTTCAGGGCTTGAGACCCAGGCCGCGCCGGGTCAGGTCGTTGAAGGGATCGGCAAACGTGAGGTCGGCGTCGGCGATCTCGCGAATGCCCCGGAACCCCGACAGCTCGAAGAAGCGCGCGCCGTCGGCACTGGCGGGCAGGGCCAGGATCAGGGCCTTCAGCCGCTGACGCTGCGCCGCCGGGAGCGCCGGGTTGGCCATCACGAAAAAGCCGGGCACCGTGGTGATCTGCCTGACGATGCGCAGCGACTGGCGCAGCGCCTCGGGCTTGGCCCGGAACTCGCCCATGCTCATCACGGCCCACGGTGCCTCGCCGCTGCGCAGCACGGCGCCCAGACTGTCGTCGTTGGCCACCACCACGGTCTTGAAGTCCACGCCCTCCTGCAAGCCTTCGGACTTCAGCCATTGCAGGCCCACCAAGGCCACCAGGGACTGAGGATTGGCCAGGGCCAGCGCCCGGCCCCGCAGTTGACGGGGCAAGTCGTCGGGGTTGTCGGCACGGGCCACAGCGACGGCAGGAATGCGCGGCTCGTAGATGGCCAGAGGCTCCCACTTCACGTCCAGCTGCATCACGCGCCCGAGGTTGGGCGCGGTGACAACGATGTCGTACTCACCCTTCAAGGAGTTGGCCGCAAAGGCCCTGAAGTCGGGGGCAGTGACGATGCTGACCGGCTGCCGCAGCTCACGCTCGAAGTACTCGCGCATGGGCTGGTAGCTGGCCAGCAGGATGCGCGCGCTGACATTGGGCAGCACCCCGATGGACAGCGCACCAGACGCCGGCTGCGCCCAGGCCGGGCCGGCGATGCTCCAGCCGCCGGCAGCCAGCACACAGGCGCCCAGCCAGCGGCGCCGCGTGCCCAGAAGGTCCTCGGGGCTGGCAGGCAGTGCAGGAAAGAAACGGGGGGGCATACGCATGCGCAACTCCGGGAGTCCGTTGCCATGCTACTGCACCCCTGCCGCCCCGGGATCCACGCCACCCGCCCCGAGACGCCGGCCCCTTGGGGGTGTGCCGCAGCCTCTTATGCCCCAAACGCATATGCAACTGACGAATGATTCGTTCCCATGTTCCACAAGCCTTCACAGAATGTGGTCCTTCGCTTTTCCGAGCAGACCATGAAACCACTCCACTCCCTTCTTGCCGGCATGGCCCTGGGCCTGACCGCCCTGTGGGCGCACGCCGCACCCCCTCTGCTCAGCCCCAAGGACCTCCAGGCCCTCCTTGGCGATGCCAACATGCGCGTGATCGACATCCGCGACCCCAAGTCCTACGCCGCCGCCCGCATCCCAGGCGCCGTCAGCGCGCCTTACGGACAGTGGCGCGGACCGGCCCAGAACCCAGGTGATTTGCCGCCACTGCCCAAGCTGACAACCCTGGTGCAGAGTCTGGGCTTGACGCCCGCCACCCACGCAGTGGTGGTCTCCAGCGGTGCCGACGCCACAGACTTCGGGGCCAGCGCACGCGTGTACTGGACGCTGAAGGTGCTGGGCCTGAAAGAGCTGTCAGTGCTCAACGGCGGCGTCAAGGCCTGGGCCGAGGCGAAACTGCCGCAGAACAGCGAGGCCGTGAAGATCACGGCCAGCAGCTTCCAGCCGCAACTGGACCAGGCCCTGATCGCGACCACGGAGGAGGTGCTGCAGCACGTCAAGGCCAAGGACGCGGTGCTGGTGGATGCGCGCCCTGCGGCCTTCTTCAACGGCGAGACCCGCGCCCCCGCAGCGAAGGTGCCCGGCACCTTGCCCGAGGCCGTGAACGTTCAGCACGACAAGTGGTTTGCGCCGGGCAGCAGCACTTTCGTCGGGCTTGAGCAGGCGCGGCAGGTGGCGGCCTCATTCCCGGTGGACGCGAACAAGGAGACCGTGTCCTTCTGCAACACGGGCCACTGGGCCGCCACCAACTGGTTCGCCCTGTCGGAGGTGCTGGGCCAGAAGAACGTGAAGCTGTACGCGGGCTCGATGACCGAATGGTCGCAGAACCCGAACGGCCTGCCCATGGCCAATGTGCCCAGCCGCCTGACCCAGCTCTTGATCGACACCCGCATCTGGGCCGACAAGACTTTCAAGTGACCCCGAAGCGATGAAGCGCCTGCCGCTGACGGCCCTGGTGGCCGCCTTCTTCCTGTTCCTGGTGATGTCGGTGTCAGTGCGCCAAGCGGTGCTGCTGCTGGTGGGCGTGGGGATGGGCAGTGCGCTGGCCGGCGCGCGCTTCGGCTTCACCACCGGCTGGCGCCAGCTGATCGAGCAGCGCGACCCGCGCGGCGCAGCGGGCCAGGCCTTGCTGCTGGCACTGGCCAGCCTGGCCGCATTGCCCTTGCTGGGGCAGTTCCCCGAACTGCATGCCGCCCTGGGGCCACCGAGCGTGAGCCTGCTGGTGGGGGCTTTCGTGTTCGGCCTGACGATGCAGATCGCCGATGGCTGCGGCTCGGGCACTTTGTACAAGGCGGGGCTGGGAGTGCCGCTGAACATGGGCATCCTGCCGCTGTTCGCGCTGGGCAGCTTCCTGGGTTCCGTGCACCTGGACCACTGGCTGGCGCTGGGCCAGACGGCGCCCGTGAGCCTGCCGGCCCAGTTTGGAACCGGCGGCGCCGTGCTCATCACCCTGGCACTGCTGGGGCTGGCGCTGCTGGCGGTGCGGGCCTGGGTGGGGGCAGGTCGGCACTGGCTGGAGCGGCGCTGGGTCTGGGGGGCGATCGCCCTGGCTGTGCTGGCCACGCTGAACCTGTTGCTGGCCGGCCAGCCCTGGGGCGTGGTGTACGGGTTCGGGCTGTGGGCGGCCAAGGTGTCCGTGGCCGCCGGTCTGTTCGACCCGGCCGCCAACGCCTTCTGGAGCCAGGCAGGCCACGCCCAGCGGCTGACGCAGACGGTGCTGATGGACGTGACCACCATCACCAACATCGGCATCCTGGCCGGTGCGTTGTGGGTGTCGGCAGGAGCGACCACCGCGCGCAAGCCCCTCACGCCACGCCAGTGGGCGATTGGCCTGGCTGCGGGGTTCCTGATGGGCTACAGCTCGCGTCTGGCCTTCGGCTGCAACGTGGGGGCCATGCTCAGCGGCATCTCCACCGGCAGCCTGCACGGCTGGATCTGGGTGCCGCTGGCGTTTGCCGGCACGCTGGTGGGTGTGCGGGCGCGGCGCCGGCTCGGCTTCTGACACCAAAAGAACCGCAGGATGGACACGACCACCCGCCTCAGAACCCCCCGCCCGCCCAGCCCCCCGAGCCCCAAGCTGCGCGGCCTGTTCTGGCTGCTGCTGGCCGGCTTCCTGACCTGGGACTTCTCTGTCTCGGCCCCGGTGGACCTGCGCAACGAGCCCCCATTGATCGCGGCAGGTTCGGGCCAATCGGCAGCCGGTGGCCATTGTTCGATGGCCAAATAGCTCGACGGCCTCAAATAGCGGCGCCAGCCCTCGGCCGGGGTTGCACCCGGCACGGTCGCACGGCGGCCCGGGCCAGGCCAGGCCTGGCCCGGCGTGAAGCCGCTATGCTGGGCAACCCATCACAAGCCAACGGAAGAGGCAGCTTCATGGACCTGGACAGCAAGGGACTTGCAACCCGCCGCGCCGTGCTCGGCGATGCCTATGTCGACGGCGCACTGGCCAAGGCCACGCCTTTCACCGAGCCCCTGCAGGAACTGGTCACGCGCCACGCCTGGGGCAACACGTGGCAACGCCCGAACATTGACCTGCGCACGCGCAGCATCGTCACCGTGTCGATGCTGGTGGCGCTGGGCCGCATGCACGAGTTGAAGATTCACGTGCGCGGCGCCCTCAACAACGGTGTGACCAAGGAAGAGTTGCAGGAAATCTTCCTGCACGCCAGCGTGTACTGCGGTTTTCCCGCAGCGGTGGACGCCTTCCGCACCGCAGCCGAGGTCATCGATGCCGCTTGACGCTGGGCGCAGACCAACGCCCGGCGGGTCGGGCTGCCGCCGACACCCCCACACACCCCGGTGCCGCCACCATGACTGAACGCGGCCAACGCCTGTTCATCGCCCGTGGCGCGCTGGACCAGGCGCGGCTCGGCCCCGACCCCGACGCGCCCGCGCAGCGGGTGCTGGCAGCAGGCCAGGTGCGGTTGGCGGTGGAGCGTTTCTCGCTCACCGCCAACAACATCACCTATGCCGCCTTTGGCGAGGCGATGAAGTACTGGCAGTTCTTCCCGGCCGGCGATGCTGCGATGGGCTGCCTGCCGGTGTGGGGCTTCGCCACCGTGCAGGAGTCGCACGCGGAGGGGGTGACGGCAGGCCAGCGCGTGTGGGGCTACTTCCCCGCCGGCACGCACCTCGTGGTGGCGCCGGCCCGGGTGTCGGCTGCCGGCTTCGTGGACGGGTCCGCGCACCGCCAGGAACTGGCCGGGGTCTACAACCAGTACCTCTTCTGCGACGCCGATCCTGCGTGGAGTCCTTCGATCGAAGGCCTGCAGGCGGTGCTGCGACCCCTGTTCCTGACCGCATTCCTGCTGGACGATCACCTGGCCGACCACGCCTTCTTCGGCGCCCGTCAGTTGCTGCTGTCCAGCGCTTCCAGCAAAACGGCGCTGGGCACCGCCCACTGCCTGGCCCAGCGGCGGCACCAGCCCGAATGCCCACGCATCGTGGGCCTCACCTCGGCTGGGAATGCAGAGTTCGTTCGCTCGCTGGGCTGCTACGACGAGGTGCTGACCTATGAGCAATGGCCGGCGAAGGTCGCGCCCGTCCCCACGGCCTACATCGACTTCGCCGGTGATGCCCGGCTGCGCCGCCGGGTCCACACCCAGTTTGCCGACACACTGATGTTCAGCAGTTCCATCGGGGGCACGCATTGGGAGGCCCTGGGCTCGGGACGCGACCTGCCCGGGCCGCGGCCCACGCTGTTCTTCGCACCCGCACAGGCGAAGGCACGCAGTGCGCCACCACCCGAAGGCTGGGGAAGTGCTGAACTCCAGCGGCGCATGGGCCGTGCCTGGGCGCAGTTCATCGATCAGGTCAGGCAAGGCGGCTGGGTGCAGACCCTGGAACAGCGCGGCGCGCAGGCGGCGTTGCAGGCGTACGCCAGCATGCTCGGTGGCCGCACCCCGGCTCGCCAGGCCTTGCTGCTGGACATGCGCGGCTGAGCCCGCCGCGCCAGGCAAGGTCTCAGACCGCCAACCCCGGCCCCTCGCCAAGCCCGCGCTGCGAGAGGGTGCCAGCCGCGAAGAACCCCACGGCCTGCGCGGGGTTTTCAGCCTCGGTACCCTCTGAATGAATCCGTGCCATCTTGGGCCGACACTCGGCAACATTCCATGAACCGCCTTGAACTCCGCCTGAACCGGGCCCTGCGGGTCTTTGCCGCCCTTGCCGTGTGGGCTGCCTTGGCCACACTGTGCTTGCCCGCCCGCGCAGCGGCCGTCATCGGCCAGCCTGCGCCCGCCTTCCGCGCACCGGACCTCTCCGGCAAACCGGTGAGCCTGGCCGACTTCAAGGGCAAGACGGTCGTGCTGGAGTGGCACAACTTCGGCTGCCCCTTCGTCCAGAAGCACTACAGAAGCGGCAACATGCAGGCGCTGCAGAAGAAGTACGCGGCAGAGGTGGTCTGGCTCAGCATCAATTCCACCCACCCCGGCCATCCCGATTACCAAGCGCCGCAGGTGCTGGAGAAAGAGTTGGCGCGCTTCGGCGCCACGCCCACCCGGTTCCTGATGGACGAGTCCGGGACCGTCGGCCTGGCCTACGGTGCCAAGGTCACCCCGCACATGTACGTCATCGACCCCGCCGGCAAACTGGTCTACAACGGCGCCATCGATGACAAACGTTCGGCCAACCCGGACGATGTCAAGACCTCAAGAAACCTGGTGGTTGCCGCACTGGAAGACCTGCGTGCGGGCAGACCCATCAGCAACCCGGTGAACGTGCCCTACGGCTGCACCATCAAGTACAAGTGAACGGCATATCCTGCCCCCGCGCAGGTCGGCGTGCTGCAACCGGAGCTTCCCGTGCTGAATGACGACCAGATCGGCCACCATCTGAACCAGGCCGCAGAGGTGGCGCGCCGCGCTGCGGCGGCAGGTCACCATCCCTTTGGCGCTTTGCTGGTGGCGCCCGACGGCAAGACCGTGCTGCTGGAGCAGGGCAATGTGGACACGGTCAACCATGCCGAGGCGGTGCTGGCGCGTGACGCTGCCGCCCGTTACAGGCCCGAGTACCTGTGGGGCTGCACCCTGGTGACGACGGTGGAGCCCTGCGCGATGTGTGCAGCCACCCAGTACTGGGCCCACATCGGCAGCCTCGTGTATGGCATGTCGGAGTCCCGGCTGCTGGAGATCACCGGCAGCCACGAAGAGAACCCCACGCTGGACCTGCCCTGCCGGGAGGTGTTCGCGCGGGGGCAGAAGGCGGTGGAAGTGGTGGGTCCCGTACCTGCGGCGGAGGCGGTCATCGCCGAGGTTCACCAGACCTTCTGGAAGAGCCGCTGAGCCAGACCCTCAGTTCAACGCCGACAGGAACTGCCGCAGTTCATCCGACTGCGGGTCATCAAAGAGCTGCGCCGCAGGCCCTTGTTCGTGGATGCGGCCCGCATGCATGAACACCACCCGGTGAGCCACCTTTCGGGCGAAGGCCATCTCGTGGGTCACCATGAGCAAGGTCATGCCTTCCTGCGCCAGGGTGTCCACCACCTTGAGCACTTCGCCCACCAGTTCAGGGTCCAGCGCCGAGGTGATCTCGTCGCAGAGCAGCACGGCGGGGTCCATCGCCAGCGCGCGTGCAATGGCCACGCGCTGCTGCTGCCCGCCCGAGAGTTGATCTGCGAAGGCGTCGAACTTCTCGACCAGGCCCACGCGGACCAGCAACTCGCGGGCCCGGCGTTCGCCCTCGGCGCCGCGCAGCCCCTTGACCAGGCCGGGCGCCAGCATGATGTTGCGGCCCGCGCTCAAGTGCGGAAACAGGTTGAAGCCCTGGAAGATCATGCCCACGCGCTGGCGCAACGCGCGCATGGCCTGGGCGTCTTCGGGCCGCAAGGCCAGGCCCTCGACGCTGAGGCTGCCTTGCTGAAACGGTTCCAGGCCGTTGATGCAGCGCAGGAGCGTGCTCTTGCCAGAGCCGCTGCGCCCGATGATGGCCACGACCTCGCGTCGCCGCACCGAGAGATCGATGCCCTTCAGGACCTCCAGCTCCCCGAAACGCTTGTGCAGGCCCCGGATCTCGATGATGGTGTCAGCGTCCATGTCGAAGCTTTCTCTCCAGCACACGGCTCCAGGCCGAAATGGGTGCGCACAGGCAGAAGTACAGCAGGGCGACGAAGGCGTACACCGTGAAGGGACGGAAAGTGGCGTTGGTGATCATGGTGCCGGCCTTCGTGAGCTCGATGAAGCCGATCACCGAGGCCAGCGCCGTGCCCTTGACCACCTGCACCAGGAAGCCCACGGTGGGCGGCACGGCGATGCGCAGCGCCTGCGGCAAGACGACATAGCGCAGCTGCTGCGTGAAGGACAAGGCCAGGCTGGCCGAGGCTTCCCACTGTCCCTTGGGAATGGCGTTCACGCAACCGCGCCAGATCTCGGCCAGGAAGGCGCTGCTGTACAGCGTCAGCGCCAAGGCGGCCGCCGTCCAGGCCGAAACCTCCAGCCCGATGAGCGCGAGCCCGAAGTACGCGAGGAACAGCTGCATCAGCAAGGGCGTGCCCTGGAAGAGTTCCACGTACACCTGCACGGCGCGCCTGGCCGCTGGCGCATCCGCCAGACGCGCGACCAGCAGCATCAACCCCACCAGGCCGCCACCCACGAAGGCCACCAGCGACAGTGCCACCGTCCAGCGCGCTGCCAACAGAAGGTTGCGCAGGATGTCCCAGAGGGTGAAATCGACCATGTGCCCCGGATGCAGCCTCAGCGGCCGAAGATGAAGCGTGGCCCCGCCCAGCGAAGCAGTTGGCGCAACGCGATCGCCAGTCCCAGGTACAGGGCCGCGGCGATGATGTAGGCCTCGAAGGCGCGGAAGTTGCGGCTCTGGATGAGATTGGCGAAGTAGGACAGTTCCTGCGCCGCGATCTGTCCGCACACCGCCGAGCCCAGCATCACGATGATGATCTGACTGACCAGGGCAGGCCACACCCGCGCCAAGGCCGGGGGCAACACGATGCGGGTGAAGACCTGGGCACGCGTCAGCGCCAGGCTGAGGCCGGCCTCCACCTGGCCACGCGGCGTGGCCTCGATGCCGGCGCGCACGATCTCCGCCGCGTAGGCCCCCAGGTTGATCACCATGGCGATCACCGAGGCCCACTCGGGCGACAAGCGCAACCCGAGGCTGGGCAGGCCGAAGAAGATGAAGAACAGCTGGACGATGAAGGGCGTGTTGCGCACCAACTCCACATAGACCGCCACGGCCCGGGCCAGACCGGTGGGCCCCCAGGCACGCGCCCAGCCGCACATCACGCCCACGGTCACACCGGCCACGGCCGACACTGCCGTCAGCACCACCGTGGCCGCCACACCGCGCAGCAGCAGCGGCCAGTCCACCAGGACTGCCGCAAAGTCCAGACTCACCACGGTCGCACCGCAGCGGGCCTGGGCCGCGTGAGTATCGGCATCAGTTCGGCAAGTCGCCGGCGGGACGGCCGAGCCACTTCTGTGCCATCTTGTCGATGTCGCCGGAGGCCTTGGCCGCCGCGATGATCTCGTTGACCTTCAGGCGCAGCTTGTCCTCGCCCTTGGCCACGCCGATGAAGTTGGGCGAGTCCTTGATGAGCAGCTTGTACTCGGCATTGAGCTGCGGGTTGCGCTGCATCATGTTGCCCGCCACCGAGGCGCCGGTGGCGATGGCCTGCACCTGGCCTGACACGAAGGCCGACACCGTGGCGTTGTTGTCCTCGAAACGCTTGATGTCAGCATTGGCTGGGGCCAACTTGCTGATCTCCATGTCCTCGATCGCCCCTCGGGTCACGGCCACCGTCTTGCCCCCCAGGTCTGCGAAAGTCTTGACGGCCAGCGACTTGGTCGCAAACACCGCCTGAAAGAAGGGCGAGTAGGCTGCCGTGAAATCGATGACCTTCTCGCGCTCCGGGTTCTTGCCCAGCGTGGAGATGACCAGGTGCGCCTTCTTGGTCTGCAAGTAGGGAATGCGGTTGGCGCTGGTGACCGGCACGAGTTCCACCTTCGCGCCGAGCTTGGCCCCGATGTAGTTCGCCATGTCGATGTCCAGCCCTTGTGGCTTCAAGTCAGTACCCACGAAGCCGTAAGGCGGGAAGTCCGTCGGGATGGCGATGGTGATGGCCTTCCTGGCCACGATGTCATCCAGCGCAGCTTGCGCGTGGGCCGCCTGTGTGAGCAAGGCTGAAAGGACCAGACCAAACACCAAAGTGGTGCGACGTTGCATGGGATTCTCCAAGTTGGTGCAAAGATGCCGTGGCACCCCACATGAAGCAGATGACGTGCCAACAGCCGGCATCGCTCAGGGCATTCCAGCGGGCCGCCAGAAAACAGGCCGTGCCGGCGTAAACTTGAGGGTTCTGTCTGTGTGTTCCGCCAGACGACGACCATGACTTATTGAAGGGTGCCGAACGTGTTCATTTCCCAAGCCTTCGCCCAATCCGCCCCGGCCGCTGCTGGCGGTGGGGCCGAGTCCACCTTGCTGAGCCTGCTGCCGCTGGTGCTGATGTTCGTGGTGCTGTACTTCATCATGATCCGCCCGCAGATGAAGCGCCAGAAAGAACACAAGGCCATGCTCGATGCCCTGGCCAAGGGCGACGAGGTGGTGGTGGGTGGTGGCGTCATCGGTCGCATCTCCAAGCTGGGCGACAGCCTGGTGCACGTGGAGGTGGCCGAAGGCGTGGAGATCCAGGTGCAGCGGCCCTCGGTCGTGCAGGTGCTGCCCAAGGGTACGTTCAAGTAAGCAAGGGCCCCGGTCGGGCCTGCGCAGCGCAGCCCGGCCCTGAAGGGCAGGCGGCCGATCAGGCCTCGGAGAGTTCATGAACCGCTACCCCTGGTGGAAATACGCGATCCTCGCGGTGACCTTGCTGCTCGGCTTGATGTATGCCGTGCCCAACCTCTTCGGCGAGGCGCCGGCCGTGCAGGTGTCCAGCGGCAAGGTCACGCTGAAGATCGATGCGACGCTGCAGTCCAGGGTGGACGAGGTGCTGCAGAAGGCCGGCGTGAAGCCGCAGGCCCTGCAGTTCGACGGCCAGTCGGTCAAGGTGCGGCTGCAAAGCACCGACCAGCAGAAGCTGGCCAAGGACGCCCTGTCGGCCGCCCTCAACCCGGACCCGGCCAACCCGTCCTACATCGTGGCGCTGAACCTGCTGGCCAACACGCCGCAGTGGATGGCCAGCCTGCGCGCCCTGCCCATGTACCTGGGTCTGGACCTGCGCGGCGGCGTGCACTTCCTGATGCAGGTGGACATGAAGTCCGCCCTGACCAAGAAGGGCGACTCCCTCGCCGGCGACGTGCGCACCATGCTGCGGGACAAGGGCATCCGCCACGCCGGCATCACGCGCGAGGGCGTGGCCGTGGAGATCCGCTTCCGCGAAGCGGCGGTGGCCGCCAAGGCCCGCGGACTGCTCGGCGAACAGTTGCCCGACCTGGTCTGGACGGAGGCAGCTGATGGTGGCGAAACGCTGCTGCGCGGGGTGCTGAAGCCTGAGGCCGCCCGGGCCGTGCAGGACCAGGCGCTGAAGCAGAACATCACCACCCTGCACAACCGTGTGAACGAACTGGGCGTGGCCGAGCCCGTGATCCAGCAGCAGGGCGCCGACCGCGTGGTGGTGCAACTGCCGGGCGTGCAGGACACCGCCAAGGCCAAGGACATCATCGGGCGCACCGCCACGCTGGAAGTGCGCATGGTGAACGACAGTGCCGAAGCCCAGCAGGCCCTGTCGGGCGGCGCCGTGCCCTTCGGCAGTGAACGCTACCTGGAGCGCAACGGCGCGCCCATCATCGTGTTCCGGCAGGTGGTGTTGACCGGCGAAAACCTGAACGACGCGCAGGCCGGGTTCGACAACCAGACGCAGGAGCCGGCCGTGCACCTGAGCCTGGACGCCAAGGGCGCGCGCATCTTCAAGGATGTGACGCGCGAGAGCGTGGGCAAGCGCATGGCCATCCTGCTGTTCGAGAAAGGCAAGGGCGAAGTGGTGACCGCGCCCGTTATCCGCAGCGAGATCGGGGGCGGCCGGGTGCAGATATCAGGGCGCATGACCACGCAGGAGGCCAACGACACGGCACTGCTGTTGCGCGCCGGTTCGTTGGCTGCACCGATGGAGATCATCGAGGAGCGCACCATCGGCCCGAGCCTGGGGGCGGAGAACATCGCCAAGGGCTTCGACAGCGTGGCCTACGGGTTCATCGCCATCGTCATCTTTATGTGCGCCTACTACCTGCTGTTCGGGCTGTTCTCGTCGCTGGCGCTGGGGTTCAACCTGCTGCTGCTGGTGGCGGTGCTGTCCATGCTGCAGGCCACGCTGACCTTGCCCGGCATGGCGGCCATTGCGCTGACGCTGGGCATGGCGATCGACGCCAACGTGCTGATCAACGAGCGTGTGCGCGAGGAACTGCGCAACGGGGCGCCCCCTCAGGCGGCCATCCACGCCGGCTACGAGCGCGCCTTCGCCACCATCCTGGACTCCAACATCACGACGCTGATCGCCGGCGTGGCCCTGCTGGCTTTCGGCTCCGGCCCGGTGCGTGGCTTCGCGGTGGTGCACTGCCTGGGCATCCTGACCTCGATGTTCTCGGCGGTGATGTTCTCGCGCGGCCTGGTCAACCTCTGGTACGGCCGCCAGAAGAAGCTCAAGTCGGTGTCCATCGGTCAGGTCTGGAAGCCCGGCGCAGCGGCCCCGGCGGCCTCCGACAAGCCGCCGCAAGCCTGAGATCCTGAGGAGTACTGAACATGGAATTCTTCAGAATCCGCAAGGACATCCCGTTCATGCGCCACGCGCTGGTGCTGAACATCATCTCCTTCCTCACCTTTGCGGCGGCGGTCTTCTTCCTCGCCACGCGCGGCTTGCACCTGTCCATCGAGTTCACGGGCGGCACGGTGCTGGAAGTGGAATACGCCCAGTCGGCGGACATCAACAAAACGCGCGAGGCGGTGGAGTCGCTCAACCTGGGGGAGGTGCAGGTGCAGACCTTCGGCACCTCCAGGGACGTGCTGATCCGCCTGCCGGTGCGCGGTGATGTCAAGCAGTCGGAGTTGTCCCAGCGCGTGTTCGAACAGTTGTGCAAGGCCGAGTCAGGCACCGTCTCCATCAAGCAGTACGTGAGCGCGCAGGGCGAGTCCATCAGCCGACCTTCGTGCGCCACGGCAGCCGGTGCGGAGCCCCTGAAGCTCAACCGCACGGAGTTCGTCGGCCCGTCGGTGGGTTCGGAACTGGCGCGCGACGGTCTGATCGCGCTGGCCTTCACCGTGCTGGGCATCATGATCTACCTGGCCTTCCGCTTCGAGTGGAAGTTCGCCGTGGCCGGCATCGTGGCCAACCTGCACGACGTGATCATCATCCTGGGCTTCTTTGCTTTTTTCCAGTGGGAGTTCTCGCTGGCGGTGCTGGCGGCGATACTGGCCGTTCTGGGTTACTCGGTCAACGAGTCGGTGGTGATCTTCGACCGCATCCGTGAAGTTTTCCGGAAGATGCGCAGGATGACCACCCCGCAGGTGATCGACAACGCCATCACCAGCACCACCAGCCGTACCATCATCACCCACGGCTCCACTCAGATCATGGTGCTTTCCATGCTGTTTTTCGGGGGACCCACGCTGCATTACTTCGCAGTGGCCCTGACCATCGGCATCCTGTTTGGCATCTACTCCTCCATCTTCGTGGCGGCAGGCATCGTCATGTGGCTGGGTGTCAAGCGCGAAGATCTGGTCAAGCCCACTCCGGGCAAGGAACAGGACCCGAACGACCCCAACGCCGGGGCCGTGGTGTAGCGCACAGCGGCGCGCCCCCAGCAGACGGGCCCATGCGGTGACCAGGCACGGTGCTACCCAGTCCCCGGCGGGACAGGCGCGCCGGGTCTTCGCCCTGCAGCTGGAAGCCGCGCTGCCCGCCCTGAGCGACCACCTGCTGGCCTGCGCCCGAGCGCAGTTGCCCTTGGACGGCCCCTCAGGGCCCGGGCAGCGGCGAGACTACCGAGCACGCCTGCTGGCGCAGAATCTGCCCGCCTGGGTGCAGGGCGTATCCCATGAACTGCGGGTGGCCCTGGAACTTGGCTGGACGTCGCTTGAAAGCATCGAGGAAGCCCCGGTTGTCGAACAAGAAGCACAGAGCGCCGACTGGCTGGCCTTCCGATTGGCCGTGGCCATGCTGGAGCGGGCCGGTGGCCAGTTCGACGACCTGAGGGCCCGGGTCATCCGGCTTGAGCAGGCCGAGGAGCTCGATGCCCGTGATGTCCTGAAGCCCGACGCCCTGGCGCGCATCGCCGTTCGGGCCTGGGAGGCCGCCGAGTTGCCGCTGGAAATCTGGCAGGACCTGCAGCCCAGCCTGCACGACGCCCTCGCCTTGTACATGGAGCAGGCCTACCACGCTGCCAACGAGTGGCTGGTAGACCATGGCGTCATGCCCGAGATCAGCCTGCGGGCCCTGCGCGAGGAAGCGCTGACCCCCCCAGTGCAGACCCGGGCCACGCAGACTGCAGAACCCGCTTTCGATGGTGACATGAGCGGTACGGGCAGTGACAGCGGGCCATCAGGGCCTGCCGGATCAGATCCCGCGGCGGCGGCTTCAGCCCATTGGAGTGGTGCCACGGTCACCCAGCGCCTGAGCCATTACGCAGCCGAGCCGCCGGGAGCGGGGGATCTGTCCGCGGTGCCGCCTGCGCCTGTGCCACAGCCCGAGGGGCCAGCGCCCAAACTCCTGGGCGCACTGCACCGCCTGGGTGCCCTGGCCGGAGGGCCACCGACTGGCGGGCAGGGTGTAACCGCCTTCCAGGCCACGGTCATGGACTCTTCCCTGCCAGCGGAACCCGCGGCCGGGGCGGCCACGGTGGTGGCGCCTCTGCAGGGGACCGCGTCTGCCGTGCAGGCGTGGCAGTACGCCCCGGCCACGCAAGACGAGCGCTCCACGCTCGAAGTCGTGGCTCTCATGTTCCACAGCATCCTGGCAGAGGAGCGCTTGCCTGCGGCAGTGCGTGTGTGGTTCGCACGGCTGCAGATGCCCGTCCTGCGCGTGGCGGTCAGCGAGCCCGAGCTGTTCACCTCGCCCGACCACCCCACCCGGCGCCTGATCGACCGCATGGGAGCCTGCGTCCTGGGCTTTGGCCGGAAAGGGCCGGCCGCAGACGAGGCGCTGGAACTCGAGCTCAAGCGCATCGTGCAGGTGGTGGAGGCGTATCCGGATTCCGGCCGCCGCGTGTTCCAGACGGTCCTTGGCGAGTTCGAGAAGTTCCTCGAGAGCTACTTCCGTGAGCAGAGCGATACCAGCCGCAAGGCGCTCTCGCTGGCGCAACAGCTGGAACAGCGTGAGACCCTGGCCATCCAGAACACCATCGAATTCCGCCGGATGCTGGAAGGCGAGCCGGTGCAGGACGGCGTGCGCCAGTTCCTGTTCGATGTCTGGGCCGACGTGCTGGCCACCGTGTCGGTCAGCCAGGGGCCGTCCAGCGACCGGGCCCGGGCTATGATGCGGGTGGCCAGCGATCTGATCTGGTCGGCCGGGGCCAAGGTGACCCGCGAAGACCGGGCCGATGTCCTGCGCCGCATGCCCGCCTTGCTCAAGGCCATACGAGAGGGCATGTCCACGGCCGGCATTCCCGCAGAGCGCCAGGAAGAGCTGATCAAGAAGCTCAACGACAGCCTGACCGAGGGCTTCACCGCCAAGGCCGCCCCCCTGCCCCAGCGCAAGCTTCAAGACCTGATGGAGCAGCTGGAGTCCCTGGAGGAGATGATGCCCGAGGGACTGCAGATCAACATCGACGAGTCCTTCGTGCGCGACATCCCGGGCGCCTCCGACACCGAGCTGGAGGTGGTGTCAGAAGGTGGCGGCGAACCCATCACCGCCATGCTGTCCTGGGCACGCGAGCTGCCGGCGGGCAGCTGGTACATGCTCAAGCATGGCGGCACCGAGCGACCGGTGCAACTGGTGTGGCAGGGCACGCGCCGGCAGCTGGCCTTGTTCGTGTCGGCTGAGGGGAAGTGCATGCTGTTCCAGCTGCGCAGGCTCGCGGCCTACCTGCAAAGTGGCCTCATGCAGCCAGCGCAGGACGAAGACCTCACCATCAAGGGTATCCGGGGATCGCTGGACATCCTGGGCATGCTGCCCAAGCCGCCGATGCTTTGAGCCGTCCTGTGCCGCTCTGCGCCGCCCCGAGCGGCGTCAGTGGATGAGCCGCTGCTCCGGATCGACGAAGAGCTCGTCCAGGATCAGCGCGTCGGGCTCCTCGCCCAGACTCCAGAAGACCATCAGGATGATGATCTTGAACTCCTCGAGGTCCAGGCGGCCAGGCCCCAGGGCGCTGGCCCGGTCGATGACCATCTCGCGCAGGGCTGCGGGCAGCACCCCGGCAGACTCGAGGAAGCACAGAAAACCCACGCATTCCTCGCCCAGCAGTTCGCGTTCGGCCTCGGTGTAGATGCGCAGGCTGCTGTCGTCGCCTTGCTCATGCACAGCCTGCGCGCTGGTGGACAGGCCTTCCAGCCAGGCCAGGGCCTCCTGGATCTCGTCAGACTCGAAGCCTACAGCCGACAGCTTGCGGGTGAGCTGGCGGTGGTCCGGGCAGGCATCGGGCCGCCAATAGTTTTCGTACAAGTACACCAGCACATCGAACATCAATCCACTATACCCGAGGGTCTTCGGGCGCCGACCGCACGGCCCGCGGTCCTGCCCAAGGGCCTTCACGACCCTGGGCCGCCTGCCGGTTCAACCGGCCTGCTGACGCTGGAACCGGCCGCCGGGCAGTCGCGCCACCAGGCCCTGCAACTCCAGTTCGAGCAGGCGCGCACCCAGCACCGATGCGGCCTCGCCCGTGCGCCCGACCAGCGTGTCCAGGCTCACCGGGTCATGACCCATGGTGCGCAGAAGCCGCCCATGGGGCGTGCGTGCGTCGGGTGCGTCGGGTGCGTCGGGTTCATCCGGCTCATCCGACACCGCTGCGGCGGCAGACGCTGGGGCCGCGGTGGAGGCTGTTGGGCTCGCGGGCAGCCCGAGCGACTCCAGGATCTCCTGGGCCGATTCCACCAGTTGTGCGCCCTGCCGGATCAACTCGTGGCAACCCTTGGCCTGGGGGGACTGGATGGACCCCGGTACCGCAAAAACCTCACGTCCGCCCTCCATGGCCAGACGTGCCGTGATCAGCGAGCCGGATTTCAGCGTCGCCTCCACCACGAGCGTTCCCCTCGTGAGGCCGGCAATGATGCGGTTGCGGTGAGGAAAGTGGTGCGCCAGCGCCGGCGTACCTGGGGCATGTTCGCTGACCACCAACCCGTCCTGCGCGATACGGCGCCACAACCCACCGTGGCGGCGGGGGTAGACGATGTCCGGGCCAGTGCCGATGACGGCCAGGGTGGAACCTGCGCCCGCAAGGGCGCCTTCGTGGGCAGCGCCGTCGATGCCGGTGGCCAGCCCCGACACCACAGTGACGCCTGCATGGCTGAGCACGCTGGCGAACTGCCGCGCATGGGCCAGGCCCTGAGGCGTGGCCTGCCGGCTGCCCACCACCGCCACCGAAGGCCGCTGCAAAAGTTCCTCCCGCCCCTCCAGGAACAGCATCAGGGGAGGGTCCCCGCAATGCAGCAGGGGCTGCGGGTAGCGGGCATCGCCCAGCATCAGCACTTGGCGGGCAGGGTGTCCGGCCAGCCAGTCCAGTGCGAGCTGCAGCCGGACGCTGGCCTGTGGGTCCGGCGTCGACAGGGCCTGCGCCGCAGCGGGGCTCGCTGCGGCGGCCCACTGACTGGCAGCAGCCCCCAGCACGGCCTGCGGGGAGCCCAAGGCCCGCAGCAGGCGGCGTGCCACAGGCCGCGTCACGCCTGGCCACGTCAACAGGCGGAACCAGGCCTCGAAATCCTGCGCTGGCATGTCGCTGCCCCAGGGCCGGTCCGTCGCAAGCCGCCTGCCGCGCGCCCCGCCCCGCTCAGGGCTGGGTGAACCGGGTGCCTGACGACACCGGATCCTGGCCGCTCAGGATCAGCGCATAGGACACCCTGTCGAAGACGCGAAAGACGTACATCTGCCCGTTGCGCTCGTCGGGCAAACGAAGGGACTCGGCCTTTGGCGTGCTGCGGTCGGTCACCTGGCTGCCGGTTCGCCACAAGGCCAGCACGTGCCCTCGTTCCACGCCATCCCGGGATCCACGGTTGAGCGACACGATCTGGTGCTGCGCGGCCGTCAGGCCCTCACCGTACAGGCCGATCACCTGGCCCTGCACCGGCCGCACCGGCGCCCGCGGTACAAAAGGCGCGAATTCCACCGTGGAAGCCTGTGTCAGCCGGTCACCAGGACCAATCTCCAGACGCACATGCCTGAGCAGCACACGTGCCGGAGAAGCCAGCGACTTTGCCTGCTCGGGCAACGCGAGGTCTTCGGTGCCGAGGGCTTCGGCATGGCCCACCAGCCGGGCCTCGTAGCCCAGGAGCTCGCGTGTGACAGGGTCCCTCAGGGCCCGGGGCTCACGCACCAACTGGAAACTCCTGCGTCCCTGAAGATCACCCCGCACGTATGCCACGTCCCCCGTGGTCATGAGTATCCGTCCGTCGGGCGAGGCGACGATGCGCGCAGCGCCGTCGATCTCGCCGGCCTCCAGCACGGTGGCCTGCGCAATGAAAGGCGCGATCAGGTGGGCCGGCACGGAAGCGATGGCACCGTGGTCCACCGGACCGCTGCGCACCCGTGGCAGGAGCTTGACGGTGACGGGCTCCGCCTGGGCGACCGCCGCTGCTGCCGGTACGGCCTGCGGTGTGCCCCCCGGGGGCGCCACCTTCAGGGTGGCCCGGTCCGGCCCCTTGGACAGCACCAGCACCTGCCCCGGGTACAAGCGGTGAGGATCCCGCACCTGTTCGATGTTCATGCCCCAGAGTTCGGCCCACCGCCAGGGGCTTTTCAGGAACAGCTGGGACAGCCCCCACAAGGTGTCACCGGGGCGCACCGTGTGGGAGGCCGGCGCGTCAGGCGCCAAGTCGGCCAGGGGCACCCCTTGGTCAGCCACCCGCTGTGCGGTCTGGCGCTGGGCCGGGTCCACACCGGCGGGCGCCGACACCCCCTGCGCCCAGCACGTGGCGGCCAGGAAGGCAAACGCCAGAGCGGCTCCGGACCCGGCGGTACGCGGAGCCGGGAAGCGGGCAAGTGACAGGCAATGAGGGTGGGTCAACGGAGCTCCCATGGGCCAGTGGCACCCTTGCGGGCGTGCCGGCCACCTGAGGCCGGCGTGCAGTGCAGCCAATCGACGACTGAACGAATGGGCCGGCCGCTGCAGCGATGAGGGCTGGTCCGCGACAATACCGATTCAAGCGCAAATTCTGCCGGCAATCACGGGGCCCGGCAATGAGACGGCCCCCCCCCGGATGGCGCACCCCTTTGGGGGGAGTACTCGCCCACCGTGCCGTGATGCCATTTTTCTGGACGAAGACCCATGGCCCTCCTGCCCATCCTGAAGTTTCCCGACCCTCGCTTGCACAAGGTGGCGCAAGCGGTGGCGACAGTGGACGACCGCGTGCGCCGCCTCGTCGACGACATGCTGCAGACCATGTACGACGCCGAAGGCGTGGGGTTGGCGGCCACGCAGGTGGACGTGCATGAGCGCATCATCGTCATGGACACCTCCGACACGCGCGACCAACCGGTCGTGCTCATCAACCCCGAGTTGGTGCAGCGCAGCGAAGCCATGAGTTTTCGCGACGAAGGCTGCCTGTCCGTGCCCGCCACCTACGACAAGGTGGCCCGTCACGAGCAGGTGACCGTGCGGGCGCTGGACCGGTCGGGCCAGCCGTTCGACATGCAGTGCGAAGGGCTGGCCGCGGTGTGCGTGCAGCACGAGATGGACCACCTGATCGGCCGGGTGTTCGTGGAGTACCTCAGCCCGCTCAAGCGGGACCGCATCCGCAGCAAGATGCTCAAGCGCGCGCGCGAGGAGCAGCGCGCGTGAGGGCGCCGTCGGCCTGACCGCGACACCAGAGGCTCTCCCCTTGCGCATTGCATTCGCCGGAACGCCCGAATTCGCCGCGGTCGCTCTGGATGCGTTGCATGCGGCGGGTCACGAGATCGCACTGGTGCTGACACAGCCGGACCGCCCCGCTGGCCGCGGACAGCTACTCCAGGCCTCGGCCGTCAAGCAGCGGGCGCTGGCTCTGGGCTTGCCCCTGGCCCAGCCTCGAGGCCTGCGCCTGGACGGACGCTTTGGCGAAGACGCGGCGAGCGCCCGGACGGCCCTGGAGCGGGCTGCGCCACAGGCGATGGTGGTGGCCGCCTACGGCTTGATCCTGCCCGCCTGGACACTGGACCTCCCGCCCGCAGGCTGCCTGAACATCCACGCCTCTGTGCTGCCGCGTTGGCGCGGGGCCGCACCCATCCACCGCGCCATCGAGGCCGGAGACGCCAGCACGGGCATCACCATCATGCAGATGGACGCCGGCCTGGACACCGGCCCCATGCTGCTGCAAGCGCCAGAGCCCATCGGGGCACAGGACACCACGGCGACCCTGCATGACAGGCTCGCCGCGCTCGGCGGACGGCTGATCGTGCAGGCCCTGCAGGACCTGACGGCGGGCCGGCTGCAGGCCGTGGCCCAGCCCACCGAGGGCGTGACCTATGCCCGCAAGATCGAGAAGTCCGAAGCGCTGATCGATTGGAGCCTGCGGGCCCCGGTGATCGAGCGCCGGGTTCGCGCCTTCGATCCTTTCCCCGGCGCGAGCTTCCACTGCGGCGGCACCATGGTGAAACTCTGGCGCGCCGCACCGATGCCGTGGCCTGCGGATGCCCCCGCGCCGTGCCCTGCGACGGTGATCGACGCGGGCAAGGGCCGCCTGGCGGTGGCGTGCGGCGAGGCCACGGTTCTGGAATTGCTGGAGTTGCAACGCCCAGGCGGGCGCCGCCAAGTGGCCAGCGCCTTTGTGCAGGGCCAGGGTTTGCCAGGGTGGCAAGTCGGGGAAATGCTGGAGGCTCCGCCCGCGGAAGACCCGGTGCGGTAAGGTGTGGAGGTCTGCGGTGCGCGGTCCGGGCTGCGCGGTCTGTGCCAGGGGTGGACGCGCAGACGCTGCTCAAGTTGCCAGGCTTGCGGGCCGATAACCCGAAGAGGTGTTGTCATGAACCGAACGATGTCCCGACCTTTCCTGCCGCGCGCCCTGCTGGGCGCGGGGGTGCTCTTGACCCTGATGGGTTGCGACATGCTGGGCGTGGAGTCCGCTTCGTCCATGTCCGCCCGCCGCGAGGCCGAAGGCAAGGCCATCGGCGGGGCCTGCCGCCACGCCGGCCGGGCCCTGGAAGACTGTTACTCCATGAACCGCAAGGCCGACAAGGCGGCGGTGTTTGCGGGTTGGCGCGAGATGAACGACTACATGCGAGAGAACAAGGTCGACACCGTTTCACCGCAGGTGGTTCCGTCCTCCGGCCTGGCCAAGTCTGGCGAAGACGCCAAGGCCGCCAAGCCCTGACGAGACTCCTGACGAGGCCCCTGAGAAGACCCCTCAGGAGACAATCCGCGGCTGTGACCGCTGCTGCTGACCCTCCCCCTGCCCCCGATACCGGGCACCCCACCCGCATCCCCTTGTGGCGTGACCCGGAGTTCCGCCGCGGCGCGCATGACATGACCGGCATTGCCGTGGGCATTGCCGCCTGGGGCCTGGTGACGGGCGTGGCCATGGCCAAGAGCGGCATGGACATGACGGTGGCGGTGCTGATGTCGCTGATGGTCTTTGCCGGCTCGGCGCAGCTGGCCACCATGCCGCTCATCGCTTCGGGCGCGCCGCTGTGGGTGGTGTGGGCCACCGCCTTCTGCGTGAACCTGCGCTTCATCATCCTGAGTGCGGCCTGGCGCCCCTATGTGCACGGCTACCGCCCGACGCAGCGCTGGTGCATGGCCTACTTCACGGCCGACTTGAACTACGTGCTGTTCATGCGCCGCTTTCCGAAGCCGGTGCCCGAAGCCGCACAGTGGCCGTACTTCTGGGGCGGGGCCGGCACCAACTGGCTGTCCTGGCAACTGTCGTCGCTGCTGGGCCTGTGGCTGGGCGGCAGCGTGCCGGCCGAGTGGGGGCTGGGCTTTGCCGGTCACATCGCGCTGCTGGCCCTGACCTGCTCCATGCTGACCGACCGCGCCTCCTGGGTGGCGGCGGGCGTGGCAGCCTGCGCCTCGGTGGCGGCTTATGCGCTGCCGCTAAAGCTCAACATCGTGGTGGCGATCGCCGCCGCCGTGGCCACGGGCCTGCTGCTGCAGCAGGCGCGTCAGCAGGAGATGCGGCCATGAGCGTGTTGGAAGGCCTGCTGGCCGTGTTCGGGCTGACATTGATCACCGTGCTGACGCGCGGCTTCTTCTTCCTGTCGTCGCGCGAGTTGCCTTTCCCCGAACGCCTGAAGGACGGGTTGCGCTTTGCCCCGCTGGCCGCGCTGATGGCCGTGGTGGTGCCCGAGATCGTGCTGGTGCAGGGGGAGCTCGTCTCCACCTGGCGCGATGCGCGCCTGTGGGCGGCTGCGGCCGGGCTGGCCTGGTTCTTCTGGCAGCGCGGCATCCTGGGCACCATCGTGGCCGGCATGGCGGTGTACCTGCCTCTTCGCGTCGGCTTGGGTTGGTGAAGCGCAGGCTTGGCGCAAGCCCCGGTTCCTACAATTTCCACTTTCTTCCAGGGACCCCCCATGAACGTCCTTCGTTTTGCCGATCTCGTAGCCGCCGGCCGGGTCACCGGCCAGCGCGTCTTCATCCGCGCTGACCTGAACGTACCGCAGGACGACGCCGGCCGCATCACCGAAGACACGCGCATCCGCGCCTCGGTGCCTTGCATCGAGATGGCGCTGAAAGCTGGCGCAGCAGTGATGGTCACCTCGCACCTGGGCCGCCCTACCGAGGGCGAGTTCAAGCCGGAGGACTCGCTGGCCCCGGTGGCCGCGCGCCTGGGTGAACTACTGGGCCGCGAGGTGCCGCTGAAGAGCGGTTGGGTGGACGGTGTGGACGTGGCCCCCGGCCAGGTGGTGATGCTGGAGAACTGCCGCCTGAACAAGGGCGAGAAGAAGAACAGCGAGGAACTCGCCCGCAAGATGGCTGCGCTGTGCGACATCTTCGTGCACGACGCCTTCGGCACCGCGCACCGCGCCGAGGCCTCCACCTACGGCATCGCGCAGTTCGCCCCCGTGGCCTGCGCTGGCCCGCTGCTGGCCGCCGAGATCGACGCCATCACCAAGGCCCTGGCCGCGCCCCGGCGCCCGCTGGTGGCCATCGTGGCCGGCAGCAAGGTCAGCACCAAGCTCACCATCCTGCAGAGCCTGGCGAAGAACGTGGACGGCCTGGTGGTGGGCGGCGGCATCGCCAACACCTTCATGCTGGCCGCGGGTTTGAAGATCGGCAAGAGCCTGGCCGAGCCGGACCTGGTCGGCGAGGCCCAGGCGGTGATCGCCGCCATGGCCGCGCGTGGCGCCGACGTGCCCATTCCCGTGGACGTGGTGTGCGCCAAGACCTTCGCTGCGGACGCGCCGGCCACGGTCAAGGCCGCCACCGAGGTGGCCGATGACGATCTGATCCTGGACATCGGCCCCAAGACGGCGCAGATACTGGCCGACAAGCTGATGGCCGCAGGCACCATCGTCTGGAACGGCCCGGTGGGCGTGTTCGAGTTCGACGCCTTCGCGCACGGCACCGAGACCGTGGCGCGCGCCGTGGCGGCCAGCAGCGCATTCAGCATCGCGGGCGGCGGCGACACGCTCGCGGCCATCGCCAAATACGGGATCGAGCGCGAGGTGGGCTACATCTCCACCGGCGGCGGCGCCTTCCTGGAGGTGCTGGAGGGCAAGACGCTGCCGGCCTTCGAGATCCTGGCGCGGCGTGCCGCGGGCTGAAAGCCCCCGCCTTACCCCGGGCTGAGCCGCGTACCCAGACCGCGGCGATCCCCGGGGATTGCCTCACTCCAGGTCGAAACTGATCCGGGTTCTCCGCATCATCTTGCACCCCGAACAGGCGTAATCTGCGCCTGCGGCCGCCCAGACGGTCAGGATGTCCAAGACAAGGAGACCCCCGATGAAGCCCGAACTCACCCCGGCCGAGCAGGCCCTGCGCGACGCCGCGCTGGAATACCACCGCACGCCCACGCGCGGCAAGATCTCGGTCACACCGACCAAGCCGCTGTCCAACCAGCGAGACCTCTCGCTGGCCTACAGTCCGGGTGTGGCCTACGCCTGCCTGGCCATCGAGCAGGATCCGGCGCTGGCGGCGGAGTACACCTCGCGCGGCAACCTGGTGGGCGTGATCACCAACGGCACCGCGGTGCTGGGGCTGGGGGACATCGGCCCGCTGGCCGGCAAGCCGGTGATGGAGGGCAAGGGCTGCCTGTTCAAGAAGTTCGCCGGCATCGACGTCTTCGACATCGAGCTCGCCGAGAAGGACCCGGACAAGCTGATCGAAATCATCGCCGCACTCGAGCCCACACTCGGCGGCATCAACCTCGAGGACATCAAGGCGCCGGAGTGCTTTGCCATCGAGCGCGCGCTGCGCGACCGGCTGAACATCCCCGTCTTCCATGACGACCAGCACGGCACAGCCATCATCTCGGCGGCGGCGCTGCTCAACGGTCTGGAACTGGTGGGCAAGGCCATTGGCGACATCAAGCTCGTGTCCTCGGGCGCGGGTGCGGCGGCCATCGCCTGCCTGGACGTGATGGTGGGGCTGGGCGTCAAGCGCGAGCACATCTTCGTCGTGGACTCGCGCGGCGTCATCCAGACCGACCGCGAGGATGCGCTCAGCGGCAAGCTCGATGTCTCCAAGCGCCCCTACTGCCAGACCACCGACGCCCGCCGCCTGGCCGACGTGGTGGCCGGGGCCGACGTGTTCCTGGGGTGTTCTGCCGCTGGCGTGCTGACGGCCGAGATGGTCAAGACCATGGCGCGCCAGCCCATCATCCTGGCGCTGGCCAACCCCGAGCCCGAGATCCGCCCCGAGCTGGCCAAGGCCGTGCGGCCGGACTGCATCATCGCCACCGGCCGCTCGGATTACCCGAACCAGGTCAACAACGTCCTGTGCTTCCCGTACATCTTCCGCGGCGCGCTGGACTGCGGCGCCACCAAGATCACCGAGGCCATGAAGCTGGCCTGCGTGCGCGAGATCGCCGACCTGGCCAAGGCCGAGATCAGCGACGAGGTGGCGGCAGCCTACGCAGGGCAGGAGCTGAAGTTCGGATCCGACTACCTGATCCCCAAGCCGTTTGATGCGCGCCTGATCCTGCGCATCGCCCCGGCGGTGGCCAAGGCCGCGGCCGACAGCGGCGTGGCCACGCGCCCCATCACCGACCTGGAGGCCTACCGCGCCTCGCTGCAGCGCCACGTCTACCAGACCGGCCTGCTGATGCGGCCGGTGTTTGCGGCGGCCAAGGCCTTCAACGCCCGCCAGCCGGCACGCGTGGTCTATGCCGAGGGCGAGGACGAGCGCGTGCTGCGCGCCGTGCAGGTGGTGCTGGACGAAGGCCTGGCCCAGCCGGTGCTGATCGGCCGGCCCGAAGTCGTGCGTATGCGCATCGAACGCGCCGGGCTGCGCCTGCAGGCGGGGCGCGACTTCGAAATCGTCGACCCCGAGAACGACCCGCGCTTCCGTGCCTATTGGGAGACCTACCACCAGCTGATGGGGCGCGAAGGCGTCACGCCCGAAGCCGCCAAGGCGGCGGTGCGGCGCTCCAACACGTTGATCGCCTCACTGATGGTCAAGCGCGGCGAGGCCCACGCCATGCTGTGCGGCCTGGTGGGCCGCTACGACGCCCACCTGGACCACGTGCGCACAGTGATCGGCCAACGCGAAGGCACGCACGTCATGGCGGCCATGAACGCGCTGATGCTGGACCAGTTCACCGTCTTCATCACCGACACCTTCGTCAACGAGCAGCCCAGCGCCGCCGAGTTGAGCGAGATCGCGCAGATGGCGGCGGCCGAGGTGCGGCGCTTCGGCCTGCCGCCCAAGGTGGCCTTCCTGTCGCACTCCATCTACGGGTCGTCCAACCGCCCGTCGGCACGACGCATGCGCGAGGCGCGCAACCTCTTTGTCCAGGCGGCCCCGGACGTGGAGTGCGACGGCGAGATGCACGGCGACGCTGCGCTCTCGGAAACGGTGCGGCGTTCCTACCTGCCCGACACCACCTTGAGCGGCTCGGCCAACCTGCTGGTGCTGCCCAACATCGACGCGGCCAACATCCTGTTCAACGTGCTCAAGGAGGCCGGCAGCCGCGGCGTCACCGTGGGCCCGATGCTGCTGGGCGCGGCCGCCCCGGTGCACATCCTCACCCCGTCCTCGACCGTTCGGCGCGTGGTCAACATGACGGCGGTGGCGGTGGCCGATGCGGCGGATGTGGCCGCAAGAGTCTGAGCCCACTCCAGGCATCCCCAGGGTCCGGGCGCGGGCGGGCACTTCTGGGAGCTCCCGGGAGCTTCCGGGAGGTTCTGGGGGCTTCCGGGGGTTCTGGCAGCGGTAACCTCGCCGTAACGCCGCGCGGGCCGCGGCGCCGATAATCCGCAACTGCCAGCGCCCCCGTTCGCGCCCCCGTCAATGACCCGCGCCACCAAGATCGTCGCCACCCTGGGCCCCGCGTCGAGCGACCCCCAGGTGCTGGAGAACCTGCTGCGCGCCGGCGTGGACGTGGTGCGGCTGAACTTCAGCCACGGCAAGGCGCAGGACCACATCGACCGCGCCACCCTCGTGCGCGAGACCGCCGCCCGCGTGGGCAAACCGGTGGCCCTGATGGCCGACCTGCAGGGCCCCAAGATCCGCGTGGGCAAGTTCGTGGACGGCAAGGTCATGCTGGTAGGCGGCCAGCCCTTCGTGCTGGATGCGCAGCGCACCGAGCCGGGTGACCTGGGCGCCGTGGGTCTGGACTACAAGGAACTGCCGCGAGACGTCAAACCCGGCGACAAGCTGCTGCTGAATGACGGCCTGATCGTGCTGGTGGTCGAGGCCGTGCGCGGCGAGCAGGTGCACACCGTTGTCAAGGTGGGCGGCGAGCTGTCCAACAACAAGGGCATCAACAAGGCCGGCGGCGGCCTCACCGCCCCGGCGCTCACCGCGAAGGACATGGAGGACATCAAGACCGCGATGGCCTTCCAGTGCGAGTACCTGGCGGTGAGCTTCCCCAAGAGCGCCACCGACATGGAGATGGCGCGCCAGCTCGCCAACGTGGCAGGCGAGGCCTACCGCCACAAGCCCGCCCTGATCGCCAAGATCGAGCGCAGCGAGGCCATCCCGCAGCTGGAGAACATCCTCAAGGCCAGCGACGGCATCATGGTGGCGCGAGGCGACCTGGCCGTGGAGGTGGGCAATGCGGCCGTGCCGGCGCTGCAGAAACGCATGATCCGCATGGCGCGCGAGATGGACAAGGTGGTCATCACCGCCACGCAGATGATGGAGAGCATGATCCTGGCGCCCGTGCCTACGCGCGCCGAGGTGAGCGACGTGGCCAACGCCGTGCTGGACGGCACGGACGCCGTGATGCTGAGCGCCGAGACCGCGGCCGGCAAGTACCCGGTGGAGACGGTGGAGCAGATGCACCTCATCGCCCTGGAGGCCGAGCGCGCCGAGGACGTGCAGCTCGACAGCGACTTCGTCAACAAGCAGTTCGGCCGCATCGACCAGAGCATCGCCATGGGCGCGCTGTTCACCGCCCACCACCTGGGCTGCAAGGCCATCATCGCGCTGACCGAAAGCGGGTCGACGGCGCTGTGGATGAGCCGTCACAACATCAAGGTGCCCATCTACGCGCTGACCACCAAGGCGCAGAGCGAGCGCAAGATGGCGCTGTACCGCAACGTGCGCCCCATCCTCATGCCCTCCTTCAGCGACCGCGACCAGGCCCTGCAGGCCGCCGAGAAGTTGCTGTGCGAGCGCGGCGTGCTGATGCCGGGTGACACCTATGCCATCACCTGCGGCGAGCCCATGGGCTACCCGGGCGGCACCAACATGCTCAAGGTGTGCCGGGTTGGATGAGGGCGCACGGCGCGCCGAGGCGCCGTCCACCGCCCTGACCCTCAACCTGCTGGCCCAGGTGGCCTATGGCCTCCTGGTGATGACGGTGTGCCTGCCGTCCATGCCCGTCTGGGGCGAGTTGTTCGGCCGTCCGCAGGACGAGGTGCAGCTGACCTTCAGCGGCTTCGTCCTGACCTTCGGCCTGCTGCAGCTGGTCTACGGGCCGCTGTCTGACCGTTACGGCCGCCGGGCCATGATCCTGACCGGTCTGGCGGTGGGCGTGGCAGGTTCGGTGCTCGCAGCGCTGGCGCAGAGTCTGCCCCTGCTGGTGGCTGCCCGGGTACTGCAGGGCGCAGGCGCCGCTGCCGGCATGGTGGTGGGCCGCGCGGCCGTGCAGGACCTGTTCCACGGGCCCCAGCGCACGCGGGTGATGGCCTACGTCGGCATGACGCTGGGTCTGTGCCCGCCCACGGGCACCGTGGTCGGGGGGCAGATCCACGAGGCGCTGGGCTGGCAGGCCAACTTCGTGCTGTCGGCCGGGCTGGGCGTGGTGCTGCTGGCAGCCGCCTGGTGGGGCCTGCCGCGTCAGGCGCCACAGGCCAGCGGCACGGACCCTGCCCGGTCGGCCCGCGATACGCGGGTGGTGCTCTCGGTACTGGCGGGGATGGGCGACGCCTACGCGCAGTTGCTGCGCATGCCGTTGTACCTGCTTCACGTGGCCATCCTCGGCCTGACCACGGCCGCCTTCTACATGTTCCTGGCCGCCGCACCGTCGGTGCTGCGCAGCTACGGCGTCGGCCCCGGCGAGGTGGGCTTCTTCATCATGGTGGTGCCGCTGTCCTACATCCTCGGCAACTTCCTCACCAGCCGACTGGTGCGACGCTGGGGCGGCCCACGCCTGATGCGCCTGGGCCAGGGCTTCAGCCTCGCGGGTACGGCCCTGATGCTGGCCATGGGCCTGGCGGGCGAGCACTCGCCCTGGGCCTTCGTGCTGCCCCTGCTGTTGCTGGGTATCGGCCACGGCCTGCTGGTGCCGCCCTGCCTGGTGGCCACCGTCGCACTCGTGCCCACCCTGGCGGGAGCGGCCTCGGGGCTGGCGGGTGTCACCCAGCAGCTGACCGGGGCCTTGGGCGGCTACCTCGTGGGCTGGGTGTCGCACGTGAACCATGTCGGCCTGGCCGCCCTGATGCTGGCGGCCACCGTGCTGGCGTCGCTGGCGCGCTTGGTGGCAGTCAAGCGTGGCGCACCCACCGTACAGGCACCCAGGCCCTGAGAGCTTGTGAAATATCCCCGCACGCCCGCTCGTTCGCCCCAAAAGGCGCCGCTCAGCGTTGCAAATGCTCGCCGTAGCGCGAGCTACGGCTGTGCTTTGCGCCTTGATCGGCACCCTTTGGACCGCCCGCTCGGGCGCGCCGGAATACTTCACAAGCTCTGAGTTCTCCAGCCTTGCGTGCGGGCAGGCTGTGACTTGTCAGTGTGGCGGCCGTTTCGCTTCCTAGAATCGGCGCAGTTACAGATCGGTTTCACCTTTCACCATCGCCCTTCCCGTTGCCCTTCGCGTCGACATATCCAGAGGACACGCCCATGCCACTCGTTTCCATGCGCCAACTGCTCGACCATGCCGCCGAGAACGGCTACGGCATACCGGCCTTCAACGTCAACAACCTGGAGCAGGTGCAGGCCGTGATGACGGCGGCCGACGAGGTGGGAGCACCGGTCATCCTGCAGGCCAGTGCCGGGGCGCGCAAGTACGCGGGCGAGCACTTCGTCAAGCACCTGATCGCGGCGGCTTCCGAGGCCTGGCCGCACATTCCGTTGGTGATGCATCAGGACCACGGCACCAGCCCCAAGGTGTGCGAGGGCGCCATCGGCCTGGGCTTTGGCTCGGTGATGATGGATGGCTCGCTGATGGAAGACGGCAAGACGCCGGCGAGCTTTGACTACAACGCGGACGTGACCCGCCGCGTGGTGGAGATGGCGCACCGCGTGGGTGTGACGGTGGAGGGCGAGCTCGGCTGCCTGGGCAACCTGGAGACGGGTGAGGCCGGCGAGGAAGACGGCATCGGTGCCGAGGGCAAGCTCGACCACAGCCAGATGCTGACCGACCCCGAAGAAGCCGCGCAGTTCGTCAAGGCCACGCAGCTCGATGCCCTGGCCATCGCCATCGGCACCAGCCACGGCGCGTACAAGTTCAGCCGCCCGCCCACGGGCGACATCCTCGCCATTTCGCGCGTCAAGGAAATCCACGCCCGCATACCCAACACACACCTGGTGATGCACGGCTCGTCGTCGGTGCCGCAGGCCTTGCTGGACGTGATCAACCAGTACGGCGGCAAGATGAAGCAGACCTACGGCGTGCCGATTGCCGAGATCCAGGAAGCCATCAAGCACGGCGTGCGCAAGATCAACATCGACACCGACATCCGCCTGGCGATGACCGGTGCGGTGCGCAAGTTCCTGGCCGAGAACCCCGACAAGTTCGATGCCCGCGAGTGGCTCAAGCCCGCCCGCGAGGCCGCCAAGGCGGTGTGCAAGCAGCGCTACCTGGAGTTTGGCTGCGACGGCCAAGCCGGCAAGATCGCCGGCGAGAGCCTGCAGGTGGTGGCCGCCAAGTACGCCCGCGGCGAGCTGGCGCAGGTGGTGAACTGACGGAGCAGCTCAGCTTGGCAGAGGGAACTGCCACGGGTTGACCACCTCGACACCCGCAGCTTTGAAGGGGGCCGTGTCCCGGGTGGCCACGGCGCACTCGTGCGTTGCAGCGATAGCTGCGATGTACCCATCGGGTGTCGGCAGGCCATGACCAGCGGCACGCGCGCTCACCGCTCGGTCTGCGTAGGTACGCGCTGCTGGGATGTCAAAGGCCAGGATTCGGCCAGCGAAGAGCGGTCCCAGGCCGTCAACCGCCTGGGAGAGCGCCGTCCTGCGCCGACCGGCCGGCATCACCCCGATGCCGAACCAGAGTTCGGCCAGGGTGACGCTGGTCAGGTGCAAGGTCTCGGCTGGCTGGGCATCCAGCCAAGCCTGCAAAGCCGGATGCGGTTGCGGCTTGAGAGCCTCGGAGATGACGTTGGTGTCCAGGATGATCATTCCAGCCTCATGGGCTGGGCAGGTGTCTTGTCTCGCGCGGACTCCAAGGCCTCCACGTCCTGCTTTGTCAGACCTGCTTGCTGACCCAACTCGGCCAGTGCGGTGCCCAACCGGAGGCGCTGAGGTGGCTTGACGCTGGCTTCGAGCACGAGACGGACTTCGGCCTCGGTGCTGCGTCCCATCTGCGCCGCTCTCATGCGCAGGGCTCTGTGCACCTCATCGGGCAGATTTCGGATGGTCAAAGTGGCCATGGGTGAAACTTGATCAAGAAACGAGGACGATCGCTGTCAACGATTTCATTTTGACGTCTTTGACATCATCCTGCAACCACGCCGGGCCGGTTACGGACATGCAGGCCTTACCTGTCGGAGCCGCTGAACGACCGCAGCGCGGTGACAATCGGAGCATGAACACCAGCGTTGAGACTCCCGCCCGCGTGCCGCTCATCAGCGTCGTGATGGGCTCCTCGAGTGATTGGGACACGTTGCAGCACGCCGTGACCGTGTTGCTGGACTTTGGTGTGCAGCACGAGGTGCAGGTGGTGTCGGCCCACCGCATGCCCGACGCCATGTTCCGCTTTGCCGAGACGGCGGCTGGACGCGGTGTGCGGGCCATCATCGCTGGGGCCGGCGGCGCGGCCCACCTGCCGGGCATGCTGGCGGCCAAGACCACGGTGCCGGTGCTGGGCGTGCCGGTGGCCAGCAAGCATCTGCAGGGACTGGACTCGCTGTACTCCATCGTGCAGATGCCCAAGGGCGTGCCGGTGGCCACCTTTGCCATCGGGCAGGCCGGGGCGGCCAATGCGGCCCTCTTCGCCGTGGCGATGCTTGCGCCTGAAGACCCCGCGCTGCGCGCCAAGCTCGCGGCCTTCCGCGCCGACCAGACGGCCGCCGCCACGGCCATGACGGCCTCGCTGCCCCGCTGATGAGGCAGGCCGTGCCTCGACCGATGGATCCTCCTTATGGGACGTCACGGATGAGCTCATGCAGGGGAGTCTTGAGCCTGTGATGCTGCAACCCTCTGCCCTGCGGCCTGACGGTCAGCCGATGACCCTGGGCGTGCTCGGTGGCGGCCAGCTCGGCCGCATGTTCGTGCACGCGGCGCAGACGCTGGGTTTTCGCACCGCGGTGCTGGACCCGGACCCTGACAGTCCTGCCGGCCGCGTGTCCCACCTGCACCTGCAGGCGGCCTACACCGACGAGGCCGCGCTGGCCGAGATGGCGCAGGCTTGCGACGCCGTGACCACCGAGTTCGAGAACGTGCCAGCGCAGGCGCTGCGCTGGCTGGGTGTACGCCGGCCCGTGGCGCCGTCGGCCGACGCCGTGGCCACCTGCCAGCACCGGGCGCTGGAGAAGGCGCACTTCACCGCCTGCGGCGTGCCGTGCGTCCCTTACGCTCGGCTGGAATCGGCAGCCGATCTGGAAGACCTTCTGGGGAAGGACGGTGACGCGCTGTTCCCCGCCATCCTCAAGACCTCCACTCTGGGCTACGACGGCAAGGGGCAGGTGAGCGTGGCACGCCGCGCCGACCTGGCCGCGGCCTGGGCGAGCCTGCGCGAGGTGCCCTGCCTGCTCGAAAAACGCGTGGCGCTGGCCGCCGAGCTGAGTGTGGTGGTGGCGCGCGATGCCGCCGGCCGGGTGGTGCACTTGCCAGTCCAACAGAACCTGCACCGCGACGGCATCCTGGCCGTGACCGTGGTGCCGGCGCCTGACGTACCGGCTGACGTGGCCACGCAAGCGGTGCAGCGGGCCAGCACCGTGGCCGAGTCGCTCGGCTACGTGGGCGTGCTGTGCGTGGAGTTCTTCCTGCTCGAGGACGGCACGCTGCTGGCCAACGAGATGGCCCCGCGGCCGCACAACTCGGGCCACTGCAGCATCGACGCCTGCGACCTGTCGCAGTTCGACCTGCAGGTGCGCGCCATGGCCGGGCTGCCGCTGGTGATGCCGCGCCAGCATTCGCCGACGGTCATGCTCAACCTGCTGGGCGACCTGTGGTGGGCCGGTGACGCGGCCTTACCGGTGACGCCGCCGTGGAGCGAGGTGCTGGCCCTGCCCGGCACGCACCTGCACCTGTACGGCAAGACCGAGCCGCGGCGCGGGCGCAAGATGGGGCACCTGACGGTGACGGCGGCCACGCCGGCGCAGGCCCGCGCCGTGGCGCTGCAGGCCGCGGCCGTGCTGGGGCTGCCCGCGTTCTGAGCGCCATGCCGCTGCTCTCCGGTCAAGATCCTCAAGCCCTGGCACAGGCCACGCAGCTGCTGGCCGATGGCGGGTTGCTCGCCTTCCCCACCGAGACCGTCTACGGCCTGGGCGCACGGGCCGATGACGACGCTGCGGCGGCGCAGATCTTCGCCGCCAAGGGCCGCCCGGCGGACCACCCGCTGATCGTGCACGTCACCGATGCCTCCGCAGCGCAAGCCTTCGCCGCCACCTGGCCTGCGGCAGCGCAGGTGCTGGCGCAGCACTTCTGGCCCGGCCCGCTGACGCTGATCGTGCCGCGCCGGCCCGGCGTGGGCACGGCGGCCGCGGGCGGGCACGCCACCATCGGCCTGCGCTGCCCGGACCATCCGGTCGCCCTGGACCTGCTGGCACGTGCCCGAGCCCTGGGGGTGCTGGGCGTGGCCGGACCCAGCGCCAACCGCTTCGGCCGGGTCAGCCCGACCACGGCGGCGCACGTGGTCGACGAATTCGGGCCTGACCTGCCGGTGCTGGACGGCGGTGCCTGCCGCGAGGGCATCGAGTCCACCATCATCGACTGCACCAGAGCCCACCCCGCCCTGCTGCGCCCGGGCACCACGCCGCGCGCCGCCATCGAGGCGGTGCTCATGCAGGCGCTCGGGGCGCCACTGATGGAGCGAGACGAGGCCTCCCCCAAAGCGTCGGGCACGCTGGCCTCGCATTACGCACCCGATGCCGTGGTCAGCCTGCTGTCGGCTGAGGAGCTGGCACGGCGTCTGGCAACCTTCGTGGCCGACAGCCCGCAGGGTGAAGGTCTTGCGCAGACCCCTGCAGCCGCCGTTGTGGGCGTGTATATCGGGGTGTATTCGCCCGCCGCGCCGCCCGCCCAAGCTGGGGTTCTCCATCGCACCATGCCCGCCCACCCCGCGCAAGTGGCACACGAGTTGTTCGCCGTGCTGCGCCAGTTCGATGCCCACGGGGTGCGCCAGATCTGGGTGCAGACGCTGCCCGAAGGCCCGGAATGGGATGCGGTGCGTGACCGCCTGCTGCGCGCTGCCACCCGTTGATCCGGTCGGTGCGGGCTCTCGTCCCGAGCGCCGTGCACGTGCGTGGGGCTGGAGAGAGCCTGAGCACTGCCCCCCGCGTGCTCAGCTCCACTGAGGACCCCTGAGCACCCGTTATCACCTCTCAGCGTCTTCTTCCTGCTCTCTCCACCACCAGCTTGGTGATCAGGATGGTGGACGCCAGCGCCAGGGTGACGGCGTTGGCCAGGATGATGGGCCAGGCCCCCAGGCTCAGGCCGTAGACGAACCACAGGCCCACGCCCAGCGTGAAGCTGGCGTACATGCCGCTGGAGATGCCGCTCACATCACGGGTGCGCAGGGTGAGCACGGCCTGCGGGACGAAGGAGCAGGTGGTCAGCACGGCCGCGGCGTAGCCGATCCACTCGAAGAGTTCAGGTGAGGCGGGCATCACGGGGCTTTCAGCGCCCACTGCACAAGGGCGTCAAGGGCGGGGCGGGCGGCATTGGCGTTGGGGTGCTGGATGACGGCCACCAGCACCCTGCGCTGCCCTTGGTCGTCCAGCACGTAGCCAGCCAGCCCGGCCACGTCCCGCAACGAGCCGGTCTTCAAGTGCGCCCGGCCCGCCGGGGCGCGCGAGCGACGCATCGTGCCGTCCAGGCCGTTGACCGGCAATGAGGCCATGAGTTCGGGCATCACCGGGCTGGACCAGGCGTGCTGCAGCAAATGCACCAGCCACTGTGCCGTCACGCGGGTGTGGCGCGACAGGCCGGAGCCGTTGTCCAGCACCAGTTCGCCCGCAGCACCCTCGCCGATGCGCTCGGCCACCCAGCGACGCAGCGTCTCGAGCGCGGCCTCGGGCGTGGCCGGTTGGCCGGGCAGGCGTTGCGCGGCCAGGGTGAGGAACAGTTGCTGCGCCATCACGTTGTTGCTGAACTTGTTGATGTCGCGCACCACCTCGGCCAGCGGCGGCGAGCGCCATTCGTGCTGAGCGCGCAGCCCTGCCGGCCAGCGTCCGTCGCGCACCCGACCCGTCAGCGTCCCGCCCAACTCTTTCCACAGCGTGCCGATCAGGCGGGCACCATGGCCGGCGGGGTCAGGGTCGGCCATCGGCCAGGTCTGTTCGCCGCAGGCTGCGGGATAGCTGCCGGTGAACCGCACGCCGGCTTCCGTCGGCACCGGCTTCAGGCCCGCACGCCAGTCTTCGCAAGGGCCGCCCACCAGCGGGACGGTGCGCACCGTGGCGCCCGGAAGGTCGGTCTCGGCCACGATGCGCGCCACGCCGCGTACCGGATCCGGGGTGATCGTCCACGTGAGGGCGTGGAAGTTGATCAAGAGGGCGTCAGGCTGCACGTTGTACGGGCGCATCGGATCGCCGTCGAAGTCTGCAGGCGAGCCCTCGGCCGGGGCGAAGGCGCTGCGGTCCAGCACGATGTCGCCGCGGATCTCCCGCACGCCCGCCTGCTGCAGGCGGCGCAGACCCTGCCACACCCGTTCCAGCACCAGCTTCGGGTCGCCGCTGCCCCGGATGAAGAGATCCCCCTCCAGCACACCGTCCCGCAAGGGGCCGCTCCAGCCCACGGGCGTCGTCCAGACCCAGGCCGGCCCGAGCAAGTCCAGCGCTGCGTAAGTGGTCACCAACTTCACCAGCGACGCCGGATTGACCGACTGCCGCGCCTGGTGGCTGATGAGGCTGCGGCCGGTGCCAGCTTCCTGCACCACCACGGACAGTGCTGCCTCGGGTACCCGCGCGCGCTGCAGCGCGCTGCGCACTTCGGGGGGGAGTTCGCTGGCCCATGCGACGGGCCAACCGGCGGCGAAGGCCGACGCCAGCGCCACCCCCAGGACCAGGCCGCGCGCCCATCGCCGCAGCGCCTCAGCCCCCGTCACGCCTCGTCGTCTGCCACCCATGCCGGAGATGATCGCATGGCTACACTCGACCGGATGAACCCGGTGCTGCTGGCCTTCGACACCTCCACCGAAGCCCTGGCCGTGGCCCTGCAGTGGGCCGGCGGGCAGCGTGTCTGGAACGGCGAAGGCGGCGCGCAGGCCTCCGCCAGACTGCTGCCGACCGTGCAGCAACTATTGGGCGACGCAGGCCTGGAACTGGCTGGAGTGGACGCCATCGCCTTCGGGCAAGGCCCGGGTGCCTTCACCGGCCTGCGCACGGCATGCGCCGTGGCCCAGGGCCTGGCCTTCGGCGCCGACAAGCCCGTGCTGGCCGTGGACAGCCTGCTGATCGTGGCCGAGGATGAACGGGCTTGCCAAGGCTTCCCACCGGTGCTGGAGGTGGCCGTGGCCATGGACGCCCGCATGGGGGAGCTGTACGCAGCGCGCTACCGTTGGGCGGCACAGCGCTGGCAGGTGCTGCAAGCGCCGGGGTTATGGGATCCGCAGGCCTGGGCGGCGGCCTGCCGCAGTGGTGCCGGCACGAACCAGGACCCAGCGCAGCAACTCGTGTGGACGGGCAGCGGCTTGCCGCTGCTGGGTGATGCACATACCGGCAGCGGCTTGCCGCAGCCGGGTGATGCCCATACCGGCAGCGGCAAGCCGCAGCCGGGTGCCGTGGCGCCAGGCTTCTACCCAGGCCGCCTGCACTGCGCGGACCGGGCCGCCGCCCTGCTGCGCCTGGCCGGGCAGGCGTGGCGTGCCGGCCAGGCCCAGCCCGCCGAGCAAGCCCTGCCCGTGTACCTGCGCGACAAGGTGGCCCTGACGACAGCAGAGCGCCTGGCGCGCAGCCCCGCCGCGCCCCTTGCACAGGACAAGGCCGGCAGCCCTGCACCTGGGGGGAGACCATGAGCCCCCTGCCTGCAATGGCCACAGGCGAGCGTGGCTTTCAGCCGATGCAGGCCGACGACCTGGACCGCATCATGGAAGCGGAAGCACGGGCTTACAGCTTCCCCTGGTCACGAGGCAACTTCCTGGATTCGCTGAGGTCCGGCCATGTGTCGGAACTGCTGGCCACCCAGGATAAGGTGCTACTGGGCTACTACGTGGCCATGCCGGGGGTGGACGAACTGCACCTGCTGAACATCACCGTCGTGCCGGACTTCCAGCGCTGCGGGCTCGGCCGTGTGCTGCTGGACCGGCTGGAGTGGCAAGCCCGCCAGCGCGGCCTGGCCGCCATCTGGCTGGAGGTGCGCGCCAGCAATACCCGGGCGCGCTACCTGTATGGGGCGCGCGGCTTCGTCGAGCAGGGGATTCGGCGCGGCTACTACCCGGCCGCCGGTTCGAGGCGCGAGGATGCGGTGGTCATGAAGCTGGGCCTGGACCAGGAGGCTGCGCATGCCGCTGGATGACCGACGCCTGGCCATGCTCAAGGAGATGGGCGTGCCGTTCTGGCAGCCGCTGGCGCGCCCCGGTCTGGCGGAGGCGGGCCCGGCTGCAGCGCCCCAGGAAAGTCCCGCTCGGACGCCCGCCGTCCTGGCGAACGACCTGCCGGACGCCCCCGCGCCGGCCGTGTCACGGCCCGGGCCCTCCGTGTCACGCCCAGCGCCAGCCGCCTCGCGGGGGACACCCCCCCAAGCCACCCCGCTGAACGAGCCTTCAAGGGCCGCAGCGCCCGATGTGGCCGGTCTGGACTGGCCCGCGCTGCGCCAGGCCGTGGTCGACTGCCGGGCCTGCGGCCTGTGCGAGAAGCGGCGCCAGACGGTCTTCGGGGTGGGCCCTGCGCGCGCGCACTGGATGGTGGTGGGTGAAGCCCCGGGCGAGCAGGAAGACCTGCGCGGCGAACCGTTCGTCGGCCCCGCAGGCCGCCTGCTGGACCAGATGCTGGCCGCCCTGGGCCTGACGCGGGAGGAAGCCGCGCCCGAGGGCGCGCCCGCCCTCACCCCGGACCGGCAGGTCTACATCGCCAACACGCTGAAGTGCCGTCCCCCCGGCAATCGCAATCCCGAGCCGGCCGAACTCGAACGCTGCGAGCCCTTCCTGGTGCGGCAGATCGAGCTGGTGCAGCCGCGGGTCATCCTGGCCATGGGGCGCTTTGCGGTGCAGGCGCTGCTGCGCACCGACGAGCCCATCGGGCGCCTGCGGGGCCGTGTGCACCGCTACCAGGGGGTGCCCTTGATCGTCACCTACCACCCCGCCTACCTGCTGCGCAACCTGCTGGACAAGGCCAAGGCCTGGGACGACCTGTGCCTGGCCATGGACACGATGGACGCCCTGCAGCGCGAACCTTCAGCGCCAGCGGCTTGAAACGGCCTCAGGGCCTGCGAAGGGTTCCGGCGCACCCGAGGGGATGTGCGGGGGACGTCGCACACACTCTCAGCCCTTGGGCGCCTTCTTCGGCCTTTGCCACCCTGGCACGGTGAGCTGCTTGGCGCGCACCACGGTGAGCTGGCCCGCCGGAGCATTCTTGGCGATGGTGGAGCCGCCGCCGATGGTGGCGCCGGCGCCGATGGTGACGGGCGCCACCAGCACACAGTTGCTGCCGATGTGGGCGTCAGCCTCGATCACGGTGCGGTGCTTGTTCGCGCCGTCGTAGTTGGCGGTGATGCTGCCCGCGCCGTAGTTCACGCGCTCGCCCACCGTGGCGTCGCCCAGGTAGGCCAGGTGGTTGGCCTTGGCGCCGCGCGCCAGCGTGGAGTTCTTCACTTCCACGAAGTTGCCGATGTGCACCTCCGGGCCCAGATCGGCGCCCGGGCGCAGGCGGGCGAACGGGCCAATGAGCGCACCCACTCCCACCTTCACACCCGCCGCCTCGCCATCGATGTGGGTGAAGGGATGGATCACCGCGCCGGCCTCGATGCGGGCGTTGCGCACCACGCAGTTCGCACCGATGCGCACGCCGTCGCCCAGCACCACCTCGCCTTCGAAGACGCAGTTGACGTCGATTTCCACGTCGCTGCCGCACTGCAGTGTGCCGCGCAGGTCAAAGCGCGCCGGGTCGGCCAGGCGCACACCGGCCTCCATCAGGACTTCAGCGCGCAGGCGCTGCAGGCGGCGCTCCAGGTCGGCCAGCTGCACGGGGCTGTTCACGCCCAGCACCTCGGTGTCGCTGGCCGGCTGGGCGGCCACCACATCGCAGCCCTCGGCCACGGCCATGGCCACGATGTCGGTCAGGTAGTACTCGCGCTGCGCGTTGTCGTTCTTCAGCGCCGCCACCCAGCGCTTGAGGGCGGCGGTGGGCGCGGCCAGGATGCCGGTGTAGATCTCCTTGATGGCGCGCTGCTCAGGGCTCGCGTCCTTGTGTTCGACGATGCCCAGCACGGCACCCTGCGGGCTGCGGACGATGCGCCCGTACCCCGTGGGGTCGTCCAGGGTCACGGTCAACAACGCCAGGCGCGTGTCCGCGCAGGCCTGCACCAGGGCGCGCGCGGTATCGGTGCGGATCAAGGGCACATCGCCGTTGAGCACGAGGGTGGTGCCCGCCCCGTCGTCCATCGCCGGCACGGCCTGTTGCACGGCGTGGCCGGTGCCCAGTTGCGGCATCTGGCGCGCGAACACCGCGCCGCTGGCGGCCACCGCGGCCTCCACCTCGTCCGCGCCGTGGCCGGTGATGACGACGGTGCGCTGAGCCCCCAAGGGAGCGGCCGCGTCCAGGACATGCTGTAATAAGGCGTGCCCTGCCAGCTTGTGCAACACCTTGGGCAGAGCCGATTTCATGCGCGTGCCCTTCCCGGCCGCCATCACCACCACATTCAACGCCACGTTCATCGTCACGCTCATCGCCCTGTCCCTCGTCACGTTGTTCGCCACAGTCACAACCATGTTCGCCGCCCTGTCCGGAACCTTGACGACGCTCTTTCGGAGGGGGGCGATTATCGGCCTCGCCCTGGCGGCACTGGGCGGCCTGGCCGGCTGCAGCGCCGTGCGCCTGGCTACGACCAGGGGCCCTTCCTCGCGCACTGGTGGCTGGATTCACGATTGGCGTTCACCCCGGACCAGTCCGCGCGCACCAAGGAGGCCCTGGCGCAGTGGTTCGTCTGGCACCGTGCCACGCAGTTGAACGATTACGCTGGGTGGCTGGCGCGCACGCGCGGGGAGTCGGGGTCGGCCGTCACGCCGCAGCAGGTGTGCCGCTGGACTGACGAGCTGCGGCGCCGCCTGGACCCGCTGGTCGAGCGGCTGCTGCCCACGGCAGCCGAGGTGGTGATCACGCTCACCCCGGAGCAGCTCGCGCGCCTGGAGCGGCGCTTGGAAGAAGATGACGCCAAGCGCCGCAAGGACTTCCTGCAACCGCAGCAGGAGCAGCGCTGGGAAGCCTCGACCGAGCGCACCATCGACCGCTTCGAGTCCTTCTACGGCACCCTGGAGCCGGCACAGCGCACCCTGGTGGCCGCCAGCGTGCGAGCCTCGCCCTTCGACCCGGCCCGCTGGTGGGACGGGCGTCAGGCCAGCCAGGCCGAGATGATCGCCACGCTGCGCAAGCTGTCGGGTGACCGCCGCCCACGCGAACAGGTGGTGGCGGACCTGCGCCAAACGGTGCAGCGCCGATGGCAAGCGGCACCCCCCGACAACTCGGGCTACCGCGAACGCCTGGCCCTGCACCAGTGCGAACTGGCCGCCGCGCTGCACAACGCCGCCACGCCGGCTCAACGCCGGCACCTGGCCGAGAAACTGCAGGGTTGGGAAGGCGACGTGCGGGCATTGGCCGCGCGCGGGCCGACGCAGGTGGCATCCCGGCCCTGAAGCCCAGGTCACGGCGCCAATGGCACCACCACCGTGCGGGGGTTCAGGCCTGTGGCCGGGAAGTCCTTGAGCGCTGCGGCAAACATGGCCGCGAGCAGTGCGGCATTGCCCATCGAATACCCGTCGTTGCTGGCCCGCGCCTCGTACACCGGCCTGCCTGTGGCGCGGTCGCGCAGCAGGACCGCCACCTCCCGGTCGAACCGCGGCGCCTCGATGCGCAGGCCCAGGCGCCACGACGGCCCGGGCCCGGGCCCGGGTCCGTAGCGCCAGTAGCCAAAGCTGCCGGGCCACCACAGCGGGTCGTCCCAGGGCGAGCGGTCGGCAAGGGTCACCCGCGCGCCCAGCTGCACCAGCACCTGCGGTTCGCTGCCGACTGGGGCAGGCTTGAAGCCCGCGGCCTCCAAGGCGGGACGGGCCGCTGCTTCCAGGGCGTCCTGCTGCTGGGCCCGGGCCTGCTGCGAGGGCAGGCGCTCGAAGTCATAGGTGCCCGGGGCCTGGCCCTGGGGCCACTCGCCGTAGGTGGCCACTTCGCTGCTCGACGTGGACACGCCCGCACAGCCCGCCAGCATGGCGGCCGCCGCGCTGGCGGCCAGCACGGCCCTCAGCCTCCGCCCCCAGCCGGTGTCAGCCCTCAGGGCTCGGGTGCATCCTCTGGCAACCATGGTGAACTCCTGCGTTCAGCTGCAGCTTCGCCACCGGAGCGCCCGATAGCGTCGATACGGATCGTCTGTACCCCCCGTGCGGCGCCCCGCGCGGGCGGGGCACAGGCCTCGTCATCCTCCTCGTCGAAGGCGCGGTCGCCCTGCGGGTCGGCCACACCCGTAGCTTGCAGGGTCTCGAAGGGGTAGAGCTTGCGGTCCATCATGTGCGAGGGCACGATCTTGCCCATGGCCGAGAACATGCTGTCGATGCGGCCGGGGTACTGACGCTCCCACTCGTGGATCATCTTCTTGACCTGCACGCGCTGCAGGTTGTCCTGGCTGCCGCACAGCGTGCACGGGATGATGGGGAACTCGCGGTGCGCAGCCCAGCGCGCCAGGTCGGCCTCGGCCACATAGGCCAGCGGGCGGATGACCACGTGGCGTCCGTCGTCGCTCACCAGCTTGGGCGGCATGCCCTTCATGCGCGCGCCGAAGAACATGTTCATCAGCAGCGTCACCACCATGTCGTCGCGGTGGTGGCCCAGCGCAATCTTGGTGGCGCCCAGCTCGCCGGCCACGCGGTACAGGATGCCCCGGCGCAGGCGCGAGCACAGGCTGCACATCGTCTTGCCTTCGGGCACCAGGCGCTTGACGATGGAGTAGGTGTCCTGCGCCTCGATGTGGAAGGGCACTTCGCGGCTGCGCAGGTAGGCGGGCAGCACCTCCTCGGGGAAGCCCGGCTGCTTCTGGTCCAGGTTGACGGCCACGATGTCGAAGGGCACGGGCGCGCGCTGGCGCAGGCTCAGCAGAATGTCCAGCAGGCCGTAGCTGTCCTTGCCGCCGGACAGGCACACCATGACCTTGTCACCCGGCTCGATCATGTTGAAGTCACCGATGGCCTGGCCCACCTGGCGGTGCAGCCGCTTGGCCAACTTGCGGATCTCGACCGGGGCCTTGCCCTTGTGCTCCAGTCCGGGCGCCGCGCGGCCCTCCGGGGCACGGGTGTCGGCGGCGAAGACCGGTTCGGTGACGGTGTTCATGCGGTGGCTTCCTTGATGCCGAAGACTTCCACGCCCACGGCCTCGCAGTCCGGGTAGACGTCGGGCTTTTCGGTGGACACGCGGGCCGCCCGCACCTTGGGGTGCGCCAGCATGGCGCGCAACAGGTCGTCGGCCAGCGTCTCCTGCAACTCGATGTGGCCGCGCGCCACGCGCTGGGCGATGGTGTGGCGGATGAAGTCGTAGTCGACCACTTCGTCCAGGGCGTCCGCGGTGGGGGTGGACTGGGCCAGGGGCACGTACAGGTCCACGTTGAAGCGGATGCGCTGTGGCGCACCGTGCTCGAAATCATGCACGCCGATGTGCACCGCGAGTTCGTGATTGCGCAGGAACAGGCGGCGGCAAGCGGTCAGCTCAGGGTGGGTCAGAAGGGCGCTCATAGGCTGCTTTCCTCAGGCGCTGTGAGCGCTGCATCGTGCACCGGCACACAGGTCCAGCGCGTTCATGGGGGGCCATCACATCTCCTGGGCGTTCTGGCGCGCCAGGAACATCACGTCGCGCGGCTGGCCGGCCAGATGCTGGCCGCCGTCCACCAGCACCGTGGTCCCGGTGATGGCGGGGGATTCGATCAGGAAGCGCACCGCCCGTGCGATGTCCTCGGGCGTGGACGAGCGGCGCAGCGGCGTCATGCGGTGCGCGCGCTCGAACTCGCCATCGGCCATCGCCCCGGACAGCAGCGTCACCCCCGGGGCCACGCCGCACACCCGCACGGCCGGTGCCAGGCCCATGGCCAGCATGGTGGTGGCGGCTTCCAGCGCGGCCTTGGACAGGGTGTGCGACAGGTAATCGGGGTTCTGGTTCCAGAGCTTCTGGTCGAGCAGGTTGACCACGCAGCCGGTGGCGCCCCGCGCCGTCACCTGCTCGTGCAGCGCCTGGGCCAGCACGATGGCCGGCGCCGTGTTGGCGCGCCACTGGCGCTCCATGAGCGCGTAGCTGAAGCTGGCCGGGTTGTCGTACTCGAAATCCGAGGCGTTGTTCACCACGGCATCCACCTGGCCGAAAACCCGCACCACCGCAGGCAGCAGCGCACGCGCCGCGGCTTCATCGGACAGGTCGGCCTGGAAGGTCTGGGCGCGTGCGCCCAGGTCAGCGCAGTCCCGCGCCGTGGCCTGCGCCTCGTCGGCCGAGCCACGGTAGTGCACGGCCACATCGAAACCATGACAGGCCAGGTCCAGCGCCATGGCGCGGCCCACACGGCGGGCAGCGCCGGTGACCAGGACAACAGGGCGCGAAGTCATGCTTTCTACAATGACGCCGATGCGTGAAACGGAGCCCGGCAGTGTATCGGCGGCCCTGCTCGCCCACCTGCGGCAGGACATCGCGGCGGCTGGCGGCTGGATCCCGTTTGACCGCTTCATGCACACCGCGCTCTACACCCCCGGCCTGGGCTACTACGCCCGCGGCGCGTCGCCCATTGGGCTGATGCCTGCCGGGTTCCCAGGTGCCGGGTCGAACGGCGCTGCGGGCAGCGACTTCGTCACCGCACCGGTGCTCTCACCCTTCTTCGGCCGCGCCCTGTCGGCCCAGGTGGCGCAGGCCCTGCAGGCCGCGCAGGCCGACGAGGTCTACGAGTTCGGGGCTGGCACGGGCGCATTGGCACAGCAGGTGCTGGACACCCTGGGCGAGCGCGTGCGCCGCTACACCATCGTGGAGGTGTCGGGCGGGCTGCGTGAGCAGCAGCGCCAGGCCCTGGCCCGCTTCGGTGACCGTGTGCAGTGGGCCACCGCCCTGCCGCCCGTGATGCGCGGCGTGGTGCTGGGCAACGAGGTGCTGGACGCCATGCCGGCGCAGTTGCTGAGCTTCAACGGGCAGACCTGGTGCGAACGCGGCGTGGCCTGGCACGACGGCCGCCTGCACTTCGCCGACCGGCCCACGGACCTTCGCCCCCCCGTGGACGCGCCCTTCGTGCCCGGCACCGTGCTGGAGATCCAGCCACAGGCGCAGGCCTTCGTGGCCACGCTGGCCGAGCGCCTGACCTGCGGCCTGGCGCTGTTCATCGATTACGGATTCCCCGAGGCCGAGCTCTACCACCCGCAACGCACCGGCGGCACGCTGATGTGCCACCGGGCCCACCGAGCCGACGGCAACCCGCTGGTCGACGTGGGTCTGAAGGACATCACGGTGCACGTGGACTTCACGGCCATCGCCCTGGCGGCACAAGATGCGGGCCTCAACGTGGCCGGCTACACCAGCCAGGCCCGCTTTCTGCTGAACTGCGGCATGGCCGGTCTGCTGGAACACGCCACGATCCCCGAGGGCGCAGCGGCGCAGAAGCTGCTGACCGAGCACGAGATGGGCGAACTGTTCAAGGTGATGGCCCTCACGCGTGGCCTGGACGGCCTGGACGACGAGTTGCTGGGCTTCACCGCGGGCGACCGCACGCACCGCCTCTGAGGCGATGCGGCCCCTGAACTTACGCGCCCTGCATCATGCGCTGGCTCCTCGTCTTCCTGTTGGCCTTCGTGCTGTTCAACGGCTTGACGGCCTGGCTGCGCAAGATCGGCCTGGGCCGCCTGCCCGGCGACTTCAGTTTTCGCTGGCGTGGCCGCGAGTTCCATGTCCCGCTGGCCAGCAGCATCGTGCTCAGCGTGCTGGCGATGCTGATCGGGCTGTGGTTCTGAAGCCGCTCACAGGTAGATGGGCCACTCGTGCCCGCAGGCACGGCAGCGCACCGCCACCTGCTGGTCCGGGGCTTCCGAGGTCTGGGCTGCTGAGGCCGGGCTTGTGGATGCCGCCAGCTCCAGCCGCCCATAGGCCTTGCAGCGCGGGCAGTCGGCCTGGTTGGCGATGCTCTCGGCCCTGAGCAACAGGCCCATATAGCGGCGCAGCGCCCACAGGCCTGCGCCGGTGCAGACCACCACCGCCATCAGGTCGAACAGCTGGTCGGCCGTGGAACGAAAGCGCGTAGCGCCCTCCAGGGCCATCATCAGGCCAAGGCAGCAGAAGATCAACACGACCAGGTGGGCATGGCCGCGAAGCAGCTCCCGCTCGTACCACTTCTTGAATCCGTGCCTGCGAATGCCATCGGCCAGTTGCATCATGGCTGCGTCCTTCGCGAAGAAGCCCACATCGGAACCGGGCGCAATCGTTGCGCAGAAGCGCAGACACCGCACCAAGAACTGCCATCCTCGCACAGGACCGGGGTACGGGAACTCTCAAGGCCGGCCTGATGGCGCACTCTGCTGCCGGCGCACCTCCATACGCTTCATCTGCACGTAGGTTTCCCAGTCCAGCTCACGCAGTTGGCGAGGATGGCGTTCGGTGGCGGCAAACCAGTCCAGCAGGCGCCGCTCCAGTTGCTGCGCCTGCGGGAGCACCAGCGCCTCCAGGTAGGCGTCCACGGCCAGGTAGTAGCGCACGGTGTTGCGTTCCAACAGGGCCCTCACGCCCGTCACGGGCTGGAGAGGACCGCCGGGGTTGTCAGCGTGTTCCGGCACCAGGCTGAAGCCGACCTTGTGCCGGCCCAGGGTGCCCAGGTACATCTGCAGCGCCCAGCGCGCTGTCGGGCCCTGCCCGTAGGCATAGCGCAACTGCAGAAGGGTGCGCCCGCTGGCCGCCTCGGCCGTCTGCACCGTGATGCGGATGTCACGCGTGCCCAGCGGACCTTCAGGGGCCAGCAGTTCCACGGCCGGCGGGCTGGCACCGGGCAGGCTGGCAGGGCCACCCGCGGAAGGGCTGGCGCGGAACCGAAAGTCCAGCCAGTGCACGCCGCTCAGGGGCTCGTCGTACTTGCGGCCCAGCCCCACCTCCAGCGTGTCGACGCCGCCCGCAGGGCTGGACTGGCGCGCCGCACGGCAGTACTTCACATTGAGGTGCAGGATCAGGATGTCGCACCACACCGCGGCCTGCGCCAGCGCCGCACGCACCCGCAGCACAGGGTGGTCGATGAGGGCCGGCACCTCGCCCTCCAGGCGCTCAGGGGTCTCGGTCGATTGCAGGAAGACCGGCTTCTGGCCCAACTGCACCGCACCCTGGCGCCGCAACTGCTCGAAACGGACCGCCAGATCCTCTGGCGGCACCGATCCGCTCTGGGCCTGAACGCTCCAACCCCAGAGCGCGATGTGCAGGAGGCAGACCGTGGCCACTCGCCGCGCCAATTGATGCATGCACCATCGTGGCGGGCGAGATGAGGGTGACGCCTGCGCGGACGCAAGGCCTGTGGCGAAGCTGGCGGCAACGCTGACAGTGCCGGTTGCGTGGCGTACGACAGCCGCGCCGCAGCCCGCTACGGCGCCGCAGCGGCAGGTCCGGGTTCGGCGAGGGACCGCACCCGCGCCTGGCGCACGGATTGGCCGATGGCCGGACCGGCGAGCCCCTGGCGCTGCGCCAGCGCCGCCACCTCGGCCGTGTCCACCGCCAGCACGGTCTCCAGCGCGGCCTGCAGGCGCGGGGCCTGGGGGTAAGGGCGATCTTCCAGGCCGGTGCGGCCCCGGGCATCGCACTCGCAGGCCTGCAACGCCTGCACAAAGCGTTCCGGCCGGCGCAGCGCATCGCAGCGCTCCAGCAGGCGCATGGTGGCGTCAGGGCCCAGGCCGCCGCTGGCGTGCACATGGCCATGCTCGCGGGCCACCACGTCGGCCAGTTCGCGGCAGTCGCTGGGCACCTTCAGGCGCTCGGCCACCCGCTGTGCCAGGCGCGCACTGCGCTGCTCGTGGCCGATGTGGCGAGGCCATTCGTCGCGCGGCGTGGTGCCCTTGCCCAGGTCGTGCATCAGGCAGGCCCAGCGCACTGTCAGCGGCGCCTGTGCCCGCGCGCACTGCTGCAGCACCAGCATCAGGTGCTCGCCCGTATCGCCCTCGGGATGGTGGGCCAGCGGCTGCGGCACCCCCCACAACGCGTCCACTTCCGGCAGCAGACGCGCGAGCGCCCCGCAAGCGCGCAGCACTTCGAACATGCGCCGCGGCCAGGGCTCCATCAGACCCTTGGCCAGCTCCTGCCACACGCGCTCGGGCACCAGCGCGTCCACCTCGCCGTCGTCCACCAGACGCTGCATCAGGGCCAGGGTGTCGGGGGCCAGATCAAAGTCGCCGAACCGCGCCGCAAATCGGGCCGTGCGCAGCAGGCGCACCGGGTCTTCGGCAAAGGCGTGGCTCACATGGCGCAGGCGGCATTCGCGCAGGTCACGCTGCCCGCCAAAGGGGTCCACCAGGCTGCCGTCGGGCCGCCGTGCCATGGCGTTGATGGTCAGGTCGCGCCGTGCGAGGTCCTGCTCCAGCGTGACACCCGGGTCGGCATGGAAGGTGAAGCCGTGGTAGCCGCGCCCGGACTTGCGTTCGGTGCGGGCAAGCGCGTATTCCTCCTGCGTTTGGGGATGAAGAAAGACCGGAAAGTCCTTGCCCACCGGGCGAAAGCCCGCGTCCAGCATCTCCTGCGGCGTGGCACCGACCACCACCCAGTCCCGGTCGGCGATGGGGCGGCCCAGCAGCGCGTCGCGTACGCAGCCGCCCACTTCGAAGCAGCGCCCTGTCAGCGCGTCCATGGGCTTGTGCATGGGGGTGGATCCGTCCAGGTTTGGACTTGAGTCGTGACCAGGCTGCTGCGGCCCTTCGACAAGCTCAGGGCGAGCGGCTTGTGTTGCAGGCCCGGCGAGTGCAAGACTGGCTCAGACGGTTGCCCTTGGCGCCGTCATCGGTGCCTGGACCGCCAGGGCATGAAGCGGCCCGGCCCGTCGACGCCACCCAGGTAGCCCGCCGCCACGCCTTCCACGCCGCTGGCCTGCACACCCAGCGCCTCCAGTCCTGGCTGCCCCGGGGTGGCGACGTTGGGCACCTGCATGGAGTCCACGTTGTCGCGCGACATCAGCGGCTCGCCGGGCAGGTACTCCATGACCAGCGCCTGCAGGCGCGCCAGCGCCCCGGGCAGCGGCAGCACCGGCCGCGGATGCCCGCTCAGTCGCCCGGCCAGCCGCACCAGATCGGCCAGCGTGAACTGCTGCGGCCCGGCGCACTCGAAAACCTGCCCGATGGTGGCAGGCTGGTCCAGGCAGCGCACCACCGCTGCGGCCACGTCTTCCACCCACACCGGCTGGAAGCGCGCGTGGGCACCGCCCAGCGGCACGAACGGCGCCAGGGCCTGCAGTTGCGCGAAGAGGTTGAGGAATCGATCGCGTGCGCCGAAGATCACGCTGGGGCGCAACACGGTCACGTCCAGGCCGGACTCGCGCCAGACCTGCTCGCCCGCGGCCTTGCTGCGCAGGTAGCGGGAAGGCGCATCAGGCGCCACGCCCAGCGCGCTGACATGCACGACGCGGCGCACCCCGGCGGCCTTGCAGGCCGCCGCCACGCGCTGGGGCAGTTGCACGTGCACGCGGTCAAACTCGGCCTCACTGCCGTGCAGGATGGCCACCAGATGCACCACCGCCTCACAGCCGGCCAGCACGCGTGCGAGGTCCCGGTCGTCGTGCACGTTGGCCTGCACCAGTTGCACGGTCGGCAGCGACTGCAGCGCCAGGCCATGGCGAAGACGGCGCGTGGGCACCACGATGCGTCCACCGGCGCCGCCGCTGCGCTCGACCAGGTGCTCGCACACGGCATGGCCGACAAAGCCCGTGCCGCCCAGGACGGCGACCTGATCCTTCATGACGCCACCCTTCGTGCTGCGAACCTGTGAAGCACCGCTGGGTGCCGATGGAGCGCGTTCATGGCAGATCCTTGTCAGGTGAGGCCGCATTGCCCTCGCGCGGGCCGATGGGCGCCCCCAGGCGCACCTTCAGCGCCAGCGTGGGCGCACCCTCCAGCAGGGCGGCGTAGACGGTGGCGTTGGACAGCACCTTCTTCACGTAGTCGCGCGTCTCGTTGAAGGGAATGTTCTCGGCCCAGGCGGCCACCTCCATCAGCGGGCCCTCACGCCAGCGGCGGGGGCGGCTGGGGCCGGCGTTGTAGGCGGCCGCGGCCATGGCGGCGGAGCCCCCGAAATCGTCCAGCACCAGCTTCAGATAGGCCGTGCCGAGCTTGAGATTGACGTCGCGGTCGGTGATCATCTCGGGCTTGAAGTCCAGGCCGATCTTGCGGGCTGTCCAGCGCGCCGTGGCCGGCATGATCTGCATCAGACCCGACGCGCCCACATGCGAGCGGGCGTCCATGATGAAACGCGACTCCTGGCGGATCAAGCCGTAGACATAGGCCGGATCCAGCCCGATCTGGCGCGCGGCGGCCACCACGTCCTGCCGGAACGGCGTGGGAAAGCGCTGCGCCAGGTTGATCTCGGCCCGGGTGCGGTCGCTGGTGTTGATGCAGCGGTCCCAGACCTCGCGCTCGCAGGCGAACTGCGCTGCAGCCAGCAGCTCACGGTCGTTCATGCCGCGCAGCGTGAAGTTCCACTCTCGCACGCCTTCGTTGCGCAGGCCCAGGCTGATCATGTGCAGCCCGCGCTGCAGTCCGGGCACGCCAGCAGCAGCCTCCCGCTCGGCGGCGGTGAGCGCTGTCGGAGTGGGGGGCAGGCTGGTGCGCAGGCCCAGGTCCTCGCTGGCCAGCTTGCCGTAGAAGCTCAACGGCGACGCGATGGACTGCATCATCTGGCGGGCGCTGTCGCGTGCCTCGTCTCCGGCGGCGTCCTTGGGGGCCTGGGCCTGCAGGGCCCGCGCCCGCCAGTAGACCCACGCACCGTCCTTCTGCTCCTGGGCCGACATGGCGCCCACGGCCTCCAGCACCAGTGCCCAGCGCTGCGCGTCGGGGGCGGTAGCGCGCAGTGCCGCGCGCACGCCCCAGGCCAGCGTGTCGTCCGACCAGGGCGCCGGCTCCTGGGACGCGCGTTGCTGGTCGAAGGCGCGGCGGTACCACAGCGCCGCTTCAGGCTGCAGTCTCAGCGCCGCCTGCTTGCCCACCACGCCCCAGGCCGCCGCCTTCAGCGTGGCGGGCAGAGCGGCCGCCCAGGGCTGTGTCAGCTGGCCGGCCGCAGCCTCGGGGTCGCTGGCGGCCATGCGGATGACGGCCACCGTGCGCAACTGGCGGTCCTCGGGCTGGGCGCTGGGCTTGCGCTGGGCCAGCCAGCGCGCCGGGTTGTCGAAGATCTGGCCCACCGCCTTGGCGGACTCGTCCCCGAGCAAGGACGCTGCGGCACGCGCGGCCCGGGGGCGGTTGTTCTCGGCGGACAAGCGCACCTCCTGCCAGACCTCGGCGGCGGTGAGCTGCTTGTCCTCGAACAGGGTGCGGGCCAGCAACTGGCAGCCGTCGTCCGCGTCGCGCTGAGCGTACCAGGCCTCGCGCGCGGCCCGCCGGACGTCGGCCCCGGCCTGGTGCTGCGTCAGCAGGGCGTAGCAGGTGACCTCGCGGTCGTCGTTCATCCTGAAACGCGGGAACTCGCGGGCGAAGGTGGCCCAGTCGCGCCGCCGGCCCAGCTCCAGCAGCCAGTCGTTGCGCAGGCGGTCTTCCACGTAGGTGCCCGTCCAGCGGCTGAGAAAACCGTCCACCTCCGCCACGCTGACCGTGTTCAAGCGTGTGCCGAGTTCCCAGTAGTCCACCCACGAGGCCAGCGGGTGGCGGGCGGCCCCGGTGCTGGCCTTCAGCGCCGCCAGGCGGGCGCGGTCGTTGCGGCGCAGCGCTTCACGGGCTTCGACGATGGGGGCATCGGCCGCGGACACCGCAGGGGTGCTGAAGGCGCCTGTCTGCGCCACCGCCGGGGCCACGGCGCTGGCAGCCCACACCCCCAGCAGCAGCGCCACCCTGCCCGCCCAGGCCTTCAGGCCCAGAGCGGGCCGGTGCCCGCGGGCCGACACGCTGCAGGAAGGCAACGGGGGGTTGCCAGCGGGGTCGAGCAGGCGCCAAGGGGAAGTCATGGGCCGATTCTGGCAGGCAGCCCCGACAATGGGGCTTGTTTCGGTCAAGGTCCCACCAGACTTGGGTGCATGCGATGACTTCCTCCTTCCAGTTGCCGCCTTTGGAGCCCTCGCGCGACAAGAAGACCCTGCGCCGCCAATTGCAGGCCGAGCGCCAGAGCCTGGTGGACCGGCATGAGCGCGCCATGCACCTGCAGCAGGTGCTGCGCGTGTTCCTGGCCACCCGGCAGGACCGGGCCATCGGCGCCTACTGGCCGATCAAGGGCGAGTTCGACGCGCTGCCCGCGCTGTACCGCTGGAGCGAGGCGGATGAGAAGCGCCGCATCGGCCTGCCCGTGGTGCACAAGGACACCAAGCAACTGCGCTTTCACGTCTGGTACCCGGGCTGCGAGATGGAGGAAGACGCCTACGGCATCCCCAAGCCGAAAGACACCCTGTCCTTCGAGCCCTCGCTGCTGCTGGTGCCCTGCGTGGGCTATGGGCCGGGCGGCATCCGCCTGGGCTACGGCGGCGGCTTCTACGACCGCACCCTGGCGCAGTTGACCCCCCGCCCCTTCACCATCGGCCTGGCCTACAGCCACGGCTTCCTGCCCTGGCTGGCAGGCGAGCCGCACGACGTGCCGCTGGACGTCATCCTGAACGAGGACGGCGTGGCCTGGCAGGGGGGGTGAGTTGTACGCCGCAGACGCGGCGACCACCGGAAGCGAAGAGAAGCAATCACCAGAGAACAAGCAGATGGCACTACATCCCAGCTTTCCAATCTCGCCCTACGAGATCCTGGAACCTGCGGTGCGTTGGTTCCCCGCAGCAGAGGAAATGCGGGACACAGCGTACGAGAAGCTGCTGCCGCCCTTGGTTGCCAAGGTGCGGCAAGAGGTGCAGGCCTGGCGGGCATTGGGCTACAACGGGGCCTCGGAGACTTCCAAGGCCCTGTTGCAGTGGTGGTTCGATACCCATCACCTGATCGGTCAGGCAGACGGGACGCAATCCGAGTTCCGCTACTACTTCGCCCAGCGTGAGGCGGTGGAGTCGGTCATCTGGCTGCACGACGTTCGCCAGGCCCGCGACAAGTACGACCTGTTGCGCTTCGACGCCTCGGGTGCCGTGTCGAGCAACATGTTCGACGAGGCGTGGCCCCGCTTCGTGGTCAAGATGGCCACGGGAGCGGGCAAGACCAAGGTGCTGTCGCTGCTGATGGCGTGGAGCTACTTCCACAAGCTCTATGAGCCTGACTCCACGCTCTCACGCAACTTCCTGCTGATCGCCCCGAACATCATCGTGTTGGATCGCCTGCGGACCGATTTCGACGGGCTTCGTATCTTCTTCAAGGATCCCGTGCTGCCCGACAACGGGCAAGCAGGCCGCAACTGGCGGGATGACTTTCAGATCGCCCTGCACATCCAGGACGACGTGCGGGTGGTTCGCCCCACGGGCAACCTGTTTCTGACTAACATCCACCGCGTCTACCTCAGTGATGTACCAGAGCCTACGCTTGACGACGACGACCTGCGGGACTACTTCCTATCGCCCTTCGGTGATACGCCCGTTGGCAAGACCACGGACAGCAACACCGACCTGGGCGAGTTGATCCGTGAGATCGACGAGCTGGCCGTTTTCAACGACGAAGCCCACCACATCCACGACCCCCGCATGGCGTGGTTCAAGTGCATCCAGGACATCCACCACCGCATGCTGCAAAAGGACTTGCGGCTGTCCATCCAGATCGACGTGTCGGCCACGCCCAAGGCCAACAACGGAGCCATCTTCGTGCAGACCATCAGCGACTACCCGCTGGTGGAGGCCATCGCCCAAAACGTGGTCAAGCACCCCGTGCTACCCGATGCGGTCAGCCGAGCCAAGCTCACCGAGCACAAGAGCCCCATCGTCAGCGAGAAGTACGCCGACTACCTGGCCTTGGGTGTTGAAGAGTGGCGGAAGAGCTATGCCGAGCATGAGACGCTGGGCAAGAAGGCCGTGCTCTTCGTGATGGTGGACGACACCAAGAACTGCGACGAGGTGGGGGCCTACCTTGAAAAGATCAGCCCCGAGTTGCAGGGGGCGGTGCTGGTCATCCACACCAAGGCCAACGGTGAAATCTCGGAGGCGGCCAGCGGCAAGAGCAAGGACGAGTTGGAACTGCTTCGCAAGCAGTCCAACGAGATCGACACGTGGAAGTCGCCCTACAAGGCCATCGTGTCGGTGCTGATGCTCAAAGAAGGCTGGGACGTTCGCAACGTCAGCGTCATCGTCGGCCTGCGTGCCTACTCGGCCAAGAGCAACATCCTGCCCGAGCAGACGCTGGGCCGTGGCCTGCGTCGCATGTACTTCGGCAGCGAGCAGCGGGAGACCGTCTCCGTGATGGGCACGCCCGCCTTCATGGAGTTTGTGGAGTCCATCCAGAGCGAGGGCGTGAACTTCGAGCGGGTGCCCATGGGTGGCAACGGCGGCAAGGAACGCCAAGACTCGCTGGTGGTTGAGGTGGAGAAGGACGCCACCACGAAGAACATCGACGAGCTGGACATCGCCCTGCCCAGGCTGACCCGCCGATTCAATCGCGAGTTCAAAGACCTGGGCGAGCTGGACCCGTCAGCCCTGGGCAACAAGCCCTTACCCATCAAGCCGTTCACGCCCGAGGAGACCCGTGAGATCGTCTTCAAGACGATGCTGGACGCGGAGGTGGACCACACCATCCAGCTCGACACCAGCGGCGTGGTCGACTTCCGCTCCGTGGTCGCCTTCTTCGCCCGCCAGCTCCTGAAAGAGCTGCGGCTGGTGGGGGGTTATGAACTGCTGTACCCCAAGGTCAAGGCCTTCATCCGCGACAGCCTATTCGACCAGCCTGTCGATCTGGAGAGCCCCGTGGTGCTACGGAACCTGTCCGAGCCCGAGGTCAGCAAGGTCATCTTCGACAGCTTCCGCACGGCCATCAACGGCTTGACGATCCGCGAGACGGGCACGTCCCGCATCGAGGGCACCATCAAGCTGCGGGACACGCGGCCATTCCGCACCCAGCCCCGAGGCTTCTTGCAGGCCAAGAAGTCGGTGTTCAACCGCATCGTGGGCGAAGGCTCGGCGGACGGCTTGGAGCTCGCCTTTGCCGCGTTCCTTGACGGTGCCGATGACGTGCAGGCCTTCGGTAAGAACTACATGGCCGTGGGCTTCAAGATCGACTACGTGAAGGCCAGCGGCGAGTTGTCCACCTACACGCCCGACTTCATCGTACGCACCAACGACGGGGCCGTCTGGATCGTCGAGACCAAAGGTCGTGAGGAACTGGACTTACCGCAAAAGATGCGGCGACTTAAACAATGGTGCGAAGACGCGACAGAGGCCAGCAAGGGCGCTGGAGGCACCACATATGGCTTCGTGTACGTTGATCAAGACAGTTTTGATCAACACCGGCCCCGCTCTTTCGCAGGTTTACTCAGTACCTTTCGCGAATACCAGGAGATCTCAACATGACCCCGTTGACAGACGCTGAACTGCTGGCACTCATTGCCGACCTGGAGAGCGACTGTGCCGAGCGCAAGACAACATGGAAGGGCAGCGCACCTGAAAAAGGTCGCCAAGCGGTCTGCGCCTTTGCCAACGACCTGCCAAACCACAACCGCCCCGGTGTGCTGTTTGTGGGCATCCAGGATGATGGCTCTCCTTCCGACCCAAGTTTTGTCGTGACCGACGAACTGCTGCAAACCTTGGCCGACATCAAAACCGATGGCAAGACGATTCCCCCGCCCAGCATGACCGTGGCCAAGCGGCATTTGCTGGGCCGTGATGTAGCAGTGGTGACCGTTTGGCCAGCTGACGCGCCGCCGGTTCGGCTGGAGGGCCGCATCTGGATACGCACAGGCCCCCGTCGTGGCCAAGCCACAGCCCAAGATGAGCGTGTGCTGAACGAAAAGCGGCGCTTCAGGGATCGCAGTTTTGACACCCACCCCATTCCAGGAAGTGGGCTTGATGACCTGAGCCGTTCTTACTTCGAGAACGAGTATTTACCCCAAGCCGTTGCGCGCGATGTGCTGGAACTCAATGGGCGCTCCTACGAAGAGCGCTTGGCTTCCCTCGGGCTGGTGGCCAGTGTGGACGACACCACACCCACGGTTGTTGGGCTGTTGACGCTGGGCAAAAGTCCGCGAACCTGGGTGCCGGCCGCCTATGTGCAGTTCCTACGCATTCGGGGCACCCAGTGGGGTGATCCAGTGACTGATGAGCAAGAACTCGATGGCAGCTTGGACACCATGCTGCGCCGCCTCGATGAAAAACTCAAAGCAACGTTGTCCGTGTCGGTGGACTTCACATCCGGCACCACCACAGAAGTGCGCACAACGCCTTACCCTTTGTCCGCTTTGCAGCAGCTCGCTCGCAATGCCGTGATGCACCGAACCTACGAAGGCACCAACGCGCCGGTCCGCATTTACTGGTTCGACGACCGCATCGAGATCAGCAACCCCGGTGGCCCTTTTGGTGCCGTGACGGCTGAGAATTTTGGCCGTCCAGGTGTCAGCGACTACCGCAATCCGGTGCTGGCTGGCGTACTCAAGTCACTTGGTTTTGTACAACGTTTTGGCTTTGGAATCGCTGAAGCTCGCCGTGCACTGCAGGCCAACGGTAACCCGGCACCCGAGTTTCACGTCGAGCCCACGACCGTGCTCGTTATGGTCAGGAGCGCCTCATGAGCACGCCCGTCCTTACCTTCTTCAACAACAAAGGCGGCGTTGGCAAGACCTCACTGGTGTTTCACCTGGCATGGATGTTTTCCGAAATGGGAAAGCGCGTGGTCGCTATTGACCTCGACCCTCAAGCCAACCTCACCTCTGCGTTCTTGCCCGAAGCCGTCCTGGAAGAACTTTGGGAGCCCACCGTGGCACCCAGCCAGGCCACAACCATCTTTCGCTGTATCAAACCACTCACGCAGGTGGGCGACATTGAGCGGCCTGTCACACAGACCATCAATTCAAACTTGTTTCTGGTCCCCGGTGACCTGGCTTTGGCAGGGTTTGAGGATCAACTCTCGGGTGCTTGGACCGAGGCCATGGGCTCCAACCAGAACAACTTGTACCGGCCCTTTCGTCTGCTCACCGCTTTTTGGCAGGTGGCACAAATGGCCTCCACGGCCCACCAAGCTGATTTGATTCTGGCGGATGTGGGCCCCAATCTCGGTGCCATCAACCGTTCCGCCTTGATCGGCAGCGACCACGTCGTGATTCCCCTGGCAGCCGACCTGTTTTCCCTGCAAGGGCTGCGCAACCTTGGGCCCACGCTGACGGCCTGGCGGGCCGACTGGCGCAAACGAACAGCCAACTGGGAGACACCCGGCTTTGACCTTCCAGCCGGCCACATGCACCCCGAAGGCTACATCCTCATGCAGCACATGGAGCGGCTCTCACGCCCGGTCAAAGCCTACAAAAGATGGAGCGACCGCATTCCTGGCACCTACCGAGAAAGCGTGATGGGGCAAGCGACAGGTGTACTAGCGAAAGCCAACGACGGCAATTGCCTCGCCCGCCTCAAGCACTACCGCAGTCTGGTACCCATGGCACAAGAAGTGCACAAACCTATTTTCAACCTGAACTCGGCCGATGGTGCCATCGGAAGCCATTCGCTCGCCGTGCGCGATGCTTGGAGCGACTTCAAAGCGCTGGCCGTGGCGATCGACGCGCGCATCAGCCCCATCGACTGACCGAGCAATAAATCGAGCAACCCGCCATGGCACGCGATCCCAAAAAGACCTACGACCTGAGCGAAGCCGAGCAACGCGACCTGTTCAACCTGATCCAGCAGGGCAAGGCCCTGCCCGAGAAGTACCGCTTCATTCTGTTCGAGGACAAGCGTGAGGTGGAGTTGGTGTGGAACGGCAAGACCCGCGACGTGTGCACGACCGTGCTGCCCTTCCAGACGCTGGAACACATCGACGAGCCTCGGACGGAGACCAAGACCCAGGGAGACCTTTTCGACAGCCGTGGACGGCAGACGAAGGGCTGGTCCAACAAGCTGATCTGGGGCGACAACAAGCTCATCTTGTCGTCGCTGAAAGCGGGGCCGCTACGGCAGCAGATCGAGGACGCAGGCGGCTTGAAGCTCATCTACATCGACCCACCGTTTGACGTAGGGGCCGACTTCTCGATGGACATCGAAATCGGGGGTGAGACGTTCCATAAGGAGGCAAATCTGTTGGAACAGATCGCTTATCGCGACACCTGGGGCAAGGGGGCCGACAGCTTTGTATCAATGCTTTACGAGCGGCTGATCCTGATGCGGGACCTCTTGGCTCCCGATGGATCGATCTACGTTCACACGGACTGGCGCGTTGTGCAGTACCTTCGCCTCGTCTTGGATGAGGTCTTCGGACGAGACACCTATCGAGGTGAGATCGTGTGGAAGCGCGACGCGGTAGGGAAGGGAGCAAAGAAGAAGGCGAAGCACTGGCCGAAGACCTTCGATGTTGTGCTCGCCTACTCGCGATCCGCGTCGCTGACGTTCAACTTCGTTGCAGCCGAACTTGGGGACAAGCAGCTTCGAGAGTTTCGGTACTCTGACCCTGATGGTCGCGTCTTCAAGCGGACCACGTTGGGCGACTACTCTGAGACTTCCATTGCACGAATGGAGCAAGAAGGGTTGATTTACGTCTCATCGAGCGGGCAGAAGTACAAGAAGTACTACCTTGATGAGTACACGATCCAGTTGGACTCGATCTGGACAGACGTACCTGGGTTCGGTGTCGCATCCTCGTCGCACGAGCGTTTGCCTTACCCAACCCAAAAGCCCGAGCTTCTGGTCGAGCGAATCATCAGAGCGAGCAGCAACGAGGGCGATTTGGTGGGGGACTTCTTCGTAGGGTCTGGCACAACGGCTGCCGTCGCAGAGAGGCTGGGTCGAAAGTGGATTGCGACTGATCTCGGGAAGTTCGGCATACACACCACGCGCAAGCGGCTCATTGGCGTTCAACGCGAGCTGAAAGCAGGGGAGACAGACTTCCGTGCCTTTGAGGTCTTGAATCTGGGCCGCTACGAGCGACAGGCCTACCTGAACATCGGCGGCCGCCTCTCCGTGGAGCAGCGGGCGGCAGCCCTGGCTGAGAAGGAACGCGAGTTCCGCGACCTGATCTTGCGTGCTTACAAGGCGAGCCCATTTGGGGCGGAAGGTGCCGCCCAGGACGGCTTCTTTCACGGTGCCCGCAACGGCCGCTTGGTGGTCATCGGGCCGATCAACCTGCCCGTGGGCCGCCTGTTCGTCGAGGAGGTCATCACCGAGTGTCGCAAGCGTGGAGCCTCACGGGTGGACATCCAGGCTTTCGAGTTCGAGATGGGCCTGTTCCCTGCGGTGCTGGAAGAGGCCCGCAGCAAAGGCATCGATCTCACCCCCAAGTACATCCCTGCCGAGGTGTTCGACAAGCGGGCGGTGGACAAGGGCCAGGTGGTCTTCCACGACATCAGCTTTGTGGAGGCCAGCCCGCGATACGACAAGAAGAACAAGTTCGCCGTGAGCATCGAGCTGTCAGACTTCTCTGTGTACTACACGCAGGGGGCCGCAGAGGCCGCGATTGCCGCCTTGAAGGAGGGCAAGAGCGACGTGATCTGCGAGCAGGGCCAGCTCTACAAGATCAGCAAGAGCAAAGACGGCATCGTTAACCGTGAGCGGCTGACCAAGCACTGGACCGACTGGGTGGACTACTGGTCCGTGGACTTCGACTACCTGCAACGCAAGGAGATCATCAAAGTTCCCGTGGGCACGGGCATCGGTGGCGTGGCGAGCCTGGAAGGCTTCGAACCACCGCAAGGTGAATTGAAGCTGCCCGAGTTCGAGGAACGGTGGACGGGCGGCTACATCTTCGAGAACGAGTGGCAGAGCTTTCGCACTCGCCAGAGCCGAGACCTGGAGCTGACCACAGCCCTGCACACCTACGACCGCCCTGGCCGCTACACGGTGGCGGTGAAGGTGATCGACATCTTCGGCAACGACACCATGACTCTGGTGCCCGTGAGCGTCGGCTGACGTTCAGCTGGTCGGACGGCGCGGAGGACCCCAGCCCTTGGCCACCAGAAAGCGAACGGTCGGCTCCCTGGCGACCGAACTCCTCGCAAAGTCGCGCGAGGCAGCGCTGAGCGCGGTTCGCGTCTTCAACGATCCTCACGTATCGTTCAAGTCGGAGACTTTCATCGTACTGATGGTCATCGCGTGGACGTACCTGCTGCACGCGCACTACCGACGTCGGCGCGTCGAATTTCGCTACTTCACCCAGGCCGGCAAGAGGCGCCGCTTTGACCGCACGAAATCTGGGGCGTTCAAGTACTGGGAGTTGGAGCGGTGCCTGAACGACAAGGCGAGCCCTGTTGACAAGGACACGGCTAACAACCTGCGCTTCCTCATCGGGCTTCGGCACGAGATCGAGCATCAGATGACCAGATCGCTCGACAGCTACATGAGTGGGCGCTACCAGGCCTGCGCGCTCAACTTCAACGAGTACGTAATAAAGCTTTTCGGCAAGCGCTACGGGCTGGATGCTTACCTGACCTACAGCATCCAGTTCTTGGAGCTGACGCAGGAGCAATTCGCTGGGCCGACGCCACAGGCGGACGTGCCTGAGCGACTGCGTGCCTACATCGCGCAGTTCGACGCAGGCCTCGACCACGACGCGTACAACAGCCCGAAGTACTCGTACCGACTGCTGTTCAAGCGGAAGCTGGTGAACCGACCGGGGCAGGCCGACAAGGTGGTCGAGTTCATCGATCCCAAATCAGAGGCCGCGAAGGCCATCGACAAGGAGTACTGGGTCCACAAGGAGGTCGAGCGCGCCAAGTTCAAGCCGTCGCACGTGGTCGAGCACGTGCGTGCCGCTGGCTTCAAGCGCTTCCGCGTGCAGCCTGAGCACGTCGAGATGTGGAAGGCCGAAGACGCCAAGAACCCCGCCAAGGGCTTCGGCGTGGAGGTCGAGGGTGTTTGGTACTGGTACGAGAGCTGGATCAAGCGGTGCATCGAGCTCTGCCATGAAGCGGGCGCCAGATATCGCTAACGATTGATGCGCGCCCGTTCGTGGCCCTGAAACCCTGATACGCATCAGCGCCAGTCTCAAGTGACCCATAACAGCGTCACCGAGGCCCGACGGGCCCTCACCCCAGCTTCAAGCGCCTGCACAGCTCCAGCGTGAGCTCGCTCTGGTTCATGGTGTAGAAGTGGATGCCGGGTGCGCCGCCTGAAATGAGGCGCTCGCACAACTGGGTCACCACGTCCAGGCCGAAGGCGCGGATGGAGGCAGCGTCGTCGTGGAAGCCCTCCATCTTCAGCGTCACCCAGCGCGGGATCTCGATGCCGTCGCGCGCGGCGAACTGCGCAATGCGGCCGAAATTGTGGAAGGGCATGATGCCCGGCACCACCGGCACCTCGGCGCCCAGGCGCTGCGTCTCCTCCACGAAATGGAAGTAGGCGTCGGGGTTGAAGAAGAACTGCGTGATGGCGGCACTGGCGCCGGCCTTGACCTTGTGCACATAGTGCTGCAGGTCGCGCGCGGCGTAGCGCTGCTGCGGGTGGTATTCGGGGTAGGCCGCCACCTCGATGTGCCAGTCGGGGCCCTGGGTTTCGCGGATGAAGGAGACGAGTTCCGAGGCGTAGCGGAACTCGCCGGCCGTGGCCGTGCCGCTGGGCAGATCGCCGCGCAGGGCGACGAGGCGGCGGATGCCTTGTGTGCGGTAGGTGGCCAGGATCTCGGCGATGCCCTCGCGCGTGGAGCCCACGCAGGACAGGTGCGGCGCGGCCTCGAAGCCGGCTGCCGCGATGGCGCTGACGGTGGCCAGGGTCTTGTCGCGCGTGGCGCCGCCCGCGCCGTAGGTGACGCTGAAGAACTCGGGCTTCACCTCGCCCAGACGCTGCACCACGTCCTTGAGCTTGGCGTCGCCCACGGGCGTGTTGGGGGGGAAGAACTCGAAGCTGACGGGGGTGGAGTGGTTCATGGGGTGCATACCGCACTTTCAGCGGCGCTCAGGGTTCAGGTCGCGTCGCCGAAGTGCCTTCGTGCGGCCTCGGCCAATCGCTGATCAAAAGTGAAAAGGGGGGCGGCGAGCTGATCGGCCAGCGCCAGGTAGGCCGCGTCGTAGGCGGTCAGCCCGTAGCGGGCGGCGAAGCCGAGCACGGCCGTGCAGACACCGGCATGCAAGGTGATGCGATGGTCTTCAAACGCCTGCAAACCTGCGCGCGCGATGTCTGGGGCGACACCCGAGCGGAGCTTGTTGCGCGCCACGTTCGCCATCTCGTAGATCAGCAGGTCCGGTGCCTGGAGCTCCCTGCCCGTGAGCATCGCGGCCGCTTCGTGCGCGTTGTCCTCGTGCCAGACCTTGGCCGCCAGCACGCTGCAATCCACCACGGCCCATGGCGAAGTCCGCCACCGCGGCGGTGGTTCTGCCGCGTGCAGACGCCGGGGTTGTGCGGATGCCATCAGCGGCTGTCCCGGTCGGCCCGGATGATGTCCACGGCCCTGGGCGCACTGCGCAATGCAGGATCGTGGAACCAATCGCTGGCTTGAAGCTCCTGCCAGACCTGCTCGGGCGTCTTCCAGCCCTGAACCCGCGCCTGGCGCAACGACGGGGCAGGCGGGGCCGAGTCGATGGGCACGGATTCGAGCGTGGCTTTCTCGAGGATGGCCAACAACTCGCCCTGCAAGGACCGGTGGTTGCGCGCCGCACGTTCGCGCAGGCGCTGTGCCAGCTCATCGGGCACGGACTTGATGGAGATGTTGACGGCCATGAGAGTCACCTTCAGCGGTTTCAGGGCAAAAGCATCGAAATGGACCCGAAATATATCCGCAAAACATCCGAAATGGATCTATTTCGGATGCGATTATACTGATTGCGGCCGGAAAGCGCACAGGCCTGCAAGGCTGCCAGCGCATCGCGGAGGCCTTCCAGGCGAGGGCCGGGCGCAGCCCGGCTCTCGCCTGCTCCACTCAATACCGGTACGTGTCGGCCTTGTACGGCCCCTGCTTGGGCACGCCGATGTAGGCGGCCTGCTCTTCGGTGAGCTCGGTGAGCATGGCGCCCACCTTCTTCAGGTGCAGGCGCGCCACCTTCTCGTCCAGGTGCTTGGGCAGCACGTAGACCTTGCCGTTCTCGTAGTAGTCGCTGTGCGTGAACAGCTCGATCTGGGCGATGGTCTGGTTGGCGAAGCTGGAGCTCATCACGAAGCTGGGGTGGCCGGTGGCGCAGCCCAGGTTCACCAAACGGCCCTTGGCCAGCAGGATGATCTTCTTGCCGTCGGGGAAGACGACGTGATCGACCTGGGGCTTGATCTCGTCCCACTGGCACTTTTCCAGCGCGGCCACGTCGATCTCGTTGTCGAAGTGGCCGATGTTGCAGACGATGGCTTCGTCCTTCATGGCGGCCATGTGCTCGTAGCGGATCACGTTCTTGTTACCCGTGGCCGAGACGAAGATGTCGGCCTTGTCGGCGGCGTATTCCATCGTCACGACCTTGTAGCCTTCCATCGCGGCCTGCAGGGCGTTGATGGGGTCGATCTCGGTCACCCACACCTGGGCCGACAGCGCGCGCAGCGCCTGGGCGCTGCCCTTGCCCACGTCGCCGTAGCCGGCCACCACGGCCACCTTGCCGGCGATCATCACGTCAGTGGCGCGCTTGATGGAATCCACCAGGCTCTCGCGGCAGCCGTACAGGTTGTCGAACTTGCTCTTGGTGACGGAGTCGTTGACGTTGATGGCGCGGAACATCAGCGTGCCGGCAGCGCTCATCTCCTTCAGGCGGTGCACGCCCGTGGTGGTCTCCTCGGTCACGCCGATGATCTGCGCGCTCTTGCGGCTGTACCAGGTGGCGTCCTGCGCGAGCTTGGCCTTGATGGCGGCGTACAGGCAGGTTTCTTCTTCGCTGGTGGGATGGTTCAGCACCGACGCATCCTTCTCGGCGCGCTTGCCCAGGTGCATCAGCAGCGTGGCGTCGCCGCCATCGTCCAGGATCATGTTGGGGCCTTCACCGGCCGACCCAGCAGCGCCGAACTCGAAGATGCGGTGGGTGTAGTCCCAGTAGTCGTCCAGCGTCTCGCCCTTGTAGGCGAACACCGGCGTGCCCTGCACCACCAGCGCGGCGGCGGCGTGGTCTTGGGTGGAGAAGATGTTGCAGGACGCCCAGCGCACATCGGCACCCAGGGCCTGCAGCGTCTCCACCAGCACGGCGGTCTGGATGGTCATGTGCAGACTGCCGGTGACGCGCGCACCCTTGAGCGGCTGCTTGGAAGCGAACTCCTGGCGGATGGCCATCAGACCGGGCATCTCGGTCTCGGCGATCTTGATCTCCTTGCGGCCCCACTCGGCCAGCGAGAGGTCGGCTACGGCGTAGTCGCTGGTGTGCAGCGGCTTCAGAACGGCATTCATGGTCAAGCTCCTGTCAACGTTGAGGAACCCACAGCCCGAGCCGGGAAGACGAAGTCAGGAGGCCTGCTTCACTCACCCACGGATCGAACGTGCGGGTGAGCGCGGTTGCAAAGGAAGATTCCGAGCCTGGCTCCCTGCGCCTGAGCCCGGAAGGGGCTGGGCGGGAGTTGCAACGCTCCTCGGAATGCTACGGATTCTATTCGCGACTGCGGCCAGAGCGTGACAATCCGCCGCAATGACCCGCCAACCTGCACCGCCACAGGCCCCGCAGCCGGCGCGCCCGCTGCGAGAAGCCCCCTTGCAAGCGCTGCGCAGCCTTCATGGCGTGATGACGGACATCGACGACACGCTCACCCGTGACGGGCAGATCGAGCCCACGGCGCTGCAGGCCCTGCACGCCTTGCACGCGGCCGGCTTGCCGGTCATCGCCATCACCGGCCGCCCGCTGGGCTGGAGCGAGCCTTTTGCCCGCGAGTGGCCCCTGGCCGCCCTGGTGGCCGAGAACGGCGCCGTGGCGCTGGTGCGCGACGGGGCCGAAGTGCACACCGAGTATGAGCGGGACGCCGCCACGCGGGCGCACAACGCCCAGCGCTTGCAGGCTGCGGCACGGCGCATCGTGCGCGAAGTGCCTGGCGCGGTGCTGGCGCGTGACAGCGCCGGCCGTGTGACCGACATCGCCATCGACCACAGCGAATTCACCCACCTTCCGCCGCAGGGCATTGCCACCGTGGTGGAGGTGATGCGGCAGGAGGGCATGACGGCCACGGTGAGCTCCATCCACATCAACGGCTGGTTTGGCGACCACAGCAAGTGGACGGGTGCGCAGTGGATGCTGCGCCGGCTGTTCGGCCGCGACCTGCAGGCGGAACTGGCGCACTGGGTCTATGTGGGCGACTCCACCAACGACCAGGTGATGTTCGAGCGCTTTCCCATCAGCGTGGGCGTGTCCAATCTCAGGCGCTTTGCCGACGAACTGGTGCATTGGCCGGCGTGGATCACGCAGGGCGAGCGTGGCCAGGGATTTGCGGAGTTGGCGCAGGCGCTGCTCGACGCCCGGCGGGCGACTGCTGTGGGCTGAGGCATCAGTCACCGACGTCGTCAATGAGCCGTACCACCCCAGCCCCCCGCCCACCCGCGGTAACAGGCCCCGACAAGGGCCCAGGCGGCGAGCTGGCCATCGCCGCCGCGCTGGCTCTGGCGGCCGCGGTGTCGCTGGGGCTGGCGCGCTTTTCCTATGCGCTGCTGCTGCCGCCCATGCGCGCCGACCTGGGCTGGAGTTACTTCACGGCTGGGGCGATGAACACCGTCAACGCCGCGGGCTACCTGCTGGGGGCGCTGCTGGCACCGCGCCTGCTGCGGCGCTTCGATGCACGGCACTTCATGCTGGCCGGCGGCGTGGCCGCCGCCGTGCTGCTGGCCTTGCACGCGGTCACGCGCCATGACGCGGTGCTTTACCTGCTGCGCCTGGGCTGTGGCATGGCCAGCGCGGCCAGCTTCGTGGGGGGTGGCCTGCTGGCGGCCCGGCTGGCGCAGCGCGCGCCGCAGCGCTCAGGCCTGCTGCTGGGCGTGTACTACGGCGGCGTGGGCCTGGGCATCGTGGCCTCGGCCCTGGGGGTGCCCCCGTTGCTGGAGTCGGCCGGCCTGGGCTGGCCCGTGGCCTGGGTCGTACTGGGTGCGCTGGCGCTGCTGCTGACGGTGGGCACGGCCGCAGGCACGGGTTCGCTGGCCGCACCGCCCGCACCGGGAGCCCCGCGCGCACCTTTCAGCTGGCGGCCGTTCGCCTTCGGCCTGGCCGGCTACGGCATGTTCGGCATTGGCTACATCGGCTACATGACCTTCATCATCACCCTGCTGCGTGAGCAGGGCCTGGGTGCGGGCACCGTGGTGGCCTTCTACGTGCTGCTGGGCCTGGGCGTCATCGCCTCGTCCTGGCTGTGGGCCGGGCTGCTGCAACGCCACCGCAGCGGGCTGCCGCTGTCGCTGCTCAACGGATTGCTGGCACTGGCCACCGCCCTGCCGCTGGTGGGCGGCTCGACCGGCGCCGGGGTGGCCGTGGCCTTCGTCTCCGCCCTGTTGTTCGGCGGCGTGTTCCTGTCGGTCGTGGCCTCCACCACCGCACTGGTGCGCCACAACCTGCCGCCAGCTGTCTGGCCTTCAGGCATCGCCGCGTTCACCATCGTCTTCGCCTTCGGCCAGATCGTCGGGCCCAGCGTGGTGGGCTGGATTGCCGACGGCCCGGGCGGCCTGGCCCGAGGCTTCGCCTTCAGCGCCGCGGCGCTGGCCCTGGGCTCGGCGCTGGCAGCCTTTCAGCGGCCGGTACGGAGTGGCGCAGGCGAGGCGTGACACCCTTGCGGTCCACGCCGCTACGCCATGCGCAGTGGGTGCCGGGCGGCGCCGACAATCCATGCGTGCAGGCCGACCCCGTCCACGCCCCCCGCCCCCTTGTCGTGGCCTTGGCCGGGCTTCTTGCGCTGGCCATCGCCATGGGCATTGGCCGCTTCGCCTTCACACCGCTGCTGCCCCTGATGCTGCACGACGGTCTGCTGGACCTGCCCGAGGCCAGCTGGCTGGCCTCGGCCAACTACCTGGGGTATTGGCTGGGTGCGATGGGCTGCGCCCTGCAGCCGGTGCTCTGGCGCCGCTGGGGCCGCCCGGCGCTGGAGCCCACCGTCATGGTGCGCTTTGGTCTGGCGGCCACGGTGCTGCTGACGCTGGGCATGGCCCTGCCCTGGCCGGCGGCGTGGGGACTGTGGCGCGGTCTCGCGGGCGTGGCCAGCGCTCTGGTCTTCGTGTACGTCTCGGGCTGGTGCCTGGCGCGGCTGAGCGAGCTGGGCGCGCCCGCGCTGGCCGGCGTCATCTTCGTCGGCCCCGGCCTGGGTATTGCGGTCAGCGGCTTCGCCGTGACGGCGATGGTGACGCTGGACCTGCGCGCTGCGGCGGGCTGGGTCTGTTTCGCGCTGCTGGCCCTGGCCTTGACCCTGCTGGCATGGCCGCGGCTGCAGGGTGCCGTGAAGGCCCCGGCCGGCGCAGCCCCGGACGACAGCCCCCCGCCCCGCGGCGTCATTGCCGCCCTCACGCTGGCCTACGGCCTGGCCGGCTTTGGCTACATCATCACCGCCACCTTCCTGCCCGTGATCGCGCGGCAGGCCCTGCCGGACTCGGTCTGGCTGGACCTGTTCTGGCCCCTCTTCGGCATCAGCGTGGCGGTCGGGGCGCTGATCACCGTGCGCATGCCGGCGCACTGGAACCGGCTGCACCTGCTGATGGCCTGCCATGCCCTGCAGGCCCTGGGGGTGATGCTGGGTCTGTGGTGGCCCGCGCTGGCCGGCTTTGCCATCGGCAGCGTACTGCTGGGCCTGCCGTTCACGGCCATCACCCTGTTCGCCATGCAGGAAGCCCGGCGGCTACGGCCGCGCAACGCGTCGGCGCTCATCGGTCTGCTCACGGCCGGCTACGGCCTGGGGCAGATCCTGGGGCCGGCGCTGGTGGCCTGGGTGCTGCCGCGCACCGCAAGCGTGGCCCAAGGCTTTGAATGGTCGCTGCAGGCGGCAGCCGCAGGGTTGGTGCTGGGTCTGATGATCTATGCCGGGCTGGCGTGGTGCGCACCCGTGTGCTCCTCCGGCAAGCCCACCAGGACAAACCAGGAAGGACACCTCCCATGAGCACGCCCACGCCATCCCAGGACCTGCCCCTTGCCGGGGTGCGCGTGGTGGAGTTCACGCACATGGTGATGGGGCCCACCTGCGGCATGGTCCTGGCGGATCTGGGCGCCGAGGTGGTCAAGGTCGAGCCCCTGGAGGGAGACGCCACACGGCGGCTGCTGGGCTCGGGCGCCGGCTTCTTCAGCCTGTTCAATCGCAACAAGCGCAGCCTGGCGGTGGACGTGAAGAGCCCGCGTGGGCGCGAGATCGTGCTGCGCCTGGCCGCAGGCGCGGATGTCTTCAGCGAGAACTTCAAGGCCGGCACCTTGCAGCGCATGGGCCTGGACTACGAGGCGCTGTCGCGGCTGAACCCGCGGCTGGTGTACGTGTCGCTCAAAGGCTTTCTGCCCGGCCCCTACGAGCACCGCACCGCGCTGGACGAGGTGGTGCAGATGATGGGCGGCCTGGCCTACATGACGGGCCCGGAAGGCCGCCCGTTGCGGGCCGGCACGAGCGTGAACGACATCATGGGCGGCATGTTCGGCGCCATTGGTGCGATGGCCGCGCTGGCCCAGCGCGAACGCACGGGCCGCGGCCAGCAGGTGCAAAGCGCGCTGTTCGAGAACAACGTGCTCCTGGTGGCGCAGCACATGATGCAGTACGCCGTCACGGGCAAGCCGGCGGCGCCCATGCCCAGCCGCATCAGCGCCTGGGCGCTGTACGACGTGTTCACCGTGCAAGCGGGCGAGCAGATCTTCCTGGCGGCGGTGAGCGACACGCAGTGGGCCTTGCTGTGCGACGAGTTCGGCTGGACCGCCTGGAAGGCGGATCCGCAGCTGGCCAGCAACAACCTGCGCGTCCAGGCGCGCGCCTGGCTGCTGCCCCAACTGCGCGAACGCTTCGGCGCCTTCAGCGCCCGCGAGCTGGCGGCCCGGTTCGAGAAGAACGGCCTGCCCTATGCGCCCATCACCCGGCCGGAAGACTTGTTCGACGACCCCCATCTGGGCAGCACCGGCGGCCTGGCCCCCGTGACGCTGCCCGCCGACGCCAGCAGCGCGGGGCACGAGGTGACCACCCGTACCGCACTGCTGCCCATCACGATGGACGGGCAGCGGCTGCCGCTGCGAGCGCCGCCCCCCGGCGTGGGGGAACACACGCAGGAACTGCTGACGGAACTGGGCTACGGCCAGGACGACATCGCCGCCCTGGTGCGGGACGGCGTGGTGCGCGGGCGGCCAACTTCCGGGTAAGTGTCGGGCCGCGTGGCGGCGAATCCGAAGAAGAAGAACCTCGGGATCGGAAAGGTGAGTCAGGTCGCCACGCCGGCAGCCGCCGCTGCGCCCACCAGCTTGGACAACGCCTCCAGCCCGATCGGCGGCCTCGTCAGCCACGGCAGTGCATACAGGCGCCGGGCAAGGCCTGCAGCGATGCGCTCGATCTGCTTGCGTTCACCCGCCAGCCGGGCCTGCAGCAAAGCATCGTGCGTGCCAGCCGCCAGCAGGCTCTGGTTGAGCACCCAGGCATAGGGCTCGATGTGGGCACGCCGCAGGTCGTCCTGCAGCGCGGCCGCCTGGGAGACCGGCGTCACCTCGGGCAGTGTCACCAGGATGATCTTCGTGTACGCGCCGTCCTGCAGCCGCATCAGCGGCGTGACGATGCGCGCAGCGCCAGGGCCTTCGAACTCGCGGGTCATATGCCGGTGGTATGCACCGGTGGCGTCCATCAGCAGCATCGAGTGCCCGGTGGGTGCGGTGTCCAGCACGACGAAGGCGCTGCGGCCTTCGCTGACGATGCGCGAGAACGCATGGAACACCGCCACCTCCTCGGTGCAGGGCGACTGCAGGTCCTCCAGCAGCAGTGCTTGCTCCTGCGCGTCCAGCCGGGGGGCCTTGGCCGCCATGATCTTGTCGATGTAGCGCTGCGTCTCGACCTTCGGGTCGATGCGGCTGACCTTCAAGCCCGGCAGGTCGCCCTCCAGCGTGCCGGCCAGGTGCGCCGCAGGATCGGTGGTGCTCAGGTGCACGGTGTGGCCCCGCTGCACCAGGCCGATCGCCAGGGCTGCGGCGATGGTGGTCTTGCCCACGCCGCCCTTGCCCATCACCATGATCAGGCCGTGCCCGGCCGCGGCCAGGTCATCGGCCAGCTGCGCCAGGCCGGGAAGCGGGTCACCGGGCGTTGCGGGGGGCGCCGTCTGGAGGGCCAGGGGCGCGGGGCCGGGGGCCAGCAGGGCGCGCAGCGCAGGCAGGCCCACCGTGTCGAACGGGCGCAGCGGCACCTGGTCCTGCGGCAGCTCGCGCAGGGGCGTGGGCATGTCCTGGAGCGCTTGCTGACCCCGGTCTTCGAGGGCGCAGGCGACGGCATCGCTGCGGTCGCTGGCGCGGAAGACGCCGTTGACGGCCAGGCGCTGGTTGTCCAGACCCAGTTCGCGCAACTCGGCCGAAGTGCGCGCCGCCTCTGCAATGGCACCGCGGTCGGGCCGCGTCACCAGCACCACGGTCGTCTGCGCCGCGTCGCCCAGGGCATCAAGCGCGGCCTTGAACCGCGCCTCCTGCATCTTCAGGCCCGAATGGGGCCCGAGACACGAGGCACCGCGGTCGTTGCCGTTCAGGAAGCCCGTCCACGCCTGGGGCAGGCTGAGCAGGCGCAAGGTGTGGCCGGTGGGCGCCGTGTCGAAGACGATGTGGTCCCAGGACGCGGCGCCTTCGGCCAGCAGGGCCGAGAACTCGTCGAAGGAGGCGATCTCGGTGGTGCAGGCGCCCGACAGTTGCTCACGCACCGTCGACAGCTCCTCCGCCGTGGCGCTCGCCTCCATCTGCGCCAGCACCCGCAGGCGGTAGGCCTGCGCGGCGTTGTCGGGGTCGATGTTGAGCACCGACAGGCCGGGCGCGCCCGGGACTGCAACGGGCGTGTTGCGCAACTCGATGCCGAGCATCTCGTCCAGGTTGGACGCCGCATCGGTGCTCACCAGCAGCACCCGCTTGCCGGCATCGGCCAGCGTCAACGCCGCAGCGCTTGACAGCGAGGTCTTGCCCACCCCGCCTTTGCCGGTGAAGAAGAGAAACCGCGTCGGATGGTTCAGGAACCCGACTCCCGCGGGCTCGAACCAGGTGCGCACGGTTTCATGCGACGGAATGCCGCCACTGTGGACCACCCGGTCCGCGATGACCACGGCCGGTGTGGCGCGGACCCCGTAGGCCTGGATCTCGTCGGGCCTCTCGACCTTGATCATCTCGACCGCGATGCCCGCATCGCGGGCGGTGCGCTCGATGAGGCCGGCCGTGCTGCGGCACTTGCTACAGCCCGAACCCAGCACCTTGACTTTCACGCGGATGGACACCCGTCTCAGTGTGCACTGCGGGAAGAGCACCGTATTGATGCTGATCACACACCGGTGTCAGGCCGACAGCAGCGCCGCAATCTCTTCGTCAAGCCGCCTGACACTGGCCGCATCTGCGGCGCTGGCCGACTGGTGGCCCCAGTCAGTGTCCAGTTCCACAAAGCGCGCCCCCGCAATCCTGTCGGCGGCCCATCGGGCTGCCGGTGCCGGGTTGTACAAGTCCAACGCAGGTGCCGCCACCAGGGTGCGGGCACGTATCGAGGCCAGTGCCGCGGCGGTGTCGCCGCCGAAGCCTGGCGTACCCCCCACGTCATGCGCGTCATACGCCCAGGACTGGTAGAGCCAGTCGATCGGAGAGAACCCCTGGGCCGCCCAGGCCTCGGTCCACTGCCCAATCCACCGGATCACCGCCTCGGCACTGTCGAACGCAGCATCCACCTGAACCGGTGTCCGCCCTGCCAGCAACTGCATCAGCGGCACCCAGGCGTCCCACGGCCGAGACCCGCCGACAGCCAGCGCACGGCGCGAGCACTCATTCACAGCGGCAGCCCACGGCGTGGTGCGCGCCATGGGTGTCATGGCTGCCACCCGGGCCACGCGTGAGGGACAAGACACCGCCCACTGCAAGGCCTGCATGCCCCCCATCGACGCCCCCACCACCGCGTGCAGGGTGTCGACCCCCAACGCGTCGAGCACAGCGGCCTGGCTGGCCACCATGTCTCGGATCGTGAAGCGCGGGAAGGCATGGCCGGGCTGGGCAGCGGCGTTGGAGGGCGAGGAGGCCAGGCCATTGCCCAGCGCGTCCACCGCCACCACCGCGTAGCGCCGGGTATCCAGCGCAAGGCCCGGGCCGATCAGCATGTCGAGCCGGTGGTGATGGGACCCGATGGCCGACAAGGCCAGGACCACAGGCACATCCGCTGCCGGCAAGCCGGGGCCCCGCTGCGGCCCGTGGACCACGTAGGTCACATGGCAGTCCTGGATCGACTCTCCCGACTCCAGGCGGAAGTCACCCAGCGAGACGTGGTGGTGCGGGGCGTCGACCCAGCCCGGCTGCAGGGGCGGATGCCGCCCCGGCCCCAGGCCTGGCATGACACGCGTCGGGCTCATCTTGCGGGGTAGCTTGACACGGGTTGAAGGCGCAGGAGGGGCCGGGCCCCAGCGGCAAGACAAGTCAATGCGCGATCTCCAGCACCGTGCGCAAGGTGCGGCCCAGGCGCATGGCATCGAAGCCCTCGTCGATACGCTCCAGCGGCAGACGCTGCGTGATGAGTTCGTCCAGCTTCAGCCGCCCATCGAGGTACAGGCGCGCCAGCCAGGGAAAGTCGCGCCGCGGACGCGCGCCACCGTAGCTCGAGCGCACGATGCGCCGCTCGCCCATCATCGAGCCGAAGCGCAGCGACACCTTCTTGTCGACATTGACCTTGCCCAGTATGGTGAGGCTTCCACCCGGGCGGGTGCAATCGAGCGACAACTGCAGGGCGGCCTCTGCGCCTGCGCACTCGAAGACGAAGTCCGCACCACGACCCGCCGTCAGCGCCTTGACGGCATCGATGTGAGAGGCAGCGTCACCCTGGGCCGGCCCGAGCAGATGCGTCGCGCCGCAGATGCGGGCCAGCGCCAGCCGCGCCGGGTCGCGATCGATCGCGACGATGGCGTCGGCCTGCTGCAAGCGTGCGCCCTGGATGGCGTGCAGGCCGACCGCTCCGCAACCGACCACCACCGCCGTCGACCCCGCCTCCACCTTGGCGAGCCTCACCGCCGCCCCGACACCGGTCATCACGCCGCAGCCGATCAGGCAGGCGCGGTCGAAGGGGATACCGCGCGGCACGGCGATCGCGCCGGACTCAGGCACCACGGTGTACTGCGCATGCGTCGAGGTGGTGGAAAAGTGATGCAGAAGTCGATGACCTGCCAGCCTGTAGCGCGAGCCGCCATCAAGCAGTCGCCCGGCCGGCTGGTGACGGGTGAACGGCTCGCACAGGATCGGCTGGTCGCGCTCGCAGTAGAAGCAATGTCCGCAGTGCGGATTCCAGGAACAGACGACATGGTCTCCGGGCTTCACATGGGTCACGGCGGCGCCCACCTGCTCGACCACGCCCGCCCCTTCATGCCCCAGCACGATGGGCAGCGGATAGGGCAGCGCCCCCTCGATCACCTCGAGATCGGTATGGCACAGACCGCTTGCGTGCAAGCGGATCAGCACATCGCCCGGGGCCAGCGGCTGCAACTCGACCTCCTCGATCGAATGCCGTGCGCCCATCGCATGCAGAACGGCTGCCCGGTATCTCATGCTGCTCCTCGCGCGCTCACGTCCCGTACATGAGGTTGGGCAGCCACAGGACGAGCTGCGGAAACAGCGACAGCAGCACCAGCACCGCCATCATGGCGCCCAGGAACGGCAGCACCTCGATCGTGTAGTCGTCCACCGGCACCTTCAGCACCTGCGAACTGATGAACATCATCTGGCCGACCGGCGGCGTCACCCCCGCGATGGTGAGGTTGGCCACCAGCACCACGCCGAAGTGCACCGGATCGATGCCGAGCTTGGTCAGGATCGGCACGAAGATCGGCGTGAGGATGATCAGCGCCGAGGTGCCCTCGATCGCGGTGCCCAGCACGATCAGCATCAGGTTGATCAACAGCAGCAGCGTGGTCGGGTCGCGGGTCAGCGATACCAGCCAGGCGGCGAGGTGCGGCGGGATGCGCTCCCAGGCGAGGTAGAAGCCGAACGCCGACGCGGCGCAGACCATCAGCATCACCGACGCCGTGTCGAGGGCGGTCTCCTTGAGCAGCTTCGGCAGCTCGCGCCACTGCAGTGACCGGTAAGCGTACCGGCCGACCAGGATCACGTACAGCACCGTGATCGCCCCGGCCTCGGTGGGCGTAAAGATGCCGTAGCGGATGCCGACCACGATGAACACCGGGATCGACAGCGCCCAGAGCGCGTCGCGCAGGCACCGCAGCACCTCGGTACCCCCGGCGAAGTGCGTGCGCAGCGGCAGGTAGCCGCGCCGCTTCGAGATCACCGCAGTCACGACCATCAGCGAGACCATGATCATCAGCCCCGGCACGATCCCGCCGATGAACAGCCGACCGATCGACGCATCGGCGATGTACCCGTAAATGATCAGGCCGATCGACGGCGGGACCAGCGAGGCGATGATCGACGAGCACGAGGTGATGACCGCCGCGAACGCCCGGCTGTAGCCATGCCGGGTCATCTCGGGGCCCAGGACCTTGGCCAGCATCGCCGCGTCGGCGCTCGACGAGGCGGTGAGGCCGCCCAGCAGCGTGGCGAGCACGGTGCACATCTGGGCCAGCGCCCCGGTCATGTGGCCGACCATCGCGTCGGCCAGGTTCAGCAGCTTCCGGGTGATGCCGGCCCGGTTCATGATGGCGCCGGCCAGCACGAAGAACGGGATCGCCAGCAGCGGGTAGGAATCGGTGGCCGTGACCATCTTCTGCACGAAGATGTTCAGCGGTACCTCGCCGTCGACCAGGAAGAACGACAGCGCGCTGATTGCGATAGCGAACGCCACCGGCGTACCGAGCGCGAACAGCACCAGCATCACGATGCCGGGCACCCAGTCAACCAGCATGGGTCTCCCGGGTCTCGTCGGTCTCCCAGCGGCGGCCGGCCATGACCTGCAGGTAGCGGATCGCCATCAGCGCCGAGCAGAACGCCACCGGGCCGTACAGGAAGGTCTGCGGCATCCGCAGCACCGGGCTCGGGCTCGACCATGTGTCGATCGCGAACCGGACGCCGAACCAGGTCATGAAGGCGAAGAAGCCGAGCAGCAGGCAGTGGTTGAACCAGCGCGCAGCCCGCTGCAGCGCGGGCGGCAGCCGGTCGGTCAGGATCTCGATCGACGGGAGCAGCCGGTACTTGATGCAGGCGGCCCCGCCGAAGTAGATCACCCAGGCGAACGCGAGGGTGGCGATCTCGCTGGCCCACGCGGCGGGCTGTGCGGTCACATAACGCGTGATCACACCCCAGCCGACCGACGCGATGATGACCACCATCGCGGCGGCGGCGACAAGTTCCTCGAACCGGTCGGCCAGCGTCGCGAGACCGCGGTGCATGCTCACTTCCTGAGCGCCGCCATCACCGTGTCGTGCAGACCCGGCGTCCACTTCGGAAACGCCTTGTAGACCGATGCCGTGGCGCGCTGGAAGGCTGCGTTGTCGACATCGACAAAACTCACGCCCGCACCCTTGAGCCTGGCCACGAAGTCGTCATTCAACGACAGCGTCAACCTTGTCTGCTCAGCACCGCCCTTCGTGCCTTCCTCCAGCAGCACCTTCTGGACATCGGCGGGAAGCCGGTTGAAGAAGTTGATGTTCATCGGCCACATCGTGAAGGCGGTGAAGTGGCCCGTGGTCGAGATCACCTTGCGGACCTCATGCAGCTTCGCACCCCAAAGCGACCCAAGCGGCGCCTCGGCCGCCTGCACCACGTTCTGCTGCAGTGCACCGTAGACCTCAGACCACTGCACGGTGGTGGGCCGCGCGCCCATGGCCTTGAAGGTCTCGATCCACATCGTGTTGGGCGGCACCCGCACCGTCATCCCGGCCATCTCCGCCGGGGAGCGCACGGGCTTGTCGGCGATGAGGTGTCGCTGACCGAAGTAGCCGTTGGCCATGATGAGCTTGAAGCCGGCCTGCTCCAGGCGCCGCTCGGTAGCCTTGAACCAGTCAGACGCGAGCAGCTTCTCGTACTCCTGGACGGTGCGCACCAGATACGGCCCGTTGAGCACGCCGATGTCCGGCACGAAGTCCGAGAGGTAGCCCGGGTCGGTGATGTTCATCACGTTGGCCCCCTGGCGGATCATCTCGTTGACCTCCTTGCCCGGGCCCAGCTGTTCACCGGGAAAGACCTGAATCTGAACCCGACCGTTGGTGCGGGCAGCCACGTTCTTCGCGAAGAACTCGGCCGCCAGATGGGCCGGCTCCGTGGAGGACAGAGAGTGCGCGAAGCGGATGCGGATCGTCTCCTGCGACTTGGCAGGAAGGACAGCGCCGGCGGCCAGTCCGGCGCCGACGGCCAGGGCGGTTCGCCGCGTGGGGAAATGATGGGTCATGGTCTCCTCCGGTTGACGGGGCAGGGATGGAGCCCCTTGGGTCCTCACAAACTCGACACCACCCTCAACGGGCGATGCCGGCACCGAGTTTGCCGGGCTTGGCTGACCCGGCATACAAGATCTTCAATTGGCGGTCGACGACGGCGGCGTGTCTGGCCACGGCGTCCGGATGCATGTCGGCCTCAGGTGGCAACTCCAGGTCGAAGTAATCGTACCGGTCGACCCCACGCACCAGCATGGCGCTTTCCCTCGGCGCGTTGAGCTGCCTCACGTGGGTCGGGATGTAGCGGATGGCGAAACCCACCCGGCGGTAGTCGGCCGTGTTGGGCTCCGACCCGTGGAAGATCAGCACATGGTGCAGCGACATCTGGCCGGGCCGCAGCACCACCGGCACCACATCTTCCGGCTTGACGCTGACCTGGATCTCCTGCCCGCGTGAGAGCAGGTTCTTGTCGGCGAAGGTGTCCACATGCTCGACTTGCGAGCGATGGGTACCAGGCACCACCTGCATGCATCCGTTCTCAGTGACCGAAGGCGTCAGCGCGACCCAGGCCGTGACGACATCAGGCGACGACAGTCCCCAGTAGGTGCCGTCTTGGTGCCAGGAAACGTAAGACGGGTCACGGGCATTCTTCGCGAAGAACTGCGCTCCCCAGCACAGCAAATCGGGGCCCAGGACATCCTCGACCGCATCCAGGATGCGGGGGTGCCGGATCAACTCGTTCATCCATGGGTGCAGCAGGTGCGGCTTCTGGTTGATCCGGGCAGGCAGCCGGCCACCATGAAGCGCCTCCGCAGCTTCGAAACGAGACAGCAGACCGCCCGCTTCCGCCTCAGACATCACTTCGACTGGAAAGTGAATCCCGTCTCGACGGTAGGCTTCCACCTGTTCGTCCGTCAGCACTCTCCCCATGTGGATGCCCCCTCGTTGACGGTAACGACGTCGATTGATCTATGAAAAGTCGCTTCAAATATAAAACCCTTGTGGCCGAGATACAAGACTGCGTCTGGTGAATCGGACCCGTGAATACCCTGAAGTGGCTTGGTCTAGACTGGTCCGAATGGCACAAGCAAAGAAGCCGGGCTCGAAAGCCTCTGCCTCCTCATCCCCCAGAAGCCGGCGCACCTACAAGGCTCCGGCGCTCGAGAAGGGGCTGGAGATCCTGGAGTGCCTGGCAGCAGCCTCTGCTCCCATGACCTTGCAGCAGCTGTCGCTCGCACTGGAGCGATCGGCCAGCGAGATCTACCGGATGCTGGAGGTGCTGGTCGACCAGGGCTACGTGCTGCGTGAAGCCGGCCTGCACCGGCTGTCGCTGAGGCTGTTCAATCTTGGCGTGGGTCAGGTGCCCGCGCGCGATCTGCTCACGGTGTCCTTGCCGGTGATGGAGGAAGTTGCCCAAGCGTCGCGCCAAGCCTTGCATCTGAGCGTGCACGTTGACAGACGCTTGGTGGTCGTCGCGTCGATCCCCAGTCCGGAGCCGCTGGGGTTCAGCGTGCGGCTGGGTTCTCACTTCCCCTTTCGTGCGGACAGGACCTCGGCCCGCGTGATCACCGCCTTCCAGCCCGCCGGCCTGCGAGACAGGCTGCTGGACGAGATGGTCGAACTGGCCCGTCCCACTCGCGTCTCACGCCAGGCGCTTTCCGGGCGACTGGATCAGCTTCGAGAGCGAGGCTTTGAAGAGGTGCCCAGCGACACCGTGCAAGGCATCGTCGACATTGCCTACCCGATATTCGACGGCCAGCATGCCGGCGCCATCGCCAGTCTCAACATGCCCTATCTGACGCAACGCGACGCCAGGATGAGCCGGGCGGCAGCACAGCAACTGCTGGCCAAGGCCGTGCGGCGAATTTCGCAGGAGCTTGGGGGTGTGGCACCCAAGTGAAGTGGGCTCGACACCGCATCACCAACCATAGAAGCGCGGCCAGGTCTGCACCTGTCCGTCCGGCAGCATGGCCTGGTAGGCCGGATGCTGCGCGCCGGTGGCACAGGCGTGGTTCGGCAGGATCCGCAGCCGCATGCCCACGGGGAATCGACGGGCGATGTCCGGGTCCGCAGCGACCCTGCAGCAGACGATGCCATGCTCTTGGTTGGCACCGTCCATCACGTACCCCTCGATGGGCGTGCCCGTCTCGTCGCACACCTGTCCGTAGCCGAAGTCCTGCTTCTGCTTTTGCGTGCCGCGGTCACGGCTCATCGCCATCCATCCCGCATCGACGATCGCCCAACCCTTTTCCGGCTGATGCCCGATCACGGTGGTCAGCACCGACAAGGACAAATCCTGCAGGGAGCACACGCCGATGTTGTGCATCACCAGGTCGAAGAAGACATAGACACCCGCCCGTACCTCGGTGACGCCCGACAAGGACTGCGCCGACAGCGCGGTCGGCGTGGAGCCAACGCTCACCACCGGACAAGGCAAACCCGCCTGGCGCAGCCGATCGGCCGCGAGCACGGTGCCGGCACGTTCCTGCTCCGCAATGCGGCGCAGGGCTTCGAGGTCGTCGAGGTCATAGCTGGATCCCGCATGCGCCATCACGCCACCCAGGCGCATGCCGCCCCCATGCAGCACACGGCCGATCGTCAGCAGTGCATCCGCATCAGGCACCACGCCGGAGCGATGCCCGTCCACATCGACCTCGATCCACACCTCCAGCGCTTGGCCATGCTCGCGGCCGAAGCGCACGATGGCCTCGGCCCCTTCCACGCTGTCCGTGATGATCTTCAGGTCGCAGCCGCGGCGGCGCAGCGCCAGCACCTGCGCCAGCTTGCCCGGCACGATGCACACCGCGTAGAGGATGTCCTCGATGCCGGCGGCGAAGAACTGCTCGGCCTCCTTCAGCGTCGAGACGGTGATGCCCCGGGCTCCAGCAGCGAGCTGGGCCTGGACGACGCTCCGGCACTTGGAGGTCTTGACGTGGGGACGGAAGCTCACGCCCAGGTCATCGAGCCGCTGCTGCATGCGCGCAATGTTGTGCTGCATCCGCTGCACGTCGATGAGGGCAGCGGGGGTTTCCAGTTCGGTCAGGTGGGTCATGCATCGCTCTCCGGCCATTTCCACTTTACCCGGGGCGGATCAGGTGGGCTGCAGCGGCCCGGTCCGCCGACAATGCCGGCATGAGCAACTGGGTTCGCCGTGGAAGCCGGAGGTGCCTCGCGCTGGCGGGAGCGGGTGTGGCCGCGGCCCTGATCACCACGGCCGCCGCGGCCGCGCCTGCTGAGCCGCCCTCCCTGCGGACGCCCACTCCAGCGCAGGTCCAGACCCAGGTGCACGAGCTCGACGGCCACCGCGTCACGCTGGACGTCTACCCCGCTGCCGGCCCGCTGCGCGGGGTGGCCATCCTCTCGCACGGCTTCACGCGCAGTCGGCGCACGCTGGCGGGGCATGCGCAGGCGCTGGCCGATGCGGGCGTGCTGACGCTGACGCCGGACCTGCCCTGCACCTTCGACTTCCGCTGCAATGCCCGCGCCCTGGCCGCGCTGGTGGGGTCGCTGCGTGGAGGCGAAGCCTTCGGCGCGCCCGTGGAGCGCGTCATGCTGGTGGGCTTTTCCGCAGGCGCTCTGTCCAGTCTGCTGGCAGCCCACACGCCCGGCGTGGTCGGCTATGTCGGGCTGGACCCGTTCGACCGCACGCTGCCCGACGAGGCTGAGCGCCTGGGGCTGGCGGCGGCGAGAAGCCTGCGCACCGAGGCCCTGTTGCTGCGTGCGCCGCCTTCCCGCTGCAATGCCGAAGCGGTGGCCGCCCCCTGGGCCGGCGCGCTGCCGGCGCTGTGGCGCGACGAGTTGATCGCGGGCGCCTCCCACTGCGACTTCGAGTCGCCCACGGACTGGATGTGCCGGCTGGCCTGCGGCCACACCGACCCGGCGCGTCAGCAGCAAGTGCGTCAGGGCCTGCTGGAGGCGGCGGCGCGCTGGATGCGCTGAGGGGGCTGCCTGGGAGTTCCCCTCTCGCTCAGACTGAGCACCTTGCGCTTCGCATCCAGCTTGGACTGAAGCCTGTCCACGACGACAGCCACCGGCGCCTGAGGGCCATCGCGCTGCGCGAGGCTGGCTGTGAGGCCTGGCAAGCCTGAGAACCCGCCCGAGCCCAACGACCTGCATCGTCAATCGGCATGACGGGCACGGGTGACGGCCCGGGCGCCCTGCCGTGAAACATCTTGATACACGGCGATACCGCCACGAAAGGACGGCCCGGCGGGGCGTCGGCACGATGCAGGCCTGTCAACACATCGGGCCAACGCCCAAGGAGCAGTTCATGAAGACCTGGATCAAGCGCACCCTCATCGGCGTCGTCAGCGGCGCCGTGCTGCTCGGCGGCTTGTCGGCCTGCGGCCATCGGCACGAGGGCTCGCATCGTTCGCAGCTCAGCCAGGAAGACGCGGCCAAGTGGCGCGAACGCCTGCTGGACCGCGCCGGCAAGGAGCTGCAGCTGGACGCGGGCCAGAAGCTCAAGCTCGGCGCGGCCTTCGACCAGTTGCGCGAGCATCGCAACACCGTGGTGGCGGGCCTCGCGGATCCCCGCGCCGAACTTCGCGCCCTGGTCGGGGGCGAGCGCCTCGACCGGGCCCGCGCCCAGACCTGGGTGGACGAGAAGACGCAGTTGCTGCGCGGCGACAGCCCGCGCACCATCGGCGCCCTGGCGGACTTCTACGACAGCCTCCGGCCCGAGCAGCAGGCGAACCTGCGCGCATGGCTGGACCGGCGCGGCCATGGTTTCTGGCGGTCCTGAGCGCCGCCCAGGTGCATGATGCGCACGCCGGCCGCCCTTGCGCACCGGCGCCGCTGCTGGGAGCATTGCGCTCATGCGCCACATCCTGTTGATCGACGACGACGAACGACTCTCGGCTCCGCTGGCCGAGTACCTGCTCCGCTTTGACCTGCGGCTCGACAGCGCCGTGCGGCCCGGCCTGGGCCTGGCCCGGCTGCGAGAGGGCGGCTACGACGCGGTGATCCTGGACGTCATGCTGCCTGAAATGGACGGGTTCGAGGTCTGCCGCACGATCCGCAAGGAGAGCGACGTGCCCATCCTGATGCTCACGGCCCGAGGGGATGTCATGGACCGTGTCGTCGGCCTCGAGCTCGGTGCCGACGACTACCTGCCCAAGCCCTTCGAGCCGCGCGAGCTGGCGGCCCGGCTGCAGACGATCATGCGCCGGGCGCGCAGCACTCCCCCGGGCGCGGCGGCACGGCTGGCCTTCGAGGGCCTGGCGATCGACCTCCCGCGCCGCCAGGTGCAGCGCCTGGGCGAGCTGGTGGAGCTGACCGGGGCCGAGTTCGACCTGCTGGCGATGCTGGCGCGTGAGCCCGGAAGGGTCTTCGACCGGGACGAGATCCTCAATAGACTGCGCGGTCATGAGGCCGACCTGCACACGCGGGCCGTGGACATCCTGGTGAGCCGCCTGCGCCGCAAGCTCGAACCGCTGGACTGCATCAAGACGCTGCGCAATGCCGGCTACACCTTTGCCGGAGCCGCGGCGTGAGGGCCGCGACCCGGCTGCGGGCCCTGCTGGCTTCGCTGCGCATCCGGCTGGTCCTGCTCTTCGTGCTGATGGCCCTGGCCACGACGGCCATCTTCGTCGCGGGCATGCAGCGCGCGCTGTCGGCAGGCTGGGACGCGCTGCTGCGGCCGATCGTCGTGGACTACGTTGACCGCCTGGCGGCCGAGATCGGCACGCCGCCGGATCCGGCACGGGCCCGGGCGCTCGCAGAACGGCTGCCACTGTCGGTGCGCATCGAAGGCCCGGTCACGCAGTTCGATTCCCACCCCCGGCAGCGTCACTGGCATGGCCACGAGACCGCGGACGACGAGAACCCCCGACTGTTGAGGCGCGAGACCGCAGACGGGCACCGCATCGTCTTCGGACTCGGTGATCGCGACTGGGCCGACGGGCCGCGGGGCATCGGCTGGTTGACCCTGGGCGGCCTGCTGCTGCTGACGGCCCTGGCCTACGGCCTCGTGCGGCACCTGGTCCGGCCGCTGGATGACGTGCGCGCCGGTGCGCAGCGCTTCGGGCAGGGCCTGTTCGACCACCCGATCCCCGTCCGTCGCCAGGACGAGCTGGGTGAACTGGCGACCCAGGTCAATGCCATGGCGCAGGACATCCGGGCGATGCTCGATGCCAAGCGCGAACTGCTGCTGGCGGTCAGCCATGAACTGCGCTCACCCTTGACACGGGCGCGACTCAACGCCGAACTGGTGGTCGGGGGCGCGGCGCGCGAGGCCCTGCTGCACGATCTCGAGGAAATGGGTGACCTGATCAGCGACCTGCTCGAGAGCGAGCGGCTGGCGCAGGGGCACCGGGCCCTGCAGCGCGAGTCCTGCAGCCTGAACACGCTGGTGCACGACGTGGTGGAGGAGCGCTTCTCCTCCGCCGGACTGCTGCTGCAGCTGGAGCCCGATCTTCCCGAGGCGCCGCTCGACCCCGTGCGCCTGCGACTGCTGCTGCGCAACCTGATCGACAACGCCCTGCGACACGGCGGGGCCGCCGCGACCGCGCCGCAGTTGTCCACGTCGCAGGTCGACGGCCGCTTGCGACTGGTGGTGCGGGACTTCGGCCCCGGCATCGAGGAGGCCCAGCTCGGCCGTCTTGGAGAGGCCTTCCACCGCCCCGACGCAGCGCGCCAGCGCAGCACAGGCGGGGTGGGCCTGGGCCTTTACCTGTGCCGCGCCGTCGCCCGGGCCCATGGGGGCGAGCTTCGCTTCCGCAACGCGGGTCCGGGGCTGGAAGCGACCCTCGACCTTCCTTCGTAGGATCAAAGGCTGTTCCGATCCCACCAGGAGGAGACCCAGGTGGGGGCCGTCGACACGGGCCCGTTCAGGGTCTGTGTACTGGCATAGGGGCCACGCGGTTTGCGCTGCGCGAGAGCTTTGGCACCATCTCGCCAATGATCATGTGGTCGATGATGCGCAACAACCACGTCTCAGTGGCATAGCAGTAAGCCTGTCCTTCGGGGACCCGGGGAGCCTGCTCCTGGATGGCCCGGCCGATAGCGCCGTGCTCGGCCTTCAACACAGCGAAGCCGCGCTGCAAACGCTCCAGGGTTTCGTCGAGCACGCGCTCGGCAGTCTTGGTGGGCAGCTCCAAGACCTTCGCGGCAGTCAGCACCGCCTCTCGGGTGACATCGGCAAAGTGGCCGGCTCCTGGAAGCGCATAGCTCAGTGGCACGCGCGCCCAGAAGCCATTCGCATCCGCCACCGCACGCGTGTGGTACGCCCCAGTCGCCAGCAAGTCGTAGTGGGGTGCGAGTTCGACGCCCTCGGGCGTGACGAAGAAGCTCAGGTTCTTCAAGTGCGCGTCGTCGTTGCCGACCAGGATGTTGAACACCAACCAGCGAAACAGTGCGATGCGCGTGGCCAGCTTGCTGGTGCAGCGCTTGACCACCTCTGCCAGTGACTCCAGCGTGGCCGCACTGTGCTTGAACACCCGGTCCAGGCCCAGCAGCTGGCAGGCGTCGATGACGTGCAGGCGCTGGACAGGCGGGGTGGCAGGCGTGCTCTGGTCCTTCTTTGAGCGGCCCGGCTTGCGCTTTCCCACGATGCGGTCGAAGCGCTCAATCAGGTAGACCGGCTCGGGCACGTAGCGCAGGAAGACCTTGGGCACCTTCAAGCCCACCTCTTTGGCCAGTCGCATCGTCAGCCACTCGTTGAACGTTGAGGCTGGATACGTGTCCTTGAGCGGATGGTCGGGCTTCAAGATGGCCGTTGACAGGGTCGCGGCCACCGGCTCGTAGGTCTTGTCGCCCAACAGCACCACCAGCAGCTTGTGCTGGGCACCCGCTACCGACATGCTGTTGGTACCGGCGTTAGCTTGAACCATCTGCCGGCCGATGTCTGCGCCGGCAATAGTGCCTGAAACGCCAATCCGGTCGGCAACTTACGCCACTTCCAACCGGCTCACGGAAGGGCCGGCAAACGGCTCCATCTGACGCCGGCTTCAACAGCGAGGAACAACACGAGTCGCTGACCTGTTGGCCGTCTGCGTGAGAGACCTTCGTACGGTGGTCTGCTCTTCCACAAGACCGACGGCTCGGGCTGGCGTATGCAGTGACCGTTTCGGGCCGGCAGTGTGAGTCTTTTCCAATTCAGGTATGAGCCTGGAGCGACCTGACTTTGGTGGCGCGCGGAGCGCCAATCGGTTGTAGACCGAGCCAGTGTATTGGGCTGCTGGTCCTTGTCACTTTG
>JAJTDM010000044.1 GCA_021300575.1 Rubrivivax sp.
GCCCGGCAGGTCAGGTCAGCAGGTTCAACGCCTGCTGGTACACAGGTTCGCGCATCAGTTCGTCCCAGGTCCACGGCACGGTCTGGGGCAGCAACGCCAGGCGTCGGGCCTCGCTGTCGATCTCTGGCGCCCAACGGCCGTCGGCCTGGCGAGCCCACAGCCCGTCCAGCAGTTCGTCCAGCGCCCGTCCGCCGTCCACCTGCGACTGGTTGCACATCAGGACCATGTCGCATCCGGCCTGCAGGGCCCTATGTGCGGCGTCCACGTAGCTCAGCGGTCGGCCTTCCAGATGACGCGCACCTTCCATGGTCAGGTCGTCGCTGAAGATCGCGCCCGTGAACCCCAGGCGGCCACGCAGGATGTCCTGCAGCCAACGTGGCGAGAAGCCGGCGGGCAGTGCGTCCACCTTGGGATAGACGACATGGGCCGGCATCACGGCGGTCAGGCTGGTGGACAGCCACTGGTAGGGCTGTGCGTCATCGGCAAGGATCGCCTTGAGCGATCGGCGGTCCACCGGCACGTCCACATGGCTGTCGGCCGCCACGTAGCCGTGGCCCGGGAAGTGCTTGCCGCAGTTCGCCATGCCGGCGCGCAGCAGGCCGTGCATCAGGCTCTTGGCCAGCAGCGTCACCACGCGGGCATCGCGGTGGAAGGCACGGTCACCGATCACGCCGCTGGGGCCGTGGTCCAGATCCAGCACGGGCGTGAAGCTCAGGTCCACGCCACAGGCCCTCAACTCGGCGCCCAGCGCATAACCCACGGCGGTGGCTGCATCGGTGGCGGCCATGGCATCGCGCATCCACTGCTCGCCCAGCACGCGCATGGGCGGCAAGTGCGTGAAGCCGTCGGTGCGAAAGCGCTGCACGCGCCCGCCCTCGTGGTCCACGCACACCAGCAGGTCAGGCCGGATGGACTTGGCCTCGGCCACCAGTGCGGTGAGCTGCCGGCGGTCCACCCAGTGCCGGGCGAATAGGATCATGCCGCCCGTCAGGGGATGGGCCAGGCGGCGGCGGTCTGCGCGGTCCAGGGTCGGCCCCGCGATGTCCAGCACCACGGGCGCCTGCAGGCAGGATGAAGAGGTCATGAGGCTCGCTCCAGGGTCTCGACGACCACGAAGGCCGCCGCATATTCAGACTCATCGGTCACGGTGACGTGAGCCCGCAGGCCGCGCTGAGAAAACCACTCGGCCAGGGCACCATGCAAGGCAATCTCGGGCTTGCCGCTGCGCGCCTTGACGATCTCGCAAGCGCGCCAGGTCATGGGCATGCGCATGCCCATGCCGATGGCCTTGGAAAAGGCCTCCTTGGCGGAAAACCGGGTGGCCAGGTAGCGCACGCCTCGCGCCGGCACCGCCGCGCTTCGGGCGCGGAAGACCTCGATCTCGTGCGGGCCCAGCACCTTCTGAGCGAAGCGCTCACCGCGCCGCGCCAGCGTGGCCTCGATGCGACGGATGTCGCAGATGTCGGTGCCGATGCCGTAGATCACGGGGTCCTCACCTGCGCCTGCCGGATGCAGCGCTGGTACAGGCGCACCGTCTCGGCCATGCCGTACTCGAGCGCGTCGGCTGCGATGGCGTGGCCTATGGACACCTCGGCCACTCCCGGCACGGCGCGCAGGAAGTCCGCCAGGTTGTCACGGTTCAGGTCATGCCCGGCGTTCACGCCCAGACCGGCACTCAGCGCGGCCTGGGCGGCGGCGGCGTAGCGCGCCAGCACTGCAGCCTGTTCCGCATGGCCGTGGCTGCGGGCGTAGGCTTCCGTGTAAAGCTCCACCCGGTCGGCGCCCACGGCGCGGGCCAAGGCCATGGCCGCAGGGTCCGGGTCCATGAACAGGCTCACCCGCACGCCCAGCGCATGCAGCTCGTCGATCAAGGGGCGCAGGCGCTCGCCATCGCGCACGAGGTCCCAGCCGTGGTCCGAGGTGGCCTGCTCCACGCTGTCGGGCACGAAGGTGGCCTGGTGCGGCCGCACCTCGCGCACCAGCTCCATCAGGTTGTGGAAGGGGTTGCCTTCCAGGTTGTACTCGGCCTGCGGCCAGCGCTTCATCAACTGCGAAAGGTCCCGCACATCCTGGGTGGTGATGTGGCGAGCATCAGGCCGCGGGTGCACGGTGATGCCGTCGGCGCCCGCCTCCAGGGCGATGGTGGACAGCCGCACCACGTTGGGGATGCCCACGGGCCGCGAGTTGCGCAGCAGCGCCACCCGGTTGACGTTCACCGACAAGGCGCATCGCCCCAGGGCGTGCCGACCTTGCTGGCCGGCTTCGGAAGAGACAAGAGGGTTCATCGGGCAGGACGAGGTGGGGTTTCGAGCAGGCGCTGGACGCCCAGGAACACCTTTCGGGTGCGCAACTGGGACGTGCCGAAGTGATGATGCAGCAAAGCGCGCAGGCCGTGGCGCAGCGGCGCCAAGGCAGGCAGACAGACGCGCTGCATGGCATCCAGTCGCTCCTGGGCCAACGCGGCCTCCAGGGCCAGCAGCACCGCGCCCTCCAGGGCATCCGATTCCTGGGAATCCGGGGCCGTAGGCATGACCCCAGCTTCGGCGCGAAGGACATAGGCACGCTGCGACACCACGGCTTGCTGAGTGGACGTCACCACCGACAGATCGGGCAGCACCCCGATCAGACGCAGCATCAGAAGCTCGAACGCGCGCAGACCCGCCTGCGCCCGGACGTCATCGGCCCCGGCCAGGGCGGGCAGGGTGGCCGCGTAGGCGTCGAACAAGGCCGGGTGCGGGTCCAGACGTGCGAGAGACTTCAACAGCAGCTCGTTGAGATAGAACCCGGCGAACAGCGCTCCAGCCGCCAGCAGTGGATGCCCCCCCAGAAACTCGGCCTGGCGCAGGGTGAACAGGTCGGCGGCCTCGTCGGTGGGGGCCTTGCCCAGGGCGATCGAGATCGGAAGGAAAGGCAGCAGCACGGCCCGAAGCTGCGAGTACGGGCGCCGCGCACCCTTGGCCACCACCGCCAGACGGCCACGTTCACGCGTGAACACGTCCACGATGAGGCTGGACTCGCTCCACTCGTGGCTGTGCAGCACATAGGCTGCTAGGCTGGCCGAGCGCAGCGCTGCGCCCATCACTCGTAGCCGTAGGAGCGCAAGTGCTGCTCGTCATCGGCCCAGCCGCTGCGGACCTTGACCCACAGCTCCAGGAACACACGGGCGTCCAGCAGAGGCTCCAGTTCCTGCCGGGCCTCGCTGCCGATGCGCTTCAGGCGCTCGCCGCGTTCGCCGATGACCATGCCCTTGTGGGCATCACGCTCCACCACGATGGTGGCGGCGATGCGCCGCAAGCCCCCCTCTTCCTCGAACTTGTCGATTACCACCGTGGAGGTGTAGGGCAGTTCGTCACCCATGAGGCGGAACAGCTTCTCGCGGATGATCTCGCTGGCCAGGAAGCGCTCGCTGCGGTCGGTGAGGGCATCCTCCTCGTGCAGCCAGTCCTGCTCGGGCAGATAGCGCGACAGGATGGCCAGCAGACGTTCGATGTCCGACGCCTTGCGGGCCGACATGGGCACGTACTCGGCGAAGGCGTGGCGGTCCTGCATGGACTTCAGCCAGGGCAGGATGTCGGTGCGCCGGGCCACGGCGTCCAGCTTGTTGGCCACCAACACCACCGGCATGTCCGGGGGCAACAGCGACAGCACCTTGGCATCGTCCAGCCCGAAACGGCCCGCCTCCGCCACGAACAGCACCGCGTCCACATCGCCCAGCGACGACAGCACGGTGCGGTTGAGCGTGCGGTTCAGCGGGGCCGCATGCTTGAGCTGGAAGCCTGGCGTGTCGACGAACACGTACTGCGCGGCACCCACGGTGCGGATGCCGGTGATGCGGTGTCGGGTGGTCTGCGCCTTGTTGGAGGTGATGCTGATCTTCTGCCCCACCAGGGCATTGAGCAGGGTGCTCTTGCCCACGTTCGGACGCCCCACGATGGCAATCATCCCGCAGCGGCGCGGGCCTTCGCTGGCGGGTTGGGGCAAGGTCGTGGAGCTCATGAGAGGTTCCCGGCGATCTGCGGCGGCACCGCCTGCGGCAGCAAGTCCAGCATGCGGCGCGCGGCTTCCTGTTCGGCGGCCCGTTTGGAGCGGCCCTCGGCCACGGCCATCAACCCGAAAGCCGGTACCGCACATTCCACCTCGAAGGTCTGCGCGTGCGCCTGGCCCCGGGTTGCCAGCACGCGGTAGCTGGGTACGGGCAGCCGGCGGGCCTGCAGCCGCTCCTGCAGGTCGGTCTTGGAGTCCTTGCCCCAGTGCTGCACGTCACTGCGCTCGATCAGTTCACCAAACCAGCGACGCACCAGGGCCACCGCCGAATCGAATCCGGCATCCAGGTGCACCGCACCGATGAGGGCTTCCACGGCGTCCGCCAGGATGGACGGGCGTTGGGCACCCCCACCACGGGCTTCGCCCTCCGACAACTTCAACACCAGCGGCAAATCCAGTTCCAGCGCCACGCGGTGCAGGCTCTCCTCGCGCACGAGGTGGGCCCGTACGCGGGTGAGGTCTCCTTCGTCAGAGTCTGCAAAGCGTTCGAACAGCAGTTCCGACACCGCCAGGTTCAGCACGGCATCGCCCAGGAACTCCAGACGCTCGTTGTGGTGGGCGCCGAAACTGCGGTGCGTGACCGCGCGGACCAGCAGCCCAGGTTGCGAGAACCGGTGGCCGATGCGCACCTGAAGCGCCTGCAGTTTGTGATCCATGTCCACGCTACCGCACGGCCTCGCGCGTGCTGCCTTCGTAACGGATCAGCAAGGTCACGCGGTCCAGGATCACGATCCTGTGGTCGTAGGCGTAGCTGATCACGAGGACGCCGTCCTCCCGGGTGACCACCAGATCACGCCCGGCCAGGGATTCGATACGGTTGACAGTTCTGCGTGCATCGAAGGCTTCCTGCACCGCCTGCGCGTTGGCCGGAGAAGCGGCGGCGATGCCGCGCACCAGGGTGTTCACACGGTCATGTTCGCTCATGCCAGGGGCAACTTTCAGCAGCAAGGTCAACGCGCCCGCGGCCAGCAGCAGCCACCCGATAGCCGCCACAGTGAACAGACCCCTTTGCGAGCCTGCGGCAGACCCCCTGGTGGCGCGACAGGCCCTCATGGCTTCACCACGCAAGGCTACGGCGCCAGTCCGGCAGGCGTGGGCCGCTTCACTGGAAGCCGCCAATGCGCCCCAGATTGCCGAAGTTCATCCACACGAAGAAAGCTCGGCCCACGAGGTTCTGGTCCGGTACGAAACCCCAGTAGCGCGAATCCTGCGAGTTGTCACGGTTGTCCCCCATGACGAAGTAGTGTCCTGCGGGCACCTTGCAGGTCACGCCCTCCGCCGAGTAGCGGCAGTTCTCTGCGAACGGGAATCGCGGGCTGTCCATGCCAAAAAACGATGAGCGGCGCGGATCGACGAGGATGCGATGGTCCTTCTCCCCTAGCTTCTCGGAGAACTGCGGGGCATAGCGCAGGCTGTCCTCGTCGTAGAAGTCGCCCAGCGCCTTGACGGGCACGGGCTGCCCGTTCAGGGTGAGCTTCTGGTTCAAGTAGGCGACCTCATCACCGGGCACACCGACCACGCGCTTGATGTAGTCCAGCCGCGGGTCGGGCGGGTAGCGAAACACCATCACGTCGCCGCGCTGCGGGTCGTTGTTGGCGATCACCTTCTTGTTCAGCACCGGCAGGCGCACCCCGTAGTCGAACTTGTTCACGAGGATCAGGTCACCCACCAGCAGGGTCGGCACCATCGAGCCGGACGGAATCTTGAAGGGTTCGAACAGGAAGGAGCGCAGCACGAACACGCCCACGATCACCGGGAACAGTCCAGCCGTCCAGTCCAGCCACCAGGGCTGCATCAGCAGGCGGGCGCGGGCTTCTCCGAGGTCATCGTCCACCTTGGCGATGCCCAGCTGCTGCAACTGCTCACGGCGGGCCGCTTGCTGGGCCGCCAGCGCCGCAGCCGCGGCCTGGCGCGCAGGCAGGAAATGGAAGCGCTCAGCCAGCCAGTAGACGAAGGTCACCACCGACAACAGGAACAGCAACAGGGCGAAATTGCCCATCCAATAACCCAGGAACCAGCCGCCCAGGTAGACCAGCAGGGCGCCGTACAGGGCGGCGGTGAGAGCACTCATCAAGGGGGTTGCCTCGTCAGTCGTCAACTCGAAGAATGGCCAGGAAGGCCTCCTGGGGCACCTCCACCGTCCCGATCTGCTTCATCCGCTTCTTGCCCGCTTTCTGCTTTTCCAGCAGCTTGCGCTTGCGCGTGATGTCGCCGCCGTAACATTTTGCCAGCACGTTCTTGCGCAGCGCTTTGATGTTCTCGCGGGCGATGATGTTGGCGCCAATGGCCGCCTGTATGGCCACGTCGTACATCTGGCGCGGAATGATCTCGCGCATCTTCGCCGCCACTTCCCGGCCGCGGTACTGGCTCTGTCCGCGGTGCACGATCAGGCTCAGCGCGTCGATGCGGTCGCCGTTGATCAGGATGTCCACCTTCACCACGTCAGCCGCCCGGTACTCCTTGAACTCGTAGTCCATCGAGGCGTAGCCGCGCGAGACCGATTTGAGCTTGTCGAAGAAGTCCAGCACGATCTCGGCCAGCGGCAGTTCATAGGTGAGCATGACCTGACGCCCGTGGTAAGCCATGTTGAGCTGCACGCCGCGCTTCTGGTTGGCCAGGGTCATCACCGGGCCCACGCAGTCCTGCGGCATGTACAGATGCACGGTCACGATGGGCTCGCGGATTTCCTGGATACGGCCCTGGTCGGGCATCTTGCTCGGGTTCTCGACCTCGAGCACCTCGCCGTCCCCCAACTCCACCTGATAGACCACGCTGGGGGCGGTGGTGATCAGGTCCTGGTCGAACTCGCGCTCCAGGCGCTCCTGCACGATCTCCATGTGCAGCAGGCCCAGGAAACCGCAGCGAAAGCCGAAGCCCAGCGCCTGGCTGACCTCGGGCTCGAAGCGCAAGGAAGAGTCGTTGAGCTGCAGTTTCTCCAGCGCGTCTCGCAGCGAGTCGTACTCGCTGGCCTCGGTCGGGTACAGGCCTGCGAAGACCTGCGGCTGGATTTCCTTGAAGCCGGGCAGCGGCTGGGTGGCCGGGCCAGCGTTGTTGGGCAGCTTCTTTTCCAGCGTGATGGTGTCACCGACCTTGGCGGCCTTGAGCTCCTTGATACCGGAGATCACGAAGCCCACTTCACCCGCGCGCAGTTGGTCACGCGGCACCGACTTGGGCGTGAACACCCCGATCTGCTCGATACCGTAGACGGCATTGGAGGCCATCATGCGGATGCGGTCGCCCTTTCGCAACTGGCCGTCCACGACGCGCACGAGCATGACCACGCCCACGTAGTTGTCGAACCAGCTGTCGACGATCATCGCCCGCGGGGGGCCGTCAGGATTGCCGCGCGGCGCGGGCATGCGGGCGATCACCGCCTCCAGGATCTCGTCAATGCCCATGCCGGTCTTGGCCGAGCAAGGGATGGCGTCGGTGGCATCGATGCCGATGACCTCTTCGATCTCCTGCTTGGCCTGCTCAGGGTTGGCCTGGGGCAGGTCCATCTTGTTGAGCACGGGCACCACTTCCACGCCGAGGTCGAGCGCGGTGTAGCAGTTGGCCACGGTCTGCGCCTCCACCCCCTGACTGGCATCCACCACCAGCAGTGCGCCCTCGCAGGCGGACAGGGAGCGGCTGACCTCGTAGCTGAAGTCCACGTGCCCGGGCGTGTCGATCAGATTGAGGTTGTAGACCTTGCCGTCACGGGCTATGTAACTCAGGGCCGCGGTCTGCGCCTTGATGGTGATGCCACGCTCGCGCTCGATGTCCATGGAGTCGAGCACCTGTGCTTCCATCTCGCGATCAGAAAGCCCACCGCAGCGCTGGATGATGCGGTCTGCCAGCGTGCTCTTGCCGTGATCGATATGGGCAATGATGGAGAAGTTGCGAATGTGGTTCATCGGTTCTGATGGGAACACGGGTACGCCCGCCCCTGCAAGCCCGCTGGGCTGAACGGCAGGCGCCGCGGGCCCGACGACACACCAGGAAGCGGTGCGGTGCCGGGTCCTAAAAAAAAGGCGCGTCCAAGGATCGACGCGCCTTCCAACAAGATATGGCAACTGCTTTGTTGGACGGTCATTGTAGCGAAACCGCCCGCCCGCAACCGCGTCATGGACCGGCCCTGGCCAGGGCGACAGGCCTCGGGAAGCCGAACTTGTTCACAACTTATGCACACCCCGCGCGGTTGCCGGCTGGACAACCGCGCGGCGGCGCTCAACGGTTCGGTCGGATGACCAGGTAGTTCACCCATTCGCCGCGACGCACCAGCACGCTCACGGCCCGGGCCTTCTCGACCTTGGCCGCCAGCGTGGCGAACTGTCGCAGATCCGTGACCTCGGCGTTGTCCACCGACAGGATCACATCGCCTTCGCGCAAGCCGGCACGAGCGGCAGCACCCTCCACCGCATCGACCCGCACCCCGCCCTTGACCTTGAGCTCGCGCTTCTGAGCCTCGGTGAGGTCAGAGGCGGTAATGCCCAGCGCGCTCTTGACCGGAGCGGCACCGCTGGGTTCGGCCTGGGCACGGCGCGAGGGCCGCTCGGGTTCGAACTCGCCCACCGTCACCGACAACTCCTTGGCGGCGCCGCGGCGGAAGATCTGCAAGGTGGCCTTGGAGCCAGGCCGCGTACCGCCCACCAGGCGCGGCAGGTCACCGGACTTCTCCACCACCTTACCGTCCACGCGGGTGATGATGTCGCCGGCCTCCACGCCCGCCTTGTCCGCCGGGCCGCCCGCCTCCACGCTCTGCACCAGCGCCCCCGTGGGCTTGCCCAGGCCAATCGCTTCGGCCACCTCCTTGGTGACGGGTGCGATCTGCACGCCGATACGCCCACGGATGACGCGGCCATTCGTGCGCAGCTGGTCAGAGACGCGCATGGCCTCGTCGATGGGGATCGCAAAGCTGATGCCCATGAAGCCGCCGGAGCGGCTGTAGATCTGCGAGTTGATGCCCACCACCTCCCCGCGCAGGTTCAGCAAGGGGCCGCCGGAGTTGCCCGGATTGATGGCCACATCCGTCTGGATGAAGGGCAGGTAGTCGCCCGTGTCGCGCTGCTTGGCGCTGACGATGCCCGCCGTCACCGAGTTCTCCAGGCCGAAGGGCGAGCCGATGGCCATCACCCACTCACCGACCTTGAGACGGTTCACGTCGCCAATCTTCACGAAGGGCAGGCCCGATGCGTCGATCTTGACCACGGCCACGTCGGTGCGCTTGTCGGCGCCGATGATCCTGGCCTTGAACTCGCGCTTGTCCGTCAGCGTCACCAGCACCTCGTCGGCACCGTCCACCACGTGCGCGTTGGTCATGATGAAGCCGTCAGCGCTGAGGATGAAACCCGAACCGACGCCCCGTTGCTGCGGTTCGTCGTCGCCACGCGGGCCGGATCGCGGCCCAGGCCGCCCGGGCATGGGGATGCCGAAGCGGCGGAAGAACTCCTCCATGCTCGGATCCACCTCCCCTGCCCCAGGCGCATTGGCACGGCCGCGCTCCATGGTTCGGATGTTGACCACCGAAGGACCCACCCGCTCCACCAGTTCGGTGAAGTCGGGCAGGGCCTGCGCCGACACCACGGGCGGCAGCGCCAGTGCGGCAGCGCCGAGCACGGCGGCGGCCAGTTGCAGCATGCGCCTTCGCAGGGTCCCGGCCGGCGCGAGCGCGGAGCTGGAAAGAAGAGCTTGGAACATCTGGTTTCTCCAGTGGGGTTTCAAGAGTCCGCCCTGCCCGGGGGAGGCGGAACAAGGCGGAAGGACGGTGAATGTGGACTGCATGGGCACGTACGGAGGGTTATGTGAGGGTCATGGGCGCCGCTGCAAGACCCCCGCGATGGCCTTGAGCGTGGACATGGGCACGTCGCCCATGAGGGTCAGCCAGTGCTCGGCCCCGCCGGGCTGGGACAGCGTGTGGGTGGCGCCCAACTGGGTCATGAAGGCGGGGCGGCCCGGCCCTTGCGCGGGCTCGATAAAGACCGACACCCGGGCCAGGCCGTCGCTGAACACCGCATGCACGGTGGACGCGGGCGCCTGACGCACCGCAGGGTCCGCCGGCAAGGCGATGGCCTTGCGAACGGCACCTAACAGGCTGAAGCCTGCAGGCAAGGGGCCCAGGGTCCAGCCCTCCTGCTCCAGCCGGGTCTCCTGGCTGGCCAGGTGCACCTCGCGCCACCCGCCCAGATTGCGCAGCGGTGTCAACACCGATGCTTGACCGCCCACCACGTCCATCTTCAGTTCAGTGAAGGCGGACGACTCCAGCACACGACCATCCGGGCCCAGCACATCGGCCCGCAGCAGCAGGCCTGTGAGCTGATCGGCCCACAGGCGCTGAGCGTAGCGCCAGGCGTCGCGCGGTCTGAGCATGACCGCCTGCGCCGACCGGCCCGCCACGGGCTCAGCCCCCAACAGGCGCAGTTCGTAATGCTGCTGCAGCCGTGGCTCGAGCCCGGGCAACAAGCCCGGCTGACCCGCGATATCGCGTCGTGCCTTGCTGGCCACCCGCTCGGCAGGCCAGAGTGTCACCACCACGTCATCGTGGCGATACCGTCGCTGTTGACGTCCATCCAGCGCCTCGATCCGCTCAAAGGACTCGGCGCCCCGGCGGTAATGACCGATGCGGGAGCTTGACATGACATCACCGGCGGTGAACACCACGGTGCCCTCGTAGCTGTGACGCTCGGCAGCCCGCTGCACGCGCTGCAGCCAGGCCTGCGGGGAGACTTCCGACGCGTGCGCCTTGCCATCGGCCAGGGCCGTGGCAGGCTCAGGAGCCGCCATGGCAGATACCGCCGCCAGCGACCATCCCCAGGCGAGCAAGGCCACCGCCCAGCGGCGCAGGCAGCACCCTTGTAAGCCGGGCCACTGCAGCATGCAGCCGAAGGACTGGACCGCTGGGCGCCTCATCGCTCCAGCACCACCGTCTCGAATCGTCCCGTTGCGCCGCCCGGCACGGCGGGACCTCCAGCTCGGTGCGCCCGGAGGTACTCGTCAAGCCGGGCGTCACGGATGAGTGGCCCATCGGCAGCGCGCCAGACCGGTCCCGCTGCAGCCGAGGCAGCCAGCGCCACCGGTGACTGCCCGTCGTTGGAGACCTCGAGACTCAAGTTCGATGAGGAAGCGCCGTTGTCCCACGGGTGGGTCAAGCCCAGCGCCAAAGCCAGAGCCAGGGCGGCCACGCCGCCGCCAGCGATCAGCGGGCCGTGGGAGGGCCACCACCGGACGAACATGTTACGGACCGCGGGCACGATCTGGCCGGCCCCAGAAACCCAGGACCGCACCCCGTTCAGCGGCTTGAACGGCGCCGGCAGCACAGGGGTCGCCAGTTCCCCACGCAACTGTTCTTGGCAGGGACCTTGCGTCTGGGTTTGGGCCTGGGCCTGGGCCTGCGCCTGACCTTGCAAACGGGCCCGCAACTGCGGCAGGAACAAATCGCCTGGCGCATGCGCGGGCGCCAGGTCAGCCGAGCGCATGACATCGCCGATCAGGTGCCAGGTCTGCCAGCGCTTTTGCGCGACTGCATCCCGCGCCCACAGGTCCAGGGCCTGCCGGGCCTGCTCGGAGTTGGTACGTCCGTCGGCCAGCAGCGAGAGCGCCTCCCACTCTGCCTGCGGCAGCGCAGCAGACGGCAGCATCTGAGCGTCAGTCTTCAAGGTGGAGATTCCTCAACGGCACTCTGCAAGGGCTGAGCCGACGGCGCAGGACGGCTTGATGTCTGCAAGACGGCACTGCGACATGCTGGCATCCCCCTACTCACCAGCGGCGTCCTGGCCGCCGGTCCAGCAGGGGTTCGAGTTGTTTCGAGACGGCCTCTCGCGCTCGAAAGATGCGCGATCGCACGGTCCCCACCGGGCAGTCCATCAAAGCCGCGATCTCCTCATAGCTCATACCTTCCATCTCGCGAAGCACCAGGGCCTGACGCAGGTCGTTGGGCAACTGCGCCACGGCACGTTCCACCGCTTGGGCGATCTGCCGACTGGCCAGCAACGCCTCAGGTGTTTCCGTGGTGGTTGGTTCCCGTTCGGCTGGAAAAGTTCCGTCCATGTCTTCATCGCCGGGCGGCAGGGCCGACTCGAAGACCAGCGGGTCGCGCCGCATGTCGGCCAGCGCCTTGCGCGCCGTGTTGACGGCGATGCGGTACAGCCATGTGTAGAAGGCGCTGTCACCACGAAACTTCGGCAACGCGCGGTAGGCGCTCAGGAAGGTGTCCTGCGTCAGGTCGCGCACCCGGTCCGGGTCGCGGACGATGCGGCCGATCAGCCGCTCGACCCGGCGCTGGTACTTGACGGCCAGCATCTCGAAGGCGCGCTGGTCCCCGAGCCGCGCACGCTCAACGAGGGCGAGGTCGGCGTCGACGGGGAAGTCGGCCATTCAAGGTGAGGGAGGAGGCGTCGATACAGGTTCCGGCAAGCCCGGGGGCGCGCAATATAGCGCAACGCGCAGGCCGTGCCATGAAGGCCCGACCAGACGCTGCGATACCGCCACCCACTGGAAGGAAGGCCGCCACCCATCAGCCTTGTCCGTCGCCTCCAGACGCAACAGCATCCAGACGCCCAGGTCGATCATCACTGCCGGCGTACAGACCTGCTCTGCGCCCAGACCCGCTGCGTCGAGATCGCCAGTCCCGCGATCGCCAACGTTGATCTCAGAGGGTTCAGGCCGTCCCGGCCCGCGCGACAGGAGCCGCCGCCTGCAACGCCACTCGCGGCCCGTCCATTCCAAACGGCACGGCGCCGTGAAACTTCCGCGCCAGCCCATGCAAGCCGACAGAGTGACCAAGGCCAAGGCCACTGCCCAGGCCACAGGATGCTGCGTCATCCCCCACTGTTGACATTGCCAGAGCGCCAGCACCGCAGCCGCCAGTGCGCACAGCAGCGCACTGAAGGCCCGCCAGAAGGGCTCAGACCCCAGACCGACCGCCACGGGCGGCGGTTTTCTTGAAGTGGCCATCACGCCATCAGCCGACGGGAGGCCGGCCCACACAGGCCTGCCCCGCCCGACAGGCGAGGTTCAGTCCGCGCGGCGGAACACCAGCGTGCCGTTGGTGCCGCCGAAGCCGAAATTGTTCTTCACCGCCACGTCGATCTTCATCTGCCGCGCTACGTTGGCACAGTAATCAAGATCACATTCGGGGTCGGGGTTGGTCAGGTTGATGGTCGGCGGCGACACCTGGTGGTGCAGCGCCAGCACCGTGAACACCGATTCGATGCCCCCGGCCCCGCCCAGCAGATGGCCCGTCATCGACTTCGTGGAATTGACCACCATGCGGTGCGCATGGTCCCCGAAGGCCTTCTTGATCGCGTTCGTCTCGTTGATGTCACCCAGCGGCGTGGAGGTGCCGTGCGCGTTCAGGTATTGCACCTCGTCGGCGTTGACGCGGGCATTGCGCAGTGCGGCCAGCATGGAACGCTTGGGGCCGTCCACGTTCGGAGCGGTCATGTGAAACGCGTCTGCGCCCATGCCAAAGCCCGCCAGTTCCGCGTAGATGGGGGCTCCGCGCCGACGCGCATGCTCGTACTCCTCCAGCACCAGCACGCCCGCCCCCTCACCGAGGACGAAACCGTCGCGGTCCTTGTCGAACGGGCGCGATGCGGTTTCGGGGGAATCGTTGCGGGTGGACAGCGCGCGCGCTGCGGCAAAGCCACCCACGCCCAGCGGAGACACGGTGCTCTCGGTGCCACCGGCAATCATCACGTCGACGTCGCCATACTCGATCATCCGCCCTGCCTCGCCAATGCAATGCAGACCGGTGGTGCAGGCCGTCACGATCGCCAGGTTCGGGCCCTTGAAGCCGTAACGGATCGAGATGTGGCCCGAGACCATGTTGATGATGGAGGCGGGCACGAAGAACGGCGACACACGACGCGGGCCGCGCTGGGACAGCTCGGCTGCCGTTTCCTCGATCAGAGGCAGACCGCCGATGCCCGAGCCCACCATGCAGCCGATGCGTTCGGCTTGCTCTTCCGTGAGCGCGTCTCCAGTCGGCAGGCCGGCATCGCGCACAGCCTGCGTGGCCGCGGCCAGCCCGTAGTGGATGAAGGTGTCCATGTGCCGGGCTTCCTTGCCGGGGGTGTAGTCCTCGACGTTGAAGCCCTTGACCTCGCCCGCAAACCGGCAGGCGAAGTTCGCCGCATCAAAGCGGGTGATGGAACCTATACCGGAACGCCCGGCCAGCAGGTTGGACCAGCCGTCCTGCACGGTATTGCCCACCGGGCTGATGAGACCCAGCCCGGTGACGACGACGCGCCGGCGCGTCATGCCTTCTGGTTCTTGACCGCGTAGTCGATCGCCAACTGCACCGTGGTGATCTTCTCGGCTTCTTCGTCCGGAATCTCGATGCCGAACTCGTCCTCCAGCGCCATGACCAGCTCCACCGTGTCCAGCGAGTCGGCGCCCAGATCGGCCACGAAAGCCTTTTCGTTGGTGACATCGGCCTCAGGAACGCCGAGCTGTTCGGCAATGATCTTCTTGACGCGCGCTTCGATATCGCTCATGACTTCTCCGAGTGCCCCCGCTTGGGAGCGTGAAAAACAGCCCCGGATTCTACCGGCCGGGACATGAACCGGGGGACGACGCTGCCGCCGCCCCCTGATGAAGGGACCTCAGATCCCCTGATTCAGGCCATGTACATGCCGCCGTTGACATGCAGTTCGGTGCCTGTGACATAGCCGGCCAAGGGCGAAGCCAGGAAAGCCACCGCGTGCGCCACCTCCTCCGGCGTGCCCAGCCGACCCGCAGGAATCTGTTGCAGCAGCGCCGCTTTCTGCGCCTCGGGCAGCACCTCGGTCATGTCGGTGGCGATGAAGCCCGGCGCCACGCAGTTGACCGTGATCTGGCGGCTGCCCAACTCTCGCGCCAGCGCCCGGGTGAGGCCCGCCACGCCAGCCTTGGCTGCTGCGTAGTTGGCCTGACCTGCATTGCCGCTGGCGCCCACGACGGAGGTGATGTTGATGATGCGGCCATAGCGCTGCTTCATCATCGGGCGGATCACCGCACGGCTCATGCGGAAGACAGCCTTGAGGTTGGTGTCCAGCACGGCGTCCCAGTCCTCGTCCTTCATGCGCATGGCCAGGGTGTCGCGGGTGATGCCGGCGTTGTTGACCAGCACGTGCAAGCCAGCGAACTCCTTGACGAGGCCATCGACTGCGGCTTCACAGGCGGGCGCGTCGTTCACGTTGAGCACCAGTCCTCGGCCGCCGAGCGGGGCTAGGGCCTCGGTGATGGCCTCGGCGCCAGCCTGCGAGGTGGCCGTGCCCACCACCCGGAAGCCGTGCTTCGCCAACGTCATCGCAATGGCCCGGCCGATGCCTCGGCTGGCCCCGGTGACCAGGGCCGTCTGGGTTTGCGAAGTCAGGTCTGCACTCATGCCAGCAACTCCCGGGCTTCGGCCAAGGTGGCCGGGTCGAACAGGGTCATGCTCACGGCGTCGGCATCGACGCGCTTGACCAGACCGGACAGCACTTTACCCGGCCCGCATTCCAGCACATGGGTCAGCCCGCGCGCGCGCAGAGCCTGCATTACCTCCACCCAGCGGACGGGGCCGAAGGCCTGACGGTACAAGGCATCGCGCAGGGCCTCGGGGTCGGCCTGCACCACAGCATCGATGTTGTTGACCACCGGAATGCGCGGCGCGATCAGGGTCACGGAGGCGAGTTTTTCGCGCAGTCGCTCGGCCGCAGGCTTCATCAGCGACGAGTGGAACGGCGCCGACACGGCCAGCGGCAAGGCGCGCTTGGCACCCGCGGCCTTGAGCAGTTCGCAGGCCTTGTCCACACCCGCCTTGGTGCCGGCAATGACCGTCTGCCTGAGATCGTTGAAGTTTCGCTGCCATCGCCCCCACCCCCACGGGCACGGCTTCCTGCATGGCCTGGGCGCGAAAGCGCACCAGCGGCAGCGCCTGGTCCAGGCTCAGCGCGCCCGCGGCCACCAGGGCGCTGTACTCGCCGAGCGAGTGACCCGCCACGGCAGCCGGCTCGTCGCCGCCCTCGTGTCGCCAGGCACGGTAGCAGGCAATGGCTGCGGTGAGCATCACGGGCTGGGTGTTGGTGGTGAGCTCCAGCGCCTCCTTCGGCCCCTCATGGATCAGTCGGGCGATATCTTCGCCCAGTGCCGCGGAGGCCTCCAGCAGCGTGGTGCGAACGGCCGGGTGGTCGCCCCAGGCATCGAGCATTCCGACGGACTGGGACCCCTGGCCAGGGAAGACGAAGGCGAAAGGCTTCATGCGAGCATCTCTTGCGTTGATCAGAGGGGTGTCTCTCGGGTGTCTGTCGGCCGGATCTTGAGGGCCGTCAGAAGTCCAGCAGCACGGCTCCCCAGGTGAAGCCACCCCCCACGCCTTCCAGCATGACGGTGTCGCCTGTGCGCACCTGCCCGGCGCGAACCGCATGGTCCAGCGCCAACGGCACCGACGCCGCCGACGTGTTGCCATGCTGGTCGACGGTGACGACCAGCCGCGCCGGATCGAGCTTGAGCTTGCGCGCGGTGCTTTGCATGATGCGGATGTTGGCCTGGTGAGGGATCAGCCAGTCGACATCGGCCGCGGTACGGCCCGCCTTGGCAAGAACCGAACGGGCCACGCTCTCCAGCACGCCCACCGCCAGCTTGAACACCGCCTGACCATCCATCTTCAGCAACGGGTCGCCCAGCACCTGCCCGCCCGCCACCGTGCCCGGCACGCACAGGATGCCCACGTGGCTGCCATCGGCGTGCAGCTCGGTGGCCAGGATGCCTGGGGTATCGCTGGCCTCCAGGACCACGGCGCCGGCACCGTCGCCGAACAGCACGCAGGTGGTGCGGTCGTCAAAGTCCAGGATGCGCGAGAACACCTCGGCGCCCACGACAAGCGCCTTGGTCGCGGTGCCGGCGCGGATCATGGCGTCGGCCACGGTCAGGGCATAGACAAAACCCGAGCACACGGCCTGCAGATCGAAGGCCGCGCAGCCGGCCACGCCCAGCTTGTGCTGCAGGATGGCGGCGGTGGAAGGAAACACCATGTCGGGCGTGGACGTGGCCACGATGATGAGGTCGATCTCCGCGGCCTGCCGCCCTGCAGCGGTCAAGGCGCTGCGCGCCGCCTGCACGGCGAGGTCGCTGGCATTCACCCCGTCATCGACGAAATGCCGGGCGCGGATGCCGGTGCGCTCGACGATCCACTCGTCGCTGGTCTCCAGGCCGCGCTTGGCCAGCAGGTCCACCATGTCGGCGTTGGACAGGCGCCGCGGCGGCAGGTAGCTGCCGGTGCCGGTGATGCGGGAGTAGAGCGGCAAGGGGGTCATGACAGAGGGCTCAGTGAGCAGCGCCGGCTGCGACATCCGGCATCACCGCGTCGGCCACCAGGCCCTGGGAAGCCCCCGCGGCACCAGCGCCTGACGCCACATTCTGGGCGATGCGGCGCTCGACGCGTTCCAGCAGGCGGTTGCGTGCCGCATCGTAGGCACGGTCCAGCGCGTTCTCGAAAGAGAAGGCGTCAGCAGAGCCATGGCTCTTGAACACCAGCCCCCGCAAGCCCAGCAGTGCCGCGCCGTTGTAGCGGCGGTGGTCCACCCGCTGCTTGAATCGGCGCAGCACCGGCATGGCCACCAGGGCGGCCACCTTGTCGGTCCAGCTTCTGGTGAACTCCTGGCGGATGAACTCGCCCATCATGGAGGCGAGGCCTTCGGAGGTCTTGAGCAGCACGTTGCCCACGAAACCATCGCACACCACGATGTCGGTGGTGCCCTTGAAGATGTCGTTGCCCTCCACGTTGCCGTGGAAGCGGATGCGGCCCTCGGCCGCCGCCTGGCGCATCAGGTCGGCAGCAGCCTTGATGGTCTCGCTGCCCTTGATGGCTTCTTCGCCGATGTTCAGCAAGCCGACGGAGGGGTCTTCCCGACCCTCGACTGCTGCCACCAGGGCGCTGCCCATCAATGCGAACTGCAGCAGGTGCTCGGCGCTGCAGTCCACGTTGGCGCCCAGGTCCAGCACGGTGGTGAACCCGCCCCGGCGGTGCGGCAACACGGTGGCAATGGCCGGGCGGTCGATGCCGTCCAGGGTCTTCAGCACGTAGCGGGCCACGGCCATCAGCGCACCGGTGTTGCCGGCCGACACGCAGGCATCGGCAGCGCGCTGGCCGTCGTCAGTGGGCTTGACCTGCGAGATGGCCACCCGCATGGACGAGTCGCGCTTCTTGCGCAGCGCCACCTCCACGGGGTCGTCCATGGTGACCACCTCGGTGGCTGCCACGCAGGTGACTCGGGGCCACTGCGCTGCGGGCTTCAGAGCCTCCTCCGTGCCCACCAGGATCAGTCTTGCATCAGGATGCCGGTCCAGGAACGCCTTGCAGGCGGGCAGCGTCACCGACGGCCCATGGTCGCCCCCCATGCAATCCACCGCCAGCCGCACCTCGCTCAGGGGTTCAGGCCGGCTGGTCATGGAGAGTTCTCATCGGCACTGACCGTGCGGGCGCGGCCCCAGGGCGCATCAGCACATACGCCCAAGCGTGCCTTGCGGCGCCTTGGGCGGGAAGCATCTGACGAGAACCTGTGTCCGGCCATGAGGCGCCGAGCGGCGCAACGTTGCCGAGCCGTCCAGGATCAGGCGTCGGCCTTGGTCTTGAGGACCTTGCGGCCGCGGTAGAAGCCGGTCGGGCTGATGTGATGGCGCAGGTGCACTTCGCCCGTGGTGGGCTCCACGCCAGTACCCGGGCTGCCCAGGGCATTGTGCGAGCGGTGCATGCCGCGCTTGGAAGGCGACTTCTTGTTCTGCTGAACGGCCATGAAAAACTCCTGGAGCGTCTGGCAGGCGGAGCGCGGGCTCACAGCCCCGGGTACCAGACGAAAAGCCCGCGATTCTATCCTCTTCCATCAAAAGGTCCTCGCCAGCAGCAACCCCATGGCACGGTGCACGCGGCCGGGCCTGCATGCAGCACGCGCACGCGGGTCGAACGCCAGGTCGAGCGCCGGGTTCAGGAAGACCTCTGACGCTTCAGCGCGCCCAGCACCGCGAAGGGGTGCGGCCGGTCTGAGGCCTGTTCGGCATCACCTTGGCCGTGCGCGCCTTGCGCACCAGCACCGGTTACCGACAGCGCCGCACCGGACACCTCCGGGGGGAGCAAGGGTTGAGGGCAGGTCTCATGGCGGGGCACGATGGGCAGCGCCATGATCAGTTCGTCCTCGACCAGGCTTGGCAGGTCCAACGGTCGACCCAGCGCCAGGAAGTCTTCGTCCTCGGAAGCTTCGTCCAGTTCTGCCGCCTCGTCATCGCTGCGAGCAAACCTGAACGTACGGTCAATGCGCAGGTTCACGGCCATGGGCTGCAGGCAGCGCTGACAGTTCAGCCAGATCGTGGTCTGTGCCTGCAGACGCAGGCGCAGTTCTGGGGCCCCTCCCAGCACCTCGCGGTGCGAGCCCGTGGCGCTCCAACGCACAAGGCCCGCCACCTCGTCGACTGGCGGACAAGTCCCTTCGGACAGCCGCAGGCACGATTCCAGGGGCACCTCGCCAGCCAAGCTGGCGCCCGCCCGCGCGAACTTGGCCACGTCCAGGCGTTGCGGATTCAAGGCGGCTGACTTCATGCGCACGAGTGTAGGAGGTGGGGAGCGGCCCCCGGCAGGACCGCCGCGCGACAATCCCGAGATGACCAGCCCGCCCCCTCGCCTCATCCTGGGTTCCACTTCCCGTTACCGACGCGAACTCCTGACCCGGCTGCGCCTGCCCTTCGAGGTGGAAGCCCCCGGCGTTGACGAGACACCACGGCCGGGCGAGGCGCCTGCAGCACTGGCGCAGCGGCTGGCGCTGGAAAAGGCGCGCGCCGTGGCCGCCCGCCACCCGCAAGACGTGGTGATCGGCTCGGACCAGGTGGCCGACCTGGCAGGTGAGCCCCTGGGCAAACCCGGCGACCACGCGCACGCGGTGGCGCAACTGCAGCGCATGAGCGGACAGCGTGTGGTGTTCCAGACCGCGCTGGCTGTCGTGCGCCGGGACACCGGCTTCGAGGCTGTGGACCTGGCGGCGGTGAGTGTCACTTTCAGAACCCTGTCGGACGCGGAGATCGAGACCTACCTGCGGCTGGACGAGCCCTACGACTGCGCGGGCAGCGCCCGCAGCGAGTCCCTGGGCGTGGCCCTGCTGTCGGCGATCGACTCTGACGACCCCACGGCCCTGGTGGGCCTGCCCCTGATCCGGACCTGCGCCCTGCTGAGGGCTGCCGGGCTGGACCCGCTGGACGCGGCCGGGAGATGCGCCAGGTGATGCGCCGGGTGATCCCGCAGGAGGCCGCCACTGGGCCCCAGGCCCCCACCGTGACCAGGGGCCGGCTGTTTCTCATGCCCAACGCCCTGGACCTCGGCGGCGAGGCGGGTGACTTGCGAGACGTCTTGCCCGACGGCGTGCTGCGCATCGCGGCCCGACTTCAATACTGGGCCGTGGAAGATGCCCGCAGCGCGCGGGCTTTTCTGAAGCGCGTGGACGCGGTGCACCCGTTGTCGCAAGCGCTGCAGGCGCTGCACATCGCGGAGATGCCGCGCCCACAGAAGGGGCGCCCCTCGAACAGCCCGGCGGCAGCACGCGCAGCGGGCGACCCCTGGGCTGACCTGCTGGCCCCGGCCTGGGCCGGCCATGACCTGGGCGTGCTGTCGGAGGCGGGGATGCCGGGCGTGGCCGACCCCGGCGCCCGCCTGGTGGACGCTGCCCATCGCGCGGGCCTGGAGGTCCAGGCCCTGCCCGGCCCCAGTTCCCTGGTGCTGGCCCTGGCCGCCAGCGGGCTGCAAGGCCAGCAGTTCGCCTTTGTCGGCTACCTGCCGCAGGAGCCCGATGCGCGGGCCAGGCGCATCCGCGAGCTGGAGGCCTGGTCGCGCAAGGCGGATCAGACCCAGTTGCTGATCGAGACCCCCTACCGCAACCAGGCGGTGCTGCAGGCCCTGCTGGCCCACCTGAGCCCCGAAACCCGGCTGTCCATCAGCATCGGGCTCACCCTGCCGGGGGGCTTCAGCCGAACGGCGCCCGTGGCGCAATGGCGACGTGAAACCCCGACATTGAGCGACCGCATGCCCGCGGTCTTCGCCCTGCTGGGACGTTGAGCCTGCAGGCCTGCTGGCATGCGAGACTGCCGCCACTGGCACTTTTCCACCGACCCATGACCCTTCTCGTCACCGGCGGCGCCGGCTTCATCGGCAGCAACTTCGTGCTGGACTGGTTTGCAGCGCCTGCCACCCAGGGCGAGCCCGTGGTGACGCTGGACGCGCTGACCTATGCCGGCAACCCCGAGAACCTGGCCGCGCTGCAGGGCGATGCACGCCACACCCTGGTGCAAGGCGACATCTGCGACCGCGCGCTGGTGGACCAGTTGCTGGCCCGGCACCGCCCGCGCGCCATCGTGCACTTTGCCGCCGAGAGCCACGTGGACCGCAGCATCCACGGCCCCGGCGCCTTCATGCGCACCAACGTGGAAGGCACCTTCACGCTGCTGGAGGCTGCGCGCGCTTACTGGAGCGCCCTGGAGGCTGACGCCAAGGCCGCCTTCCGCTTCCACCACGTCTCCACCGACGAGGTCTACGGCAGCCTGGGCCCGGGTGACGCCGCCTTCACCGAAACCCACCCCTACGAGCCCAACAGCCCCTACTCGGCCAGCAAGGCCGCGAGTGATCATCTGGTGCGCGCCTGGCACCACACCTACGGGCTGCCGGTGCTCACCACCAACTGCTCCAACAACTACGGGCCTTACCACTTTCCCGAGAAGCTGATCCCGCTGATGATCGTCAACGCCCTGGCCGGCAAGCCGCTCCCGGTGTACGGCGACGGGCAGCAGGTGCGCGACTGGCTGTACGTGGGCGACCACTGCAGCGCCATCCGCGCGGTGCTGGCCGGCGGACGGCTTGGCGAGGTCTACAACATCGGCGGCTGGAACGAGAAGCCCAATCTGGAGATCGTGCACACGGTGTGCGCGCTGCTGGACGAGCTGGCGCCTGCCGCCGAGCGGGGCGTCGTGAGCAGCACGTCGGGGCAAGCTGTGCAGCGCTACGCCGAACTCATCACGCACGTGAAGGACCGCCCGGGCCACGACCGGCGTTACGCCATCGACGCGCGCAAGATCGAGCGGGAACTGGGCTGGCGCCCGGCCGAGACCTTCGATACGGGCATCCGCAAGACCGTGCAGTGGTATCTGGCCCACGGCGACTGGGTGGCGCGGGTGCAAAGCGGCGCCTACCGCGATTGGGTGGCCACGAACTACGCGCAGCGCTGAAGGACCCCCGGGCATGAGCGCCATGAAGATCCTGCTGCTGGGCAGCAACGGGCAGGTGGGCTGGGAGTTGCAGCGCAGCCTGGCGCCCTTGGGCGAGGTGGTGGCCCTTCAGCGCGAGGACAGCGCCAACCCGCAAGGCCTGTGCGGTAACTTGGACGACACCGAAGCACTGGTGCACAGCGTGCGCACCCTCAGGCCCGCGGTCATCGTCAACGCCGCCGCCTACACCGCCGTGGACAAGGCCGAGACCGACGCCAACCGGGCGAAGGTGGTGAACGCCACCGCGCCGGGCCTGCTGGCACGGGAGGCTGCCACCATGGGGTCCTGGCTCGTGCACTACAGCACCGATTACGTATTCGATGGCAGCGGTGACCAGCCTTGGCACGAAGACGATGCCACCGCACCCTTGAGCGTCTACGGCCGCACCAAGCTGGAGGGCGAACAGGCCATCCGCAGCAGCGGCTGCCAGCATCTCATCCTGCGCACGAGCTGGGTCTACGCCGCGCGCGGCGGAAATTTCGCCAAGACCATGCTGCGGCTGGCGGCCGAGCGCGAAGAGCTCAAGGTCATTGCCGACCAGATCGGTGCGCCCACTTGCTCGGCCGCAGGCCAGACCAGCTGGCACGGCTATGCCCGCCATGTGATCGAGTGGGCCCGGGCTCATGGGCAGGCGCTGAAGGTGGGGCCCGAGGCGGTCCGCCCGATCCCGACCTCGGACTACCCCACCCCGGCGCAGCGCCCGCTCAATTCCAGGCTGGACACCTTCAAGTTGCGCCACGCCTTCGGCCTGCACCTGCCGCCCTGGCAGCAAGGGGTGGAGCGCATGCTCATGGAGACACTTCGATGAACCGCAAAGGCATCATCCTGGCCGGAGGCTCCGGCACCCGGCTGCACCCGGCCACGCTGGCGATGAGCAAGCAGTTGCTGCCGGTGTACGACAAGCCGATGGTGTACTACCCGCTGACCACGCTGATGCTGGCCGGCATCCGCGACATCCTGGTCATCAGCACGCCGCAGGACACGCCGCGCTTCGAGCACCTGCTGGGCGACGGTGCGCAGTGGGGCTTGAACCTGAGCTACTGCGTGCAGCCCAGCCCGGACGGCCTGGCGCAGGCCTTCATCCTGGGCAAGGGCTTCGTCGGCGGCCAGCCCAGCGCCCTGGTGCTGGGCGACAACATCTTCCACGGCCACGACCTGCAACCCATGCTCAAGCGCGCGGCCGCGCGGGGCGAGGGCGCCACCGTCTTCGCCTACCACGTGCACGACCCGGAGCGCTATGGCGTGGTGGCCTTCGATGCCGACAAGCGGGCACTCAGCATCGAGGAAAAACCCAAGGCGCCGAAGAGTAACTACGCCGTGACGGGCCTCTATTTCTACGACCAGCAGGTGTGCGACATCGCCGCGGACATCAAGCCCTCCGCACGCGGCGAGCTGGAGATCACCACAGTGAACGAGCGCTACCTGCACCAACAGCAGCTGAGCGTGGAGATCATGGGCCGCGGCTACGCCTGGCTGGACACCGGCACGCACGACAGCCTGATGGAGGCCGGGCAGTTCATCGCCACGCTGGAAAAGCGCCAGGGCCTGAAGGTGGCGTGCCCGGAGGAAGTGGCCTTCCGTGCGGGCTGGATCAGCGCCGAGCAACTGGAGCGCCAGGCCCAGCCCATGCTGAAGAACGGCTATGGCCAGTACCTGATGCGGCTGCTGCGCGAACGGGCGTTCTGATGAAACTGATTCCCACCGAAATCCCTGACGTGGTCATCGTCGAGCCGGCGGTGTTCGGCGACGAGCGCGGCTGGTTCATGGAGACCTTCAACGAGCCGCGCTTCCACGCAGAGCTGGCCAAGCTGGGCCTGCCGGCGCCGCGCCCGTTCGTGCAGGACAACCATTCGTGCTCGCGCGCGGGCGTGCTGCGGGGCCTGCACTACCAGGCGCCACCGCACGCGCAGGGCAAGCTGGTGCGCGTGACGCAGGGCGCAGCCTGGGACGTGGCCGTGGACATCCGTCGGGACTCGCCCACTTTCGGGCGCTGGGTGGGGGTGGAACTCACCGCCGATAACCGGCGCCAGCTGTGGATACCCGAAGGCCTGGCGCACGGCTTCCTGGCGTTGCAGGACGACACGCACTTCCTCTACAAGACCACCGACGTCTACGCCAAGGACTGCGAGCGGGCGATCGTGTGGAATGACCCGACGCTGGCGATCGCCTGGCCCCTGGGCCGTCTGACAGCCACGCCGGAGCTGGCCGCGAAGGACCAGCAGGCGCCGAGCTTCAGGCAGGCAGTCGCGCGCTGAACTCCCGGGTCGGGAAACCGACCACGCTGGCCGAACAAGCCGCCACTTACCAGCAGCACGCTGGGCCAGGGCCCCAGGCCGTGGACCCGAGTCTTCTCAGGCTTTGCCGCCGAGCAAGGACGCCACCCGCTTCTTGGGGCGGATATTGGGCGACAGCGGGCTGCGGCTGGGGGCCGGGGCGGCCGCCTTGTCCCAGGACGCGTCGCCCGAGCCGGTGGGCTCGTAGGGCTTGTCGAAGAAGGGGTCCGCCGGGGCGCGACGCGGACGGTCAGGCTCCCTGGCCGGCCGTTCCCGAACCTCACGAGCCTCGCGCGGCTCGCGCGGCTCGCGGGTCGCCCGGACGCCTTCATCGCGCTCGGCATGTGCCGATGGCGCGCGGCCTTCGTCTGCATCGTCACGCACCCTTGAGCGGCGAGGCCGGTCGTCCTCCAGTTCGAAGGACTCGATGTCGAGCTTCTTCTTGATCAGCTTCTCGATGTCGCCCACGAGCCGGTTGTCGTCACGCGTCACCAGCGTCACCGCCAGGCCCGACGCGCCTGCACGCCCGGTGCGGCCGATGCGGTGCACGTAATCCTCAGCGTTGAAGGGCACGTCGAAGTTGAAGACGGCGGGCAGATCGGCGATGTCCAGGCCTCGCGCGGCCACGTCGGTAGCCACCAGCAGGTCCACCTCGCCCGCCTTGAAAGCGGCCAATGACTTCAGCCGTTCGTCCTGGGACTTGTCACCGTGCAAGGCCGCCGTGCGCAGGCCGTCACGCTCGAACGAGCGCGCCAGCCGGGCGGCGCCGAGCTTGCTGTTGACGAAGACGATGGCCTGGGAGAGCTCACGCCGCTTCAGGATCTGCCGCACGACGTTACGCTTGTCGTCGTCCGTCACGCTGTAGAACCGCTGCTCCACGTTGGTGGCCGTGGCGTTGGGCCGCGCCACCTCCACCGTGATGGGGTCTTGCAGATAGCTCTGCGCCAGGCGCCTGATCTCGGGCGAGAAAGTGGCCGAAAACAGCAAGGTTTGCCGCTGCTTGGGCAGGTAGGCCAGGATGCGCTGCAGGTCCGGCAGGAAGCCGATGTCGAGCATGCGATCGGCCTCGTCCAGCACCACGTACTCCACCTGGTTCAGCACGCAATTGCGGGCCTCGATGTGGTCCAGCAGCCGGCCCGGCGTGGCGATCAAAACCTCGACCCCGCCCTTGAGCACCAGGGTCTGCGGCTTCATGTCGATGCCGCCGAACACCACGGTGGAACGCAACTGGGTGTGCTTGGCGTAAGTCTTGACGTTGTTGGCCACCTGGTCGGCCAACTCGCGTGTAGGCGCCAGGACGAGCGCGCGTACCGGGTGACGCGCGGGTGAGGCACTGGCGTTCTCATGCCGCAGCATCTTCTGCAGCAAGGGGATGGTGAACGCCGCCGTCTTGCCCGTGCCGGTCTGGGCCGCACCCATCACGTCACGCCCCTCCAGCACGATCGGGATGGCCTTGGCCTGGATCGGCGTCATCGCGGTGTAGCCGCTGTCGGCCACGGCGCGCAGCAGCTTCGCGTCCAGCGGCAGGGTGTCGAAACGCGGGCCGGGCACTGCAGCAGCAGGCTCGGGAGCGGTGGTGGCCTCGAGCGGAGGCGACGCAGGGTCTTGATTCATCAAGCTCGGGATTATCCCTTAGAGACCGGGCCCGTACGCGGATACAAGAAAGCCGCCCGAAGGCGGCTTTCTTGCGATCGCAACTTCCGATTACTTGGAAGCAGCCGGGGCGGCAGGGGCTGCGGAAGCAGCAGCGGCGGGCGCCGGAGCCGGGGCGGGAGCCGGGGCAGCAGCAGGAGCGGGGGCCGGAGCAGGCGCCGGCTCGGGCTTCTTGCCGCAAGCGGCCAGGGCAGCGGCAGCAACCAGGGATGCCAGCAGGAGCGACTTCTTCATATGAATCCTCGGAACAGGTGGAGTTGAACGTTCAAATTTTCGCGGGCTTCATCCGAATGCTTCGCCAGTCGGAAACTTCGCGTCAGACCGCGCCTGACAAAAGGGACCTCTGTTTCCAGCCTTCCCCTTCTCGTCAACCCGGGATTATAAGCAGAACTAGGGCATTCCCTAGTGTGGCGCCCGGGGTTGAGGCAAAGCATGCATCCAACCCGCCTGCACGGCGTCTTCGAGAAGGCCGCGGGCCTGGGGCCCCAGCGTCGCCACCTGGGCGGGACCGAGGGCGCGCCGGTCGGCCAACTGGCGCATCACTTGCGCATCGCGACCGCTGGCCAGGAACGACTCCCCGTTCAGAAACACATGCCGGTCGTCGTACATCATGCGGGTGCGCGCGTCCAGGCTGACGCCCTGTCCAAGCTCCAGCGTGCCGCCAGACTGGAACCACACCTGGGGTTTGGGTTCCGTCAACCATTCGCCCAGCACGGCCTCCAGGCGTCCGGGCTGGGCCAGGACTGCCTGCACCGCCTCCTGTGCAAAGCGCTGCAGCGCTTCGGGAACCCGGCCCGGCGCGGCGGTAGCGGGCTGCGCCGGGTCCACGTATCGACGCCCAAGCCGGGTGCGCCCGGGCCCGCCTTCCAGATCGCCAACCTCAGCCGCACGGGCCAGCAGTTCCCCGCCCAGCTCCGCCACGGATGAAGACCGGAAGCCGACCGAGCAGGTCATGCAGTCGCCGCCCACGGCCACGCCGTCATGGCCCCAGCGCGGGGGCAGGTAGAGCATGTCACCGGGCTCGAGCACCCACTGCTGCTCGGGCTCGAAGTGCTGGAGGATCTTCAGCGGTACGCCCTCGACCAGACGGTCGTCCCGCACGCGGCCGATGCGCCAGTGCCGCCGGCCTTGCACCTGGATCAGGAAGACGTCGTAGGCATCCAGGTGCGGCCCGACCCCGCCGCCGTCGCTGGCGTAGGACACCATCACGTCGTCCAGGCGCGCATCGGGCACGAAGCGAAAACGCCTCAGCAGGTCGTGGGCGGCGGGCACGTGCAGGTCGAGCCCTTGCACCAACAGCGTCCATGCGGGGCGGGACAAGGGCGGCAAGCTGCGCCGCGAAAAAGGACCATGACGAAGGCGCCAGGCGTCATTGGCGCGGACCACGAGCCGACTCTCCACCTCCTCCATCGACGCCTGCTTGAAGAGTTCGGTACGCGACACGGGCGGCTGCACACCCGGGAAGGCCTGGCGAACCAGCAGCGGTTTCTTGTGCCAGTGACGGCGCATGAACTGCGCCGGGGATTGCCCGCCGAGCATGGCCAGAGGTGTGGTGACGTCCATGGCTGAATTGTGGAGCGCCGGCGGGACGGTCCATGCCCCGTCAGGTTCACGGACGGTGGCGCGGGTGCAGCGGGCACAGTTCGGCGCTGCCTCCCGCAGGCCCTGTGCGATCATCTTTCCATGAACATCGTGAAGCCTTGCGTCGTCACCCTCACGTGGGCCCTGACCGACGCTCAGAACCGCCCCATCGACGAACTGAAGGAGCCCACCGAGTTCCTGTTCGGGGGCGAAGATCTGCTGCCCAAGATCGAGGATGCCCTGCAAGGGCAGGAGGTGGGGTTCGAGGCCCACCTGCACCTGGAGCCCGAGCACGCCTTCGGCGACTACGACGCACAACTCGTCTGCTTCGAGGACCGCAAGCTCTTTCCTGAGAGCCTGGAAGAAGGCATGCGCATCGAGGGCCTGCCCGCTGGCGCCCTCACCCAAGGCATGCCGGCTGAGGCGATCTACACGGTGACCGAGGTCTACGCCTCACACGTGGTGCTGGATGGCAACCATCCCATGGCCGGCATGGCCATCCGCATCCAACTCAAGGTGCTGGACGTGCGCGAAGCCACAGAGGACGAAGCGCAGCGCGGCACCGTGGGGCGGGAGCTCTTGGCGGTGGTGGAAGCACCAGGGCCTGGCGAGCCGCTGCACTGAGCGCGGCCGCACGAAGCACCAGTGCGCCAGCGCCAAAATCGCATAAGTGCGCGCTGGTTTGCTTCCTGGCTGCTTCAACCCCGGCCCGTGGAGCCGAAGCCCCCCTCGCCCCGGTCGGAAGCGTTGAATTCCTGCACCTCGCGAAAGCGCGCCTGCACCACGGGCACGATGACCAGTTGTGCAATGCGGTCCATGGGCTGCACCGTGAAGGCGGCCTGTCCGCGGTTCCAGCAGCTGACCATGAGCGGCCCCTGGTAATCGCTGTCGATCAAACCCACCAGGTTGCCCAGCACGATGCCTTGCTTGTGGCCCAGGCCTGAGCGGGGCAGGATCATGGCGGCCAGCCCGGGGTCGCCGATGTGGAGCGCGATGCCCGTGGGAATCAACGTCGCCTGGCCGGGCTCGATGACCAGCGGGCCCTCCGTGCAGGCGCGCAAGTCCAGTCCGGCACTGCCGGCGGTGGCGTAGGCCGGCAGGCACGCAGCCATGCGGGAATCCAGCACTTTCAGATCGATGGTCGTCATGTCGAGTCTGCCAAGTCAAACGGGCTGGGTGGCCAGCCGGCGAGCAATGTCCTGCACCAAGCTCCGCGCCAGGGTGAGCTTGTCGGCGCGCGGCATCTCGGTCTCGCCGGTGTCGTCCACCAGCACCAGTACGTTGTCGTCTTGGCCGAAGGTGGCGGGCCCGTGGTTGGCCACGATCAGCGGCACGCCCTTGCGCAGGCGCTTCTCGCGCGCATGGCGCACCACCTCGTGGCTCTCGGCCGCAAAGCCCACGCAATAGGGCCGCCGCTCTGCCGGCAGTCGGGCCACCGCGGCCAGGATGTCGGGGTTCTCGGTCATCTCGAAGGCAGGCACCCGCCCTGAACCGTCCTTCTTGATCTTCTGCTGCGCGGCACTGACCGGGCGCCAGTCGGCCACGGCGGCGGTGGCGATGAACAGATCTTGCGCTGGGGCCACAGCCATCACCGCCGCATGCATCTGCTCGGCACTCTGCACGTCAATGCGTGTCACCCCAGCCGGGGTGGGCAGGTGCACCGGCCCGGCCACCAGCGTGACGTCGGCGCCGGCCTCGGCCGCTGCGCGCGCGATGGCAAAGCCCATCTTGCCGCTGGACAGGTTGGTGATGCCCCGCACCGGGTCCAGCGCCTCGAAGGTGGGGCCTGCAGTCACCAGCACGCGCTGCCCCTTCAACACCTTGGGCTGAAAGAAGGCGCTGACCGCATCGCGCAGATCCTGCGGCTCCAGCATGCGGCCGTCGCCCGTCTCACCACAGGCCTGTGCCCCGTGGCCCGGACCCAGCAGCCCAGCGCCATCGGCCACCACCTGGGCCACGTTGCGTTGCGTGGCCGGATGCGACCACATCTCGCGGTTCATCGCCGGGGCCAGCAGCAGCGCGCAGCGCTCGCGCGGCCGGGCCAGGCACAGCAGGGCCAGCAGTTCGGATGCGCGGCCCTGCGCCAGTTGCGCGATGAAGTCGGCGCTGGCGGGCGCGACGATGAGCGCGTCAGCCTCGCGCGAGAGGTCGATGTGCGCCATGTTGGCCGGGGCACGGGCATCCCACTGATCCGTGATGACCGGGCGGCCCGTCAGGGCCTGCATGGTCACGGGCGTGATGAAGCGGCAGGCGGCCTCCGTCATCACCACCTGCACGGTGGCGCCGGCCTTGACCAGTTCTCGCGCCAGTTCCGCCGACTTGTAGCAGGCGATGCCGCCAGACAGCCCGAGCACCAGGTGCCGGCCTTGAAGGTCGAGTCTTGCCATCACGCGAAACAGCTCCCTGTGGTGGAACCCATGACTGTAGCCCTGCCGCACAGGAAATCGCAGGCGGCCCTGGCCGTCCTTGGCCGTGCTCGGTCTTCCCTGGCGAACGATGCTGGTGGCCCATGGCCAACGCCGTCAACAGGCCGCCAGCACAAGACCCATGCCTCCTGCCGCGGCCGCCAGCCTCAAGTCGTAGGTGGCCAGACCCATCTCCAGCCCTTGCAACTGCAGAAAAGCCAAGGTTGCAAGATGCAACGCATCGAGCGTGCGCACGGGCTGCGGGAAAGGTGACAACGCACGGTCGAGAACCTGCGGGGCCATCTCCACCAGGCTGACACGGTCGAGGAGGCTGCGGGCAGCCTCCCCGTGGGAGAGCCAGGCGCCACGGGCGTGCACCCGGTTGAGCACCTCGTACTCCAGCAGCCGACTGGACGCCAAGCGCTGGTTCCAGAATGCATCGGGAGGTGAGCGATCCTCGGCAAACAGCCGGGCCAGCAGCACCGAGGTGTCAAGGTAAACGATCAACGCTCGGCCCGGCTGTCGGCAAGATCTCTCAGCACCTCCTCCAGGGTAGCCAAGGGCCGCTGAGTGGGCAGGCGAGAACCTGGTACGGCCTTCGGCGGGCTCATGACACCTTGCCGCATCAACTCACCGAGCCGTTGGTCTTCCTCCGACGCGTCATCCCGTACGCGGGGGGCGATCAGTTCCGCCACCACGCGGCCCCGGTCGGTCACGAGCACAGTCTGCCCAGCGGATACGGCACGGACGTACTCGCTGAGGCGGTTCTTCAACGTTTTGATACCTACCTCGTTCATGGCCACAATGTAGCTACTGGTGGCTACTGAGTCAAACCTTCCTGCCGGTAATCTGGATCCCCACGCCGCCGCCTGGTCCAACGCGGCGGTGACGCTCGCGACATCTGCTGGTTGGCGAGGATGCGGCGGTAGGCACTGGCTTGAGGGTCGCCAGCGGCACGGACAGCGGCCAGCAAGTTGCGGTCGCTTATCCAGGCCAGCGCCCTGACGCGCAGATTGACGGTTGCCACGCTCTCATGCCCCGTGGCACTTCTTGTACTTGCGCCCGCTACCGCAGTGGCAGGGGTCATTGCGCCCGGGCGTCTCAGCCACTCGCAGCGGGGCCCGCTTGGGCGGGTGGTCGATCCACCACACACGAAGGTCCTGCACCGCAAAGCAGGCCTCGTCGACGAGTTCGTCGCGCGTGGGGTCGGCCTCTTTCCAGCCCTTGGCGGCGAAGGTGCGGAACTCCTCGCTGCGTGGGTCCATCGCGAGCGCGGCCACGGTCTCCAGCAGTTCGCCGTAGATCTCGGCGTGCTCGTCATCAGGGTCGGCATCGGGCCAGTCGGCCGCGAAGTCTTCCAGCGCCCGGAAGAACCCCAGCGCCCAACTGGCGCCGGTGTGCAACTGGGCAGCATCTTCGGCCGTGCCCAGGCCCTCTTCCACCACCTGCGGGCGGGTGGTGTCGTCCCACACCTGCATCAGCGGCGCCAGTCGCAGCTGCTCAGGATCGTCGAGCAAGGCTTCGGGATCGAGGTGCGAAGGCGCGCTCGAATGCGTCGCCACACATCCGCGGCAAGACCTCGTCAGGCGGGACCGCACGCCAGCTGGCCGCCACCGCCGTCAGGTAACCATCCACCCACTCGGTGTGCAGGTTGTCGTCAAAGCCGGCCAGGCGCCGGCAGACATCGTCGAAGGCCTCGACGATGGGGTCCTGCGGTTCCTGGGAAGCAAGCCCCGGTGCGTCGACGGTTTCGATGGTTTCGATCAGCTCGGCCGCCTGCTCGGGCTTGGCGGCCCCGCTCGGTGCGGCGGGTTCGTCTTGCGGGCTCAAGCCCGTTCCCCCACCCAGCCCGCCACCGAGGCCAAGGCCTTCGGCAAGGCAGCCGCATCGGTGCCGCCCGCCATGGCCATGTCAGGCTTGCCGCCGCCCTTGCCGCCCACCTGCTGGGCGACGAAGTTCACCAGCTCCCCCGCCTTCACCCGGCCGATGCTGTCGGCCGTCACCCCTGCGGCCAGCTGCACCTTGCCGCCGTCCACGGCGGCCAGCACGATGGCGGCGGTCTTGAGCTTGTCCTTGAGCTTGTCCAGGGTCTCGCGCAGGGTCTTGGCGTCCGCGCCTTCCAGCGTGGCGGCCAGCACCTTCAGGCCCTTGATGTCCACGGCCTGGGCCATGAGCTCGTCGCCCTGGGCGGAGGCCAGCTTGCCCTTGAGTGCGGCAATCTCCTTCTCCAGCGCGCGCACCTGTTCCAGCACCGCGCTGACGCGGCCCGGCACCTCCAGCGGGGTGACCTTCAGCGAGCCCGCCACGCCGCCCAGCGTGCCTTCCAGTTGCTGAAGGTAAGCCAGCGCACCCTCCCCCGTGACCGCCTCGATGCGGCGGATGCCCGCGGCGATGCCGCTTTCGGCCACCACCTTGAACAGGCCGATGTCGCCCGTGCGCTGCACGTGCGTGCCGCCGCACAGCTCGCGCGAGGAGCCGATGTCCAGCACGCGCACCTCGTCGCCGTACTTCTCGCCGAACAGCATCATGGCGCCGAGCTTCTGCGCCTCGTCAATCGGCAGCACGCGCGCCTGGGTGGCGGCATTGGCCAGGATTTCGGCGTTTACGATGGCCTCCACCTGCGCGACCTGCGCATCGGTGACCGGGGCGTTGTGGGCGAAGTCGAAGCGCGTGCGCTCGGCCGTCACCAGCGAGCCCTTCTGCTGCACATGCGCCCCCAGCACCTCGCGCAGCGCCTTGTGCATCAAGTGGGTCACGCTGTGGTTGCGCATGGTGCGGGCACGCTGCTCGCCGTCCACCCGCGCGACGAACACGTCACCCAGCTCAACCGCACCCTCCAGGACGCGGCCCTGGTGCCCATGCACGCTGGCCTGGATCTTCACCGTGTCTTCCACCACCATGCGGGCACGCGGGTTGCGCAGCTCGCCGGTGTCGCCCACCTGGCCGCCGCTCTCGGCGTAGAACGGGGTGTGGTCCAGCACGATCACCACATCGTCACCCGCCTTGGCGTGCGTGACGGGCGTGCCGTCCACGTACAGGGCCGTCACCTTGGAATGCTCACACACCAGATGCTCGTAACCGTGGAAGGCCGTGGCATCGCCAGAGTACTCCAGGCCGGCAGCCATCTTGAACTTCGCGGCGGAGCGGGCCTGCTCGCGCTGGCGGGTCATGGCGGCGTTGAAGCCCGCCTCGTCCACCGACACACCGCGCTCACGGCACACATCAGCCGTCAGGTCCAGCGGGAAGCCGAACGTGTCGTGCAGCTTGAAGGCGGTCTCGCCGTCAATGCCGCTGCTGCGCCCGGCGTCGGTGGCCAGCGCGGTCTCCAGAATCTCCATGCCATTGGCAATGGTCTGGAAGAAGCGCTCTTCCTCCTGCTTCAGCACCTCGGTCACCCGCACAGCCTCGCGCCGCAGCTCGGGATAGGCGTCGCCCATCTCGCCGGCCAGGGGCTGCACCAGCTTGTGGAAGAAGGGCTTGCGCGCGCCCAGCTTGTAGCCGTGGCGAATGGCCCGGCGGGCGATGCGGCGCAGCACGTAGCCTCGGCCCTCGTTGCCCGGGATCACCCCGTCCACCACGGTGAACGAGCAAGCACGGATGTGATCGGCAATCACCTTCAGCGAGGGCGCCAGCAGGTCGATGTCGGCGGCGCCGCCAGAAGCCACCACGGCGTCGCGCGTGGCCAGCAGCAGGTTGCGGAACAGGTCGATCTCGTAGTTGCTGTGCACATGCTGCAGCACCGCGGCCAGGCGCTCCAGGCCCATGCCCGTGTCCACGCTGGGTTTGGGCAGCCGGTGCATGGTGCCGTCTTCGGTGCGGTTGAACTGCATGAAGACGTTGTTCCAGATCTCGATGTAACGGTCCCCGTCCTGCTCAGGGCTGCCTGGGGGGCCGCCGGCCACCTCAGGGCCGTGGTCGTAGAAGATCTCGGAGCACGGCCCGCAGGGGCCGGTGTCGCCCATCATCCAGAAGTTGTCGGACATGTAGCGTCCGCCCTTGTTGTCGCCAATGCGCACGATGCGCTCGGCAGGCAGGCCGATCACCTTCAGCCAGATCTCGTAGGCCTCGTCGTCCTCGGCATAGACCGTGGCCCAGAGCTTGTCCTTGGGCAGCTTGAAGTGCTCGGTCAGCAGTTCCCAGGCGAACGAGATGGCATCGTGCTTGAAGTAGTCGCCAAACGAGAAGTTGCCCAGCATCTCGAAGAAGGTGTGGTGGCGCGCGGTGTAGCCCACGTTCTCCAGGTCGTTGTGCTTGCCGCCGGCGCGGATGCACTTCTGCGCCGTGGCCGCCCGCGTGTAAGGGCGCTTGTCGAAGCCCAGGAACACGTCCTTGAACTGGTTCATGCCCGCGTTGGTGAACAGCAGCGTGGGGTCGTCGCCCGGCACCACGGGGCTGGAGGCCACGGCCTGGTGGCCCTTGGACTCGAAGAACTTCAGGAAGGTGGAGCGGATGTCGGAGGCTTTCATGGGGAACTCGGGGTCACGTAATGTTCAGGGAATGTTCGAGCAGGGGGGTGCAAGATCTGCCGCCGGGCACCCATCAAGGATGAGCGCAGGCCGCCGGATACAAGGTCAGGTCACGTTGGGGGGTTTGAGATACAGCGGCACGCCGACCCGCCGGGCTGCTTCGCCCAGCACGCGGTCTTTGGTTGCCAAAGGCAGACGCTGGCGCAAGGCAGTGTCGAGGTAGCAGGCATCGTAGGACGTCAGCCCCCAGTCGCATGCCAGGCGCGTCCACAGGGCGACGTCCGGCGCAACGGGCACCACCCGCATCTGCACGCGCTCCAGCCGGCCCCAGGCGTCATCGAGCGCCGCAGCAGTGATGCGCCCGCGGCGCAAGGCAAGGGACAGGATGTTGGCCAACTCCAGGTGCCACAGCGCGGGCACCCAGACCTGTGTGCCGATCATGGAGTGCCACACGCCCACGGAGTAGTCGTCTTGCTCGTCCTCGAAAAAGGCCGCCAGGGCCACCGAGGCATCCAGGACAAAGGCGGGAGGCGCCGTCGACGTCACCGGCGACCCTCATCGCGCAATTCGCGCCAGTCCATGCCCAGCCGACGCCCACGGCTGGCGCCCATGAGCGCTTCAATGGCTTCGCGGCGCGCCTGGGCATCCTGGTCGATCGGCGTCACGCGCACCAGCTTGGCCACCGGCTTGTTGTGGCGCGTGATGATGACCTCCTCACCCTGTTCGGCGCGGGCCACCAGTTCAGATAGGTGAGTCTTGGCTTCGAAGAGCCCGATGGTTTCCATGGCTTGTACCGGGTGCCTGCGTTGAGAAGGGGAAACACAGTCTTGGTTGAATCAACCAGATTCTAGTTCCACCCACTGCCCGCGTAGGTCGGGCCCGACGCCTTAGCATTCCGGGTTTGCCGGACATCAACAGGACCCCAGACCCATGGCCAACGCCTCCAAGACCTCCGCCAAATTCCAGTGGGAAGACCCGTTCCACCTCGACGCCCAGCTCACCGACGACGAGCGTGCCGTCAGCGAAGCCGCCCGCGCCTACTGCCAGGAGAAGCTGGCGCCGCGGGTGCAACTGGCCTTCCGCAACGAATACACGGACATCTCCATCTTTCGCGAGATGGGCGAACTGGGCCTGCTGGGCCCCACCATCCCCGAGCAATACGGCGGCGCTGGCCTGAACTACGTGTGCTACGGCCTGGTGGCGCGCGAGGTGGAGCGCGTGGACTCGGGCTATCGCTCCATGATGAGCGTGCAGAGCTCGCTGGTGATGCTGCCGATCTTCGAGTTCGGCACTGAAGCGCAGAGGCAGAAGTACCTGCCCAAGCTCGCCACAGGCGAGTGGATCGGCTGCTTCGGCCTGACCGAGCCCAACCACGGCAGCGACCCCGGCAGCATGATCACCCGCGCCCGCAAGGTGCCCGGTGGCTACAGCCTGAGCGGCAGCAAGATGTGGATCTCCAACTCGCCTTTCGCCGATGTCTTCGTGGTCTGGGCCAAGGATGACGAGGGCGCCATCCGCGGCTTCGTGCTGGAGAAGGGCTGGAAGGGCCTGTCGGCCCCGGCCATCCACGGCAAGGTGGGCCTGCGCGCCTCCACCACGGGCGAGATCGTGATGGACGAGGTGTTCTGCCCCGAGGAGAACGCCTTCCCCGAGGTGCGCGGCCTGAAGGGCCCCTTCACCTGCCTGAACAGCGCGCGCTACGGCATTGCCTGGGGAGCGCTGGGTGCGGCCGAGGACTGCTTCCACCGCGCGCGCCAGTACGTGCTGGACCGCCAGCAGTTCGGCCGGCCGCTGGCCGCCAACCAACTGATCCAGAAGAAGCTGGCCGACATGCTGACCGAGATCAGCCTGGGCCTGCAGGGCTGCCTGCGCCTGGGCCGCATGAAGGACGAGGGCACGGCCGCCGTGGAGATCACCTCCATCCTCAAGCGCAATTCCTGCGGCAAGGCCCTGGACATCGCCCGCATGGCGCGCGACATGATGGGCGGCAACGGCATCAGTGACGAGTACGGCGTGGCCCGGCACCTGGTGAACCTGGAAGTGGTGAACACCTACGAGGGCACGCACGACATCCACGCGCTGATCCTCGGCCGGGCCATCACCGGCATCCAGGCGTTCCAATGACGGCTGCCGCACCTGCACCGCTGGCGGGCGTCCGCGTCCTGGACCTGTCGCGTGTGCTGGCCGGCCCCTGGTGCGGCCAGTTGCTGGCCGACTACGGCGCCGACGTCATCAAGGTGGAGCGCCCCGGCAGCGGCGACGACACGCGCGGCTGGGGCCCGCCCTACTGGGGTGACGCCGCCCAGGGCATGGCGGCCTATTACCTCAGCACCAACCGCGGCAAGCGCTCCATCGCCATCGACATCGCCAGCGCTGAAGGCGCGGCCCTGGTGCGGCGCCTGGCCCAGGACGCCGACGTGCTGCTGGAGAACTACAAGGTCGGGCAACTCGCCAAGTACGGCCTGGACCACGCCAGCCTGTCGGCCCTGAACCCGCGCCTGGTGTATTGCTCGGTCACCGGCTACGGTCAGGACGGCCCTTACGCGCAGGCCGCGGGCTACGACTTCGCCATCCAGGCCACGGGCGGGCTGATGAGCGTCACGGGCGAGAAAGAAGGCACGCCGGGCAGCGAGCCGCAGAAGGTGGGCGTGGCCGTGAGCGACCTGTTCACGGGCGTGTATGCCTCAGGCGCCGTGATGGCCGCGCTGATCGAGCGCGGACGCACCGGCCGCGGGCGCCACATCGACGCCGCGCTGCTGGACGTGCAGGTGGCCATGACCAGCCAGCAGGCCAGCAACTACATGCACAGCGGCAAGACGCCGCAGCGCATGGGCAACGCCCACGTCAACATCGTGCCCTACCAGGTGTTTGCCACGAAAGACGGCCACATCGTCATCGCGGTCGGCAACGACGGCCAGTTCGAGCGCTTCTGCACCCTGGCCGGCCACCCCGAGGTGGCGGCGGACCCGCGCTACGCGCGCAACTCCAGCCGCGTGGAGCGCCGCGCCGAACTGGTGCCGGTGATGGCCGCCTGGATGCTGGAGCGCACCACGGCGCAATGGGTGGCGCTGCTGGAACCCCACGCCGTGCCCTGCGCGCCCATCCTGTCCATCCCGGACGCGCTGGCCCACCCCCAGGTGGTGGCGCGCGGCATGCGGGTGGAAACAGGCGGCATCCCCATGCTGGCCACGCCCATGCGCTTTGACGGCCAGCGGCCCGTGGCGCCACTGGCCCCGCCCCGGCTGGACGAGCACGGCGATGCGATACGCCGGGCACTGGCCGGCCAAATGGGCTGGCCTGCGCCCTGAGCGCCTCAGCACTCATCCCTCGATTCACCGCCGGTCACCTGCCCCACCCGCACCGTCATCGCTTGCGCCGAGGCACAGCACGCGCCTGAACGTCACCTTGAACTTCACCTTGCACTCCTGATCGAGCAACCCAACCATGACCACCGTCGCCTCACCACTTTCCGGCCTGAACGACCCCACCCTGCTGAAGACCGATGGGCTGATCGACGGCCAGTGGGTCAGCGGCAGCAGCCGCTTCGCCGTGCACGACCCTGCCACGGGCGGGCACCTGGCCGACGTGGCCAACCTGGGCGCGGAACATGCGCAGGCCGCCATCGCCGCCGCCGACAAGGCCTGGCCGGCCTGGCGCGCCAAGACCGCCAAGGAGCGCGCCGGCATCCTGATGAAGTGGTACGCGCTGCTGCACCAGCACGCGGATGACCTGGCGCGCATCATGACCGCCGAGCAAGGCAAGCCCCTGACCGAGGCGCGCGGCGAGGTGGTCTACGGCGCCAGCTTCGTAGAGTGGTTTGCCGAGGAAGCCAAGCGCGTCTATGGCGAAACCATCCCCACCACCGACCCCACCAAGCGCTACCTGGTGCTCAAGCAGCCCGTGGGCGTGTGCGCGGCCATCACGCCGTGGAACTTCCCCATCGCCATGATCACGCGCAAGGTGGCGCCGGCGCTGGCCGCTGGCTGCCCCGTGGTCATCAAGCCGGCCGAAGCCACGCCGCTCTCAGCGCTGGCCTGTGCCGAACTCGCCCTGCGCGCGGGCATGCCGCCCGGGGTGCTGAACGTGCTGAGCGCCGACGCGCAGCGCTCCATCGCCATCGGCCATGTGCTGTGCGAGAGCGACGTGGTGCGCCACCTGTCCTTCACCGGCTCCACCGAGGTGGGCCGCATCCTGGCTGCGCAGTGCGCACCCACCATCAAGAAGATCAGCCTCGAACTCGGCGGCAATGCGCCCTTCATCGTCTTCGATGACGCCGACATAGACAGCGCCGTCGAGGGCGCCATGGTCAGCAAGTACCGCAACGCCGGCCAGACCTGCGTGTGCGCCAACCGCCTGTACGTGCAGGAAGGCGTGTACGACGCCTTCGTCAGCAAGCTCGCTGCCAAGGCCGGTGGCATCAAGGTGGGCAACGGCTTCGAGGCGGGCGTGAACCAGGGCCCGATGATCGACGCGCAGGCCATGGCCAAGGTGCAGACCCATGTGGCCGATGCAGTGGCCCAGGGCGCGCGCGTGGTCACCGGTGGTCAGCCCATCGGCGACCGGTTCTACACCCCCACCGTGTTGGCCGATGTGACGTCGCAGATGCTGTGCGCCCGCGAAGAGACCTTCGGCCCCGTGGCCCCGGTGTTCCGCTTCAAGACCGAGGCCGAGGCCATCGCCCTGGCCAACGCCACGGAGTTCGGCCTGGCCAGCTACTTCTACAGCCGCGACATCGGCCGCATCTTCCGCGTGGCCGAGGCCCTGGAGTACGGCATGGTGGGCATCAACACCGGCCTGATCTCCACCGCCGAGGTGCCGTTTGGCGGCGTGAAGCAGTCAGGCCTGGGGCGCGAGGGCTCGCGCCACGGCATCGAGGACTACGTGGAGATGAAGTACCTGGCCCTGGGCGACCTGCACAAATGACAACGGCCGCACCCGATGCACATCGGGGTGCGGCCGTGATCAGGCACGAAGCCAAGCAATTGGAGCGGGTGAAGGGAATCGAACCCTCGTATGAAGCTTGGGAAGCTGCCGTTCTACCATTGAACTACACCCGCAGGGAAGCGCGATTGTAGCGACCGGCCCGAACCCCTCCGACCCACGTTATGAGTGACCAGACCCCGCAGCCTGACCAACAAGTGCAGCCCGCAGGCTCTGCCCCACGGGCGCCCATCAAGAGCTTCGTCAAGCGCGCGGGCCGCATGGGGTCCGGGCAACAGAGGGCCCTGGAAGCACTGGGTCCGCGCTATGTGGTGCCGTTCACGCAAGGGCCGCAGACCGACTGGGCCGCCATCTTCGGCCGCGCCGCCCCCACGGTGCTGGAAATCGGCTTTGGCATGGGTGGCGCCACGGCGGCCATCGCCGCTGCGCGGCCCGACACCAACTTCATCGGGGTGGAGGTCCACGAGCCGGGTGTGGGCGCCTTGCTGAAGCTGATCGACGAGGGGTCCCTGCAGAACCTGCGCATCGTCCAACACGACGCGGTGGAGGTGCTGCGGCACATGGTGGCCCTACGGTCGCTGGCGGGCGTGCACATCTACTTCCCCGACCCCTGGCACAAGAAGCGGCATCACAAACGGCGCCTCATCCAACCCGGTTTTGTCAGCCAACTGGTGCGCTATCTCGCACCCGGCGGCTACCTGCACTGCGCCACCGACTGGGAGCCCTACGCGCAGCAGATGCTGGAGGTGCTCTCAGCCGAACCGCAGTTGCACAACACCAACGAAGGCTACGCGCCGCGCCCTGAATGGCGCCCGCTCACCAAGTTCGAGCATCGAGGCATGAAGCTTGGGCATGGGGTGTGGGATCTGCTGTTCACTGCTCGATGAGATAGCAGCAACACCCCACTGCCCTCGCTACCACCGCACCTGGGCTCTGACGTTTTCAGGCCTTCCACTCCACCCAACCGGTGTACGCGGTCAGCAACACCACCAGGCCGAAGATGATGCGGTACCAGGCGAACACCGTGAAGTCGTGCGTGGACACGTAGCGAATCAACCAGCGGATGCACAGCCAGGCGCTGAAGAAGGCGAAGACGGTGCCGATAGCGAACATGGGCAGATCTGACCACTGCAGCAGGTCTCGCTGCTTCCACACCGAGTAGGCGCCGGCGCCCATCAGCGTGGGGATGCCGAGGAAGAAGCTGAATTCGGTGGCGCACTTGCGGGAGAAGCCGAACATCATGGCGCCGATGATGGTGGCGCCCGAGCGGCTGGTACCGGGAATCAGCGCCAGGCACTGCACCAGGCCCACCTTCAAGGCATCCAGGCGACTCATCTGGTCCACGGTCTCCACCCGGGCGCGGCGCGTGCCCTCGAGGTCACGCTCGCCAAACTGGGTTCGGTGGCGACGCTCCACCCACAGGATGATCAAGCCGCCCACGATGAAGGCCAGGGCCACCGGCACGGGATGAAAGAGGTGTTCCTTGACGATCTTGCCGAACAACAGGCCCAGCACGGCCGCCGGCATGAAGGCCACCAGCAGGTTCAACGCAAAGCGCCGGGCCGCAGGCTCGGTGGCCAGCCCGGTGACCGTGGCGGCCAGGCGCTGGCGGTATTCCCAGATCACGGCCAGCATGGCGCCCGTCTGGATGGCGATCTCGAAGACTTTCGCGGTCTCGCCCGTGAAGTTCAGCAGCGAACCGGCCAGGATCAGGTGCCCGGTGGACGAGATCGGCAGGAACTCCGTCAGGCCTTCGACGATGCCCATCAGGGCGGCCTTCAGGGCCAGGGTCCAGTCCAACAAGATCTCTCCTTGCACCCGGTGCGGCCCCGCGCGACGGCTTCACGATCCGGAAAATCGCGCATGCTACATTGACCAGACACCTGCGTACGGAGCCCGGAGCGCCTGTCCTCAATGAAACGCCTGTTGCGTTGGATTCTCGTCATTGCCGTCATCGCGGCGCTTGCACTGTCTGTCTTCCGGCTCGTCCAGGAGCGCCGCCAAAGCCAGGGCAAGCCCGCCACGCCAGCAGCAGCCCCGGTGCTGGAATTGAGCAGCGCGGACGTGGTCACCCTGCGCAGCAGCATCGGCGCCACGACGCTGGGACTGTCCGGCACGGTCAAGGCGGTGGAAACAGCCCTGGTCAAGGCGCGAGTGGCTGGCGAGATTGTGCGCATCCACGCCCGTGAGGGTGAGGCCGTCAAGACCGGGCAGAAGCTCGTCGAGCAGGAGACCACCGAACTGGACCTGCGCCTGCGCCAGGCCGAACAGCAGGTGGCCGCCAGCCGGGCGCAGCTGGACATCACCCAGCGCGCCCTGGCCAACAACCGCGCCCTGGTCACCCAGGGCTTCATCTCGGCCACGGCGCTGGAGTCCTCCGTCAGCAACGAAGCCGCCGCGCAGGCCAACCTGCTGGTGGCCCAGGCGGCGGTGGACATCGCGCGCAAGGCCCGGGCCGATGCCACGCTCAGCGCGCCCATCAGCGGCATCGTCTCTCAGCGTCTGGCCCAACCTGGCGAGCGGGTCGGCCTGGACGCCCGCATCCTGGAAATCGTGGACCTCTCCCGCCTGGAGGTGGAGGCCGCGGTGCCCGCCGAGGACGTGGCCGCGCTCAAGCCCGGGCGGCCGGCCCGCTTCGAAGTGGACGGCCTGGCCGGCCGCTTCACCGGCCGGGTGGCACGCCTCAACCCCAGCACCCAGGCGGGCACGCGCGCGGTCACGGTGTATTTGTCGATCGACGCGCACCCTTCCCTGCGCCAGGGCTTGTTCGCCCGCGGCAGCGTGGTGCTGGAAGAGCGGCAGGCCCTGTGGCTGCCCGCCTCCGCCGTGCGGCTGGACCGCGCCCTGCCCTACGTGTTCGCCCTGGAAGGCGGCAAGCTGAACGCGCGCAACGTGCGCACGGGCCTTCGCAGCCGCAGCGCCGACGGTGAACGCGTGGAAATCGTCGAGGGCCTGGCCGAAGGCGCGCAGGTGCTGGCCGGCAGCATTGCCACCGTGGCCGAGGGCACGGCCTGGCGCATGTCCGGCGCCGCAGGCCCTGCCTCCAAGTTGCCTGCGGCCCCAGCCTCCGCCGTGGCTCCTGGCGCTTCGCGCTGAGCCCGAGCCCCGCTGACCCGCTGACCCGCTGAGTCGCTGAGTCGCTGAGTCGCGAAGTTTTGAGCAGCTGAGCGCCATGTGGTTCACCCGCGTCTCCATCGGCAACCCCGTCATGGCAGTGATGGTCATGCTGGCCTTCGTGGTGCTGGGTGTGTTCGGCGTGCAGCGCCTGAAGGTGGACCAGTTTCCGAACATCGAGTTCCCCACCGTCGTGGTGTCCACCGAGTACCCCGGTGCCTCGCCCGAGATCGTGGAGATCGAGGTCACGCGCCGCGTGGAGGAAGCCGTCAACACCATTGGCGGCATCAGCCAGTTGTTCTCGCGCAGCTACGAAGGCGTGTCGGTGGTGATCGTCCAGTTCAACCTGGACGTGGACGGGCGCAAGGCCGCCGATGACGTGCGCGAGAAGGTCGCCCTGGTGCGCCCGGTGTTCCGGCCCGAGGTCAAGGAATCGCGCGTGCAGCGCTTCGACCCCACCTCGCGTCCCGTGTTCACGCTGGCGCTCACCTCCCCCGACGGCACCCGCACCCCCACCGAACTCAGCACCACGGCCGAGCAGCTGGTGAAAAAGCGGCTGGAGAACGTGCGCGGCGTGGGCGCCATCACGGTGGCCGGCGCGCGCAAGCGCGAGATCAACATCTACTTGAAACCCGCGGCCATGGAGGCCCTGGGCGTGGGCGCAGACCAGGTGGTGGCCGCCCTGCGCACCGAGAACCGGGACCTGCCCGCCGGCGCGCTGCGCAGCCGCGAATCCGAGCGCGTGGTGCAGATCGACGGCGCGGTCAAGCGCCCGGAGGAATTGCGCGACATCGTGGTGGCGCGGCGCGGTGCCACGCCGCAGCCCATCAAGCTGTGGCAGGTGGCCGATGTGGTGGACGGCCCCGAGGAGGTGGAATCGCTCGCCCTCTTCAACGGCCAGCGCATGATCGCCCTGGACGTGGTGAAGAACCAGGGCGAGAACACCATCGAGGTGGTGGACGGCCTGAAGAAGGCCGCCGAATCCCTGAAGAAGGAGCTGCCCCCGGGCATGGCGGTCGATGTGGTGCGCGACAACTCCCGGCCCATCCGCGTGGCCGTGGCCAACGTGCAGCGCACGCTGGTGGAGGGCGCCTTGCTGACCGTGGGCATCGTCTTCCTGTTCCTGAACTCCTGGCGTTCCACCGTCATCACGGGCCTCACGCTGCCCATCGCCTTGGTGGGCACCTTCTTCTTCATGGACCTGTTCGGCTTCTCGCTGAACATGGTGACGCTCATGGCGCTGAGCCTGTGCGTGGGCCTGCTGATCGACGACGCCATCGTCGTGCGCGAGAACATCGTGCGCCACGTGCAGATGGGCAAGAGCCCGCACCAGGCCTCGATGGACGGCACGAACGAGATCGGCCTGGCCGTCCTGGCCACCACGCTGTCCATCGTGGCGGTGTTCCTGCCCATCGGCTTCATGGGCGGCATCATCGGCAAGTTCTTCCACGAGTTCGGCATCACCATCGTGGCCGCGGTGCTGATCTCGATGTTCGTGAGCTTCACGCTGGACCCGATGCTGAGTTCCGTCTGGCACGACCCGGCCATTGACCGCGAAGGCCAGCCCTTCGTGCCGAAGTCGCTGTACGACCACACGTTGGGGCGCATCACCCACTGGTTCGACCGCGCACAGCACCGCATGGGCGAGCGCTATGTCGCGGTGCTGGGCTGGTCCCTGCGCCACAAGCTGGCCACGCTGGCGCTGGGCTTGTCCACTCTGGTGGGCAGCCTGGCCCTGGTGCCGTTGATGGGCACCGAGTTCGTGCCCAAGGCCGACTATTCCGAGACCTCGGTGAACTTCTTCACGCCCGTGGGTTCGTCAGTGGAAGTGACGGAAGCCCGCGCCCGTCAGGTGGACGCCATCCTGCGCGAGCTGCCCGAGGTGCGCTACACCGTCACCACCATCAACACGGGCCAGGCCCAGGGGCGCATCTATGCCAGCGTGTACGTGCGCCTGGTGGACCGCAAGGACCGCCAGCGCAACGTGGACCAGATGTCGGTGCCGCTGCGCGAGCGCCTGGCCTCGGTGCCAGGCATCACGGTCACCCACGTGGGCCTGCTGGACGGTGTGAGCGGCTCCAAGCCCATCTCGCTGTCCCTCCAGGGCACGGACCTGAAGGAACTGCAGCGCCTGACCGACGAGCTGACGGCGCGCATGCGCCAGGTGCCAGGCCTGATCGACCTGGACACCAGCATGAAGGCCAACAAGCCCATCGTGGCGGTGGAGGTGCGGCGCGACGCCGCGGCGGACGCCGGGCTGTCGGTGGGCGCCATCACGAACACCTTGCGCACCCTGGTGGCCGGCGAGACCGTGGGCCAGTGGCGATCAGGCGCCGACCAGACGCACGACATCAAGGTGCGCGTGGCCCCGCAGCACCGTGACAACGTGGAAGACCTGGCACGACTGGGCCTGAGCGTGGGCACGGCCGCCGACGGTTCGCCGCGCGTGGTGCGCCTGTCGCAGGTGGCTGACCTGCGCCTGAGCCTGGGCGCCAACCAGATCAACAGGCGTGATCTCAACCGCGAGGTGGAAATCACAGCCAACACCGCCGGCCGGTCGGTGGGCGAGGTCTCGGCCGACATCCGCAAGTTGCTGGACCAAACCGCCCTGCCCCCAGGTTATGGCTACCGCTTCGGCGGTTCCACCAAGGACATGCAGGAAAGCTTCAGCTACGCGCTGTCGGCCCTGGCCATGGCCGTGATCTTCATCTACATGATCCTGGCCTCGCAGTTCCGCAGCTACCTGCAGCCCGTGGCGCTGATGGCCTCGCTGCCGCTCACGCTCATCGGCGTGGTGGGGGCCCTGGTGATGTGGCGCAGCACGCTCAACATGTTCTCCATCATTGGGGTGATCATGCTCATGGGGCTGGTGACCAAGAACGCCATCCTGCTGGTGGACTTTGCCAACCGGGCGCGTGACGAAGGGATGGAGCGCAGCGCGGCCCTGCTGGAAGCCGCCCGCGTGCGCCTGCGGCCCATCCTGATGACCACGCTGGCCATGATCTTCGGCATGGTGCCGCTGGCCTTCGCGCTGACCGAGGGCAGCGAGCAGCGCGCGCCCATGGGACAGGCGGTGATCGGCGGCGTCATCACCTCCTCGCTGCTGACGCTGGTGGTGGTGCCGGTGATCTACGTCTACCTGGACGACCTGGGCGCCTGGGCACGGCGGCTGTTCAAGTCAGGCGGGGGACAGGGGCCCACCTAAAATCAAACGCCGGCTTCGCCGCGCGGCGCCCGCCCTGTACACCGGGCGCCAAGCGAACCGTCATCCACACAGACTCATCTCCGCCCCGCCATGAACGTCGAACAGGCCCGCTTCAACATGATCGAGCAGCAGATCCGCCCCTGGGATGTGCTGGAGCCGGACGTCCTGGCCTTGCTGGCGCGTGTGCGCCGTGAAGACTTCGTGCCCGCGTCGCACCAGGCCCTGGCTTTCGTGGACACCCAGGTGCCGCTGATCGAAGGCTCCCCGCAGGGCGCCTGCATGCTGGAGCCCCGCGTGGAGGCGCGCATGCTGCAGGAACTGCGCCTGCGGCCCACAGACCGCGTGCTCGAGGTGGGCGCCGGCTCCGGCTTCATGGCCTGCCTGCTGGCGGGCCTGGCGGGCGACGTCACCAGCCTGGAGATCCACCCTGAACTGGCCGAGCAGGCGCGGCACAACCTCCGTGAGGCCGGCGTGGACAACGCCCGCGTGCTGCGGACCGATGGCAGCGCCGGCCTGGCACAGGACGGCCCCTATGACGCCATCGTGCTGTCGGGCTCCGTGGCCGAGGTGCCCCAGGCCTTGCTGGCGCAGCTCAGGCCCGGCGGCCGGCTGCTGGCCATCGTGGGGCAGGAGCCCATCATGCGCGCACGCCTGTTCACGCAAGGCAGCGGCCAGACCTTCTCGCACGTGGACCTCTTCGACACCGTGGCCCCGCGCCTGCTGAACTTCCCCGAGCCCAGCCGTTTCAAGTTCTGATCTCGCTGAACCCGAACCGGCCAAACCCGACACCCCCGAAAGGACCACCCCATGCGGACGCCGCGCCTTGCCCGTCGACTGATCGCCCCGCTGTCCGTGCTGCTGGCGGGCACGGGCCTGCCGGCCTGGGCTCAAAGCCTGCAGGAGTTGTACGACGCGGCCCGTGTCTATGACGCGGCCTACCTCAGCACCAAGGCGGCCGCGCAGGCGGCCGAACTCCGCGCAGCCCAGGCCGATGCGCTGCTGCGGCCCTCGGCCGCGCTGGCTGGCAGTGCCTCCATGGGGCTGGGCGATGCCCCCCGCGTGGGCACGCGGGACACCAATGCACTGGGCGCCACTATCAGCGGCAAGTACCCGCTGATCAACAGGGCCACCGCTCCCACCATCGAGCAATCCCGCAAGGCCGTGCAGCTGACCCAGGCCGATCTGGAAGCGGTGGAGCAAGACCTGATCGTGCGCTTGAGCCAGGCCTATTTCGACGTGCTGGCCGCGCAAGATGCCCTGACCACCACGCGCGCCAGCAAGGTTGCCATCACCGAGCAACTGGCCTCGGCCAAGCGCAACTTCGAGGTCGGCACCGCCACCATCACCGACACGCGCGAAGCCCAGGCCCGGTTCGACCTGGCCACCGCCCAGGAAATCGCAGCGGAAAACGATCTGCGCACCAAGCGCATCGCGCTGGACCAGGTGGTGGGGCGCGGCAATGTGTCACCCAGGGGTCTGGTCAAGGCCGCCACCCTGCCGGCGCCCCAGCCCGCAGATGCGGAAACCTGGGCCAGCCAGGCCGACAGCGGCCACCCCAGCGTGCGCAAGGCCCGGTTGGGCCTGGACGTGGCACGCCTGGAAACCGAAAAGGCGCGCGCTGCCGAAAGCTTCACGCTGGACGCCGTGGGCTCGGTAGGCAGCACGCACTTCGGTGGCAAGGGCGCCACCCTGCCGGGCCAGAACACCTCCACCTCCGTGGGCTTGCAACTGAACTGGCCGCTGTACACCGGCGGCGCCACGCAAAACCGTATCAAGGAAACCCTGGCGCTGGAAGACAAGTCGCGCAACGACCTGGACGCCGCCCGCCGCGCGGTGACCCAGGCCACCCGCCAGGCCTTCTTCGGCGTGCAATCGGGCCTGGCCCAGGTCAAGGCCCTGGAGGCCGCAGAGTCCTCATCCCAACTGGCCCTGGAAGCCACGCAACTGGGCTACAAGGTGGGTGTGCGCGTGAACCTGGACGTGCTCAACGCCCAGACCCAGCTCTTCCAGACCCGCCGAGACCTGGCCAAGGCCCGGTACGACGTGATCCTGGGCGGCCTGAAACTGCGCCTGGCCTCGGGCCAGTTGAAGCCGGTTGATGTGGCGGCGGTGAATGCGTTGTTGGAGCGGTAGACGCCCCCTGCTGGGACCCCCGCTGAAGCCATGAATTGCAGCAATCAGCACTGATGATCGGTTCGCCACCTCTTGGGCGCGCAACTACTGCCCCAGAGGGCAGCGAGACGGCTTACCTGCAGGGGCCGGATCGGCACTTCAGGATCATCCTGCTGATACTCCTGCTTTCCCCCATCCTGGGATGGAACGGGATCATCGTAGCCCTGATCGTTGCGTTTCGGCATTTCTTGCGCACACCGATTGACGCATCCATTGCCCAGAGCAGCCGCTCCTTCTGGATGATCTCTCTTGTATTTCTCGGGTACTACGCAACTTGCGTACTGACTGATTTATTCCACCCTCCTCACGAAGGATACTGGAATCAGTTCGAGGTACTGATTCCACTGCTGACCGCACTTTACTACTTGGCACATCGATGTAAAATAATTATTCCTTATGAGACTTTGGTTTCAACCGCCCGGCATGTTGTATTGATTATATTTATTCTCACAGGGCTGGAGTATTTGTATTTCAGCGAGATCCGACAAATACCATGGCATCGGTCGGCACTATTGGCAGGGAATACGCTGCACGTCAGTCACTGGTTGCCCACATTGACTTTGTTCTCGATAGGATTCCTGAGCAAGAACGACAAACTTGAAACTCTAAAATCTACGGCGATCCTGGTCCTCTCGGAAATCGCATTGCTATACTTCATGCAGGCACGCACCTCTCTTCTGATACTGTTGCTTCTTGGCACCCCTGTCATTCTTATGCAGGTGGTTCACCAAATCAATTTTCAGTGGGTGAGCGGCAAATTTGGAAGATATATTGCGCTCGGTATCGCGTACTTGACCCTGATATCATCAATCAATTGGTTAATGACTCACCATGCACCCGAACGGTTACGGCTGGTCTTTGCGTCCGGATTCAATATCGAGGAAATAGCACGCAAAGACATCAGCCTGGAAACCAGAATTGAGTATTGGAAAGCAGGCATTCAGGCCCTCAAAGAACAACCAATCTACGGCCATGGATCAGGTCAAGAGTATCAAATCCTGAAAAAGTATGTTCCAACGGAATTCTCTTATCACCGCCATGCACATCAGCAGTTCATTTCTTTTGGAATTGCGGGTGGTTTCTTGGCGATAATTTTTGGCGCCTTGCTTATTTTCTCGCCCGTAATATACGGATTGATGAACAGAGAGTACGTCACAAGATCTATACATTTAACCGTCTTCCTTGCCATCCCCGTCATGCTCAATGCGATGACTGATTCATTGCTGACCAATGAGCGACATGTAGCTATTTTTTTCTTATTTTTTACAATAGTTTTTTCGGTCAGGCAACGTTCCATCAAGATCCCATGTGCTAAAGAACCAAACTCAGTGCTTGAAAAGAGAGATGCTCGACCTGAGGCAAGAGAGACATAAAAACTACTGAATTATTTTCGGGAAAGCTTGCAACATGAGCAGTTGTTCAATTGTCATACCGACACACAACCGTGCTGACCTGCTAAAACGAGCCGTTCGATCCGCGTTGGTGGCCTGTCCCGTGGATGGTGAGGTTTTGGTAGTTGATGACAAGTCACGTATCCCAGCCACAGAAGCTTTGGCTGAGGTGACAGATCAACGCTTGCGAATTATTCTGAGTCCTGGCGTAACGAAAGGGGTTGCCAGTGCACGCAACTGGGGCGTTGCTCAAGCCAATGCCGATTTGATTTTCTTCCTAGACGATGATGACGAGATCTTGCCCGATTACTGTCAGCGAGTGGTGTCAGTTCGGGTCATGATAAAGGACTCAGCATGGGGGTTTGCCAGCACTGTTGAGCGCTGGGGAGATGTCAGCAATTTGAGAGATATCCCCCGAAAAAGAGTGCGTCTGAAGCGAGGAGAAGTCGGAAAGAATTCACGCCCGCATGATCTGATAGCAGCCGTGAGCGATGGTTTTTGGATCCAAAGAAATATTTTTTTGAAAATGGGCGGATTCAATCCCTCTCTGACCATTGACGAAGATACGGATCTCTGTGTGCGATTGATTGCCAACCAACATATGCCTTGGTATGAAGTACTGCCTGGTACGGTAGTCTACCGTGGATATCAACCAGTTGATCAGGCGGGAGCCCAATTGACAATTGCAACTCCAAATGTACAAGGTGTCATTTGTTATCGATTTACTCACGACAATAGCGCATTTGCATACAAATCTTTTAGTGCTATGCGCTGGTTTTTATGCACCCGTTATCTTAGAAAAGCAGCCAAGGCGGGTCTATGGAACGAAGCCATGAAATTTGCGAGCCAGCAAAACTCCTTCTTTCTACGTTGGCTGCTCATTGCTTTTGTACAAGTCAAGAAGATATCTTATCGTTAATTGGTGCACGCACAAGAAGAAAACGCGGGGTTTGTACGATGCAAGTTCGGCGGTCGCGGACTGCTCAGGCCAAGACCAGTGACAATTACCGCCAGATTTGATAGTTCTCCCGGAAATAGTCGATACAAAGATTGTTTGCAGCGGATCGGTCATGCCCCTTGTAGACAAGCTTTCGCAAGGATGCGTCCCGCACTTCGTCCGAGTTACCTTTGGTTCGAATATCGCCGTCTGCATTGAGCCATATCGGAACGTTGTTCAGCGCAAGCTGGCCGGATAACCAGATGTCATCCACAGTCCAGAGAATGTCGGGGATGTCAAACGCCGCATCCGTGAAAAAATGCGGGCGCACCAGTACGCCACCCCAGCCTTCCAGAATATCAACGTAGCCGCTGCTGGCCGCTTTTCTCGGTTTCCAGCGCCCCAGGGAAAGCAACCTCTTCAAGCGGTAACTGAGATCCTTGACGCGGCGTTCTGATCTCGGTTGCAAGCTTCCAGCATAGGCATGGGAGGCGTAGTCGGAAACCTGCCCTCCCTCTTCGACAATACAGCAATCCGGGTGTGCCTTCGACGCAACCAGAAATCGTTGGGCCCAATCCGGGTCATACACCTTGTCATCGTCACAGAACAGCAGCTTGACGTCTTGACCTCGATATGCCTGAACTGCCGGAAGGATCTTGGTAGCCGGCCCGAAGTCGGTGTCGACGTAACGGATTGAGACACCCGCTGGCAGCTCCGGCACTTCGTGCTTTTCGTAGTGAAACCTTCGATACGCTTTCGGCAGATAAAGGTGAATGGCCTCTGGTTGGGCTGATTGCGAGACCAGTGACTGAAGCGTCTCGTGGATGACCTTGAACCGAGGTGGAATCGTGGTCAGGCTGATGATCAGGCGATCCATGAATGGGCCCTATTGGTTGGCATTCCAATACTCCACCATCCAGTCCACCTTACCACTGCCATAGTGGGGAAATATGTCCCAATTGCCGGGTGGTGGCTCGATCAGATCGATCGGGCGGGGCTTGCCGTGAAAGGCCAGGACTCTTGCTGGTACTGCGGGTTTCCTCGGTGGTCGAAAGCGATCAACAAGAAGAGGCTGACGGGCATGATACTTGAAGCTGACCACCCACCCCTCAGGCCAGTAGCAGATATTCGGTACTTCTCCATGCAGGAAATCCTGCTCGATCTTGTATCTCTCAACGAAAGATTTCGGATGCTTCATGAAGTGCTCAACAATCCACTGCATCTGCCCTGCATCGAATGAAAATATGCCTGTCCCAGTCCGTGGTGAACCTTCTTTGTATCGCCAAGGCCGCGAATTGATACAGACCAAATCGCCCTTCACATCGAAGAGTTCATCTATCGAGCCAAGCAACACGGTATCCAGATCGATGAAGAGGCAGCGGCCCTGTAGCAGGCCCTCATGGGGAAGGAAGACGCCCAGTTTCGGCCAGGCACCGTGTCTATAGTTTTCCGGACCCAGACCGAATTCGGGAATCGGTCGCGTGATGATCTCGCTTGACAGTCCTGTGGCCTGATCGGTGAAGCAGACGAACCTGAAAGGCGTGGAAATAAACTTCTTGCAGGCATTGAAAAGCACGTTCACATAGGCAGCGGAATAAAGCGTGCCCCACTTCATGCAGACAACGGTCTTGTGGGATGTGCCCGGGTTGATCACTCTTTTCTCCTGAGTCCGGAATAAAGACGCCGGGTCTCGTGCAGGTACAGGATTTTCCCGCACAGGTTCGAGAGCCGCAGCCCGTACAGCGGCAGGCGCTGGTACCAACGAAATTTCCTCACGGCCGAAAACGCGCTGCCGGTGATGGTGCTGATGTTGCCGTCGTCAACATGGCTCGGGAACGGTTCCAATCCGAAATGGCGGAAATCGTGAACATGGATCCGGTCGAGTTCATGGTCGATGGGGCGGGTGATCGGCTTCATGACCGGCAGCAGCTTCGCGATGGTTCCGCGGCGGATCAGGTACGCCCCGAGACCGGTCGCCGGGCCAACATAGGCATTCAGCGCATAAGGGCCCAAAGCCTTCTGCCTCAGCGGCTGCTTGGCCCGGATCTTGTTGAGTTTCAGAAGGTCCCAATCGTCCTGGTGGGCCAAGGCGAGCTTCAGCGCGTCCACGAAATCTGGGTGAAACACAACGTCATCTTCCAGGACGAGCAGAACCTCAGCCCCGCTGTCCAGCGCCCTGTGCCAGGCGGCCAGATGTGAGAGGTAGCAGCCTATCTCGCCGGGCAGCAACGGACGCCCCACGTTGCGCACGAAGGCCTGTTGGTCCACCTCGCGGATGATGTCCGCGAAGTGGGCCGCACCGTCGATGGCGGGCTGGATTTCGTATGCAAGCCCGATCTCGCGCAGCCTGGCTTCCATGGCCTGCCGGCGCGGAGCAGATCGCTCGAGGTTGATCAGCAGGACCTTCAGACCAGGCAGGAAAAGTGGCGTCATGACCTTCCGTGGGGCGATATACGCCGAGGGCGCACCATCGGTCACACCGCAGATGCTGTTCAGCCATCTGTAGCCGGTTGCGCATTCAGCGGGCTTGGTTGCTACGGCAGGCTCGGATGATAGCCGCCACCGATTTCGACAGGGACCTGGCGGACGACAATCGTCGGGGGTTGTCACTCCCTTTCCTTGCTGCTCTAGAAAGCAGCACGACGGGTCTTCACCTGGGTCACCCGGGTTCGACACCAACTGCCTCTTTTGGCCTCTCCTTTGCGTGCGCGACCAATCAAATCAACAACTTACAGCAAGAGCGCCAGATTGTGTAGTGGCAAGCTATAGGTGAC
>JAJTDM010000156.1 GCA_021300575.1 Rubrivivax sp.
GACTTCATTTCGGTGGTTCCTTTCTTTGCTTGCAAGGCACCTGGATGCTCGCATCCAGGCGAAAGGAACCGCCACCTTCATCTCATCCGTTCAACAGAGTTCGGGACATCGCCGTTCCTCACCCATAGCAGTGCTTATGGCAGAGGCGGCACTGCAGCGATTGCGGTCCGTCGTCGCCGAAGGCTCTACTCGGGCTGACCGCCACTAAGCTGCCTTGGACCCAGTGGCCCAGCGCAGACCTGAAAGGCGGCTGTCTGAGGTACAGCGGTCGTACAACCTCGCGCGCCCGGTCAAAGTCTCAGTGACCGCTGTCTTGCGCCGCGAAGTGGGCGTACCGACCCTCACCGGACCTTGGTTGCGCCATTGATCTCCCACTAACCGGCCAGGTTTCCGCGAGTTGGCCCGTCATTTGGAAAGTCCACCGCTGATTTACCGCGCCTGGAACGGCGCCGGGCCTTTGAGTTCCGCATGTGTATCGGTGCCTCTGGTTCTACTGCCGCTTTGGCGCGCTCCCTCAGAAAGTCGCGAAGCCGCAACGCGGAAGGTGGCAGCGTCGCTTCATGCCGCGAGCAGATGACGAACTGGCGCTTTGCCCACGGCTCGGCGAGCCCGACCGTCACGACGCCCAAGGTGCGCGCCTTCTCGACGACGGCGCGTGGAATCACACTGATCGCCAGACCTGCTGCCACGACCCGTAGCGAGGCGTCGAACGTCGAGACGATGGCCCTGTAGTTGATCTGCCCGCCCGCTTGTGCAGCTGCACGGGCCAGCATGGCGTGCGCCGCTGTCGCAGGCGGCAGACCCACATGCTCATAGCGCAACGCCTCGACGTAGCGCACGCGGTGCTTCGTCGCCAGCGGATGGTCGGTCGCCATGGCCAACGCCAGCTCGTCAGTCCGGTAGGGGTGCCGTTCCAGCCCGTCAAGCTGAGCCGTGTCCCAGCAGACTCCCAGCGCGGCGACGCCGTCGCGGACGAGGCGGACCACGTCCTGCGAGAAGCGCTCCTCCACGACGACACGGATCTCCCGGTGCTCCGGGATACGCATGAACGCAGCCACGTCGTCCGGCAGCGCCTCGGCAATCGCCGAGGCGCTGGCCGCTACCGTCACCTGGCCGCGAATCCCGCCAGCGAATGCCTCGGCATCAGAGCGCATGCGGTCCAAAGTGAACAGCACGTTGCGAGCGTGCTCGAGCATCGCCAGTCCGGCCGGAGTCGGCTCGACGCCCCGACGCCCGCGCAGCAGCAACGGCGTTCCGAGGCGGTCTTCGAGCTGCGCGATCCGCTTGCTGATGGCCGACGGCTCCAGGTGCTCCTGTGCAGCCGCCGCCTTCATGTTGCGCAGCTCGCAGGCGGCGACCAATAGGCGAAGGGACTTGGAGTCGACATCGAACATGTAAATGTCCCAAATGGAAACGTTGGGTGTCTAAATCGCCACTATGCCAGCGGCTGTGGAAATCCTAAAGTTAAAACCAATGGTCGGGCTAAATCAAGCTCGCAGCCACAAGAGACAAATCATGGCCATGGATGTCGTCATCCGCGAGGTCGGCCTGCGGGACGGCCTGCAAAGCCTTCCCACCGTCGTTACAACCGACCGTAAGCGCACATGGATTCGCGAAGCAGTTGGTGCTGGCGTGCGCGAGATCGAGGTCGGCTCGTTCGTGCCCGCGAAGCTGCTCCCTCAGATGGCCGACACTGGTGACGTATTGGGCTTCGCAAAGACGCTGCCAGGCCTGTTTGCCTCAGTCCTCGTGCCGAACCTTCGCGGAGCAGAAGCGGCGCTGGCGAGTAGTGCCGACCTGATGATCCTGCCGCTGTCGGCCAGTCACGCGCACAATTTGGCCAACCTGCGCAAAACCCCGGATGACGTCGTGGCCGAACTCGGGCGGATCCGTGCGGCACGCGACGCCTCGGGGCGTAAGACGCTCATCGAAGGCGGTGTCGGTACGGCATTCGGCTGCACGCTGCAGGGACGGGTGGAGCCGGCCGAGGTGCTGCGGCTGATGCAAGCCCTACTCGATGCCGGTGCGGACCGCGTGAGCCTCGCCGACACGACGGGCTATGCGGACCCTGCCGCGGTGAGTCGCCTATTCGAGCAGGTGATGAAGCTCGCCGGCGACCGTTTCTGGTGCGGCCACTTCCACGACACGCGCGGCCTGGCCCTGGCAAACGTCCTGGCCGCGCTGCAGGTGGGTGTGCGCCGCTTCGATGCCTCGCTGGCTGGCATCGGCGGCTGCCCGCATGCGCCCGGCGCCAGCGGGAACGTGGCCACGGAGGACCTGGCCTTCATGCTGCAGGCCATGGGCTGCGAGACCGGCATCGACCTTGACGCGCTGCTCGGCCTGCGAGCCCGGGTGGCGAGCTGGCTGGTGGGCGAGCCGACGCATGGGGCACTGTGGCGCGCCGGTCTGCCCAAGGGCTTCGCTTCCGCTGTGCCCGCCGCGTGACCACCTCGAGCGCCGCCATGATGCAAGACCTGCGATTCAAGGGACGCATCCTCTTCCTTTCGGAGGACCCCGTCATCGTCGAGCGCCAGCTTGGCGGCGAGGATCTCTCGCGCGCCGACGCCGGTGCGCTGCGCACCGACGTTTCCACCGACGAGATCACCCCGGTCTGGATCTGCTACCACTGCGACGAGAAGCTGGGCGAGTATCCATACCTGGGTCTGAAGTGCGGCGACCTCACGCCGGTGAAGGCGGGCGGCGTCAAGGCCGGCGGCTTCGGCATCACGGTCGCGGGCCGGCGCTACGGCAAGGGATCGTCGCGCGAGGCGTCGCCGTTCGCCGAGTGGTGCGCCGGCATCCGGCTCGTCATCGCCGAAAGCTTCGAGCGCATCTACCGCCAGAACTGCCGCAACCTCGGCATCCACACCTCGACCGACTTCGGTCTCATCAAGCGCATCCGCCGAGGCGAGTCGATTCCCATCGAGGAGTTCACGCGCGGCGAGGACGAGGTGACCGGCGAGCTGATCCGTCGTGGTGGGCTGTTCAACCTGATGCGCGCACGCAGCGCCGGCTGGACGCCGCCCGAGCGACCTGCCGCGCAACGGCCGATGACGTATGCCGAGAAGGTCGTCTCGCGCTCTTGCGACGCGTGGCCCGGCCGGCCTGTGCGCCCCGGCGATCCCGTGTTCGCCCGCACCGACTGGCGCTATGCGCACGAGTACAGCTCGCCGCTGGCCATCAACGCGATCGAGCGCGAGATGCACGGCCAGGTGAACATCGAGAAGCCGGAAGGCGTCGTGGTCTTCGCCGACCACCTGACCTTCATCGACAAGGCCATGCCGCCCGAACGGGTGAAGCTCGGCCTGCTGGACCTGGCGCAGCTAATGGCCAAGGTGCAGCAGCGCTTCTGCGAAAGGCACGGCCTGCAACTGCACGGCTTCCTGAAGGACCGTGAAGGATCCGAAGGCATCAGCCACAGCATCATGGCCGAGCGCTATGTGCTGCCCGGCCAGCTCGTGATCGGCACGGACTCGCACACCCCTCACTGCGGCGCCCTGGGGGCGTTTGCGTTCGGCG
>JAJTDM010000045.1 GCA_021300575.1 Rubrivivax sp.
CACGCTCAAGGAGCGCTTCGACGCCGTGGTGCGGGGGATGGTGGATCACCGCAGCAACGCCTTCGTGGAGGCCATGAACGGCCTGCTGCAGCAGGCCAAGCGGGCGGCACGCGGTTTCAGAACCAGCGCGAATTTCATCGCGATCGCCTACCTGCGGATGTCCAAACTCAAGCATCTGCCGGCCAGCCCGTTCGTGCCGGCGGCCGCGAAATGAACCTGTCGCGTTCCACACGAAACGACATGGAGCCGCCGTGGTGATGTTGCTCACTCCAGATGACTTTTACAAGAGCATGACCACCCACGCAGATCACACGGTGTGGCAGGACGTATACCGGCCCAACACGAGTGTGGGCGATGTGTACCTGAAACTGACAGTCATTGATGACGTGCTAATCGTGTCTTTCAAGGAGCTATGAACATGAAATGTCCTGTTTGCGGCGCAGCGGAACTGATCCACGATACCCGTGACATCACTCACACCTACAAAGGTGAAACCACAGTCATCCCGGCTGTCACGGGTGATTTCTGCCCAGCATGTGACGAGTCTCTCACTGCTATGGCAGAGACGGATCGTGTCATGCGTGAAATGCAGGCCTTCAATCGGCAGGTGAATGCGGCGATTGTGGATCCCATCTTCATTGCCACCGTACGCAAGAAACTGAACCTTGGACAGAAGGAAGCGGCCGATATCTTCGGTGGTGGGATCAATGCGTTCTCGCGTTACGAGAATGGCAAGACCAAACCGCCTCTAGCCTTGGTCAAACTGCTAAAGGTTCTGGATCGTCACCCCGATTTGCTTAATGAAGTTCGGGCTGCCTGATTCCTGACTTCAATTAACTAATTGCCGCATTGAGGACTGTTCTACGGCTGGGCCACGATCTTGGTCACGATGGCCTGATCCGCAACCCGCCCCAACAGGCTGCGGCGGTCACGATCCCGAAATGACCAGCCACGATCATCGAAATGCGCAGAATTCGGAGATTCGTCAATACGTTCACCCCGATCGGGAAGCCAGCATGTACCTGGGCTTCATGGAGCCTCGCGCTCGCCTTCGATGTTGAGCCCTCGCTCGATGTCCCAGTTCCATTGGTAAGCCGCATAACGATCAAGGATAGAATTTGATTCCTTACTTCATTACTTTCGGGGATTGCCATGCTGGCCAAGCGAACGAGCAAGAACCAGATCACCCTGCCCAAGGCCATCGTCCAGACGGCAGGTGAGGCCGACTACTACGAAGTCACCGTTCAGGACGGCAAGATCGTATTGACCCCCGTTCGCTTGCACCAGGCGGATGCCGTACGCGCCAAACTGGAGGAACTGGGCATCACCCAGGACGATGTCGGCGAAGCGATCGCCTGGGCGAGAGCACGCGCGTGATTCCCCCGCGCGTTGTCCTCGACACCAACTGCCTGGTCTCGGCGTTGATATTCTCGCGGGGCAACTTCGCCTGGTTGCGGGAAGCCTGGCAGACCCGACGTTTCGTTGCCCTGGTCAGCCATGACACGGCAAGCGAACTGCTGCGGGTGCTTGCCTACCCCAAGTTCAAGCTGACGCGCGACGAGCGGGAAGCCCTGCTGGCTGACTTCCTGCCCTACGTCGAAACCGTCAAGATCGACACCAAGCCTGATGGCCTGCCCGACATTCGCGATGGGCAGGACATCATCTTTCTGGAGCTGGCTGCCGCCAGCCGTGCCGATGCGCTGGTGACGGGAGACGGTGACATCCAGGCCATTCGCAAGCAATTTCACGTTCCCATCCTGACCCTGGCGGAATTCGCCGACTGGTTGCAGGCGCACTGATCTCAGTGTGCCTTGGAAGAAGGCATTCCGTACCAGACGCTGGCAGCCAGCCTGCTGCACAAGTACGTCAACGGGCAGTTGGTCAACCCTCGGTAGGCTGCACGGGTACTGGGGGGACCTCCAGATGTAACGCATAATTCACATCGATGTTCGACGTCCAGAGCTATCTGACCGCTGAAGGTGTGGAGCCCTATGCGGTTTGGTTGGCATCGCTGTCTGACAGGCAGGCTCGAGCCCGTGTAGCAGTGCGGATAGGACGTATGTCCAGCGGGAACCTGGGTGATGTCAAGCCTGTCGGTCAAGGCGTGTGGGAAGCTCGTATCGACTGGGGCCCCGGCTGCCGCGTGTACTACGCGCAAGCGGGCAGAAGGCTCATCCTTCTTTTGGTTGGCGGTGACAAACGCCATCAGCAGTCGGACATCAAGCAGGCCCAGGAGTACTGGGCCGATTGGCAGCATAGAAGGAAGCTCAAATGACCACTGCGAAAGCCAGTCGCTCACACGACGCCACCATGGTCGAGATGCTCAAGTCTGACCCGGAATTTGCCAACGAGTATCTCGCGGCCGCATTGGACGAGGCAGACGAGCCCGGCGGCCAGCAGGCGCTTCTCATGGCGCTGCGGCATATCGCGGAGGCGCAAGGCATGTCGTCTGTCGCGCAACGCGCAGGCATCCCGCGTGAATCCCTCTACCGTGCCCTGGGGCCGCGCGGCAACCCGACGGTCAAGACGCTTCTTGCCATCGTCAACGCTTCAGGTCTGCATCTCTCCGTGGCAAAGCAGCCTGGATGAAGCCGTAACCGGCTTGTCATCCCACCCCCACCCTGGCCTGCAACGCCCGCGCCTTCACCTCTTCGCCCGGCCGGAACTCTGGCTCAGGCTTGCGAGCCCGTCCCTTATCATCGGCGGCTTTACAAAAATCAGGGACAACCCACATGGTCGAGGCGTTGGTCGCCTTCGCGGTTTCCGTCGTCGTCAACCTGCTGGTGCTGCGGGTTGCCAAGAAGCACCCGCGTGCACTGGACCACGACTTTTCAGGCCCGCAGAAGTTCCACCACAAGGCGGTGCCGCGCGTCGGCGGGGTGGGCATCCTTCTGGGTGTGGCTGCAGGTCTGCTGGCATTGGGCCTGGCGCCCTTGCAGGGAGCCCGCGCGGATGAAATTCGATACATCGGCTGGATGCTGCTGGCCTGCAGCATTCCCGCCTTCGGCGCCGGCATCATCGAAGACTTGACCAAGCAGGTGAGCCCGGGCAAGCGTCTGCTGGCCACGGCCCTGTCGGGCCTGCTGGCTGCCTGGTTGGTTGGAGCGGTGATCCGCCATACAGACACCCCGGGCATGGACATGCTGGTGGCTACCACCGTAGGCGCCTACGCCTTCACCTTGCTGGTGGTGGCTGGCACCGCCAACGCTGTCAACCTGATTGACGGCTTCAACGGCCTGGCCTCCATGTGCGTGGTGATCATGATGGCGGCCGTGGCCTACGTGGCCTTTCAGGTGGGCGATGCCGTGGTGTTCTCCCTCGCCCTGGCGGGCATAGGCGCCACGCTGGGATTCTTCATCTGGAACTTCCCCGCAGGGCTGATCTTCCTGGGGGATGGTGGCGCCTACTTCCTGGGCTTCTGGTTTGCCGAACTCTCCATCCTGCTGCTGGTGCGCAACCCGGGCGAGGTGTCCCCCTTGTTCCCCTTGCTGGTGTGCATTTACCCCGTCTTTGAAACCGTGTTCTCAGCCTACCGCCGCCGCGTGCTGCGGGGCCAATCTGCCGGCAGCCCGGACGGCATGCACCTGCATTCGCTGATCTACCGTCGGGTGATGCGCTGGGCCTTGGACGAGGAAAATGTCCGGGCCCTGACGCAGCGCAATTCCATGACCTCGCCATTTCTTTGGCTGCTGTGCATGCTGTCTGCGGTGCCCGCCGTGCTGTTCTGGGACCAGACCCTACCTTTGGCGCTAAGTCTGCTGCTCTTCGTGACGACCTATCTCTCGCTTTACTGGAGCATCGTGAGGTTCAAGGCGCCGGGGTGGTTGCGTGCGGGTCGGCGATAAGAGGCGGCTGTATGGAATCCACCTTTTCCACCAGCTCACGCGGATAGCGCAGCGACGATCTGCTTGACGGTTTTTTCTACCGTGAACTCACGCTCAAACAGACGCAAGCAGCGCTCCGACAAGTCAGCATCAGCCTGTACCTGCTCCAGCAACTTTTCTGTCAGTTTCAAGATCTCGTCTATCTGATTGGTTTCGCACACCTGACCAACGCGGTCATCTCTGATCATCCGGGCCAAGTCATTGCCCGCATTGATGCTGGCCAGTACAGGCAACCCACTCTGCATGTAGGTCAGAAATTTGCCAGGGATGTTGTGCGACTTGTGGCGTGGATCTAAAGCAACAATCCCGGCATCGCACTGGGCGTATAGATCAGGAATTTCGTCGGGGTCTATTTCATCAAAGAAGACCGCGTTATCGAGTTGTCGCAACTCAGCGGAGCGCTTGAGCCGGGCTGCATCACTCCCACGCCCTACGAACAAGAAGCCGACGTCTCGTCGATTGCGAAGCTTTTCGGCCAAGTCCAGCAAGATGTCCATGCCCTGGGCCACCCCCATGTTGCCGGCGTAGACAAACACTTTGCGGCCCGCCAGTGCGGTCTCATCCACTCGAATTGAACACCGCACCTGCGCGGGCTTGTCCAGCCAGTTTTGCAGGACTTCCAAATGCCGACCGGGCTGCTCCAGCCAAGGATCGAAATACCGCTGGTTGCCTGGCGTTTGCACGCCGATCACATCGGCAACGGAGTATTGGTAACGAGCTACTGCATCAAAAATTCGATAGGGTACGCCGCGCTGCTTCATCAAACCCATGTCAACTGCCCAATTCGGGAAGATGTCGCGGATGATCAGATAGCTCTTGCAACGACTCGATTTCTTGAGCGCACTGATGAAGGGGCCGTGGAAGATTGATGGGGCGTACCACACCACACCGTACCAGCGCTCTTTCGCAACCGGGCTCTTGCGGAAATTCCGCAACATAGCGAACGGCATGCAAAACTCAGCTAACGTGCGGCGCACATAGCCGATGTCTTTTGTTCTAGGGGATCTGAGGCGCAGTACTTCTACTCCATCAAGCGATTCCAGCCTCCAAGGGTCACGCTGGTCGGGTGCCGGCAGCAGCACACACAATGAATGCCCCTGCCGCACAAACTCGCGTGATAAATCTCGAAGTTGAACCGCGCCCGATGAGCGCAATGGCGGGAAAGTGTCCGCAATCAGAGCAATCCGCATCAACCCACGCTCAATACTTCTTCCAAACCACGCGATTCACGTAGTCTGTGTAGCTGTGGATGATGCGCACTACCTTGTCACTCACGTTGGGCATGCTGTAGTCGGCCACAAGGCGCAGGCTACGCTCAGTGCCGCGGGGCTGTGTGCTCAGAATGGCCAAGCCCTGGCGCACACGCTCGACCTCCAAGCCCACCATCATCACAGCGGCCTCCTCCATGCCTTCGGGGCGTTCGTGGGCTTCGCGCAGGTTCAGCGCCGGAAAGTTCAGAATGGATGACTCTTCGTTGATCGTGCCGCTGTCGGACAGTACCGCTCTGGCCTGCATCTGCAGGTTTACGTAATCGTGAAAGCCCAAAGGCTTCATCAGCCGCACCAGGGGGTGGAACTGGGTACCCGTGGCATCCACCCGCTTCTGGGTACGGGGGTGGGTCGATACCACCACCGCCAATCCATGGTCTTCGGCCAGTGCATTCAGTACCGCTACCAGTTTGCTGAACGACTTGTCGGATTCGATGTTCTCTTCACGGTGAGCGCTCACCACAAAGTACTGCTCGGGCTGTAAACCCAGGCGGCTCAAGGCTTGGGACGCCTGAATTTGGGGCAGGTAATGGTGCAGCACCTCGTACATGGGGCTGCCCGTCTTGATGACCTGGTCGGGCGGCAAGCCTTCGCGCAACAGGTAATCGCGGGCAATGGTGCTGTAGGTGAGGTTGATGTCGGCCGTGTGGTCGACGATGCGACGGTTGGTTTCTTCGGGCACGCGCTGGTCAAAACAGCGGTTGCCGGCTTCCATGTGGAAAATTGGCACCTTGCGCCGCTTGGCTGGAATCACAGACAGGCAACTGTTCGTGTCACCCAGCACTAGCATGGCTTCAGGTCGCTCTTTGGCAAGCACACCGTCCACCGCGGTGATGAGATTACCGATGGTGTTGGCCGCACCGGTGCTACCTTCGGCGCTGTTCAAAAAATAGTCGGGCTTGCCCACCCCCAGGTCGTCAAAAAACACCTGGTTCAGTTCGTAGTCGTAGTTCTGCCCAGTGTGTACCAGCAAATGCTCGCAATGCGCATCCAGCGCCGCGAGCACACGCGACAGGCGAATGATTTCGGGCCGAGTTCCCACGACCGACATGACTTTGAGTTTTTTCATGGTGAGGCTCACACTGGGCTGGCAAACGTATCGGGGCGTTGGCGGTCAAACACCTCGTTGGCCCAGAGCATCACGATCATTTCTTCCGTGCCGATGTTGGTGATGTCGTGCGTCCAGCCCGGCACGGTTTCCACGATTTCGGCCTTCTCGCCGCTGGCGGTCAACTCGTATGCCTCACCCGTATGCATGTGGCGGAACTTGAAACGCGCCTGGCCTTTGATGACCAGGAACTTCTCGGTCTTGCTGTGGTGGTAGTGCCCACCCCGAGTAATACCGGGGTGCGCGGTGAAGTAGCTGAACTGGCCGCAGTCGGGGGTTTTCAGCATTTCGGCGAACACGCCGCGCGGGTCACCGTACATCGGCACGGTGTAAGTGAAGGCCTCGGGCGGCAGGTAGCTCACGTAGGTGGAATACAAAACCCTTACCAAGCCCGTGCCCACCCGTTCGGTAAGCAAGTGCTGACGGCTGTCTTTAAAGGCTTGAATCAGGCGGGCCACTTCACCTACGGTGGTGGTGTACTGTGGGGCTACCACTGAAAACCCGTTGGCATCCACTGAAGCATCAGTACCATCCATCAACTGGATGAAACGCTGCAACACATCGTCCACGTACACCAGGGTCAAAGATGCAGCGGGATCGTTGACTTTGATGGGCAGATCGCGCGCCAAGTTGTGGCAGAACGTGGCCACGGCTGAGTTGTAGTTGGGCTTGCACCACTTGCCAAACACATTGGGCAGGCGGAACACGTGCACTGGCACACCGTGCTGACGCTGCAGGGCAAACAGGGCATCTTCGGCTGCGCGCTTGCTGGCGCCGTAGGGGTTGTCAAGCGCGGCCTGAGTAGATGATGTGAACACCACGGGCACCTTGCGGCCAGTGGCTTCGGCCACGCCAGCCACTGCCTTGCCCAGCGCCACCGTCAAGTCGGTATTGCCGGCGGCAAACTCGACCGGGTCTTGCGGGCGGTTGATGCCCGCTAGATGGAATACAAAACCCACGCCATCCAGCAGTTCGGGCAGTTCATCAACCGAGTTTTCACGGGTGAAGCAAACCATCTCCACGTCTTTGCGTTCAGCCAGATGCAGTTGCAGGTTCTTACCCACAAAACCATTAGCGCCCGTGATGAGAACTTTCACCGCGTTACTCCTCGGCCTCCGCGTGTTCGCCGCGCGCAATCTTCTGCATAAAGTCCAGCTTCAGCAGCAATTGCTTCATGCCCTCCACGTCCAGCCTCTGGGTGTTGTGGGAGTTGTAGTCTTCGCCATGGGCGGTCCGGGTCAGCTTTTGCTCGCCCTGATCAACGAACTTGGAATAGTTCAAGTCGCGACCGTCGGCAGGTATGCGGTAATAGTCGCCCATGTCTTGCGCGGTGGCCATTTCTTCCCGGCTGAGCAGCGCTTCGTAGAGCTTTTCGCCGTGGCGGGTACCCATCACATGCACCGGATGGTTAGGCTTGTTCATCAGCTCCAGAATGGCTTTGGCCAGTACCTCCACGGTGGCGGCAGGGGCTCTCTGCACAAAAATATCGCCGTTGTTGCCATGCTCAAAGGCGCACAGCACCAAGTCCACCGCATCGGCCAGCGTCATCATGAAGCGGGTCATGGACGGGTCGGTGATGCTGATGGGCTTGCCGGTGAACACCTGGTCCACAAACAACGGAATCACCGAGCCACGCGAAGCCATCACGTTGCCGTAACGGGTGCCGCAGATCACGGTTTGGGTACCTTCCAGGTTGCGGCTGGCAGCCACCATCACCTTCTCCATCATGGCCTTGGAAATACCCATGGCGTTGATGGGGTACACCGCTTTGTCGGTGCTCAGGCACACCACGCGCTTCACGCCTGCACCAATGGCGGCTTCAAGCACGTTCTCAGTGCCTAGCACGTTGGTTCGAACCGCCTGCATAGGGTGGAATTCGCATGATGGCACCTGCTTGAGCGCGGCGGCGTGGAACACAAAATCCACACCGCGCATGGCTTGCTCCACACTGCGCGAATCACGCACGTCGCCAAGGTAAAACTTCAACTTCGCGCTGTTGTAGCGCTTGCGCACGTCGTCTTGCTTCTTCTCGTCTCGGCTAAATATCCGAATCTCACGGATCTCGGTACCCAAAAAACGCTTGAGCACGGCGTTACCAAACGAGCCGGTTCCCCCGGTGATCAACAAAGTTTTTGAATCAAACATAGAACTTTCACACCTTAGCCAATGCGGCCTTGCACATCTGAATTTTCAGATCGGGGGTGGGGTAGTTGATCAATACCGCCCGGTACTTGCCCTTGAACACAAACAAGCTGCCTGCCGCTGCTCCCACCACACCCAACTTGCTCACCAAATCTCCTAAATGTTCCAAGGTGCCGGCGCCACCCAAAAACGTTGCGGGGACACTCAATACCGCCTTCACTTGCGCCGCCAACTCCAGGTCGTAACCCTGCATAGTGCCGTCCCGGTCCACGGCATTGATCACGATCTCTCCCGCACCTGCCTCCTGCAACTGCCTGGCCAATGGCACCGGGTCCACCTTGTGGGCCAAGGTGGCATTGTGGGTACACACCTCAAAGCCTTTGCTGAACAAACCCGTGCGCTTGCGCACATCCAGCACCGCCACCACGGACTGTTGGCCCACCGACGCCGCCATCTGTGTCAACAGGCTGGGGTTAGCTACGGCGGCAGCACTGACGGCAACCTTTTCAACCCCCATGTCCACCAAGCGAGTGGCCTGTTCGGCTGTGGTCACCCCACCGCCATAGCAAAGGGGCATACGGCACTCCGCCGCTAGCTTGGCAATCAGGGCAAAGTCTGGCGGTACGCCGTTGCGGGTGGCGTCAATGTCCAGCACCATCAACTCATCGGCTTCCTTCTCATTAAAGATACGTACTGCATTGATCGGGTCCCCCACGTATTTGGGGTCTTTGAAATTCCGGGTTTTGACCAGCCCACCCTTGTGAACCAGCAAGCAGGGAATAATTCTGGGCCGCAACATGGTTCAAAAATCTACAAAATTCTTGAGGAGTTGCTCACCCCAATGGTGGCTTTTCTCGGGATGACATTGTACTCCGTGAATGTGCCCTCGGGATACCACGGCGTCAAAATCCATGCCATAGTGTGCCGAGGCGGCGACGTCGTTCTTGTCTTCGGTGTCGTAAAAATACGAGTGAAGAAAATAAAACTGTGACCCGCCCTCAAAACCTCGAGAAAACAATTTGCTACCGAGTCGTGGCTCCAATTCGTTCCAGCCCATGTGGGGCATGGGCAATTGAGCGCTTTTGGGATGGTTGGCAAATGCTCGAACACGCCCGGGGACCCACCCTAAACCGGGAACGCTGCCTTCCTCAGAACCGTGTGCGAGCATCTGCATACCTACGCAAATTCCTACAACTGGCACCTTCGCACCCAAAACCAACTCATCCAGTTTGGTGCGTAAGCCCGAGTCGTTCAAGCGCTGCATGGCATGGTCGAAATGCCCCACACCTGGAAGCACCAAGCGCTCAGCACCCAGCAACTCTTCACCGGTGCTGGCACGGCGTGCATCAACCCCAATGCGCTTGAACAAGTTCAAGAAGGCCTGAATATTGCCCACACCGTAATCAACGATGCAGATCATCGAAAATACCTCTTTTCCAAACCCAATTTACGCAAGATGATGGATCCCAAACTAATCAGGTGGCGCTTATTCTTGTAGTCACGGTAGGTCTTCTTGGGCATATCGAACAAAGCTTGCAACTCGTCTACTGTCAAGCCTAACTTGTGCGCCACGTACTCAAACTCCTGTTTCAAGAAGTGTTCGCCCATCTCAGGCCGTGAAATACGGTCCAGCGCTTGCTCACGGGACATCTGCCCCGTCATGATCAGGCTGGAGAAATGTGCGCGGCGCTTTTCAAAACCAAAGCGCCGTGGTAGCCAGTAGTCTTCATAAAAGCGTGTGAAGCGCGACTCGTGGTGCTTGTGCTGGAAGCGCTGCCACCCAAAGCGGCGCTCCAGTTCATCCTCAGCGTCTTTCTTAACATAAGGCACCAAGTTGAGCGGGTGATGCATCTTCACCCCGAGAAACTTCTGATACCAGATTTTATAGACCAGGATATCAACGAGAGGGAATTCCGCATTGGGCTGACCATCACCATATCTAGCCCAGATGTCCCTAAATAGCGTCTTGTCTATTCCCAGATAGCCACCCCATGCTTCTGGTTCTCGACAACATTCGGTTGAAAAATTCGAGCCCGTGATGACGTGCTTGATCTTGTACTGCCGCGCAAACCTGTAGAGGCCAGAGAAAAAGGCTGCGTCCTGCACCAAGTCTTGGTCTGGTATACCTGCTCTGAGGAATGCGACCTGCATACGCTTGACAGCCTGCCAATTCACTACATCCGTGTATAAATCCAGGCCTAGACCATCCACCAGTTTCTCAATGTTTCCTACGGCTTGGTCGGTGTTCCAACCCGCGTCAACATGGAACAGCAGGGGTCGCAAACCCATCTTCTCCTTGGTAACGTACGCAGCGTAGGAACTGTCAAGTCCGCCGCTGAGGCCGATGATGCAGTCGAAGTCGTGGCCCATACCGTCTGCACGGATGATGTCAGCAGTTGCCTCAAGGGACTGCCGGCCCATGGTGCCGGTGTACCAGTTCGGGCGGATGGTTGCCTCGAAGTTGGTGCAATAGTCGCACCGGCCTCGTTCGTCGAACCTGATGTCCGAATCCGACGTGTCCATGATGCAGTTTGTGCAGATCTGATAAGGGCGCTTTGCCAAGGTCATGCTGATTGCTTCCGAGTGACTTGCTCAGCCAGCCGCGTGTATTCCTGTGCCTGAGCCTGTCGGGAATGTTTCCACACGTTAGGGGAGACTTCGTCCGGACGACGTTGATAGAAGCTTTCGCTTCGCAGCGACACAAGGAAAGCCTCGGGGTTGTTGGCAACCACGTGCTCTGTCCCGATTTCCAGAAGCAGTGACCCCGCCAGTGTCTCGGGGGCGATATCCGCCAGGATCGGGCGACCAGAGCCGATATATTCGAACAGCTTGGTTGTCAGAATGCCCTGTGCACTCAGAGTGGCGTTGGACGACGTCTCCGAGAAGAGCAGGTAATTCGCCTCGACCATTAGCTGTAGTGACTTGACGTAGGGCACTGCTTCAAAAAAGTGGAAGGCGCTACGAACTGGCGCGTATTGATTCTGTAGGCACTCGTTCACCAGTGCGGCGTTGCCGTAGAACTCGATCCTTAGCTGCGAGAAACGCTGCGGGTCTTCAGCTGCGAACCGCACCAGGGCCTGCAGGAGATTGTGAGGAACCCTTCCCGGGGAGACGATGCCCATGTAGCGGATGACGATTGTCCGACCCTCGGAGGGGCGCGCCTGCTGGCGGGCAGCTTCCAGAACCTCGTGGTCGTAGCCGTTCATGATGGTCTGAACGGTCGGGCTCATCGTTCGGTAGTAGGCGGCCATAGGGCCGGAGATGGCGACCACATGATCTGCTTTGCGCAGCAGCCACCGGTCGACGTGACGCTCCAGCCACTTCGCGAACCGGCCACCGGGCATTTCGTGGCACTCGCTGAAATGGTCGCGATAGTCGAGGATGCAGGGAATGCCGAATCTCCGCTTGGCGATGGTCGCCGCAAGAAGCAGTGGCCATGGCGGGCTCGAACCGACCACCACGTCAGCTTTCTCGAGTGCTGCATGTGCGCGCTTCGCCAGCCACGGCATGCCGATCGACAACGCAAACGGGAGGCGTGGGTCGGGGAGCTGGCCGAACCATTTCATGACCAGATCCTTGATTCGACGTTTCCACGACGGCTTCCCCGTGTACATCGGCTCGAATTGGTCGCCGGTCAGAATTGAAGGGCGCTCCCTACCCAGCCTGTTCAATTCGATGACATCGACCCCAACGGGCAGCTTCTCTGTAAAGGCTCCATCCGAGGAGGTCTTGCGGGTCGTGATGACAGTCACTAAGTGACCCGCCGCGGCCATGCACTTCGAGACGGCCTCAACCCGCTTCGCGCCCGAACTATTGACGGGTGGGAAGTAGTGAACGATGAAGACGATTCGCATGGGCAGACCTGCTTCGCTCATGGCCTCAGCCTCTTCAACAGGTCATCGACGATACGTTCGGCGGCGCGGCCATCGCCATAGATGTTGGGTTTCGCATTCATTAGGGCGCTCCCTGTGAGGCAGGCGGCGATGCGGGCGGAATCCGCACCCACGACCATATTCGCCCCGGACTCGACCAGTTCCACCCACTCGGTTTCGTCGCGAAGAGTCACACACGGTACACCGTGAAAGTAGGCCTCCTTCTGGACGCCGCCACTGTCGGTAAGGATCTGGTGTGCGCTGGCCTCCAATCGCAGTGTGTCTAGGTAACCTTGCGGCTCGATGGTACGCACAATCCTGGGCAGCTTCAGGCCAAACTCGGCAAGGCGCTTCGTGGTGCGCGGGTGGACGGGGAACACAATTGGCCGCGGCGAGGCGGCGATGCCATCGAGGATAGATTCCAATCTTGCGCGATCGTCAGTGTTCTCCTTGCGGTGAAGGGTCATGAGGTTGTACTCGCCGGGCAGGAGCCCGAGCCGATCGAGCGCTGCGGAGCGTTGCATGGCGATCGTGGTGAACAGCCTGACAACGTCATGCATCACGTCACCGCAATTGACGATCCGATCTTGCGGGATTCCTTCGCGCTTCAGGTTCGCGACGGCCGAAACCGAGGGCGCATACAGCACATCGGCAAGGTGGTCGGTTACAACGCGGTTGATCTCCTCGGGCATCGTACGCCGGAACGATCGCAATCCGGCTTCGATGTGAGCGAGCGGAACCGCCAGCTTGGAGGTGGCAACCGCTGCAGCGAGTGTTGAGTCGGTGTCACCGTAGACGACTACCGCATCCGGCACCTCCGCAAGCAAGACAGCCTCAAGGGCCTCGATCATTCGCCCGGTGTTCTGTCCATGAGTGCCCCCTCCAATGCCGAGGTTATGCCTAGGCTCCGGAATGGCCATCTCCGAGAAAAAAATGTCCGACATGTTGGCGTCAAAGTGCTGTCCGGTGTGGACGATGACCTCGGCCACACCGTCTTGCCTGGCGAGCACCGGGCTCAGTGCTGCAGCCTTGACGAACTGAGGCCTTGCACCGACAACGGTAAGTATCTTGAGACTACGCATGTGATTTTCCGCAGGGGACGATCTTGATGAAAAGGGCATGGAAGAGCATGTAGAGGAAACCGTTGCTCAGCAGCATTCCGATGAGGGGCGCGGAGAAAAGGATGAACGCCAACAAAGGCCATAGCGCCTTGAACCCGACATCGCGAGAGATGTGAAACCACCTAAAGATCATGCCGACGAATACGGCCAATACGAGTAAGCCCGCGTGCCCGAAGTTAACGAATGCATCAGTGATGAAGACCGCATTCGAGTTAGCGATCTCGTTCCAACTACCGAACTGATATTCGAAGACGAAGCGCTCGATGTTGATCCGCTCCATGCCGAAGGTCCAGGCAATCAGGCTGCTGGTGGCACCGAGAAGGAGTTTCCCGCCAAACTGCTCGGTATGGACTAGGAGCGTATCTGTCGCCGTGAAGATCGGAACGGCAAAGGCTCGCCATGCGAAATAGTCTATCGGATTCGAGGGTATATAGCTCGCCGAGAGATAGTTTCCGCCTTGCACAGCTGCGCCTTCTCCCGTCTCGCCGAGCGTCAGGTAGGTGCTAACTAGCAGTACGACGAGCGTACCCGACACCACGCCCAGAGCCGGGCGTATATGCAGTCGGTTTTGAATGGCGAACAGCGCCAGCATTGGTAGCACGAGGTTCAGAAAGAGCGCCTTCTGCATGAAGCTGATACAGAACAGAAAGAAGACTCCTGCGAGGAAGTGGCGGTAGCGCGACCTAGTTGCGTAAAGCAAGATGACACTGTACGGGGCGATAGTATTGGTGAGAAACGTGCTGATGTAGAGCAGCACGATGCCCGCTCCCGCGCGCCCCTTCAGAAAGTCTCCGCGTTCCTGACTCAATGAATCTGCGCTGGCGCCCTGCAGTGCGCTGATCAACGGAATCGACGGTGCGGTCAGGAATGTGATCGCGACGAAGACGAGGAAGACGAGCCAGGTTGTCGCGTGAAAGGCCGTAGCGGGCACGGCGATGCGAAACGCTCGCGGGCTGAACTGCACATCGAACAGTGAAACCTTCGAGCCGATCAGCAGCCCGATGACCGCCAGCGAGGTCAGCCATGCAAGACGGAGGAACGACGGCTCGGGGATGACGAAAAAGTAGGCGACAAGCGGGATCAGGCCGTAAACGATCCCGAGGGCCACGCAGAATACCGTGACTGAGTTGGCTGGATCGAGTAGTCGAGTGAGCGGATTTCGCTGTTGATTCGCACCATTCCGGGATGTGGACCAGCAATCAGCTCTGGTGCTTCCTCGACGAGCAACCGTTCGCCGTGCTGCGGTAGGCGCTGAACTGGACGGACGGCCGAGCGAGTCTGCATTGGCCATTGCTCAGAATTCCTTCTTCCCAACCTGAAGCACGGCAAAGTCAGGTTCAACAACAACGTGGAAGCCGGTCGCGTCAACGCTGATGCGGGTCGCCTTCGGCTTGAACTCGTGGCTGAAAAGAGACAGAACGTATCGCAAGACGATGGCTACGCACGCGCCCATCGTCATCTGTGGGTGCTCCAGAAGGTAAGGATTGGCCAGCGCCAACAGCGCCAGGCCGAGGGGCAGCAAGCCATCGACGAGCAGGATCGCCGCCACGAAGATTACGGACGCCAGTTGCGTGCAGGTGAACAGACGAAAGATCACGGCTGCCTGCAATCCGTCTGCATAGGATGCGCCTTCACGCAAGCGGCCACCTCGGCAACATCACGGCGGCCCAAGCCACGACGGTGCCCCCTACGAGCCATGCCGACGTGACGGCGACAGTTCGGGCCATGCCAGGGCAGAGGTCGCCCAGGCGAACACGCGTGACGCGAAGCACCACAGCGAAGTACACCGCGTAAAAGAGCAGGCCCGAGACCGCATAGCTCTCTGCAATGAAGGAGGGTACGGCCTGGGCCGCGATCGCCACCGCGAGAATGCGTACGGTTAGTCCAAGAGCCTGCAACAACAGCGCAGTGCGCTGTCTTCCGGTCAAGTGCAGCGCCATCGACACGGGCGAGGCGACAAACTGGGCGATGAACCACGGCGTCATCCAGCTGACCAGCCATCCGGATCGCGCCCACGCCGGGCCGAACAGCAACGGGAATACGTGCGGCGCCACGATGCCGGCGAAGATCAGCGGCCCGGTGCCGAGCCGCAGGAGCTTGCGAACAACCTCGGCCGTGAAGGCCGCCAGCTTCCCGTCGCGATGGGCCGCCGGCGCCTGCGATAGGTACACCTGCCCTACAGCATTTCCGAGCACGGCCATTGGCGCCTGCATCACCTGCATGGCCAGGAGAAGCAAGCCGGCCTCCGGACCCACCGCCCAGGCTGCAATCAGTAGGAGTGGCACCTGGATCGAAGCACTGTTTGCCAAGGCTTCCAGGGTGGAGTACTTCGGAAACCGGTCGTACCTCCGCCCAAGGGCAATCATCCGACGAATGCTGACGCGCCGCAGCATGTTTGCATGCTGTCCAGCGCCGCGCCACCCCAGCCACAGCGAAGAGCCCCCGATATAGATCACGTTGGCCAGCATCAGACCCGTTGCGCCCAAGCCCTGCCAGCCAAGCCCGAGTTGTGCACCAGCGCTCGCTACGGACTGGCCGACCTTGGCGCGAGCCAGCGTGTCGAACAGGCAGTCGCGAAGAAGCCAGCCCTGCAAGGCGCTGTAGCTGGCAAGGACCATGACACCCACTGGCACCAGCAGCATCTGCGACGGTGAGAGGCGATCGCCAAAAAGGGCGGTCAGTTGTTGGCCGAACAGCCACAAGATGAGCGCCAACGCGACACTGATCGATCCAGCCACCAACAAGCTGAGCGAAAGCAGATTGGCTGCTTCCGCCGTGCGCGTGGGTATCGGGATCGCGATGTCGAACCTCAGGCAGGCAGCGACTCCGATCACGCCGACAACGGCCGAGAACGCGGCCAGTGAACTGAAGTCCGCGGGCGTGTATAGGCGAGTTACAAACGGCAGAGCCACGGCCGTGACCAGATGACCCAGGGCGGTGCTGCCTGCCAAGATGCCGACTGCACGAGAGAAGCCCTTCCCGTCTTGCCACGACTTCATGAGGCCACCGCATGGTTCATGGGTTCGAGAGCGAGTCTTGGGGCAGTCAAACGCCGATCCAACCGTGTCAGCCTACCGCTGCCTGCAGCGCTGCTACCACGCGCCCCTGATCCGCTGCCGTCAAGTCCGCACTCATCGGCAAGCTCATCACCCGCGCCGCGGCCCGGATGCAGTTCTCGCAGCACCCTGGGCAACAATGCTGCGCATAGGCAGGTTGGTGGTGCAGCGGCGTTGGGTAGTGCACGGCAGTGGGAACGCCCCGCTCCTGAAGCGCCGCCTGCACGCTCGCGCGTTCGTCCACAAACACCGTGAACTGCGCCCACACGCAGTCGCGGTCGGGTCGCACGGTCAGCAACTCGATGCGGCTGCCCGCCAGCAGCTCAGCGTAGCGCGTACCGATGGCGCCTCGGCGCTGTAACTCCCATTCGAAGCGCTCGAGCTTGGCCAGAACCACCGCGCATTGAAGTGTGTCCATCCGGCCGCCCACGCCTACACGAGTGTGGGTGTAGCGCGCGCTCTGGCCATGCACGCGTATCTCGCGGCAGGCCGTGGCCAGCGCATCGTCGTTGGTGAAGATCGCGCCTCCGTCGCCATAGCAGCCCAGCGGCTTGCTCGGAAAGAAGCTTGTGCAGCCGATAGTGGACAAATTGCAACTCTTGCGTCCCTTGTAGGTGGCGCCAAAGCTCTGAGCTGCGTCCTCGATCACCGGAATGTTGCCGTGCCGCGCTGCTATGGCGTTGATTTCGTCCATGTCAGCCACCTGCCCGTACAAGCTGACGGGCATGATGGCTCTGGTGCGCGGCGTGATCTTGGCCTCGATCAGGGCGACGTTGATGTTGCAGGTGTCGGGCTCGATGTCCACGTACACGGGCGTGGCACCCAGCAGCACGATCACTTCTGCCGTGGCGGCGAAAGTGAAGGGCGTGGTGATGACTTCATCACCAGGGCCAATGCCCAGGGCCATCAGGCTGATGAGCAGCGCCTCGGTGCCGCTGGCCACGGTGATGCAGTGCTTGGCGCCCGTGTAGGCGGCCAGCTTGTCTTCCAGCTCTTTCACCTCTGGGCCCATGATGTATTGGCCGTGGTGAATGACGCGGTGTATGCGCTGCTCAAGCTGTGGGCGGATAGCGTCTTGCTGAGCCTTCAGGTCAATGAACTGAAGAGGCTGCTTCTTCAGGCCCAGGCGGCAGTAGTCGGCAGGGGTGATGGTCTTGTCGGGGTGCTTCTCGAGAAGGAGGCTGTCGCGCGTCAGCAGCTTGATGCTGCCTGCAGGGAAGCGGTCAAGGGCGCGCAGGAGTTGTTCGTCTTCGGGGTCACCTGCATCGAAGACGGGGCCTTCAGCGGCCAATGCGGCAAGCCATTGCTTGTCTTTGACGAATTCACTCAATACGCTTCGCGCCTTGCCCAGCAAGGACTTGTTGCTTGGGCCATTGGGCGCTGGCTGGTGGATGCGCTTGAGGTGTTGGTAGAGGTTGTATTCCAGAGTTTGGGTGGACCCCGCGTAAAGCCATAGCCGCGCTGCGCCTGCTTTGGCGGCCTCGATGGCCAGCATGCTGGTGGCTGCATGGGGCTTTCTTTGCGCGCATACGTCCAGCGCTACGTTGACGTCAATGAGCAAGTCCATGTCAGCGAAGACCCTTGGTTTCGTCACGCAGGTCAAAGGCTGCAATTCGCTCCAACTGTTTGGGTGTTAGTTCGGGCAGTTCGTCATCGGGTGGGAGCGGGGCTTGCAGGATTGCGTCAAACCGCGCCCGCATGGCCCTGGCGGCTTCGATGATTTCAGGTGGCAAGTTGTAGGAGTTCTCGTCCAACTCGACTTCACTGTCTTCAACCGTAACGAGCATACGCACCCGGTTGTGCTTCAACCGCAACGGCACTGCGAACTCGAGTCGGCCTTGGTCGTAAATGGCTTCAACTTGCATGGGGGGCCCCTTCCTGGGTGATCTGCTCGTCCATCAGTTTGTAGATGCTGCCGGTGTGCGGACATTGGTAACGGCCCTGGCCTTTCAACGGCAGCGGCATTCGTTCACCGTACTCACTCATCCAGCCGACCTGTTTCGCAGGCACACCCACCATCAGGGCGTAGGGCTTGACGCTCTTGTTAACGACAGCCCCGGCGCCAACGAAGGCGAACTCACCGATGGTCACGCCGCACACCACGGTGCAATTGGCGCCAAGGGTGGCACCTTTCTTCACCAGGGTGTCACGGTACTCGCTCTTGCGCTCGATGAGCGACCGAGGGTTATAGACGTTGGTGAAGACCATGCTGGGCCCGCAGAACACACCTTCTTCCAGCGTGACGTTGTCGTACACGCTGACGTTGTTCTGTATCTTGCACCGGTCTCCGATGGTGACCTTGTTGCCCACAAACACGTTCTGGCCAAGTGACACGCCCTTGCCGATTCGGGCCCCGGCGCAGACGTGGGCGAAGTGCCAGACCCTGCTGCCTTCGCCAATCTGCGCGCCTTCATCGACGATGGCGCTGGGGTGAACGGTATAGCTCATGCGCTCATACGCTGGGTGATGAAGGGGTGAACTTCATCGCCCCGCGCAGGGGCGGGTGCTGCGCTGCGGATGACGTTCACAGTTTCGATGCAGTGGCGGGCGTCTTCCAGGCCATAGCCCCGCCCGGCAAGAATCTCGCGATAGCTGGTGGTGTGCAGGTCTGTGAAGCCTTCAGAGAACTCCAGTTGCTCGCTACTGATGTCGATGCTGCGGAATGTGGGCTTCTTGCCCTTGACGACGTCCGGCAGGTCGTTCGCGTCGATGGAGAGGAACCAGCGCACGCGGGCCCGTTCGTACTCCAAGTAACCGGCTGCCTTGTCAGCCGCGCTGTGGTGCACCACATTGCGCTGCAGGCGGCCGAAGATGAAGTGCAGCATGTCAAAGAAGTGCACCCCGATGTTGGTGGCCACGCCGAAAGACTTGCGCGGGTCACCCTTCCAGCTTTCCGCGTACCACTTGCCGCGGGAAGTGATGTAGGTCAGTTCCACATCGAACTTCCGGGTGGGGTCTGCGGCTGCCACTTTCTCTTTCAACTTCAGGATCGCATCGTGATGGCGCAACTGAAGGATGTTGTAGACGCGGCGGCCAGTTTCCTGTTCTACCAAGGCCAACTCGTCGATCAGTTCGGGCGTGGGCACCAGGGGCTTTTCGCAGATGACATCGCAGCCCAGTCTCAGCCCCGCCGCAATGTGGGCGTGGTGCAGGTGGTTGGGCGAGCAGATGGCCACGTAGTGCAGTGCGGTGGCCGGGCTGCGCTTGAGTTGGTAGGCATGTTCCTGAAAGCGCTCAAACTCGGTGAAGAACTCGCTTTGAGGGGAAATGCTGTCAATGATGCCGACGGAATCATTCACGTCATACGCCACGGCCAGGTGGTGCCCAGTGTCCTTGATGGCGCGCATGTGGCGCGGGGCGATGTACCCGGCAGCACCGATGAGGGCGAAGTTCTTCATTTCGTTTTGAATTCCAGGGCAGATCAGAGGCGAAAGACGGTGAACCCGGCGGCTGCAGCAGCGTGGCGGTCAAAGAGGCTCTTGACGTCGGCAAGCACGGGCTTATCGCTGCGGCAGAGGCGTCGAAGATCTTCCATGCTCATGGCGCGATGGTTGTTGTGCCCTACGGCCACAACGAGTGCGTCCACCGGGTTTGCAGCATCCACCACGCTGAGTTGAATGCCGTACTCAGCTTGCACTTCAGCTGCGTCAGCCCAGGAATCGGCAACAACGACTTGAGCCCCCCAGGACTGAAACTCCCGCACCATGTCCACCACCTTGCTGTTGCGAATGTCCGGGCAGTTCTCCTTGAAGGTGATGCCCAGGATGCCGATGCGGCAGCGGGCTACGTCCATCCCGTTGCAGATCATCCGCTTGATGGTGTTGCGCGCCACATAACGAGCCATGTTGTCGTTGATGCGCCGCCCAGCCAGGATGACTTGAGGGTGGTAGCCCAGCTCTTCGGCCTTGTGCGTCAGGTAGTACGGGTCCACCCCGATGCAGTGGCCCCCCACCATGCCGGGGCGGAAGGGCAGGAAGTTCCACTTGCTGCCGGCGGCTTCCAGCACCTCCAGGGTGTCGATGCCTATGCGCTCGAAGATGACGGAGAGTTCGTTCACAAAGGCAATGTTCAGATCCCGCTGAGTGTTCTCGATGACCTTGGCGGCCTCTGCAACCTTCAAGCTGCTGGCCTTCCACGTTCCGGCCTTGATGATGGAGTTGTAGAGGGCGTCCACTTCGTCCGCCACCTCTGGCGTGCTGCCGCTGGTGATCTTCTTGATGGTGGTGAGCGTGTTGACCTTATCGCCCGGGTTGATGCGCTCGGGGCTGTAGCCGCAGAAGAAGTCTTGGTTGAACTTCAGGCCGCTTTCGCGCTCCAGCACGGGCACACAAACTTCCTCGGTGGCGCCGGGGTAAACGGTGGATTCATAGATGACCACGTCGCCCTTCTTCAGCGCCTGGCCCACCGTGGTGCTGGCCTTTACCAGGGGCGTCATGTCTGGGCGGTTGGCCTGGTCTACCGGGGTGGGCACGGTGACGATGTAGACCTGCGCTTGTTGCAGGTCTTGCGCCGTGCAGCTGTAGCGCAGGTGGGTGGCTGCGGCCAGTTCTTCAGGGCTGCACTCCAGGGTGTGGTCTTGCCCGGCTTGCAGCTCGGCAATGCGCTTGGGGTTGATGTCAAAGCCGATGACGGGGCGCAGCTTACCGAATTCAACGGCCAGCGGCAGGCCCACATAGCCTAGGCCGATGATGGCGAGGGTGCTGTTTTGGAGGTTCATGTCTAAGCGGGAAAGTCTGTCGGTTCGAAAGTCTGCCGGACCGTGTGAGCGCGCTTCGATTGCATCAGGTGGATCAAGCGTCAGTGGCAAGATCAGCCCTCAACCGCTCGATCTCAGCCTTGAGCGCTTCGAATTCGGCCGTCTTGCGCTCCAGGTAGCTGCGCGTCAGCTCTGCTTTCTGCGCGATGCCGCTGGGTGTGAGCAGGTAGGCGTAGGCCAGCTTGTTCTGGCTGTTGCGAAAGTTGCGCGCCTTCAGCAGGCCCTTTTCCGCCAAGGCACGCAGCAGGTAGTTGGTCTTGCCCAGGCTCACACCCAGCAACTCGGCCAGTTGGCGCTGGTTCATGTCAGGCTGCTGCTGCAGGGCGTGCAGCACCTTGAAGCGCATCTCACCTTGAAGGATGGAAAGGCGGGGCGAACAGGTCTGTGCGACGGCAAGTTCCATGAGGAATTCGGATCTGAATCAGTCGGCGGTTGCCACATGCGTTCGATGGTCGACTGCGCCGCGGCGCAAGTCGGAAATGGGGAAACACAAGTCCCAATCCCCCCACACCAGATCACCATGTTCCAGACGGAAGCTGCCAAACTTATCGGGCTGAAGGTAAGCGCGAATGTCGGGGTGACGAGATCGGCGCAGGAAAGACTCGAAGTCAACGACTCTTTCTGTGCCATCGTCGAAGAGCAGCCGCAGCGAGAAAGAGCCCACTTGCGTGGCAGATGTAATGTTCACGACGGGCGTCATCTCACTCTCCTTGTCAGTACTTCTGCCGTGATGCGCTTGTGGAGGACGAAGAAGTCAATCCACTTCCTGACGATGTCATCCGCCTTGGCGTGAACCAATTCCTCGAAGTAGCGCTGTTCCGCAGGCTGCAGCGGTGGGCGACCGGGCTGCAGCATGAACTGAACCTCCATGACCTGACCATCCATGAGGATGATCTCCGCGCGCCCCTCACGACCCTGTGATTTTGCGTGGACATGAACCGGTTCATGCTCGTTCGAATAGAACATGATGACAAGCCCAAAGTAGTCGTATAGCTTGGGCATGCGCTTCAGGCGGAGTGGGCGGAGGCTTGATCGTGGCGGACAACAGGTTTGTCCTTCGGGCAAGGCAAGACTGCGCCGTCAAGATCAGCCTTCAACCGCTCGATCTCAGCCTTGAGCGCTTCGAATTCGGCCGTCTTGCGCTCCAGGTAGCCGCGCGTCAGTTCTGCCTTTTGCGCAATTCCGCTGGGTGTGAGCAGGTAGGCGTAGGCCAGCTTGTTCTGGCTGTTGCGAAAGTTGCGCGCCTTCAGCAGGCCCTTCTCCACCAGGGCGCGCAGCAGGTAGTTGGTCTTGCCCAGGCTCACACCCAGCAACTCGGCCAGTTGGCGCTGGTTCATGTCGGGCTGTTGCTGCAGGGCATGCAACACCTTGAAGCGCATCTCTTCCTGAAGGCGGGTGAGGCGTGAAGCGGGGGGGGGGTCAGGCAGCGGCACGGGGCGCTCGTTGACGAGAGGGGAGCCGCAACCTTGGTGGGTGCTGGCGTTTGCTCAAATTTGAACACAGTGCGGCGGGGGCTTTGGGTGGGTGGGAGAACTTTTGCGGAGGGACTCTGCTCGCCCGGTGCAATCCATACGATCCGCAACCTTCCGCGCAGCGGCGATCAGGTCATCCACCCGCCGAGATCGTTGTGATCTTGGCAGTCCATGACGACAGGCGCTTGAGTGGCCAGACACCGCGCTTGATGGAGTGCCTGCTCAATGCCCCACGGGGTGAACCCTTGGCAAGACCCTTGAGGGACAGACCTCGCGCTCCCTCCGGGTCGCCAGGAAGCATCTGCCGCACCATGCCTGCCCGGTACCCAGCGCGCGAGGGGCCGCCCTCGACTGATTACAATGCAATCATTGCAATCATTTTTCACGGCGCCTCATGAGCAGCATCACCATCCGCAACCTGGACGACAAGCTCAAGGCCAGCCTGCGGCTGCGCGCGGCGCGCCACGGCGTGTCCATGGAGCAAGAAGTCAGAAACATCCTGCAAAGCACGCTCGCGTCAGAGAGCACCGCCACCAGCGGCCTGGACTTCGCCATGCGCATCAATCAACGCTTCAAAGCGCTGGGGGCTGATGAGCTTGCATGGCCTGACCGGCAAAGCAGGCGGGAACTGCCCACGTTTGAGCCATCATGATGAGCGCCGTTGGCCTGAGCGGCGGCTGCTTTCTCGACACCAACGTGCTGTCTGAGTTGATGCGCGATGCCCCAGCACCCGAAGTCCTGCGCTGGTTTGCCACGCAGAACCCCAACAACTTGTACACCAGCACCGTCAACCAGGCCGAAGTGCTGGCCGGTATTGCCGTGTTGCCGGCCGGAAAACGGCGCGATGCACTGGCTCGGGCCGCTCAACAGATCTTCGAGGACGATTTTGCCGGCCGGTGCCTGGTGTTTGGCAGCGGATCAGCGGAGCAATTCGCACTCGTCATGGCGCAGCGAAAGCGTATGGGCCGCCCCATCGAAGCCGTGGATGCCCAGATGGCCGCCATCGCGCTGGCAGCCCAATTGAAGCTCGTCGCCCGCAACACCGAAGATTTCGCCAGCATCGACGGCCTGGAAGTCATCAACCCCTGGCTGCCACGCTGACAGCCCTTTCTGCATTCATGGCCCATGTGCCCCCCGATGGTCAACTTGAATGCGGACGATTGAACACACCAGCCGGCTCCAAGAGAAGTTGCGCAACCTTGAGTGTGTTGACATCTGCTACACATGAGGCAGACAATTTGCGTATCTACTGGATACACAAGAGGACGTCATGCGTGATGCTGCCATCAACCTCAGAGCCTTGCCCGAACAGCGTGACTTGATCGATCAGGCCGCGTCGGCATTGGGCAAGAACCGCTCAGACTTCATGTTGGAGGCCGCCTGCGAGCGCGCCCAGTCGGTGCTGCTCGACCAGGTTTTTTTCCGGCTGGACGCTGACAAGTTCGATCAGTTCGTGGCGTTGCTGGACGCACCGCCGCAGCCCAATCCTGGTCTGGAACGGCTGCTGGCGGTGAAAGCGCCCTGGGATGGCAACCCTGCATGAGCTTCAAGCTGTCTGCACCCCAGCCTCTGTCGGCCACGCATGGGCTGGTGGGCTTTTCTTGTGGAGAGCCTTCGCTGGATGATTGGCTGCGGCGCAGGGCACTGCTGAATCAAACGACCGGCGCCAGTCGCACATTTGTGGTGACCGACGAGTCTGGCCAGGTGTTGGCGTACTACGCCTTGGCTGCTGGCGCGGTGTCTCAGCAGGATTCGCCAGGCAGCGTTCGCCGCAACATGCCTGACCCGGTCCCGGTGATGGTGCTGGCCCGCTTGGCGGTTGATAAGCGCTTGCAGGGGCAGCAGGTGGGTGGCGCCTTGTTGCAGGACGCCTTGCGTCGCGCCGTGTCGGTGGCGCAGAACATCGGTGTGCGGGCGCTTCTGGTACATGCCCTCAACGATCGGGCCCGACAGTTCTACAGCCACTACGGCTTTGTGCCGTCGCCCGCCAACCCCATGACGCTGATGCTGCCGCTTCATGCAAAGGGCGCGCACTGAGCTGAGAGTCAAGCGAAAGACGTCACCAGCATCAACGGCCTGGATGTCATCAACCCCTGGCAACCGCACTGACATCCGCCTTCGAGAAGCCCAAGGCCTTGGACATCAGGCTTCGTAAAACGGCTGCCCCACACGCTGGATGTGCTCACGCAGGCCGGCGTGATCGATGAGTTCAAAAATCGACAGGTCCACCTGGTAGGGGATGGGTGATTCGTGCAGACGGGTGGCGATGCGCCCGAGCGTGTCCAGATCGAGTCCATCGCCAAAGAGGGTGAGGTCGATGTCAGAGCCGGGCCGGTAGGTGCCTTTGGCGCGCGAGCCGTAGATCACCGCCTTCTTCACGGCGGGCACCTCGGCCAGGATGCGGCGGATCGCTTCAAGCGTGGCCGGGGGCAAGCCGAATTCAGGGCTGCTCATGCTTCCTTTGCGAAGCGCTGTTGCAGTTCACGAAATGCCGGGTAGTAGCGTTCGGCAATGGCCAAGACCAGCGTGTTCGCCACGGACGGGTTGTAGGTGTGGCTGGACAGGTTGCGCTTTTCGATCATGTCCATCCAGACTTCACCGTCACGCACCAGGCCCCGTTTGAAAGCTTCTCGAGCGGTGCTTCTGGCGCCCACCAGCCCCTGGATGCCTTCCATTTCCAGGTAATCCTTCAGGACATTCCAGGCCAGTTCATGCGTGAACTCGAAGCCCTGAATCAGACCCTGCTGCTCAAGCTCTGAAAGGGGACGCTGCGCTTTCAGCTCCATGGCGAGCGTGAGCTGGCGCAGGGCACGTTGAAAGTTGTCAAAGCGCTGCTTCCAGCGGATGTCCAGCGTCACGTTGGTCTCTCCGGTGTGTGGGGCCAGCCCGTTGAACCGCCCCTGGAACCACAGCGCCTCATCACAGGGACGGGCGCTTCACGCCGCCCGGGCACGCATGGCCGCGCGATAGGCCTTGCGGCCCAGGGCGACCAACAAGCCCAGCATCAGCCCGCCCAGGCAGGCACCCACGAGAATCAACAGGCGCTTGGGCTCCACCTTCTCATCAGGCGAGAAGATCGGCGTGGCCAGGCTGGCCTGCCGGGTTTGAGGTTCGGCCAGTTCCATGGCCAGTTGGTCAACGCCGTTCTTGATACCGGTGATTTCAGCCTGCTTGGCCTGGGTGGCCACAAAGACCAGGGTGGAGCCCGCCACCTCACTTCCTGAGGCACCCGCAGACTTGCGGGCCTGCTCCACGGTGCGGTCAGAGATCGAGTTCATGACGCGCTCGGCCAGGGCCAGCCTTTCCTCTTCGCGCTTGAGCCTGGCCTTCGCCACGGCGATCCGTTGCACCATCTGGTCGGCCTGTTCGCGCTTCACGTCTTCCAGCACTGCGGCCAGGCACTGCCGGGCGAGTTCAGGCGATGCGGCCTTCATGCCAATACTGACAAAGGCGCTTTGGCGGCCCACCTGCGGCTTCAGATCCTTGACGAACTCCCGCCGGGCGTTGCGCTTGCCGGAATAGGCGCAGGTGTCCAGGGTTGCGGTGGAGTAGTAGCTGGGCGACCGCATCTTTTCCGCCAGCACGTTGGAGGTTTCGATGTACCCGCCCAGCACCTTGGCGGGCTCGACCAGCGCGCTGGCTTCGAACTTTTCCGGCAAGACAAACGCCACCCCCAGCCCCAGCAGTGTTGACAAGACTGCCGTGCCGGCCACCGTTTTCCAGGCTTCACTCAGGAACTGAAGCACATCCGCCAGCGATATCGCGTCGTCGGCATCCATCTGTTGCTCATTCATCGTTTTTCTCCCTTTGCTGATGTGGTGCACGCGCCCTCGCCTCCCCCAAACGCCTTCTGCAGCGAACGGTCCCAGAAGGCGGGCTGGGCCAGCACCTGCACGAAGGCTTCGGCGGCGTGGCCGGTGCCGAAGCTGTGGTCGGGAGCGAAGCGCCGGCCCCAGGCGTGGGCCAGGAAGTGGTCTATGGCCTCGGTGTCGAAGGCCGACACGGCGGTGATGGAAGGTGCTGCGGCCCTGCGGTGTTGGCGGCTGCCCACGTCCAGGCTGGGCAGGCCGAGGAAGGGCGCCTCGCGCACGCCGGCGCTGCTGTTGCCCACCATCACCGCGGCGTGGCGCATCAGTTCCGAGAAGTACGAAAACCGCATGGAAGGAATGAGGCGAAAGCGCTGCGGCGGCAGCCGCTGCAGCACCGAGAAGATGCCCTCGGTGCCGGGGTCGTTGTTGGGGGCGATGACCACGAAGCACTTGCCGCTGGCCTCCAGCCGGCCGAACAGCGATTCAGCCTGGGCCTGCATGGTGCCGGCCTCGGACGTCACGGGGTGGAAGACGGCGATGCCGAAGTCGGCGGACGGAATCTCGTAGTAGCGGCGCACTTCGTCCAGCGTGACGCCGGTGGGCCGCGCGTGGGCGTCCAGCTCGGGCGAGCCGATGGCGTGGATGCGTTGCGGGTCTTCCCCCAGCGCCAGCACGCGGGCGCGCGCGGCTTCGCAACTCACGAAGTGGGCCGCGCACAGCTTGGTGTTGCAGTGGCGGATGCTTTCGTCGATGGTGCCCGAGACCTCGCCACCCTCGATGTGGGCCGACGGGATGTACTTCATGGCGCAGACGATGGAGGCGGCCAGGGCTTCCACGCGGTCGCCATGCACGATCACCAGGTCGGGCCGGTGTTCGTGCACGAAGTCCGAGAAGCCCATCACCGTCTTGGCCAGGATGAAGTCCTGCGGGTCGCCCTCGCGCTGATTCACGAACTCGAAGAAATCCGCCCCGGCGAAGCGCTTGACCTCCAGCTTGGTTTCACCATAGCGGCTCATCATGTGCATGCCGGTGATGAAGAAGCCGATGACGTAACCGGCCACCTGCGCGGCGCGGGCCAGAGGTTCGAGCTTGCCGTAATCAGCGCGCGTGCCCGTGACGAACAGCAGCTTGCGCCCGGTGCCCTGGTACCAGGGCGGCAAGGCCTCAGTCATCCAGGCGCTCCACGCCCAGCAGATCGGCCCAGCGCAGTTGCTGGTTGCGGCGCAGGGGCTGCGCGGTACGAGCGCCGATCAGCCGGTCGAAGTGCTGCACCGAGATCTCACCCGAGCCGGGGCGGCGCGCCCAGATGTCGGCCTCGGTCAGCACATGGCCTGCGGGAAGGTCTCGATCGGCCACCACCGAGCCGCGGGCGAAGCGGTACACGTCTTCTTCCGGGGCGGTGCGTTGCTTGGGGTTGCGCAGCGCGGTGTGGATCTCGCGCGAGCGGTCGATCAGGAACTTCAGCTCTGCCGGGTCCATGGAACAGGGGATGTCCGGGCCCTTGCGGTAGCGCGTGTCGGTGTAGTGGCGCTCGAGGATGCAGGCGCCCAGCGCCACGGAGGCCAGGGCCATCTCCGGGCCGATGCTGTGGTCAGAGAACCCGATCACCGCATTGGGAAAAGCCGCGCGCAGTTCAGGAATGCCCTGCAGGCTGACGATCTCCGGCGGCGAGGGGTACAGGTTGGTGCACTCCAGCAGCGCGTACTCGATGCCCGAGGCGTCCAGCGCGGCCACGCTGGGGCGCAGGCTGTCGATGGTCTGCATGCCGGTGCTCATGATCACCGGCTTGCCAAAGCGGGCGATGTGGCGGATGAGCGGCACATGGTTGCATTCGCCCGAGCCAATCTTGAAGGCCGGCACGCCGATGTCGTGCAGGAAGTCTGCCGCGGCGCGCGAGAAGGGCGTGGAGATGTAGATCATGCCCAGCGCCTCGGTGTGGCGCTTGAGTTCGATCTCGTCCTCGGGCGACAGCGCGCAGCGGCGCATCACCTCCCAGATGGACACGTCGGCGTTGGGCGGGAAGATGGACTGCGCCTCTTCGGTCATCTCGTCTTCGACGAAATGGGTCTGGTGCTTGACCATCTCGCAGCCGGCGCGGTGCGCCGCGGTGACCATGGCCTTGGCCACGTCCAGGCTGCCGCCGTGGTTGATGCCGATCTCGGCCACCACCAGCGGTGGATGCTCGGGGCCGATGTCCCGGTGGGCGATTCTCATGGGCAGTACCTTGCGCTCAGGTTTCGGGTTCAGAGGGGAAGGAGGTCAGACCGCAGTCCATCCGCCATCGACGAAGTACTGCTGGCCGGTGGCGTAGGCGGCAGCGTCCGACATCAGGTAGACCACCATGCCCACCATGTCCTCCCGGCGGGCCATGCGCCGCAGCGGCGTTCTCTGCGCATAGCGCTTTACGAACTCAGGATCGTGCTGGTTCTCCACGCCGCCCGGCACCAGGGTGTTCACCCGGATGCCCTTGTCGCCCCAGTACGTGGCCAGCCAACGGGTCAGGCCGTGGACCCCCGCCTTGCTGGCGGAGTACCCGGGGAAGGAGGCGAACTTCATGCCTTCGTAGATGCGATGGTCAGGCCCCACCACGCCGTAGGTGCTGGAGACGTTGACCATGCTGCCGCCGCCTGATTTCAGCAGGGCCTTGCCGCCCTCGCGCGCCACCAGGAACACGCCGGTGAGGTTCACGCGCAACACCGCTTCCCACACCGCCAGCGGGTAGTCCTCGAAGGGCGAAAACACCGCCCCTTGGCGCATCAGGTGTTCGCCCGTGGCGGCGGCGTTGTTCATGACGCCGTCAACCCGTCCGAACTCCTTCAGCGCCTGCTCGAACAGGGCGACCACATCGGCCTCCACCGCCACATCGCAGGACAGGCCCAGGGCGGGACGCCCCGTGCGCTGGGAAAGCTCCTTCGCGGCCTGCTGCGGATGGGCGCCGGGCAGGTCTGCCACGACGACGTGCGCGCCATGTTCGGCCAAGGCCTGGCAGTAAGCCGACCCCAGCAGGCCATTGCCCCCCGTGACCACGATGACCTTGCCGGTCAGGTCGAATCTGGTGTTTGCATCCATGTGCTTGCTTGCTCCTGCGGTGCTTCAAACTCGTGGGGCCTCAGACCAGGCCGCTGTGTCGCTTCTTCATGAGGTACTCGACAAGCTCGAAGTCGAACTCGCTGTCGATGTCCCAACTGCGATCCTGCCCGATGTCGTAACCCTGGGTGAACCCGCTGAGCAGCCCGGTGCCCCGGCGCAGGTAGTCAGGCGACAGGACGTAGATGGAGGCCACGTGTTCCAGCACCTGGGGCGCATCCTGCCGCCGCACGATGGGTGAGGCGGGAGCCTTGCAGATGCGCAGCCGGCCGCCCTCAACTTCCAGCATGTTGAAGTAGGGGTTCTTGTGCGCCTCGCAGACGGTGAACACGGCATCCACGCCAGGGCTGCCCAGAAACTGGTCGATGGCGCGGTCGATGTCGGCCACCTCGCGCAGGGGCGAGGTGCAGTCGAGGTCCAGAAAGACGTCGATGGGCTCTTCGCGGTAATGGTCGTCACAGGCCTGCAGTGCATGCTGCCAGACGCCCCACTTGCCCGCGGCGGAAGTGGCCAGCGCTGCCGGCCGCATGAAGGGCACCTGCGCGCCGTGGCGCTGGGCCACCTCGGCAATCTGCGGGCTGTCTGTGGACACCACCACCCGCCGAATGCGCGAACAGGCCAAGGCCTGCTCGATGCTCCAGGCGATCAGGGGTTTGCCCAGCAGCGGTCGAATGTTCTTGCCCGGAACCCCTTGGGATCCACCGCGGGCACCGATGACGCAGGTAATGTCGGTGGGCCGCGAGCGCCACCCGCAGCACGGACACCGCTTCGTCCAAAGGCGAGATCGGCAGCGCACCGCTGCCCTGGACCCGCTCGAGAAAGTGGGCCATATGCCGCACAAACATGTCGTTGCGCTGGAAGTCGGCAGGCAGGCGATGCACCTCCTGGCGCTCGCCGGAAGCCCGCTCCAGCGTGACCGTGCCCTGCACGTAGTCCCAGGACAGCACGCCCGTGCGGCCCACCACCTCGAAGTGTCGGCCATAGCCGGGCCGGACGTAGTCCAGGTGCACCTGCGCCAACGCTGCATCGCTCAGCCGCAGGCCGATCTGGGCCACCGCCTCGGTCTCGATGTCGAGGGCTGGCACCTGCCGGCACAGGGCCACCACGTCCACCGCGGGCGACAAGAGCCACTGCACCAGATCCAGCTCGTGAACGAGGTCGAAGATGACGCCGCCACCCGTGGCGCGGAAGGCGCCGTAGCCCTGGCGGTGGTCCGTGCCCGGCCGCCAGTCCGGCAGCCATTGGCCTACCGCGGCGCGGGCATGAAACACCTCGCCTATGCAGCCTTGCGCCAGCGCCTGGCGCATCCAGCTCAGGTTGGGGTGGGTGCGCAGCATGAATCCTGCCTCGACCACCAGCCCTTGCGCTGCCACGAGACGCTGCAGGTCGGCAACGCCTTCCATTCCGATGCCCAAAGGTTTCTCAATGAACAGTGCACGCCCCGCCTTGGCCGCTGCCGTGGCCACGGCCAGGTGCTGGTCGGTACGGTTGGCCACCACCACCGCCTGCACCCGGGGCAAGGCAAGCGACCAATCAGAAACCCGTTCCACCTCTGCCGGCAGGGGAGCAGGAGCCTGGGCCTGACCTGGGGTGAGGCCCTCGGCCGCCCGGTAGCTGTAAGCCAGCACGCGCACCCCGAGACCGAGCAGGTTGCTGATGTGCCTGCGGCCCACGGAACCCGTTCCCACCACGAGGACGCAAGGCGAGCTCGTCAGCAGGGCAGCGGGTACGGCATCAGACATGGGTGCGGAGATGGCAGGGCGGAGGCAGGACGGATCGGGCGGTATTGTCGTTAGCATCGGGCTTTGCTTCTCTTGTCCGCCCTGCAACCGCCTGATGTCACGACGATTCTCTCCGGGAACAGGGTGGTGGCTGATCTACATCGTCTACCGCATGGCGTGGGTGCTGGCGCTGCCTGCAGCGCTGGCATGGCTGTGGCATCGAGGCCGCCGCGAACCCGGTTACCGACAGCACTGGGCAGAGCGCCTGGGCCACGTCGAACAAAGCCAGGACCGGCCGGTGTGGGTGCATGCCGCATCGCTGGGCGAGATCCGGGGCGCTGCGCCGCTGCTCAGGGCGTTGTGCGGACAGGGGCTTGCGGTGCGACTGACCACGCGGACGCCGGCGGGTCGCATGGCGGCCCGCAGCTTGTTTGCACAGGAGTGCTCCGCCGGGCGCCTGGAAGTGGTCTACGCCCCCGTGGAGCTGGCGGCCTGCGTCAGGCGTTTCATCGCCCGTACGCGGCCGCGTTGCGCCGTGATGATGGAGAACGACCTCTGGCCCGTCATGCTCGTGGAAGCCCGGCGGTCGGGGCTGCCCCTGGCCATGGCCAACGCCCAGTACTCGCAACGAAGTCAGCAGCGCGACGAGCGATGGTTTCGATTTCGCTCCCGGCTATTCGCCATCTACGATCTGGTGATCGCCAAATCGCAGCGCCAGGCCGATCGCTTCAAGGAGTTGGGGGCAGACCAGGTGCGGGTCGGGGGAGAAATCCGCTTCGACCTCCCGGTTCCTGAGGGGCAGCTCGAGGCGGCCGCCGCACTGGTGCAACGATGGAGCCTGGGTCCGGGTGGCAGGCCGGCGTTGACCGTGGCCAGCGCGGTGGAGGGCGAGGAGGCTCTGTGGCTGGGGCTGCTGGGCGCTTTGCGATCACGCCACGCCGCACAGGGCCTCGCCGCCCCGCTGTTCGTCGTGGTGCCCCGCAGCCCATCCCGGTTCGACGCCTGGGCCTCGCTCTTGCAAGGCCAGGGTTGGCGCGTGGCCCGCCGCAGCCAGGGGCTCGATGCAAACCTGCAGCCGAACCTGCAAGCGATAGGGCACGGCACTTCAGACGGGAGCTTGGCGGACGCGGAGGTCCTGCTGGGAGATTCCCTGGGGGAGATGTTCTTCTATCTCGCCCTGGCCGACGCCGTGGCCGTGGGGGGGTCTTTCCTGCCCTCGGGTTCGCACAACGTGATCGAGCCCTTGTCGTTGGGCAAGCCGGTGGTGGTGGGCCCGGTGACCTGGACGATTGAGTTTCCTGCGGAGGAGGCCTTGGCCGCCAAGGTGCTTCATCGCGTGAGCGACCCCGCCGAGATGGTGGAACCCCTGATGGGCTGGATGAACGGGCGGGGCGATGCGCAGGCGGCAAGACGCGCTGCGCTGGCCTTCGCCGCACAGCACGGCGGCGCCTCCACCAGGCACCTGCGCCTGCTGCTGGACTGGATGGCGGGCCGATGAGCGACGGCACCCCGCACCCGGCACCGGCGGCCCGCACAGCCGCGGCGGCCCGGACGCTTCGGGCCATCGCCACCCTGGAGTCGCCGCTGTGGCGCTGGGCCTTGTCCTGGCGATTGCGCAAAGGAAAGGAAACGCCGGACAGCGTGCGTCAGAAGTGGGTCATCGATGCGCCAGCACGCGCGGCAGGCCCGCTGGTGTGGGGGCATGGTGTCGGGGTGGGCGAATGCCTGACCCTGGCCACCTTGTTCCAGACCCTGGGCGAGCGGCTGCCTGGCCATCACTTCCTGATCACCTCGACGTCCCGAACCTCCGGCGCAGCGCTGCAAAAGGCCCTGCCCCCCAGGTGCGTTCATCAGTTCGCACCTGCCGACACCGTGGAGGCCACGCAGAGGTTCATCCGCCACTGGCAGCCGGACCTCGCCCTGTGGTGCGAGCTGGACTTGTGGCCGGGCCTGCTGAGTGCAGCCGCACTGCAAGGCACGCCCATGTGGCTGGTCAATGCCCGCGTCTCTGCCGCCTCCGCCAAGGCCAAGCGCTGGGTTCGGCCCTACTACCGTCTGACCTTGCCCTTGTTCGAGAGGATTTACGCCCAGGACGAGGCTGCCGCCCAGGCTGTGGCCATGCTGGGTGCGCCGGCCGACCGCGTCGGGGTGGCAGGCACGATCAAGGCCTTGGCCAGATCGCTGCCGGTGGATGCCGGGGCGTTGGCAGCATGGGGATCCCGATGGGGTGAACGCCCCGTGTGGCTGGCAGCCTCCACGCACGAGGGCGAGGAGGCCACGCTCCTTGAAGCCCACCGGCTGATACGCCACGAGCACCCTGCAGCGCTGCTGATCATCGCCCCGCGCTATCCGGCCCGCGGGGCTGCGGTGGCGCAGCAGGCGGCGCAATCCATGCCCGTCGCACTTCGCAGCAGCGAGCAGGCCCTGGAAGACCGGCACGCCGTCTACGTGGCCGACACCATGGGCGAGATGGGCCTGTGGTATCGCCTCGCTTCGGTGGCCTTCGTGGGCGGATCCCTGGTGCCCGTAGGGGGCCACAACCCCTTCGAGGCCCTCGCATTGGGCTGCAGGGTGCTGCACGGGGCACAGGTGCACAACTTCAGCGACAGCTACGAGGCCTTGGCTGCCGACGGACTGACATGCCTCGCCCAGGATCCGGGGTTGATCGCCCGGCTGGTGCAGCAAGCCTGGCGGGAGGGCCGCCCGCCCCCGCTGGCGCACTGGCGTGGTGCCCAGGGCGCGCTGCAGATGGTGGACGACCTGGTGCTGATGCTCAGTGAGCCGCCGCCTGCACCGCCGCATCCGGCTTCACGGACTTGAGCGCGGCCATGAAGTCGTGCTCGATGCGGTCCAGCGCGGCCTGGGTGTGACCTTCGAAGCGCAGCACCAGCACGGGCGTGGTGTTGGAGCCGCGGATCAGGCCGAAGCCGTCGGCGAAGTCCACCCGCACGCCGTCGATGGTGCCCACCTCGCCGCCCGGGAACTTCAGCGAACCGTCGGCCACCCGCGCCTGCAGCGCCTGCACCACGCGCGCGGGCTCGCCTTCGGCGCAGGGCACGTTGAGTTCCGGCGTGGAGAAGCTGGTGGGCAGCGCGTTCAGCACCCGGCTGGGGTTGGCGCTGCGCGACAGGATCTCCAGCACCCGCGCGGCGGTGTAGGTGGCATCGTCAAAGCCGTACCAGCGCTCGCCGAAAAAGATGTGGCCGCTCATCTCGCCCGCAATCGGCGCGCCGATCTCCTTCATCTTGGCCTTGATGAGCGAGTGCCCGGTCTTCCACATCATCGGCACGCCGCCGGCCTTGCGGATGGCCACGGGCAGGCGCTGGCTGCACTTGACGTCGTAGATCACCGTGGCGCCGCGGTGGCGCTTCAGGATGTCGGTGGCGATCAGCATCAACTGCCGGTCGGGGTAGATGATGTTGCCCTGCTTGGTGACGATGCCCAGGCGGTCGCCGTCGCCGTCGAAGGCCAGGCCGAGTTCGGCGTCGGTGGTCTTCACGCGCTGGATCAACTCGGCCAGGTTCTCGGGCTTGCTCGGGTCCGGGTGGTGGTTGGGAAAGTCACCGTTGACCTCGGAGTACATCTCGTCCACGGTGCAGCCCAGCGCGCGCAGCACGCCTGGGGCCGAAGCGCCCGGGATGCCGTTGCCGGAATCGACCACGATCTTCATCGGGCGGGCGAGTTTGCAGTCACCCGCAATGCGCGCCGTGTACTCCGCCCCGATGTCCATCGCGGCGCTGCGGCCGCGGCGCTTGACGTAATCCTCGGCCTCGATGCGCTGGCGCAGCTTCTGGATGTCGTCACCATAGATGGCGCGGCCGGCCAGCACCATCTTGAAACCGTTGTAGTCCTTGGGGTTGTGACTGCCCGTGACCTGGATGCCCGAGCGGCAGCCGTGCGCGCCCCGCGTGGCGGCCACGTAGTACAGCATGGGGGTGGTCACCGCGCCCAGATCCACCACGTCCAGCCCGGTGGATTTCAGGCCCTTGATGAGCGCCGCGGCCAGCTTCGGACCCGACAGCCGCCCGTCACGCCCCACGGCCACGGCCTTCTCGCCCGCCGCCACCGCCTCGCTGCCGAAAGCCCGGCCCAGATGTTCGGCAAAGGTGGCGTCAATGGTCTGGCCGACGATGCCGCGGATGTCGTAAGCCTTGAAGATGGAGGGGTGGACTTGCATGGGGGGAGTCTGGTGACAGGAATGGGGGCTTGAAGAGGCCAAGGGTCTCGGCTGCCGGCGCTGGGGCATTCTAGGGAGATGCAGGTCGCAGAACCGGCGCCTGCGCAAGCACGCTTCATGCCGGATCAAAGGTCCGAAAACGGCCCACTGCGCGGTCCAGCGAAACCTATGATTCCTGCATGACCAGCCCCATGGATGCCGACACCGGTACCTTGAAGGAAACCGCCACGGCCCGCAGGCACCCGGTCGCGCAGCTCCGTGTTGCGGTCGCGGCACCCGATCCGCGCTACCTGGTGCTGGTGGCCCGAGACGCCCGCTTCGATGGCCGGCTTTTCGTTGGCGTGACGTCCACCGGCATCTACTGCCGCCCGGTGTGCCGCGTACGCACACCTGCCGAGCGCCGCTGCAGGTTCTTTGCCCAGGCGGCACAGGCGGAAGCTGCGGGGTTCCGGCCCTGCCTGCGGTGCCGACCGGAGCTCGCTCCGGGCCTCTCCCTCGTCGATTCGCCTCAGGCGCTGGGGGTGGCGGCTGCCGCCCTCATCGACGAGGCCGTCCATGCAGGACGCGCCTTGCCCATGGCAGCCGTGGCCGCCCGCCTGGGCGTGACCGACCGGCATCTGCGTCGGCTGTTCTCCCAGACCTTGGGCGTCTCGCCCAAGGCCTACCTCGACACACGCAGGCTGCTTTTAGCCAAGCAGCTGTTGACGGACACCCGCCTGCCCATGGCCGAAGTCGCCCAGGCTGCGGGCTATGCCAGCTTGAGACGCTTTTACGCCACGTTCCTCAGCCACTACCGCCTGAACCCCAGTGCCTTGCGGCGCCAGCAACGTCCTTCGGGTGGCGGCCTTCGTGGGACGGCGGACGACACGCTGGTGTGCCGGCTGGGCTACCGCCCGCCCTACGACATCGCCGGCGTGATGCGCTTTCTGCAGGACCGCGCGGTGACAGGCGTCGAGGTCGTGGACGGCCTGACCTGGCGACGCACGTTGAGTCTGGCCCTGCCGCCCCACCAGGGCCAGGCCGCCAGCGGATGGATCGCGGCCCGGTTTGATCCTGATCACCATGAGGTGGAGGTCACCCTGTCGTCTTCGCTCCAGCAGGCCCTGGGGCCGCTGCTGGCCCGCATACGTCAGGCCTTGGACCTGGACGCAGACCCTGCCTGCATCGATCCGGTGCTGGCCTGCATGCAGATGCAGGTCTTGCCCGGCTCACGCAGCTTGCCCTCCGTGCCCGGGCTGCGCGTGCCCGCTGGCGTTGACGGTTTCGAGACCGCCGTTCGCGTGATCCTCGGACAACAGGTCACGGTGGCTGCAGCGCGAACGCTGACCGGACGCCTGGCGGGGGCCCTCGGGTCCCCTGTGGCCGCACCCGGTCAGGGTCTGACGCATCTGTTTCCCACGGCGCAGCAAGTGGACCAGGCCAGCGCCGAGGAGATCGGGCGCCTGGGCATCGTGCGTCAACGCGTGCGCGCACTGCAGGCCGTGGCTCAGGAGGTGGCCAGCGGCAGGCTCGTGCTGGACCGTGGCGCTGCGCTGGAACCGACCTTGAACGCACTTCGGGCCCTGCCCGGCGTGGGCGAATGGACAGTGCAGGTGATCGCGATGCGGGCCCTGGCCTGGCCCGATGCCTTTCCTGCCACCGACATCGCCTTGCTCAAGGCCCTGCACACCCGCGACGCCCGCGCCGCAGAGCGCCAGTCTGAGGCCTGGAGGCCTTGGCGCGCCTACGCTGTCATGCGGCTTTGGCAGTCGCTGCTCAGCCCACCGCAGGACACTGCAGGTACACCCACTTGAACCCGCTGATACATCGCCTGGATCTCACGGCTCCAGGCGCTCCAGAAGCCCCACGCCTCCACGCTCCACACCATGCACGCTGAACGCAAGCCCGCCCCTCCAGCACACCGCAGCCGACCTGCGTCCGCCAGTGGCGCGACACAGGCGCGCCTCGATACACCCCTGGGCCCCATGACCGCACTCGCCACAGACCTGGGTCTGTCGGGCTTGTGGTTCGACGGTCAGAAACATCATCCAGGCCCCCTGGTGGCGCCCGAAGATCCACAGCACCCGATGCTGCAAGCCACCGCGCGCTGGCTGAGCGCTTACTGGGCACGAACGCAAGACGGCGGGCCCGCCCCGGCGCTCGACCTCAGCGCCGGCACCCCCTTCCAGCGCGCCGTGTGGGCCGCCCTGCTGAGCATTCCGCCAGGCGGCACGTCCACCTACGCCGCCATCGCCGCCGCCGCCGGCTCGCCTGCGGCCGTGCGCGCTGCCGGCGCAGCCATCGGGCGCAACCCGGTCAGCCTTATCGTGCCCTGCCACCGCGTGCTGGGCAGCGGCGGCGCGCTCACGGGTTACGCAGGCGGGCTGGAACGCAAACGCGCCCTGCTGGCGCACGAGGGCGCAATCCCTGCATGACCGCGCGTCAGTTTGCGGAACTGCTGGCGCTGGCGGCGCTGTGGGGCGCCTCGTTTCTGTTCATACGGGTGGCGGTGCCGGAGTTCGGGCCGGTCATGGTCACGGAGATACGCGTGCTGCTGGCGAGCCTGGCGCTTGCGCCGCTGCTCTGGATGAGCGGGCACTGGCGTGCCCTGCGCGCCCATGCCGGGCCGCTGGTGGTGGTGGGCGTGGTGAATTCGGCCCTGCCGTTTGCGCTGTACAGCTACGCCTTGCTGTGGATCTCCACCGGGCTGGCCGCCATCTTCAACGCCACCGCACCCCTGTGGGGCGCGCTGATTGCCTGGGCCTGGCTGGGCGAGCGCCTGAGCCGTACGCGCGTGCTGGGCCTGGTGCTGGGCTTTGCCGGCGTGGTGTGGCTGGCCTGGGACCAGGCGGGCCTGCGCAGCGGGGCGGGCTGGGGGCAGGCGGCCTGGGCCGTGGTGGCGTGCCTGGTCTCCACCCTGTGCTACGGCTTTTCCGTGAACTTCACCAAACGCCACCTGGGCACTGCGCCCCCCATGGCCGTGGCAGCGGGCAGCCAGATGGTGGCCGGGCTGGCCCTGGCGCTTCCGGCCACCGCCACATGGCCGTCGGCCGCACCCAGCCCTGGCGCATGGGCAGCGGTGACGGTGCTGGGTCTGGCCTGCACCGGCCTGGCGTACTGGCTGTACTTCCGGTTGATTGCCAGCGCGGGCCCGAGCAAGGCGCTGGCCGTGGCCTACCTCATCCCGCTGTTTGCCCTGGCCTGGGGATGGCTGTTCCTGGGCGAGGGCGTGACCCCCGTGATGGTGGGCGCCGGCAGCGTCATCCTGCTGGGCACGGCCTTGGCCACCGGCCTGATCGGCGCCCGGACGCCAGGACACCGCTGAGGGTGCCCAGGTAGGCAGCGGAACGCTTCCATCAGCCCCCGACCAGGGAGCCCCACGCCCGCCGCCAGCGGTCACCCCCGCCGGTGCCCCACCTCGAAATCATTGCGCCCGCTGCGGTCCACGCCGCGCACCAGCCACAGCGGGCGGTTCGCGAAGTTCACGGCGACGCCGGTCTTGCCGTCCACCGGGCGCAGGTTGCGCTCGAAGACCGAGGTGGAGGGCATGTAGCGCAGCGCCACGCCCGTGCGGCGCTTGCCCGAGGTGTTGGCCGCCGCGCCGTGGATCATGTAGACGTCGTGCAGCGACATCTGCCCGGGCTGCAGTTGCAGGTCCACCGCCTGGGCTTCGTCGAAAGTGCCGTCGGCCATGCGCTGGTTGAGCGTGAGGTCGGTACGGTCTTCGTGCAGGTGTTCGTGCAGGTGCTCGCCTTCATGCGAGCGGGGAATGACGCGCAGGCAGCCGTTTTCTACGGTGGACTCCTCCAGCGCCACCCAGGCCGTGCAGGTGGCCAGGGGACGGATCGGCCAGTAGTGGCCATCCTGGTGCCAGGGGGTCTCGTAGCCCTCACCCGCGGGCTTGCAGAAGACATGGCATCCCCAGAGGATGACGTCTTCACCGATGACGTCGGACACCAGTTCCACGATCTCCGGGTCACGCGCCAGATCCAGAAAATCGCTCACGCCGCGCACCCCTTCGCCGTTGTCGCCCGCCACGTGGGCGGACACCAGCTTCTCGGGCCGCACGCCGGGGTTGTCACGCAGCAGCGTTTCCAGCGCCTGCACCATGGCGGCCACGCGGGATGGCGGCAGGCGGAATTCAGGGATCACCCAGCCCTCGTGCTGGTAGTGGGCGGTTTCGGCGGCGGACAGTCGGGCCATGGATGCTCCTGGAAAGAGGTGGCTGCAGCAGGCTTGTTGGAGGCCGGTGCGGCGGCGGACGGCAGACAACAGTTTCGGGCTTTATCGTAAGTGCCCCGGCCACCATAATCCCCGCCCCATGGCCATGCACGATTGTTCAGGCACCGGGGACGCTCCAGGCGACGGAGCGTCATCCGCTGTCTTGGCGCTGGCAGCCCCCGCGGCCCGGGCCTGCCTCAGGCCCCGGGAAGCCTGGCGGGCCTGGGCGCTGGCGTGGCAGACGCTGGTGCCCATCTTCCTTGCCCTCACCTTCCTGGCGTTCGCTGCCACAGCGCACGCAGCAGCGCCTGACCGCATCGAGGCACAAGCACCTTCTGCACGCCTGACCGGCCAGATCGCCTACCTCATCGACACCAGTGGCCAGCTCGGCATCGAGCAGATCAGCCACCCGAGCGCGCAAGGGGCCTTTCGCACGCCCGAGGGGCCGCTGCGCACTCTGTACGACGACCGGCCGTACTGGATTCGCGTGGTGATGCAGCACGAGGGCGACCGGGGGGACTGGGTGCTGGCCATGAGCACCACCGGCCTGCGTGAGGTGGAATTCCACGGCCCCTTCGATGTGGCCGGCGCGCCGCTGGGCGAGGTGGTGCGTACTGGCCTGGACCGGCCCTGGGCCAGCCGCCCGCTACAGAGTGAACGCTGATATGGCTTCTCTCTGTCAAGAGGCCGGACGCATTCCTCTGCAATTACAGATGTCATTGATCCCGTTGCCGGACGGGGAACGCGACGGAGCCTGTGGTTGCCACCC
>JAJTDM010000157.1 GCA_021300575.1 Rubrivivax sp.
ATGCGCAGCACGCTCAGACCCTGCCAGATCGGGATGTGTCCATTGACTTCCATATGGACACATGTTCACCCCTCACCATCACACCATCAAGAGGGTGGTGAGACCACGCTTACCGAAGGGATGCGGTCAGATCCGCTTCTCGAAGTGGCCAGCATGCAGTGTTGCAGGGTCGATGAGCACCATCACGCTGGCCAGCGCGGGCTCGCGCTGACTGCGCTCCATCGCGGCGGTGGCTTGGTCGAGGCTGTTCCACTCCACCACGTCGGTCCAGCGGGACTGCTGGGGGTCGTGGAAGCTCTGCCGCGACAAGAAGCCTGGCTGCGTGGCAGCCCAGACACCCAGGGCGTTCATGGCTTCCGTCTGGCGCTCCAGTGTGACGTCGGGCAAAAACGCGAAGTGGACGATTTCGAAGCAGGTGTGGGTCGAGGCCAAGGCGGTCTCCAGTGAGTTGAGGGAGTCGGAATGCTCTCCTCCATTGATGCCAACTCATGGCACTATTGAGCCATGGGCACCACAGCTGCCGATCGAATCACGGATCTCCTGAGCGACGGTCAGGTCTGGACGGGGCAGTTGCTGGCGCAGCGTTCGGGCTTGAGCCTACGCACAGTACGGCGGGCGGCCGCCGCGCACAAGCTGGCCCGGCTGATCAACGCGATGTTGACCCGAGGCCAGCCGTACACCGACCAGGGGCAGGCGTACTACGAGGAGCGATACCGCGAGCGCGTGGTGGCCAACCTCACCCGGCGGGCGCAGCAGTTGGGGCTGCAACTGGTGCCCTTGGCGGGGGCGTCGCCACAAACAACAACGGCCTGAGCGAAGCCCTGGCCGTTACAAATCAGGTCAATGAAATCAACTACTTGGAGGGAGTTTCGTGAGAGGCCGCATCGGGCCACTGCGGAAACTGGTGATCAGTGTCTCGCGAGCTGTGAAGAACGCGAACAACGTCGATTCCGTCGGGCGTTGGTATGAAGAAGACCACATAGCGGCCGAACGGCATGCTTCTAAGACCGGACGCAAGTTCGTCACGTGGGCGCCCGATGAGTGGTTGCGTTGCCCAGAGACTGAGCTTCTCGTCCAGACGATCCACCCAACGGTCTGCTTCGACGAAGCTGTCGTCGGCGATGAAGTCCCAAATGTCGAGTATGTCCGCGGCGGCTTGCGGGCGACGAGTTGCCTTGGCCATTCAGGCGGCGCCTGCCTTGGAGGTGCGCCGCGCCCGAGCCGTAGCCTTGACCTCTGCAGCGTTCCAATCTGCGCTGGCCCCACTCTCCAGGCCGCGCCGGACATCACGGCGAAGCTCTTCGAGCTTCGCCTCGCGTAGACGATCCTGCTCCTGCATGAGGCGAAGAGCTTCTCGCACGACTTCGCTAGCAGACGTGTACAGACCGGAGCTGACTTTGGCTCGAACCAAGTCTTCAAGCTGAGGCGTCAGGTTGACGTTCATTCCCATGGTTCACCCCTTCGAAAGGACAGCTGATCCTAGCAAAAGATGTCAAAGACTGACATGCCGCAGCCCGGGTCAGAAGGGACAGAGCGAGCCCCTCGGGTGTTGGCTATGCGGCCCAACGTTTGAGTTATTGATCCGGCCCTTTCGCACTTGAAGTTTGCTGAGTCGCCCCCGTGTCGGATTCATGCAAGCAACCGACATCCAGTGAGTTGAGGGAGTCGGAATGGTCTCCTCCATTGATGCCAACTCATGGCACTATTGAGCCATGGGCACCACAGCTGCCGATCGAATCACGGGTCTCCTGAGCGACGGTCAGGTCTGGACGGGGCAGTTGCTGGCGCAGCGTTCGGGCTTGAGCCTACGCACAGTACGGCGGGCGGTGGCAGCCCTGCGCGAGGCTGGCGTGGCCATCGACTCGGACGTCGGCCGTGGCGGCGGGATTCGCATCGGTTCCCGGAGTGCGCTCCCCAGTATCCGGCTCTCTCACCGCGAGGCCATTGGCATGCTGTTCGCGCTCGCCGTCGCCGAATCGCTGGGCCTGCCCATGCTCGGCGGCGGGCTCGCCAGCCTGCGCCAGCGGCTGTCGTCCACGTTCGCCCCCACCGAACGAACCCACGTGCAGCGGCTGCGAGAGCGCATCCTGGTGGGCCGCCCAGCATCAGAATCGATTCGCCGCACTTGGCACGAGCCTGACGCAGGCCAGACCCAGCTGCTGCAGGAAGCCTTCATCTCGTCGCGGGTCGTTCAGTTCCATTACAGGGCCCGTGATCAACGCCTCTCGCTGCGCCGAGTGGAGCCGCAGTGCTTGTTGCTCAACCACCCGGCTTGGTATTTGCTGGGATTGGATCGCGACGCAGCGGCCGGCCGGACATTTCGGCTGGACGGCATCGAGCGGCTGCAGATGCTGGACGAGGGATTCGTCCAGTTGCCCCTTCGGCAGCTGGCGCCCGAACTCGAAGGTTTCTTCCGGCCCGTGTAGCTGGATTGCTCCTGCCCATCACCCCGTGGGAAGGGGCGGCGCCAGCCCCTCTGGAGGGCGAGGCAAACCAAAAGCTTGTGCCCTTGCCCCGGGCTCATTCGTTCGGCTGCTCAGATTTGGATTCGCGCCGACATGAGGTGGTCGGCATTGATGTGCTGCGCTGCCTGCAGGGCCAGCACGGGCCACAGCGCTGTACCGGGCTGCACGCATCCCGGCACTGAGCACCGGCGGTTTTGGGTCCGAATGGATCGCCCCACGGCCATCAAGGCCACGGCACACAATCTGGCGCGGCAGAGCTGAGTCATGCTCACCAAAGGGCCGGGCAACGAGGATGCCGAGCAGGAGGCCTTCGAGCAGAACGACCGCGAGCACGTGCTACGAGCTGCGCCCTACGGCGCCCGCCGCCTGGGCTTCGAAATCACCCTGAACACCCGGGTCACGCTCAGGCCGTTGTTGTTGGCGGGGCCGCTCCGGCCCAGGGCACCAATTGCGACCCCCGCGCTCCTGGTCATGCGCCTGCCGCCGATCAGAGATCGATCACCGTGCCCGGCGGGCTGTCCATGGCAGCCAGCACCACCTCGGGGGTGAGGGTGGGGGCGAAGGTCTGGATGAAATCCAGCACGTAGCTGCGCAGGTAGGCCCCGCGCTTGACCGCCACCCGCGTGGTGTTAAGGGCGAACAGGTGGCCGGCGTCGATGGCGACGAGGTGGCGGTCGCGAGCGTCGTCGATGGCCACCGAGGCCACCACGCCAACCCCGATGCCCAGGTCCACGTAGGTTTTGATGACGTCGGCGTCCATGGCCGAGAGGACCACCTCGAAGCGCAGGCCCGCACGCTGGAAGGCTTCGTCGATGTGGCTGCGGCCGGTGTAGCCGGGCTCGTAGGTCACCAGGGGGTGACGGGCCAACGCTTGCAGCGTCAGGGCCTCGCCCCGCGCTTGGGCTTGCGCCAATGGGTGCTCGGGCGGCACCACGACCACGTGCGTCCAGCGGTAGCAAGGCAGGGTCACGAGGTCGGGGTAATCGGCCAAAGCTTCTGTGGCCACGCCGAGATCGGCCTGGGCAGCGCGTACCGGGCCTGGGTGTGCGTGGCCGCCACGGCCAGGGTGCCAGCGTCGCAGGCGGCGAACTCATCACCGACGCGCTTGAGGTTGGCGGCCTCCAGCAGCAGGCGCTCGATGATGGGCAACGCCACCTCGCCCGGTGGCGTCAAGCCCAAAAAACGGCGGCCCGAGCGACGGAACAAGCTCACGCCCAGTTCGTCCTCCAACTCCTTGATCTGCCGGCTCACGCCGGGCTGCGAGGTGTGGAGGGTGTCGGCCACCGCCGTCAGGTTGAAACCCTGGCGCACGGTTTCGCGCACCGAGCGCAGTTGTTGAAAGTTCATGGCCAGCGTCCTGGGGGGCGCCCTGGCTGGGCGCGGCCGGCCAGTCTGACCGCGCCCATTCATGAGTTCAACGAAGCTTTTTGATCTTGCTTATTTCCAAATCAACTAAAGCCCGGGGCGGACTCCGAATGCCGGCCCGGGGCTCCCGCCCTTTCAAGCCATCTTGTCCTGCGTGCGGGTGTCGAAGTCGCTCGCGTCGTGGCGCTCGTGCAACTGGCTGGCCGGCTCGCCAAACAGCCGGTTGACTTTGCGACCGCGCTGCACCGCCGGACGTTGGGCGATGGCATCGGCCCAGCGCTGCACGTGGACGTACTCGTGCACGCTGAGGAATTCGGCGGCGCCGTACAACTGCGAAGATAGGATTTTCAAACGCCAGAAGGAAGATAGGATTTTCGGTTCCTCCGGAGAATTTGTGGGCGGTTTTCGGCCGTCCTGAGCCGACGAGACGAGTTGCCCGACGCGCCGGTCGGTCGGTTCGTCGCAAGCGCCGACCGCCCGCCGCCGT
>JAJTDM010000094.1 GCA_021300575.1 Rubrivivax sp.
CACACCCCTCACTGCGGCGCCCTGGGGGCGTTTGCGTTCGGCGTCGGGTCCACTGAGATGGCCGTCGCCTGGATGACCGGCGTGGTGCGCTTGCAGCTGCCCAGGACCTGCCGAATCCGGCTGGAGGGCCGCCTGCCCGCCGGGGTCGAGGCGAAGGATGTGGCGCTGTACCTGCTTCGGCTGCCCTACGTCCGCGACGGCCACGCCATCGGCCAGGTCTTCGAGTTCTGCGGCCCGGTCATCGCGGCGCTACCCACTGACGAACGCGCGACGCTGACCAACATGGTCGCCGAGATGGGTGGCTTCACCGGCATCGTCGTACCTGACGAGGAGACGCGGCGCTTCATCCGCGAGCGGCGAGGCGTCGACGTCCGGATCGAAGACTGGATGTGCAGCGACCCGGGCGCGGAGGTGGCGCACACGATCGAGGTCGACTGCAGTGCGCTGCAACCGATGCTCGCGCAGCCGGGCGACCCGGGCCGCGGCATCGACATCTCCGCCCTGGCCGCGCCGGTGCGCATCGACATCGCCTACGGCGGTTCGTGCACCGGTGGCAAGCGTGCAGACCTGGAGCACGCCCACGCCGTGCTGCAGTGGGCTGTTGAGAGGGGGCTGCGCGTGGCGCCGGGCACTCGCTTTGTGTTGCAGGTCGGCAGCCAGGACGTTCGCGAGCACGCGTTACGCAACGGCATGCTGGCCACCTTTGAGCAGGCTGGCGTCGAGCTGATCGAACCCGGCTGCGGTGCCTGCGTCAACGCGGGCCCCGGTGTCTCGGAGCGCGCCGACCAGGTGACGATCAGCGCGATCAATCGCAACTTCCCCGGCCGATCCGGCCCGGGCCAAGTGTGGCTCGCAAGCCCGTCCACCGTTGCGGCGAGCGCGGTCGCCGGCCGCATCGTGAGCTTCGAACAACTGCGCGCCGCCCATGAGCAGGCCGGGCCAGGAGGGAAGACATGACAAGCGACACACCGACCGGACTGCCTCTCGAAGGGGTGCGGGTCATCGAGTTCACCCATATGGTGATGGGGCCGACCTGCGGAATGATCCTGGCCGACCTGGGCGCCGAGGTCATCAAGATCGAGCCGCCCGGCGGCGACAAGACGCGAAACCTGCCTGGACTGGGCATGGGCTTCTTCAGGAGCTTCAACCGCAACAAGAAGAGCGCCGTGCTCGATGTGAACACGCCCGAGGGACTGGCCGCCGCCAAGGAGCTCATCGCCCAGTCAGACGTGCTGCTGGAGAACTTCCGCCCCGGCCTGATGAACCGTCTCGGCCTTGGCTACGCGGCCCTCGCCAAGTCCCATCCGCGACTGATCTATGCCTCGCACAAGGGGTTCCTGCCCGGTCCGTACGAGAACCGCCTGGCGCTCGACGAAGTCGTGCAGAACATGGCCGGCCTCACCTACATGACAGGCCCCAAAGGCCAGCCGCTGCGCGCCGGGTCATCAGTCAACGACATCATGGGCGGCATGTTCGCGGCGATCGGTGTGCTGGCCGCATTGCGCGAGCGCGATCGAACCGGACGCGGGCAGGAAGTGCAGAGCGCGCTGTTCGAGAACTGCTGCCTGCTGTCCGCCCAGCACATGCAGCAGTTCCAGATGAGCGGCGAGCCTGCGCCGCCGATGCCGAGCCGCGTCTCTGCGTGGAGCGTCTACGACGTCTTCACGCTCGCCGACGACGAGCAGCTCTTCATCGGCGCCACCAGCGACAAGCAGTTCCAGTCGCTGTGCCGCGTGCTGGACCGCATGGACCTGGCAGGCAACGAAGCGCTTGCCACCAATGCGCACCGCGTCGCACTGCGTCCCCAGTTGCTGCAGTGGCTTGGCGAAACGATCCGGCACCACAAGCTGGCCGAGTTGTGCCCGAAGCTCGAAGCCGCCGGCATCCCCTACGCGCCGATCGTCCGCCCGGACCAGCTGGTCACCGACCCGCACCTGACGCAGAGCGGTGCGCTCGCGGACATGCCGACCGACGATGGCGGCTCCTGCAAGGTGGTGCTGCTGCCGCTGCTGATGGGAGGCCGCCGGCTCGGGGTGCAGCGCCCTCTGCCGCGCATCGGCGAGCACACCGAAGAAGTTCTGAGCCGCCTTCAAGCCGGCCACCCGGCGATCGCCCACTGACCACCACTGACCCACGGAGACAACGATGACGTTCCACCAGATCTGCCGCAGACTGCTCGCGGCTGCCCTGACCGCCTTCATGGCGCATGCCGCCCATGCCCAGCCCGTCAAGATCATCATTCCGGCCAGTGCCGGGTCCGGCCTGGACATACAGACCCGCGCAGCCGCTGCGGCGCTCAGCCGCGCCCTGAACAACCGCCCGCTGGTGATCGAGAACATCACTGGCGCGGGCGGCCTGACCGGCACCAGCGCGCTGGTCAAGGCGGCGCCCGACGGCAACACGCTGGCGATGGTGTCGAACAACCACGCCGTCAATCCAAGCGTCTACAGGAAGATGCCATACGACTCGTTGGCCGACATCACGCCCATTGCCGTGATCGGCGAGACGCCCTTCCTGCTGGTGGTCAACCCGGCCCGCGTGCCCGCCAGGACCGCCAAGGAACTCCAGGCGCTTCTCAAGGCCAAGCCTGGGGGCTACAACTACGCTTCGTCGGGCAACGGCACGATCATCCACCTCGGCGGCGCCATGGTGGTCGAGGCGTTCGGCGTTGACGTGAAGCACATCCCGTACAAGGGTATGGCGCCGATGGTCAACGACATCATCAGCGGTCAGGTCGAGATGGGCGTGGTGGCGATCAACGTCGCGCAGCAGCACATCGCCACCGGCGCCCTGCGGGCCATCGGCGTAATGGGCAAGCAACGTATTCCCTCTCTGCCGACCCTGCCGACGATGGCCGAACAGGGCTTCCCCGACGTGGACCTCGGCGGCTGGTTCGCGCTCATCGGTCCGGCCAAGCTGCCGGCTGCCGAGGTGAAGCGTCTGCACGCCGCGGTGCTGACTGCCTTCGCCGACCCCGAGACCAAGGCGGCGATGGACAAGCAGCAGGTCGTCATCAATCCGATGACGCCCGAGGCATCGGCACAATACTTCAAGAACGAGCAGGAACGGTACGCCAAGCTGGCAAAGAAGGCCGAGATCACGCTGGAGTGACGGTTACGCCAAGGAGATGACATCGACTGCCATTGGCCGACTGCCATTGGCCGACTGCATGAGTCCGGCAGCACGTCAGACAGCAGCCGTTCGCAGCTGGCCACGTCCGCCTTGCGCGGGTGGCCAGTGGCCTGCTGGATCAGATCTCTGTTTGCTCAGAGATCTCGAGTGCGTCATCGACCTCGATGCCGAGGTATCGGACTGTAGACTCCAGCCTATGGACTGCAGGACATAGGCTGGACTATCTCCCGCGCCGAACTATGTCCCGTGTCGTACGCTGCCGCCGATGGTCAGGCAGCCACTTCGCGGAACATAGCTGTCCGGATCACAGGCCCTTGAGGAACGCGAGCAACCGGTCGGCAGGCCGGTACCTTCCCGGCTTGCCCTCGGGCGGCGTCGTCTTGTCGAGGACCGCCTGCTTCAGCGCCAGATTGGCGTCCAGGTAAATCTGCGTCGTCTCGACCGATTCATGCCCGAGCCACAGCGCAATCGTCACCGGCTCGACACCCTCTTGCAGCAGGTCCATCGCCGTCGTGTGCCGCAACACGTGTGGGCTCACACGCTTTTTCTTCAGTGATGGGCACTTCGCAGTGGCCGTTGCAACGTGTTTGCTGAGCACGTAGTGCACGCCGTGCGAACTCAACCTGCCGCCGCGGGCGTTGGGGAACACATGCTGGTTCTCAAGCAGCGGCGGCTCCCGCGCCCACGCTGCCAGTACGGCGCGCGTGGACTTGCTCAATGGTGTGCACCGTTCCTTGCGCCCCTTGCCGATGACGCGAACGTGGGCACCGACGCCGACATGCAGGTCTTCATGCCGCAGGCTTGTCAACTCCGACAGACGCAACCCAGTCTGCACCGCCAGCAGCAGCATGGCGTGGTCACGGCGGCCCGACCAACTCCGCTGATCCGGCGCAGCCAGCAGCGCGTCGACTTCCGGACGGCTGAGGAAGGGCACCAGCGTGCGCGTAAACCGCTTGGCGGGGATGGCCAGCACGCGTTGGATCAGCGCTGAGTGCGTCGGGGCCTCGAAGGCCGCGAAGCGGAAGAATGAATGCACGGCCGTCAACCGCAGGTTGCGCGTTCGGGCAGTGATGCCACGCGTCAGTTCCATGTCGTCGAGGAAGGCCATCACCAGCGGCGCGTCGATGTCGTCCAGCGAGAGTGCAGATGGCGCCTTGCGCAGACGCTTGTGGACGAATTGCAGCAACATCTTGAAGGTGTCGCGGTACGACGCGATCGTGTGCGCACTGGCCCGGCGCTGTTGCATCAGCCGCTGAGTGAAGTACCGCTCAAGAAGCACACCGAAGTTGGGTTGACCGCTCATGACGATTCTCCCCAGCGGCGCTCCAACCGGGCCATGGCATGGGCCATCAGCTCGGGGTTGCTGCTCAGGTACCAGTAGGTGCCGGCCACGCAGACGTGCCCGAGGTAGGTTGACAGCAGGGGCATCTGGCGCCCTGGATCCTTGTCCGCCTGGTACCAACGCGTCAGCGTCTGGACGGCGAAGCGATGCCTGAAGTCATGGAGCCGCGGCCCCTTGCTCGCGCCGGCCGCGCGCAGGCCCGTGCTGCGCGACAGCGTGTAGAAGGTTCGATGAACATGGCCGCTGTCGAGCCGATTGCCTCTGCGCGTGACGAACAAATACGTGGAGACCGGATGACCGAAGAACTGTGCGCGCCTCTCGATGTAGTCGGCCAAGACTGCGCTGGTGGACGGATGGATTGGCACCAGCCGCCATTGACCGAACTTGGCGCCGCGTATCGTTAAGACCGACTGTTCAAGGTCCACGTCGGCGAGTTCGAGGTTCAGCACCTCGGACAGGCGCATGCCCGTCACGCTGAGCAGGCCGATCAGGCCGTGGAACACCCACGGGCGCAGTGTCGTCGACGGCCAGGTCATGGGCAGTTCCAACGCCGCGTGCAACAGCCGTCTTATCTCGTCCTCGGTGTACAGGTGTGGCTTGGCGCGAGTAGATCGGTGCGGCAACAGGCCGAGTGGCGGTATCTCAGTGCGGTTGTCGGTGGCGCTGCGGTGGCGGGCGAAGCCGCGCACGAAGCAAAGCCGCCTGGCCCACTCGGCGGGTTGTACCGACGCACCCTGAGCCCACTCGAGCGCCAATCTGGCGCTGATGTGCTCGGTGTGGTGCTCCTCCATGAAGCTGACGAACCGTGGCAACAGCAGTCCCTCGCAATGCATCTTGTAGCCAAGCCCCCGCCGCAGATCGATGTACTCCTGCAGGGCTTCACGCAAGGTGTTCATCGCGCACTCCCGGGCCAGGCGATCGCCACGGTTCGCAGGGCGTCCAGATCCACCTTGGCGTAGATGCTGGTGGTCTGCGGGCTGCGGTGACGCAGCACCTGGCCGATCTCGGGCAGCGACGCCCCTTGACGCAACATGTGAGCGGCCAAGGCATGCCGGAACTGATGCGATCCACGATGTGGTGCATCCACCTTGGCCCGCGCGAGCGCGTAGCGCACGATGGAACCGACACCGTCCGATCCGTCCAGCAGTCCGCGGACTGGCGCCATTGAGCGAAGGAAGACGTGCCGGTCCTCGCAGGTTGGCCGACCGCTCTGTAGATACGCGGCGATGGCAGCGCCAACATCCGCGGGCAGTGGCAGCAGACTCTGCCGTCCACCCTTGCCACGAACGCACAGTTGCGCCCGGTCCCAGTCGATGTCGTCCAACGCCAGCCTGATGACCTCGCATGCGCGCAGTCCCAGGCGCGCCAGAAGCAGCAGCACGGCACGATCACGTCGGCCAACTGCAGTCGATCGGTCGCAGCTGTCGATGGCGCGCCGAGCGTGCTCGGCAGCGATCGCCTTGGGGACCGGCGGCGTGGTCGTCCAGGTGGCGACGGACGGCACGCCGACGGCGAGGCCGGCAAGCACCTCACCTCGGAATTCGCCGAAGCGCAGGAAGGACCGCAGCGCGTTGGCAACACCCTTCACGGCTGGAGGTGCCATGCGCTTGGACTCTTGTCGAACGAACGCGATGGCGTCACTCGGGCGAAGGTCGCGGAGGCAGACCTCTGCCTGCCCAAAGCGCCAGGTCAGGAACTGCTTGGCCACCCTGGTGTAGGTGTCGACGCTGGCAGTCGCCAGCGCGTGGTTGCGCTGCAGGTGTTCCGCGAAGTCTGCGGCGACGCTGTCAACAGCCGTCACGCATGAAGCGGCTGCCGCGCAAATCCCATGCTCGCGCAGGAAGATGAGCAGCAACGCCAATGCCTGTCGTTCCTGGCGGCGTGTCTCCGGGCGTCGACAGCGGCGCCGCGCGCGACTGCGCTGGAATCGCTCAATGTCGCCGTCAGTCAGCGCGCCAGCCTCGATACCGCGCCCTTCGAACCATCTGGTGAAGGCCAATGCGTGTCTCGCCACGATGCAGGCATAACCCGCCGAGTATTGCTGGTTGCCCAACCAACTGACAAATGAGCTGAGGTGCTCAGCAGACGAACCGCCGATCGCGCGGACCCGCGCGTCGGCTCTCTCGTAGGAAGGCTCCAAGATGATCTCCTTGCAGGCGGAATTGCCCGGCAAGAAGCATTGCAATGTCCAGTGAAGGAGTGGCTTGCCCCCGGAAAATCACAGCATCGAGCAACTACGGGACATAGTTCGGCGCGGGAGATAGTCCAGCTTGGAACGCCCCAGCAGCAGCTGCACGGCGCGCAGGTTCTTGGTGCGTCGGTAGATCAGAGTCGCCTTCGTCCTGCGCATCGAGTGCGTACCGTAGTCGGCGCGGTCCAGACCCAGCTCGACGACCCAGTGCCCGAGAATCCGGGCGTACTGGCGGGTGCCGAGGTGAGGTGAGTCATGGAGCCGGCTGGGGAAGATGAAGTCATCCGACTTCAGGCCAGCCTGCTTGATCCACGCCTGCAAGGCTTCCCGGGTGGCCGGCGTGATCTCGAACTGGACCGGGGGCTGGGTCTTGTGCTGCAGGACGATAGCGCGCGTGGCAACCTGGTCCCCATGACAAACATCTCGGACCTTCAAGGCGACGAGATCGCACCCACGCAGCTTGCTGTCGATGCCCGGGTTCAAAAGTGCGAGCTCGCGCACCCGGTGCTCCATCTGGAAACGGACGCGGAGCGCCCAGATGTCCTTGAGCTTGAACGGGGCCTTCTGCCCGACGATCTTGCCCTTGTTCCACGGCTCGCGAAGAGCGTTGACGCCTGTGTTGCCCATGATGGTCTCCCATCGAGTTGAGGGCCACACAAGATGCGCCGACTCCCCATCGGGGGCCTTTCCCTGGGTCAACCCTAACCCCATCGTGGACCGGGCCGACGGACCGCTTACTGGCTCAGGTAGCTACTCACACTCCCGGCCAGAAAGAGTCGTTCGGCGGTGGCGCTGGTGAGCGGTCGTTCGACGCCGCGACCGACCCCAAGCCGTCCTTTGTTCCATTGACGGGAACGACACAAAGCAGCCATTCGGGTTTGGTCGGACGGATGCCAGCAACATGCCTCCCTTCGTGCTGCGCGAGGCTACGAGCGGGTACTTCGGGGACCGGCAGACACGCGTCGCTTCCACCATTCGGGCCGTTCCGAAGGCCGTACGGTCGGCAGACCTCCAGGAAGCCGCTCGCGGGCCAGCTCTGCGGTGTACTCCGCCGCGAAGTCGATCCAGGCGCGGACGCGGGGCTGGCGCGTCAGCGAACGCTTGGCGACCAGGCTGATGGGCGGCGCATGCAGGCCGGTCCAGTCCAACAGCACCGGTTGCAAGCCGCCTTCAGTGAGTTCGCGACGTATCGACAGATCGTTGACCCGCGCCACCACCTGTCCAGCCAGAAGCGGCCCATCGAGCACTCTGCGGCTGTCGCTGACGAGCCAACCTTCCACGTCCACCGCCTGCTTCTGGCCGTCGCGCTCGAACACCCAGCGCCTGAGCACCTCGCCAGAAGGGGTGCGGTAGAGCGCGCAGCCATGACGGGCCAGATCCGATGGCAGCTTCGGCTGACCTTGGCGAGCCCAGTAAGCCGGTGTGGCGACGATCAGCCAGCGGGTCTCTGTCAACGTACGCAGCACCGCATCCTGGTGCGGCGGCCAGCCCGACTGCATCAGCAGGTCCGTGCCGAGGCGTGCAAGGTCTCGCACCGAGCCAGCCTCCAGTACCTGCACCTCGATGTCGGGAAAGCGCACGTGGAATGCCGCCAACATGTCGGGCATCAGGTACTCCCGCACCATACTGTCGGCCGCTAACGAGATGGTGCCTTGGGGCGCGCTGCTCTGGTCGTGCAGGCTCGCGTCGAGTTCGCGCAGATCGGACAGCAGCACGCGCGCACGGTCAACGTAGGCCGCGGCGTAGGGGGTCGGTCGCAAGGGCTGCCCAGAGCGATCAATCAGTGAGACGCCAAGTTCGGCCTCCAGGGCCTGCACTAGGCGGTGGACCGAAGGTGTCGCCACCCCGAGGCGACGGGCCGCGGCGCTGAAGCTGCCGCTGTCGACCGCCGCCACCAGGTACTCAAGACCGCGCAGCTTGTGGATGCCCATCGCGCACTTTCACGCCTTCAGCAAATTGCTGAAGTTAGATTAACAGAAGTAAGCATTGCCATTCATGGCCATAGCCCGCAGCATTGGCCAACCCAAATTCAGGACTCACACCATGCGTTCCGTTCCCCATGCCCGACGTCGTCTCTCCCAGTCAGTTCGATGGGGTCTCACCCTTACTCTGTTGGCAACGTCGATTGCAGCGGCCTCATTCCCGACTCAGCCCGTGCGCGTGCTCATCGGCGCGCCACCGGGCTCTTCTCCAGACGTCGTGACGCGGTTGCTGAGCGAAGCTATGGCCTCCTCGCTGGGACAGCCGGTGGTGGTTGAGAACCGCCCTGGCGCGGGCGGCACGATCGCCACCGCAGCCGTGGCCGCCGCGGCGGCCGATGGACACACGCTCAACGTCAGCGGTTGCTCGGGTGATTCCATCACCCACGCCTTCGTCAGCCAGGGTCGGACACCGCTGGCGCTCTTCAAGGACCTCACGCCGGTAGGGCGGCTACTGCTGGACCACTGGCTCTTGCTGGTGCCCTCCAGCAGCGACGTGGCCTCGCTGTCGGACCTCGCACGCAAGGCGAAGGCCGCCGCCGTACCCGTGGCCTACCCCTCGCAGGGCGAGGGCAGCACGCCGCATCTGCAGGCCGAGCGGCTGGCGCGTGCACTGGGCTTCAAGTCCCTGCACGTTCCATACAAGGACAGCCCCATCAACGATCTCGTCGGCGGCCGGCTGGGGTACGCGGTCCTGCCGTCGGCTGCGGCCGTCCCCCTGGTCAAGAGCGGGCGCCTCAGGGCGCTGGCAGTGTTGTCGGCGGAACGCCTGGGGGCGCTGCCCGACGTGCCCACTGCCGAGCAGGCCGGACTGTCGGGATACCGCTTCAACGGAGGGTTGTGCCTTTGGGCGCCGGGCGCGACGCCGGCCGCCGCTATCCAGCGACTGAACTCCGCATTGGTGACCGCCGCGCGACAAACCCCTGTGCACGAGAAGATGCAGGCGCTGGGCGCTGATCCGACGCCGTTCGACATCGAGACCACCGCGAAGTACGTGCGCGACTTCGCGGCCGAGAGCGACCGTCTGCGTGCTGCCGTCTTCGGCGGCGCGAGATGAGCCGGCAAGCGTTGGCCATGCTGATCGACCATCACGCACACTGGCTGCCGGAAGCCGTGCTCGTGCAGCTCAGCTATCGCAACGAGCCGCCCCGGGCATGGCGCGACGGCGGCCAGTGGGTCTTTCAGGCTGCGATCCAGCCACGCCCGCTCGACCGTACAGCGCATGACCTCGATCACCGCGCAAGGCAGCTAGCTTCGCTCGGCATCGACAAGCAGGTGCTGTCGTGGTCGCCGCTTTGGAACCTCGATGCCCTGTCGACCGATGAGGCTTTGCCCATCGCGCGCGCGTTCAACGACGCCACGGCGGCGCAGGCCAACGGCAGCAGCTATCGCGGCATGGCGGTCGTGCCACTGTCCGATGTGGACATGGCGCTCTCGGAGTTACGCCGCGCCGCCGCGCTCGGCCTCGAAGGTTTCGTGTTGCCTGCATGGAGTTTGTGCGACGCCGCGCAGGCGGACGCGACGGCGCCGTTGTTCGACGCTGCGCAGGAGCTCCGCCTGCGCGTATTCGTCCACCCTGGTCGGCTGCCTGGCAGCCGAGGAAACGTCGATGGGCTCGGGCGACCTCGCATGCATCGCCATCTGGGCTTGGAGCCTCAGCACCAGATCGGGCTTGCGATGCTCACCTTGTGCCAGGAAGGCTGGCTGGCGACATTCCCTGACGTCACGGTGCAGTTTGCCAACGGAGGCGGCAGCTTCCTGGCTGCCTTGGAGCGGTTTCAGCGCATGGCAGAAGACGACGCGCAGTTGTCGTCGCGGCGCTCCGGCCTGCTGGCACAGGTCATCGTGGACACCGCTTCGCTCGGCCCGGTAGGCATCCGGGCATCACAAGCGCTGTTCGGCACGAGCCATGTGGTGCTGGGCACCGATACACCCATCTTCGACCTTGCCCGCGCCGTCGACGACTGGCGCCTGGCCCACCTCTAAGAGGAAGCGTCCATGGACATTTCGAACGCCGCCGCTGCCGGTGACGGCCCAGGCCCCATCACCGCCCGGGTGGCCTACCTTCGGGTGCTGACCTGGGCATTCACGTTGTTCAACTCGGTGCGCATGCTGGCTTATCTGCCGACGATCTGGGCGATTATTCAGAGCGGCGACTCGAGTCAGCACTCGCTGTGGACCTGGTGTACCTGGCTGGGTGCGAACGCGACCATGGCCGCATGGCTGTACGAGTCCAACGGCCAGCGTATGAGTCGAGCGGTGGCCGTCAACCTAAGCAATGCCTCTATGTGTGCCGTCACGGTGTCGCTGATCGCGGCGCACCGCGGCTGGCCGTTCTGATCGGGTGACTAACCATGACCTCCATCGACCTCATCGGCTGGGTGGCGGCGGCGCTGACGCTGCTGGCTTTCACCTCGCGCGACGTTCGCCTGCTGCGGTGTGCTTCGCTCGCGGCCAGCGTAGCCTTCATCACCTATGGCGCTGGATCGTCGACCTGGCCCGTGCTGGCGCTTCACGCCGTGCTGCTGCCGGTCAATCTGTTCCGGCTGCTCGAGCTTCATCGTGCGAGCCTCCGCACGCGTCAACAGGACCAACCCCGAAGCGCACCTGCGACCTGCAGCTGCTCGCAGCCAACCGTGAAGACCAACAAGCCCTTGCGCCGCATGGCCTTGCTGCCGCTGGTACTCGCGTGCAGTGCCGCGCCTGCTGCCGCAGCACCGGGCACATATGCCGAACGTATGCACGCTAGAGCGGTGGAGTCATTTCGGCAGGGTCGCTTCCCGGAAGCCTACGGGCGATTCATCGATCTAGCGAATACGGGCCACCCAGCTTCGGCGCGTTACGCCCTCTGGATGTGCGAGCAGGGCCCGGCGCTGTTCGGCAAAGACTGGGACTGCGCGCCGCACGAAGCCGAGGACTGGGCGCGCGCTGCAGGCGTCCCACGGTCGCAAATGGCGCTCAGCCAACCTGTCACGCAGACCTCTTCCCGACGCCATCGCGGGCGCTGAGGCCGTCGATTCTGCGGCGCGCAACGCCGGCCGCCGTTTCACTGACAGCTTTGATCGCCTGAGCTGACGTTGAGGTTGGGGTCGACGAGCGTCTGGTCCTGGCCGACTGCCGGTGGCCACGAACGGCTGCTTCATATATGCGGAACGTGAAGGAGCCGGGTCGGTCATCCGACAGCTTCGGAGCGCGTCGATCGGCTGGTATGGGTCGAGTGCCGGCGGTCGTCTGCAGAGGGAGCAGTCATAGCGGGCGGCGGTCGACGCGCAGATGCTCTCGTCCTTCATGCGGAGGGTGAAGGGCGGCTTCCTGGGTGAAGGTGCCAACCAGCTGAT
>JAJTDM010000158.1 GCA_021300575.1 Rubrivivax sp.
TCATGTTGAGCATCTGGTAATGTGAAGCTGACGGCCAACGCGTCTGCGACGCACCTGGCCGCTAACTCCACATAACTCATAGCCGGCGAAGCCAGTCGAACAGTCCGATGCGGGCCGGTGTCTGGTTGCCTGCCTTCGGCGTTGCCAACGCATCCGGGAACACCTGCAGCAACGCCTGCCGCTTCAGGTCCAGATCCGCTCGCGCATAGACCATCGTGGTGTTCAAGCTTGCGTGCCCCAGCCACTGGCTGATGCTCGCGAAGTCGACACCCGCCTTGAGCAAGTGGATGGCGGTCGTGTGCCGAAGCGAGTGAGGATGGATCGACTTGCCGCGCAACGTGGAGTGTTCTCGCGAGGCAAGGGCAACGTACCGCCGAAGAAGGTAACGCACACCGAAGCGCGTCAGCGACTCGCCACGGTGGTTCACGAACAACGGCCGGATCTGTCCTTCGGGTCCTCGCGCGTCGCACAGCGGCCGAAGCAATTGGGCTGTCGACGCCCAGATGGGACAGACCCGAACCTTGTTGCCCTTGCCCGTCAACCGCACCTGCGCAGGCGTGTCCAGGCGAACATCCGTCGCACGAAGGTCCAGGATCTCCTGGACGCGAGCACCCGTGTTGAACATCAGGGCGAACAGCGCGTAGTCTCGCTGCCCGAGCGCTGTGCCTCGGTTGATCGCGGCCAGAAGTCCTTGCACCTCATCATGTTCCAAATACTCCATCGGCTCACTGCGCGCACCGCGCTTGAACGGCACCGCCAAGATGGCTTGCAGCGTGCTCATGTGTTGCGGATGCTCCGTCGCCAGGAACTTGGCCAGCGTATGCAGTGCGGCCAGCCGCGCGTTGCGCGTGGCCACGCCGTTGCCGCGTTCCTTCTCCAGTTGCGCGAGGAAGCTGGTGACCAGGTCTGGGCGCAGCACGTCGACATCCAGGGATTCGACCGGCCGCCCGGTCTGCTGCGTCGCGAAGCGCAGGAACAGAACGCAGGCGTCGCGGTAGCTTCGGATGGTGTGACCGCTCATGCCTCGCTGCGCTGGTAGATAGTCCTGGAAGAATCGCACCAGTGAGCGTCCGAGATCGTTGGGGTATGTCGGCTTCATCACGCCTCCACCATCGGCACCAGATCGCCGAACGAAGCCTCGAAGCGATCACTGGCGGCCCTAGCAAGCTCCGGGATCCATCGCAGGTAATAGGCTGTAGACGCAATCGACACATGGCCCATGTACATCGCGAGCTTGGGCAGTTGCGACTGCACGTCGGCGCCCTCGCGGTACCAGCGCAACAGACATTCAATCGCGAAGCTGTGGCGAAGGTCGTGGATGCGTGGCCGCCTGCCGTCCCACCCATGGACGTCCACCGCATTCATCAGTTCATGCAGTCCGCGGCTCAGGCCCGTGCCGGTGTAGCCGCTGCACCGACGAGTGCCGTGGCATAGCAACGCATCGCCGGGCGCCGGCAAGCCCCACCGTCGCTGCCGTTGTTGGAGGTATCGCCGCAGTTCGTCGCCGGCATCGCGCGACAGCGGCACCCAACGAGACTTGTGGAACTTGGACTGCCGGATCCTCAGTACCGCATCGCGGGAGTTCACGTCGCCAAGCTGCAGACGCAGTAGCTCGCCGCGCCGCAGGCCGGCCGAGTACAACAGCACCGTGGCCAGTCGCAATATCCACGGGCGCAAGCTCGAATCCGCCGTCGGCTGCACCGCGTCGGCGGCCGCCAGCATCCGAGCGATCTGCTCAGGCGAGACGATGACCGGTGCCTGGTGTGGATGCGGGCGGGGGAAGCGGTTCGGGTCGGGCACGAAGCACGCCGGCTCATCCCGCTGGCGATATAGACACCAGTTGCGCACGATGCGTTGGCGGTTGCGGCGCACGTTGCCCGTCAGTCCTTGGTGCGACGAGCACCATTGATCGAAGGCGGCGAGGTCGAGGTCGGCCGACCCCGTCGACGCCAGGCTGCGGATCAAGGATCTGAGCACGTGCTCTTCGGCGCTGTAGCCCCTACCGAGGGCCCGCTGACGGTCGAGATAGCAGTCGATACTGTGCTCGACGACGCCGGACGTTGAGGTGCTGGTCATTACGCGCCCTCCGCAGTCTTGGCCAAGGCCATCCTGGGCAAAGGCAGCGCGACATCGCGCAAGGCATCCAACTGCAGACGTAGGTACACGCAGGTACTCTCCAGGCCGCGGTGACCCAGCACATCGCCGATGGCCTTGATGCCCACCCCACGATCAAGCAGCCGCATCGCGAAGCTGTGCCGCAGGCTGTACGCCGATGTGCCTTGCAGATCCAACCCGCTGCGCGCGGCACGTGTCTGGTAGATGTTGCACACGGCGTAGTGCTTCATCGGTCCGGCTGGCCCGCGTGCCCGCAAGAACAGCTCGGGTCGGTCACTGCCCGGGCGACCGTCGCACAGATACCGCTTGATGATCCGAAGCGTCCGAGCATCTATCGGCAGCATCAGGACCGATCGAGTCTTGCATTGCACGACGCGCAGGGTACAGGTCTGCCAGTCGATGGCATCCAGCCGCAGCAAGACGACCTCGCTCGGCCTCAGACCATAGTGCGACATCAGGTGCAAGATGGTGTAGTCGCGCCAGCCGGTTGCGGTGCTTCGGTCGATCGAGCGCAGCAGCCCAGTGACGATTCGCCACGGCAGCGCCCGCGGCGGCAGTTCGTCGCGGTACACGCGTGGTGTGTCAATGGCGTCCAGCGGCTGCGCCAGCAGCGAGTTCGAATGGCAGAACCGAAGGAATGAACGCAGCCGCGCCACGCAGTGCTGCATGCTCTGGCGGCTGATGCGTCGGCCTGTCGTCACCAAGTGCTGCTCGATACTCGCCCTCGTGAGAGCGGATATCGGTGAGTCACCGGGTAGTGCCTCGTCCAAGAAGGCCTGAACGGTGGCAAGGTGCTGCGTTACGGTGGAATTGCTGAGCCCGCGTACGGTCCTGAGCTGATACTCGTACCCGACGAGAGTCGCCGCATGCGGCCGCCGGTCGGGTTCTGCCACCAGCCGTCCACACGCCTCGAGGCAGCGGACGAATGCTCGGCACGTGGCACGGTACGTCGCAATATCGGGCAGCCGGGCAAACAGATCATCCACGCCCGTGCGATCGATACGTGCCTGCAGCCTTCGTCCTCTGAGGTCGAGTGCTTCACGAAGCCGCCGGACGTGGTCATGCGCAGGATCACGGCCGTAGCCGACCTCGGTCAACCAGCGCGCGAACGCCCGCAGTTCCTTCACATGTGGCGACGCGGAGTAGCGACGGTGGTACTTCGGGAATAGTTGCTCGAGCATGGTGGCCTCCTGGACCGTGGTTGGGCGGTCAAGGTAGGCCAATAGGCCCGGTTATGTTGAGTTCGAAACGGCTCCTGCACGCTGCGGCACGACGTGGCAAGGGCTCAGCTTCACATTACCGGACGCTCAACATGAGTCCAGTAATGTTGCGCGCAACATTACTTGATGA
>JAJTDM010000095.1 GCA_021300575.1 Rubrivivax sp.
AGACTTCATTTCGGTGGTTCCTTTCTTTGCTTGCAAGGCACCTGGATGCTCGCATCCAGGCGAAAGGAACCGCCACCTTCATCTCATCCGTTCAACAGAGTTCGGGACATCGCCTCGTGTGGCGGGTGGAGGACACGGCCCAGGCCGTGTTCGAGGTGGACGACTACGAGGCCTACGTCACCATGCAGGCCGAAGCCGCCATCCGCCACATGGCCACGCTCTACGCCTATGACGAAGGGGACGACCTTGCCCCTGGCGAGACCACGCTGCGCTCTGGCGAAGCCGCCCTGGCCACCCTGCGCAGCCAACTGCAGGAGCGCTTCACCGCGGCAGGCGTGCAGGTCGAGGATGCCAAGATCTCGCACCTGGCCTACGCGCCGGAAATCGCCCAGGTGATGCTGCGGCGCCAGCAAGCCGAGGCCATCATCAGCGCGCGCAGCCGCATCGTGCACGGCGCGGTGTCGATGGTGGAAGACGCCCTCAAGGGCTTGTCGGAGCGCGCGATCGTGCACCTGGACGACGAACGCAAGGCCGCCATGGTCAGCAACCTGCTCGTGGTGCTGTGCTCCGACAAGGACACGCAGCCGGTCATCAACGCCGGCACGCTCTACGGCTGATCCTGCGGCTCGACCTGGAGAACCGCCATGATCGAGTTTTCCCGCAGGTTGCAACTGCTGTGTTGGATAACTTACCTGATTGCGCTGCCAGCAAGTGGGTGGTGGTTGCCGGAGATGGTGGGTGAAAGCAGCAAGCAGATCGCCAGAGGCACCTACATCGCCATCATGTTGGTGACGGCCCTTCCCTTGCCTTGGGTGATGGGTGGAGGCCTGCTCAACTGGCTGCGTCGCCACCCCAGCCTCTTGAATCTGCCCCACAAGGACTACTGGCTGGCACCTGAGCGGGCCGGCACCGCCTGGGCACGCCTGGATACGCTCATGCTGCGCCTGGGTTGGATGATCTGGAGTCTGTTGGCCCTGATCCACTACCGTGCAGTGACGGAACGTCAGGGGGGCACAGCTGGCCCGGGCGAACAGTCCGCCTTGCCCGCGCTTTCCGAGACAACCTCTGAGATCACGTTGTTCGCCCTCGTGATCTTGGTCCTCGCTGACGTGCTCCGCTCGACGCTGGTTTGGCGGGTCCCCAAAGCCCAGCTGGAGGCCTTTCGCTCCCAGCAGATCCAAGATTCGGCCGAGGCTGGAGGCAAGCGCTCCATCAAGCGCCCGCCACGCCCCGGCCAACCATCTCGAGAGCCCGCCCGTGGCGAGCCCCGGTAAGAAGTCCTTTCCCCTGCGCATCGATCCCACTCTGTGGGCAGAGATCGAGCGCCTGGCTGCGCAAGAACTGCGCAGCGCCAACGCGCAGGTGGAATACCTGCTGCGCGAGGCGCTGGCGCGGCGTGGGCGCCGCCTGACGGCGGCTGCACCAGCGCAGACGGACACCAGAACTGACACCGGCGAACCACAAGGATGACACCATGCGACGACGCACCCTGCTCAACGCCACGCTTTCGGGCATGGCCCTGACCACGGCCGGCACCGTTGATGCATCACGCACCGCCACATCCGGTGCAGATGCCGACATGGCGCGCGTGCTGACAGAGCGGTTGTCAATGCAGGGCATGGGCCTCGTCGCCGTCAAGGTGCAAGGCGAGCATCTCCGCTGGGCCGGCGCAGGACGACGCAGCGCGCAGCACGCCTCATCCCCCGACCTGAACACGCCCTTCGAACTCGGCTCCATCACCAAGACCTTCACCGCCCTGTTGCTGGCGGACATGACACTGCGAGGCGAACTCGGGCTGGACGATGCGGTGGAGGCCGTGCTGCCGAGCGCATTGAGACTGCGCGACGCCAACGGCGCCGCCATCACCTTCGGAGATCTGGCCACCCACCGCTCTGGCCTGCCCCGACTGCCAAGCAACCTGCGACGGCCCGATGGCGAGGATCCCTACGACTACGCAGACAAAGACCTGTGGGACTTCCTGGCGAACTGGAAGCCCACCACGGCCCGGCAGGTGCGATGGGAGTACTCCAACCTGGGCTACGGCCTGCTGGGCGAAGCGCTGGCCCTGCGACACCGAACGACATTCGCCGAACTCCTAAAGACCCGGATCCTCACCCCCCTGGGCCTCGAAGGCATGAGGCTGGCCCTGCGCGACACCACCGTGCCGGACCTGGCACCCGGCCACGACGCCCAGGGGCGACCCGCCGCCCTTTGGCGGTTTGGAGCCATGGCCGCGGCGGGAGCCCTTGCAGGGTCTGCGAAAGACCTCGCCCGATACGCGCAGGCCGCACTGGGTGTCTTCGATCACCCGCTCAAGGCCGCCTTTGCACTGGCCTTCACCACCCGGGCAGAGGGTCCCAATGCCATGAATCCGACCGCTCTGGCCTGGCTCTCGGCGCCGCTGATGCAACGCCGCGTGCTGACCCACGACGGCGGCACCGCCGGCTACTCCACGTCTTTGTTCATCGACCCGACAAACGGGGGTGCATCACTCGTGTTGTCCAACGCCGCGGTGCCCGTGCAGGATCTGGCCATCCACTTTCTGGAGCCCCGCGTGCCCGTGCGGGACTTACAGGCCGAACGCCGCCAGACCGAACAGCGGGCCATCCAGGTAGTGCCCCAGGCCATGGCCGAGCTGACGGGCATCTACGCTCTGCAGCCCCAATTCAAGGTGACAGTCACAGTGCGCGACGGGCGGCTGTTCGCTCAGGCCACGGGGCAAGGCGAGTTCGAACTGTTCGCGGCCGAGGGAAGGCGCTGGTTTGCAAAGGTCGCGGCACTGGAGGTGCACTTCGAGGGTGCGGAGGGGTCACCGAAGGCGTTTGTGCTGCACCAGGCAGGCCAGCGCCTCAGATTCATCAGGGAGTGAACCCACAGGTGCGGTATCGCCGGGCTTGCCCAGGCAGCCCGATAGACTGCCGATCATGCCCAAGGACACCTCGCGCGCTGCCGCCAAGTCACCCAAGTCGCTCAGCGGCCTGATCCCCTTTCTGCGGCCCTACCGAGGGCGCATTGCGTGGGCGGTGGTCTTCCTGGTGATGGCCGCCACCAGCACCCTGCTGCTGCCCGTGGCCTTGAAGTCGCTGATCGACCAGGGGCTGGTGGCGGCTGATCCGGGCGAGCGCGTGATGGCGCTGCAGCAGCACTTCGGCGCCCTGTTCGCCGTGGGTGCGGCGCTGGGCCTGTTCTCTGCCCTGCGCTTCTACATGGTCACCTGGCTGGGCGAGCGCATCACGGCCGACCTGCGCGACGCCGTCTACGCTCACGTGGTGCGGCAAAGCCCCGAGTTCTTCGAGACCACGCAGACCGGCGAGGTCCTCAGCCGCCTGACCACCGACACCACGCTGGTGCAGACCGTCGTCGGCTCATCCCTCAGCATGGGGCTGCGCAACGCCGTGATGGGGGCCGGAGCGTTGCTCATGCTGGTCATCACCAATCCGGTGGTGATGACGCAGGTGCTGGGCATCCTGGTGCTGGTGGTGCTGCCGAGCCTGTTCTTCGGCCGGCGCGTGCGCAAGCTGAGCCGCGCCAGCCAGGACCGGGTGGCGGATTCCAGCGCCATTGCGGCCGAAGTGCTGAGCGAGATCCCGGTGGTGCAGAGCTACGTCCAGGAGGCGCGCGAGGCGCAGCGCTTCCATGAGAGCACCGAAAGCGCCTTCGAGACCGCGCGCAAGCGCACCCGCGTGCGCTCCATGCTCGTGGCCTTCATCATCACCGCCACCTTCGGCGCCCTGTTGTGGGGCCTGTACCAGGGCACGCAGGCCGTGTTGCGCGGCGACGTCACGGCCGGGCACCTGGGGCAGACGGTAGTGTTCGTCATGATCCTGGTGGGCTCGGTGGCGGTGCTCTCCGAGGTCTACGGCGATCTGCTGCGTGCCGCCGGCGCCACCGAGCGGCTGATGGAACTGCTGTCCACCCGCTCGCCCGTGGCCGACCCGCCAGCGCCGCAGGCCCTGCCGGCGGTGCAGGGCGGCTCGGCGGTGGCGTTCGAAGCGGTGACTTTCCACTACCCCTCGCGCCCGGCCCAGGCCGCGCTGCAAGACTTCAACCTGCAGGTGGCCCCCGGTGAGACGGTGGCCCTCGTCGGCCCCAGCGGGGCGGGCAAGAGCACGGTGCTGCAACTTCTGCTGCGCTTTTATGACACCACCTCCGGCGTGGTGCGGGTGGACGGTGTGCCGGTGCAGCAGACGTCACTCGCGGCGCTGCGCGCTCGCGTGGGCATCGTGCCGCAGGACAGCACGGTGTTCTCCACCTCTGCACGCGAGAACATCCGTTACGGCCGGCCGGACGCCAGCGACGCCGAGGTGGAAGCCGCGGCCCGTGCGGCCTTCGCGCACGACTTCATCTGCGCCTTGCCTGAGGGCTACAGCACCTTCTTGGGAGAGCGCGGCGTGCGCCTGTCGGGCGGGCAGCGCCAGCGCATCAGCATCGCCCGTGCCATGCTGAAGAACCCACCCCTGCTGCTGCTGGACGAAGCCACCAGCGCCCTGGACGCCGAGAGCGAGCGCATGGTGCAAGCCGCGCTGGAATCGGCCATGAGCGGGCGCACCACCCTCGTCATCGCCCACCGCCTGGCCACCGTGCTGCGGGCTGACCGCATCGTGGTGCTGGACCAGGGCCACATCGTCGACATCGGCCGGCACGAGGAGCTGGTGGCGCGCGGCGGGCTTTATGCACGACTGGCAGCCATGCAGTTCTCGTCTGCATAATCCATGCACATGATTCGGGGAGACGAGATATGCGCAGCATTCGCAATGCACCCAAGCGTGCCATCAACCTGTCGCTCAACTCCAAGGTGCTGGACATGGCCCGCGACATGGGCATGAACATCTCCCAGACTGTGGACACCCTGCTGACCGAGGCAGTCCTGAAGCAGCACTGGGAGCGCTGGAACGAGGACAACGCCGAGGCGATCGCCGCCTACAACGAGCGCATAGAGCGGGAGGGGCTGTTCTCTGACCGGGTGCGCACCTTCATGCGACCAGGGCAAGACCAGGACGCCGCCTGATCATCGGTTGTCCCATGGCCCGCTTTGACGTCCATCCCAATCCCTTTGCCGTGGATCGGCACCAGCCCGCTGGTCGTCGACACCGCCTCCATGGCCCCGGTACCCTTGTCAATGCTCAAGCAAGGCGCACCCTTGGCAAGCGCCTGGCGAGCGGACATCCAGGACGCCCTCGACGCCCTTTTCGGAAGCTACTGACTTGAACACCCCCGCCACCGGACGTCCCGCCCGCTCCCAGTACGAAGACTTCATGCGCCACGTGCGCGACCACGGCGTGGCCAAGGGCGACCGTACCGGCACGGGCACCACCAGCGTGTTCGGCCACCAGATGCGCTTCGATCTGAACGAGGGCTTTCCGCTGGTGACCACCAAGAAGGTCTTCCTGCGAGCCATCATCGTCGAGCTGCTGTGGTTCCTGCGAGGCGACTCGAATGTGAAGTGGCTGCAGGAACGGGGCTGCACCATCTGGGACGAATGGGCACGCGAGGATGGTGACCTGGGCCCCGTCTACGGCGTGCAATGGCGCAGTTGGCCCACACCCGACGGGGGCCACATCGACCAGATCGAGCAACTGGTGCAGCAGCTCAAGAGCAATCCTGATTCGCGGCGCCTGATCGTCAGCGCGTGGAACGTGGGCGAGCTGTCGAAGATGGCCCTCATGCCCTGCCACGCCTTCTTCCAGTTCTACGTGGCGCCGGCCAGCGCGCCGGGGGAGAAGGGCCGGCTGAGCTGCCAGCTGTACCAGCGCAGTGCCGATATCTTCCTGGGGGTGCCCTTCAACATCGCCAGCTACGCGCTGCTCACCCACATGCTGGCCCAGCAGTGCGACCTGAACGTGGGCGACTTCATCTGGACGGGCGGCGACTGTCACATCTACGACAACCACCGCGAGCAGGTGGATCTGCAGCTCTCACGCACCCCGATGCCCTATCCGAGCCTGCACCTGAAGCGCCGGCCGGCTTCCATCTTCGACTACGTATTCGAGGACTTCGAGGTGCTGGATTACCAGCACCACCCGGCCATCAAGGCGCCGGTGGCAGTGTGACGGCCTCGGCAACCCCCACCGCGCAAGCACCGCAGCCCGCCGTCGTGCTGGTGGCCGCCGTGGCTCGCAACGGCGTGATCGGCCGCGCGGGCGGGCTGGCCTGGAACATCCCGGAAGACATGGCGCACTTCAAGGCCGTGACCGCCGGCGGCACGGTGATCATGGGCCGCAGCACATGGGAATCGATCCCGCAGCGCTTTCGGCCGCTGCCGGGCCGGCGCAACATCGTGTTGTCGCGTCAGCCGGGCTTTGCAAGTGCAGGCGCCGAGGTGGTGCCCACGGTGGAGGCCGCGTTCGCACTGGCCGCGTCGCCTCGCAACGGCCAGGCGGCGCCCTCAGCGGTGTTCGTGATCGGCGGCGCTCAGATCTACACCGCCGTGCTGGCCCGGGCCAGCCGCCTGGAGCTCACGGAACTGCAGCAGGACTTCGAAGGTGACGCCCACTTTCCTGCAGGCTGGCAGCTTGACTTCCTGGAGACCGAACGACGACGAGTGACTGCTGCGGCGCCCAACGGCTTCGACATCGATTTCGTGACCTACGAGCGGCGTGTCTGAACCCGCTCACCACGCTTCCTCCCCTCTGCCACCCACGATGCAAATCGCCACCTGGAACGTCAACTCCCTGTCCGTGCGCCTGCCGCAACTGCTGGACTGGCTGGCCGCCAACCCTGTGGACGCCATCGTCCTGCAGGAGACCAAGCTCACCGACGACAAGTTTCCGGTGGCCGATATCGAGGCTGCGGGCTACCAGGCGCAGTGGTTCGGGCAGAAGACCTACAACGGCGTGGCCCTGCTCTCGCGCACCGGCGCCGCTGATCCGGTGCGCAACATCCCGGGCTTTGCCGACGAACAGGCGCGCGTGATCGCCGGCACGGTGCAAGGGGTGCGCGTGATCGGAGGCTACTTCCCAAACGGGCAGGCACCGGGCAGCGACAAGTTCGCCTACAAGATGGGGTGGCTTGATGCGCTGCGGGCGTGGGTGTCGCAGGAACTGGCGGCACACCCGAAGCTCGTGCTGCTGGGCGACTTCAACATCGCGCCGGAAGACCGGGACGTCTACGACCCCGTGGCCTGGGCCGGGCAGATCCACTGCACCGACGAGGAACGGGCGCACTTTCGGGCCTTGGTGGGCCTGGGGCTGCACGACGCCTTCCGGCTCTTCGAGCAGCCGGCGAAATCGTGGAGCTGGTGGGACTACCGCAACCTGGCGTTCCGCAAGAACCAGGGCCTGCGCATCGACCACGTCCTGGTAAGCGAAGCACTGCGCGAGAGGGTGAGTGCCTGCACCATCGACAAGACGCCGCGCCGCAACGAGCGCCCGAGCGATCACGCGCCAGTGGTGGTGACCCTCGCCATGCCGCACGCCTGAGCCTACTCGTCGTCCAGCCCCAGTTCCTGGATCTTGCGCGTGATGGTGTTGCGGCCGATGCCCAGGCGCTGCGCCGCCTCGATGCGGCGGCCGCGCGTGACGTCCAGCGCCGCCGTGATCATGCGCGCTTCGAACCGGCGGGTCAGGCTGTCCCAAACCCCCTCCTGACCGGAAGCCAGCAGGGCTCGTACCTCGCGCTCCATGCCCGCCACCCAGTCGTCGGCCGCTGCGGAGGGCGGTCCCCAGGTCGAGGCCGCAGGCATCACCTGAACGGCGGGCGCCACAGCCCCCTGGGCTGGGTCCAAGGCAGGGGCCAGCGCTTCGGCAAAAGGGGCGGCGACACCGGCCACGGCAGAGGGCGGCACCGCGACGCTGGACAGCGGGCGCGGCACCGGCTGCAGCTCGGGCGGTAGGTCGTCCACCTCCACCACCTGGGCTGGCGCCATGACGGTGATCCAGTGACAGACGTTCTCCAGTTGGCGCACGTTGCCCGGGAAGTCGAAAGCCGCCACGCGCTGCAGGGCCGCCTCGGTGATGCGCTTGGCGTCCACGCCCAGTTCCTTGGCGCTGCGCGCGAGGAAGAAGCGCGTGAGCATGGGGATGTCCTCCCGCCGCTCGCGCAGCGGCGGCAGGCGCAGGCGGATGACGTTCAGCCGGTGGAACAGGTCCTCGCGAAAGGCGCCCTGGCGCACCCGCTCTTCCAGGTTCTGGTGCGTGGCCGCGATCACGCGCACATTGGCCTTCAGGGGCTGGTGCCCGCCCACACGGTAGAACTGGCCGTCCGACAGCACCCGCAGCAGGCGCGTCTGCAGGTCGAAGGGCATGTCACCGATCTCGTCCAGGAACAGCGTACCGCCGTCGGCCTGCTCGAACCGGCCGCGCCGGGTGGTCTGCGCACCCGTGAAGGCGCCGCGTTCGTGGCCGAACAACTCGGACTCCAGCAGGTCCTTCGGGATGGCGGCCGTGTTGATGGCCACGAAGGGCCCCCCGGAACGCGGGCTGTGCTTGTGCAGGGCCCGGGCCACGAGTTCCTTGCCCGAGCCGCTTTCGCCCGTGATCATCACCGTGACATGGCTCTGACTGAGGCGGCCGATGCCGCGGAACACGTCCTGCATGGCCGGCGCCTGGCCCAGCATCTCCGGCATGGCGCCGGGGCCGGCCTCGACCACAGCCTCGCGCAGGCTCTCGTCCACGGCGCGGCGGATCAACTCCACCGCCTTGGGCACGTCGAACGGCTTGGGCAGGTACTCGAACGCGCCACCCTGGAAGGCCGACACCGCGCTGTCGATATCGGAATAGGCGGTCATCACGATGACCGGCAGCCCGGGCATGCGCGCTTTGACCTTGGCCAACAGTTCGATACCCGAGCCCCCCGGCATGCGGATGTCGCTGACCAGCACCTGGGGCTCGTCATCGTCCAGAGCCGCCAGCACATCACGCCCGGAAGAGAAGCTGCGCACGGCCAGTTGCTCCCGCGCCAGCGCCTTCTCCAGCACGAAGCGGATGGAGTGGTCGTCATCGACGATCCAGATGGGTTTCATGCGGTCGGCCTTCAGGCCCTGGGGCTTCAGGGCAGCGGAATCGTGATCGTGAACACCGTCCGGCCCGGAACGCTGTCACAGGTGATCGTGCCCTGATGTTGCTGCACGAAGGTCTGCGCCAGCGTCAACCCGAGGCCGGACCCTCCCTCTCGCCCGCTGATCAGTGGGTGGAAGATGTGGTCACGGATGTCCTCGGGCACGCCCGGGCCGTTGTCCTGGACATGCAATTCCAGTGCCAGTCGGAAACGCTGCTTGCCCACGGTCACCTGACGGGCCACCCGGGTGCGAAGATCGATACGGGCGTCGCCCTGTGCGATGCGGTCCGACAGGATCTGGGCCGCGTTGTGCACGATGTTCAGCACGGCCTGGATCAGCTGTTCGCGGTCCCCGCGAAACTCGGGCAGCGAGGTGTCGTAGTCCCGCACGATGGTCAGGCCGCGCGGGTACTCGGCCAGCACCACCGAGCGCACCCGTTCGCACACCTCGTGGATGTTGACGTCGCTCACCAAGTGGGGCCGACGGTGCGGCGCGAGCAGGCGGTCGACCAGGGACTGCAGGCGGTCGGCCTCATGGATGATGACGTTGGTGTACTCCGCCAACTCTGGCGAGGGCATCTCCATGGCCAGCAATTGGGCAGCGCCCCGGATGCCCCCCAGCGGGTTCTTGATCTCGTGCGCCAGGTTGCGCAGCAGTTCCTTGTTGGCCTGGGCCAGACCGATGGAACGTTCCTCCCGGTCGATGCGGGTCTGCTGCTCGATCTCGATCAGTTCGACCACCAGGCGGTCAAAACGGTCGGTCTGCGCCACCAGCACCTGCACCGGCAGCGGTTCGGCCGAGCCCAGCGCCAGACGGCGCAAGTGGCCCTCGAAGCGCCCTGTGGCCACGACGTTGGCCGCCGTTGCGGCCAGCGTGGAGCGCAAGGGTCCGGGCTCGACCATCCACTCCAGCAGGTTGCCTCGCAGCAAGGTCTTGCGCGACACGCCCAGCGTGTCCTCGAGCTTGGCGTTGGCAAACAGGCACTCGCCCGATGGGCGCACCACGGCCACCATCGACGCCAGCAGGTCGAAGGCCTCCAGGCGAAGGCTCATCGGGTCCGGGCTCAAGGCACCACCCTCCGGCTGGTCACTGCGGCAACTTGCCCAGCTCGCGGCGAATGGCGGCGATGTCGGACTCCTTGCGCCCGATCAGCGCCCGCATCTCGGCCACGCGTTGCTGGTAGAGCGCGAAGTTGCGCTCGTCCCCGCGGCGCTCGGGCTCACCATTGTTGAATTCCCGCTTGAGCTGCTCCAGGCGCTCTTCCTCACGGCGAAGTTCGGTGGTGAGGATGCGGCGCGCATCGGCATCTCGCGCACGCTGCACGGTCGGGTCCACCCGGGCGTCGGGCCGCTGGGCAGCGCTGCCGGGCGTCGGGGCGGCAGCCTGGGCGGCACCCGCCGCGGCCGGCGCGCCGGCCTGCGGCCCGGCACCTGCAGGAGCAGAGGCCGGCGTCTGCCGACGCTGGGATTGCGTGACCGTCAAAGGCGCACCGTCGATGACGCGACAACCACGCTTGCGTGCTTCGTCGGCCGAGACGGCATCGGTGTACAGCACGGGCGGACCCGGGCAGCGGTACACCGGGCGGGTGACCTCCTGCGCCCATGCGGGCTGTGCCGGCAGCAGCGCACCCACGGCCGTCCACAGCAGCAGCTTGGCGCTCGTCGGGTTCAGCGGGTGTCCCATGGGGCTTCGGCGGTCGAGGAGAAGGGCTCGATTGTCACGCCTGGAAACGAAAAGGGGTGGCTGTCAGGCCACCCCTCTGGTCAAGTCACTCCAGCTGTTACAGGCTGTAGTACATGTCGAATTCCAGCGGGTGGGTGGTCATCCGGAACTTCGTGACTTCCTGCATCTTCAGGTCGATGTAGGCGTCGATGTAGCTGTCGGTGAACACGCCGCCCTTGGTCAGGAACGCGCGGCCCTTGTCCAGGTAGTCCAGGGCCTGGTCCAGGCTGTGGCACACGGTCGGGATCTTCGCGTCCTCTTCCGGCGGCAGGTGGTACAGATCCTTGGTGGCGGCCTCGCCCGGGTGGATCTTGTTCTCCACGCCGTCCAGGCCCGCCATCAACATGGCCGAGAAGCCCAGGTACGGGTTGCACAAGGGGTCCGGGAACCGCGCCTCGATACGCCGGCCCTTGGGATTGGCCACGAACGGGATCCGGATGGACGCCGAGCGGTTGCGCGCGGAGTACGCCAGCTTCACCGGCGCCTCGAAGCCAGGAACCAGGCGCTTGTAGCTGTTGGTGCCGGGGTTGGTGATGGCGTTCAGTGCGCGGGCGTGCTTGATGATGCCGCCGATGTAGTACAGCGCGAACTCGCTCAGACCCGCGTAGCCGTCACCGGCGAACAGGTTCTTGCCGTCCTTCCACACCGACTGGTGCACGTGCATGCCGCTGCCGTTGTCACCCACGACAGGCTTGGGCATGAAGGTGGCCGTCTTGCCGTAGGCGTGCGCCACGTTGTGGATGATGTACTTCTGCAGTTGCAGCCAGTCGGCACGCTGCACCAGGGTGCTGAACTTGGTACCGATCTCGTTCTGGCCCTGGCCCGCCACCTCGTGGTGGTGCACTTCCACCGGAATACCGACCTGCTCCAGCAGCAGACACATTTCAGAGCGCATGTCCTGGAAGCTGTCGACCGGGGGCACCGGGAAATAGCCACCCTTGACACCGGGGCGGTGCCCCATGTTGCCGCCTTCGAAGTCCTTGCCGGAGCTCCAGGGAGCCTCTTCCGAGCCGACCTTGACGAAGCAGCCGGACATGTCGACGTTCCACTGCACCTGGTCGAAGATGAAGAACTCGGGTTCCGGGCCGAAGAAGGCCGTGTCACCCAGACCGCTGGCCTTCAGGTAGGCCTCGGCGCGCTTGGCCAGGGAGCGCGGATCGCGCTCGTAGGGCTTGCCATCGCCTGGCTCGAGCACGTCGCAGGTCATGATCAGCGTCGGCTCTTCGAAGAACGGGTCGACGTTGGCGGTGTTCGGATCCGGCATCAGCAGCATGTCGGAGGCTTCGATGCCCTTCCAGCCTGCGATCGACGAGCCGTCGAAAGCATGGCCGGCAGTGAACTTTTCCTCGTCGAACGCGGACACGGGCACGGACACGTGCTGCTCCTTGCCTCGGGTGTCGGTGAAGCGGAAGTCGACGAATTTCACTTCGTTGTCCTTCACCATCTTCATCACGTCGGCAACCGTCTTTGCCATCTCTATCTCCTGTTGAGCGCTGGGGGTGGGGAAAATTGGATGGGGATTGTGTAGCAGAAAGCGTGCCTGAAGCCCGGTGCCTGCCCCAAATTGGCGCAAGCACTGCTCCTTCTGACGGATCTTCGGGAAGTCACGAAGCGCACCGTATGCATCAGGCGCGGCACAAGCCCTGACTGGGACACCTCACAACCCACGTCAACTCACAACTTGGTGCATTCAAGGTCTCAATGCACCACTTATGTGCGTTTACGTGTCATCGCACCAATTCGGGGCCAAGTTCAGCCGAGAGGGCCGCAAGTCCTGCCTTCAACGCAGCGAAGGCTTCATCCAGGCCTGAAGCCGCCTTGACGCCGAGCTCGATGTGGCGGCCGTAGGTCGGGTGGTCCACACTCGGCAGGCTGAACACCTTGACGCCGGCAAAGCGCTGTTCCAGCTCCTCCATCAGCGGCGTCAGCGCGGCCTCCATGGCGCCAAAGACGATGACCGAGCGCTCGTGCTGCACCTGCCCGCCGTGCAGGTGGGCATAGCGCTGGTCCAGCACCCACTCGATCATCGGCCAGGCCATCACCGGGAAGCCCGGCACGAAATGCACATGGCCCACGCAGAAGCCGGGAATCTTGTTGTAGGGGTTGGGAATGATGGTGGCGCCTTCAGGAAACACCCCCATGTTGAGCCGGTGCACGTTGTCGGCCCGCTCAGGCTCGAAGGGCACCCCTTGTTCGGCTGCCACATCGCGCATGCGCTCGATGATGAGCTCCCGCGCCTGCGGATGCAGCGCCAGCGGCACGCCCAGCGCAGCCGCCGCGCTCTGGCGGGTGTGGTCGTCCGGCGTGGCACCGATGCCGCCGCAGGAGAACACCAGATCGCCGCTGGCCAAGGCGTGCTGCAGCGCCTGGGTGATGAGTGCGCGGTCATCCCCCGCGTAGCGCGCCCACTTCAGGGCCAGACCGCGCGCCGCCAGCAGTTCGATGACCTTGGGCAGGTGCTTGTCCTGCCGCTTGCCCGAGAGGATCTCGTCGCCAATGATGATGAGGCCGATGTTCATGGGGTGGCGTCCTGGTGAGGCAGCAAGGCAACGCCCGGGGCGGCGTCGGTCGTGGGGTCGGCCGTAGGGTCAGCCGTGGGGGCGGCAGGGGTGGCCGCGGGCGGCGGGCGCAGACGCGCGAGTTGCGCCAGCGTGAAGTGTGCGAACCACAACGAGGCGAAGGCGAACACCAGCGTGTAGAGCCACACCGAAGCCAGCACCAGCAGGGGCGCGAACACCAGGGTGAGCGCACCCAGCGCCCAGATGAGGGAGGGCAGTGAGCCCATGAGGCCGCAGACGATGCCCATGGCCAGCAGCGTCCAGCGGTGGTCGTGCATGATCAGCCGGCGCTCCTGCGGCGTGGCATGCAAGGCCAGCGTGTCGAAAGAGAAGACGCGCGCGGCCAGCCAGCCCCACACCAGGGGCGGAATCACCACGGCCAGCGGCGGTATGAACCACAGCGGCAGGCTCACGAGCAGCGCGCCCAGGGCCAGCAGCGTGCAACCCAGTGACCACAGGGCGCTGGCCCACCAGCCCGAGGCGCCGCTGCGCCTTTGCAGCCCGGCAAAGCGGCGCTGCGCCACCCAGTTCACCAGGGCCGGGGTCACCGTCCACGCCACCAGCAGCAAGGCCAGCACCACGATCAGCGGCACCGACAGCGCCACCACGATCAAGGGTGCCAGCACCGCCCGGAACGCCCCGCCCCCCAGGGCCTCAAGCCACGTCAGCAGCGAGGCCACCAGCGCCCACTCTTCCAGGAAGCTGCGCACCGCAGCCACCGCAGCTTCCCAGTACAGCCAGCCCAGGGTGAGGGCCGCCCCCGCCGACAGCAGCAGGGGGATCAGCGACCACAGGATCACCCGCGGGTGCAGGCAGCCCAGCGCGGCGCGCCAGAAGGCATCGAGCAGGGTGTTCATGGGCGGCGCATCATACGCAGGCGCAACGACACGGCACGGCACCGCACGGGGCGACAGCGGGATCAAGCCCGCCCCGCCAGCCGTTTCAGGCCCAGCCACTGCTGGGCCCAGAAGCCGCGGCCATAGTTGCGGCCTGGAGCCCCTGGAGGACCGAGCCCTTCGGTTCCGGGCAACTGGTCCCGGATGCCGGTGGGCTCGTAGCGGCCGTCATGCCGGGCGGTGCCGAACAGGTGATCCCACAGCGGAAACAGCACGGCGAAGTTGTGACCGCCGAGCGACCCCGGCCCCGCCGATTCGTGCCCCAGGCCGATGCGGTGGTGCAGGCGGTGGAAGGCCGGGCTCACCAGCACACGGCCCAGTACCGGGCCGAAGGACATGCGTACATTGGCGTGCGACAGGCTCTCCACCAGCTGCGTGAAGGCGACGACGGCCACGAACTGGCCCGGACCGACGCCCAGTGCAATTGCCACGGCCACGAAGATCAGGTCGCGCAGCAAGTCGTCCAGCAGGTGGTTGCGGTTGTCCGTCCACATCGTCATCTGCCGCTGGCTGTGGTGCAGCGCGTGCAGCTGCCACCACCATGAAAACCGGTGCTGTCCGCGGTGGATCAGGTAGTCCACGAAATCGAACAGCAGCAGGTAGAGCACAAAGCTCACCCACGCCATGTCCGTCACCCCAGGCCACAGGGCGTCCAGTTGCCAGGGGCGCACGCCCCACATCCGCAGTTCGCCCAGCAGCTCCCACACCAGCGGCTCCAGCGCGAAGAACATCAGCAGGCGGAACAACCCCAGACGGTGCAACAGCGTGTAGACCACATCCACGCGCACCGCGCGACGGTCGGTCATCGGCTCCACGGGGCGCCAGCGCTGCAGCCCCCCCACGACGGTGACCAGCAGCGCGATCTGCAGCAGCCCCACCAGCAACCAGCCTGTACCGCGGTAGCCGTCTTCCAGCAGGTTGCCCAGGCCGAGCGCGAACATCAGCGGCTGCACCCCGTGCTCGAACAGCGCCTGCTGCACCTGTCCGAACAGATCCATTGCATCGTTCAGCATGGTCGTCCTGGGTGCTGGTTCATGTGGGCCTGGCGGGGAATGGGTGCCGGGTGTCGTGCCGGGTGTCGTGCCGGGTGTCGTGCCGGGTGTCGTGACGGGTCTCGTGACGGGTCTCGTGACGGGTGTCGTGACGCGTCACGGAGCGCTGCGCGATGCCGCCTTCCCCAGCACCGGGTGCTCGCGCAGCGTGGCAAAGCACAAACCGCGGGCCTTCAGCCCGGTGATCAGCGGCTCCAGCACCGCCGGCGCCCACGGGTCCTGGCGTGACCAGATGCCCAGGTGCGCCAGCAGGATGTCGCCCGCCTTCACGTCCCGCAAGGCCTGCTGCAACAGGCGCTCGTTGGGGTAACGGTCGCTGGGCAACTCATCCCCCAGAAAACCCGCGGCCGTCCAGCCCACGCGGGTAAAGCCGCAGTCTGCCGCCGCTTTCAGCAGCGCGGGCGAAGTCTTGCCTCCCGGGGCGCGGAAGATGGCGCCCATGGGCTGGCCGGTCATGGCCTGCAGGCGGCGCGCCGGGCGCTTGAGCACTTCGCAGTAGGCCTGCGCCGTGAGCGTGCGCTCACGTCCAGCCTGCGCGCCCATGGTGGGCCTGACGCGCAACGACCCCGCCGTGCCGCCGGCCGAGGCCGTCGCATCACCGCCCGAACGCCTGGCGGCATCCACGTCGGCACGCAAGACATCGTGGTCCCAGGTGTGCGAACCGAAGGCGTGGCCCTCGGCGGCACGGGCCTTCCACCAGGGGGCCCACTCATCGTCCAGGCTGGCGCCGCCGCTGCGCGTGCGCTCGTTGGCCAGGAAGAAGGTGACCTTCACCTCATGCCGGGCCAGCACCTCGGCCACCAGCGGGGCCTGGCAGTTGAGCCGCCACCTCGAAGGTCTGCAGGTCGATCATGCTGATCGTGTTGGCCACGCGGTTGCTCACGAACACATGCCGGCCATCCCCGCGGGCGCGGAAGGCATGGGTCCCATCGCCCGTGGCCAGCCGCTTGACCTGACGCGGGGTGGCGCCCGACACGTCATACACCTCGACGAAACGGTCACCCGTCAGGCCCACCAGCAGATGCTTGTCGTCCTTGGTCAGGAACACATCGGCGGGCATCTTGCCCGTCTTGATCTTCCATCGAACGGCCTGTGTCGCCAGGTCGATGGCAATCAACTCGTCACTGTCCTGCAGCGAGGCATACACCACCGTGGAGCGGCTGTCGATGAGCAGGTGGCTGGGCGTCTTGGGCGCCTCGATGCGCTTGAGCAGCTTGAAGGGCTGCGCGCCGGCCGGCTGCCAGCGGTACAGGTCCACGTGGTTCAGTCGGTTGGCGGCGGTCACGAACCACTTCATGTCCGGCGAGAAGCGCAGGTGGTAGGGGTCCACGATGTCGCGCACCGTGCGCTGCACCGCGCCCGTGGCCGGGTCGATGAAGGTGAGCGAGTTGCCCGTCGCGTTCGCGACGATCAGGCTCTTCTCGTCGGGCGTGAGGTACAGGTGGTGAGGCTCCTTGCCCACCTCGATGCGCCGCTGCTCGGCCCAGGTTACGGGGTCGATCACGCTGACGGTGGCGTCCTGGGAATTCAGGACGAAGATGGGGCGCGGCACACGCATGGCGCCGGTCGGCGCCGGCACGGCCGCCGCCTGCGCCTGCGCGGCGC
>JAJTDM010000096.1 GCA_021300575.1 Rubrivivax sp.
CGCTCCGACGCCTACCGGGACGGGACTCTCACCCGTTGGACAGGCGCAGCATGCAGCAGCTCCTCCTCCCCCTTCAGGGTTCGGTCGAGCCTTTGCTTCGTGACGCACCATGCCTGCATTGTCGCCCAGGAGGGTTTTCCCTCAAAGCGCGCCTCGGGTGGCCACAATCGGTTCATGTCTGCCTGCCCCGCCCAGACCGTCACCGGTCACGCCAGTCCCGGCAGTACGCCCATGCATGACGTGGTGATCCTGGGGGCCGGCATGTCCGGGCTGTGCCTGGGCATCGAGCTCAAGCGCGCCGGGCTGCACGACTTCCTCATCCTGGAGCAACAGGCCGGCGTGGGCGGCACCTGGTGGGACAACCGATACCCCGGCGCGCATGTGGACGTGCCGGCGCCGCTCTACAGCTTCAGCTTCGAGCCCAACCCGCATTGGCGCCAGCGCTTTGCCGCCGCGCCGCAGATCCAGGCCTACATGGCGCACTGCGCCGACAAGTACGGCCTGCTGCCGCACCTGCGGCTGGGCGTCAAGATCACGGCGGCGCGCTTTGACGACACCGAAGGCTGGTGGACGCTGGACACGCAAGGGCCCGAGGGCCATCGGCAGATCCTCACCCGCTTCTTTGTCTGCAGCACCGGCCCGCTGTCCCAGGTGCGCTGGCCGGACATTCCGGGGCTCGACCACTTCCAAGGCCGCAAGCTGCACTCGGCCCGCTGGGACGCCAGCTACCGCGCCCACGGGCAGCGCGTGGCGGTGATCGGCACGGGCTCCACCGCCTCGCAACTCATCCCGCCGTTGGCGCAGCAAGCTGCCCAGTTGCACGTGTTCCAGCGCACCGCCAACTGGGTGCTGCCGCGCATGGACCGGCCCTACTTCGCCGCGGACCGGCTGCTGGCGCGCTTTCCGCCTTACGCCTGGGCCGTGCGGGCCTTCTGGTACCACCTGCTGGAGTGGGGCCGGCGCGGCTTTGACGAAGGCACGGTGGCCCGGCGCGGCATGCTCAAGACAGCGGCGCGGCACCTGCAGAGCCAGGTGCCGGACCCCACCCTGCGCGCGAAACTGCGCCCGCCCTACCCGCTGGGCTGCAAGCGCATCATCTATTCCAACGACTTCTACCCCGCGCTGTCGCAGCCGAACGTGGAGCTCGTCACCGAGGGCATCGAACGCATCACGCCCACGGGCATCGTCACGGCGGATGGGCGTGAGCGGCCGGTCGACACGCTGGTGTGCGCCACGGGTTTCGACACGACGCGGCTGCTGGCCTCGGTGGACATCCAGGGCCCGGGCGGGCAGCGCCTGGCCACGGCCTGGCGCGACGGTGCCCAGGCCTGGCAGGGCGTGGCCGTCGCAGGGTTTCCCAACCTGTTCCTGATGCTGGGCCCCAACACCGGCACCGGCCACACCTCCACGCTGCTGTACATCGAACCCCAGGCGCAGCACATCGTGGCCTGCATCCGCCATGTGCTGCAAGGCGGCCACCGCGGGATCGCCGTGCGGCCGCAGGTGCAGGCGGCGTACAACGCGGCACTGCAGGCGCGGCTGGCGGGCTCGGTGTGGTCCACCTGCCGCAGCTGGTACCGCGACGACAACGGCCGCATCGTGGCGCTGTGGCCCGGGTTCACCAAGGACTACGTGAAGGGCTTGACGGCGCCGGACTTCGCCGCCTACGAGCTGATGCCTGGGGCCCGCCCTCAGGCGCCCCAGCAGGCGTCACCTGAGGCGTCACCTTCAGCCGGCACCGACCGCTGGTCCCGCTGAAGCCGCCGGCCCGGCCCGCCCGGCCCGGTCACGCACCCAGAAGAAACGCGGCCCCGCGCTCGCCCACCATGATGGACGCGGCGTTGGTGTTGGCCGAGATGAGCGTGGGCATGGCCGAGGCATCGATGACGCGCAAGCCGTCCACACCGCGCACGCGCAGTTGCGGATCGAGCACGGCCTGCTCGTCGCTGCCCATGCGGCAGGTGCCCACCGGATGGAAGACCGTGCCGCCGCGGCTGCGCGCGAACTCCCACAACTGCTGGCGCGTGGCCACGCCCGGCCCGGGCATGGTCTCCAGGTCCCAGAGGTCTCGAAAGGCCGGCTGGGCATAGATGTCGCGCAGCCACTGCAGGCCGGAGACCATGGTCTCCCGGTCCAGCGGCTCGCTGAAATAGCGCGGGTCGATGCGGGGCTGCTCGAAGGGGTCGGCCGAGCGGATCTGCACGCTGCCGCGCGACAGCGGGCGGCACTGGCACACCGAGGCGCTGAAGCCGGGGTAGTCGTGCAGCGGGTCGCCCGGCTTGTCCACCGACAGCGGCATCACGTTGAACTGCACGTCGGCGCGGCCGTCGCGCGCCTGGTCGGTGCGGGCAAAGCCGCCCACCTGGCCCGCGCCCACCGTGAGCGGCCCGCGGTTGGCCAGCAACCATTGCAGCCCCATCTTGGCCAGCGAGAAGGGGTTGCGCACCTGGTTGTTCAGCGACACCTTGCGCTTCAGGCGCACGATGACGCGCGCCTGGTAATGGTCCTGCAGGTTCTGTCCGACGTCAGGAGCATCAAGCACCACCGGAATGCCATGCGCACGCAACAGCGCCGCCGGGCCGATGCCGGAAAGCTGCAGCAACTGCGGCGACTGCAGGGCCCCGGCGCTCAGGATCACGTCGCCCTGCGCGCGGGCCTGCCGGACCTGCCCGCACTGCACCCACTCCACGCCCACGGCACGGCCGCCCTCGAACAGCACCCGCGACACCTGGGCCCGCAGTTCCAGCTGCAGGTTGGGGCGCTTCCGCGCGGGCTTCAGAAAGGCCCGGGCCGCGCTGGAGCGCCAACCGCCCCAGATGGACAGCTGGTAGGCGCCGACGCCAAAGTCCGAGGCGGCGTTGAAGTCGGGGTTGCGCGGCAGGCCGGCCTGCATGCCCGCCTGCACCCAGGCCTCGCAGCAGGGGTGGTCGTTGCGCAGGTTCGAGACGCCCAGTTCACCCTCGGCCCCGTGGAACTCGCTAGCCCCACCCTCAAAACGCTCGGAGCGGCGGAAGTGCGGCAGCACGCTGCGGTAGTCCCACCCCGCGGCCCCCGCGCGGACCCAGTCGGCATAGTCCTCATGCTGGCCGCGGATGTAGACCAGGCCGTTGATGGACGACGAGCCACCCACCACCCGGCCCCGGGGCCACACGATGTTGCGCCCGCCCGAGCCCTCGGACGGCTCGGTGTCGAACAGGCGCGAGAAGCGCTGGTCGTAGATGGTCTTGAAGTAGCCCACCGGCAGGTGGATCCAGAAGTTGCGGTCCGAGCCGCCCGCTTCCAACACCAGGACGCGACGCCCGGCGGCGCTCAGGCGCTGGGCCAGCACGCAACCGGCCGAGCCGGCGCCGACGATGATGTGGTCCCAGACCTGATCGCTTGCGGGCTTCACGTGCGGGGCCCTGGGAGGTTCAAGCCTTGATGGTGTCGAGGAAGAGCTTGGTGTCGAAGTAGTTCGACGCCGGCACCGGGTTCTGGATGTTGCCGAACTTGACGAAGAAGTCGGTGACCTGCTGCAGCCAACGCGTCACCGAACCGTCGGCGTACAGCTTGCGCCACTCGGCCGAGGTGTAGTAGCGCGAGGCCTTGAACTGGTCGCGGAACTCCTCCAGCGGCACCTGGGCGTACTGCGCGGCCTGCAGCGCGGCCACGGCCTCGGCCGACTTCGGCCCGATGAGGTGGTCGTTGGCCTCCTGCCAACCGCGCACCAGCTTCTGGCAGGCGTCACGGTTCTTGTCGAACCAGTCGTTGCGCGCGGCCCAGCCGCCCACGATGGCCGCCTGCGGAAAGTAGGCCGAGGCGTCCACCAGCTTCACTGCGCCGGGCACCTTCTGCTTGACCGTGATGTCGAACGGGACCCACAGCGCCACCGCAGGCACTGCACCGGAGATGAAGGAGGTCACCGCGTCGGCCATGCGCTGGTTGACCACCTCCACGTCCTTGGCCGGGTCGAGCTTGTTGGCGCGCAGCGCGTTGTCCAGGAACACATGGGCCGTGGTGCCGGTGGTGGTGGAGATCTTCTTGCCCTTGAGGTCGGCAAAGGTCTTGATGCCCTGGTCAGAGCGCACCCAGAGCTGGGCGGTGGCGAACTCGACGTTGTTGATGAGGAAGACCTTGCCCTGGCCGCGCGCGGGGAAGTTGGACACCACCGCGCCCGTGGACAGCATGTCCAGGCTGCCGCCAATCATGGCCTGGAACAGCTCCAGCCCGGTGGTGAACTGCACGAGCTCCAGGTCCAGCCCCTGGCGCGCAAAGCTGCCCATCTGCATGCCGGTCCAGATCTGCCCGTCCACCGCCGGGGTATGCAGGTAGCCCACCTTGACCTTGGTGCGGGCCTGGGCGAAGGCGGGCAAGCCCATGGAGACCGCAGACAGGCCTGCAGCCGCTTGGGCGATGAAGGTCCTGCGGCCTGCGCGATCTGGCGCGCCACAGGCCATGGAGGTGGGCTTGTCATTGCTGCTCATGGTGGTCTCCTCTTGGGTTTGTCTGGTTCAGTTTCAGGGTCAGGGTCAACGAACGCTCTGGCGCTGCTGCGCGGCGTACTCCTGCATCACCAGGCCGCGGATGTGCGACCTCAGCTCCGCAAACTCGCGCCGCTCCAGCAGCCCGGCGTCGCGCGGGTAGCCGAAGGGCACGTCGATCACCTCGCGGATGCGCGAGGGCCGCGCCGTCACGACGACGATCTTGGACGACAGGTAGATCGCCTCCTCGACCGAGTGGGTGATCAGCATCACGGTCTTGCCCTCGGCCGCCAGCACCTGCAGCAGCAGGTCCTGCATGGCCGAGCGCGTCTGGGCATCCAGCGCACCAAAGGGTTCGTCCATCAGCAGGAACTGGGGCTTGACGGCGTAGGCCCGCGCAATGGCCAGGCGCTGGCGCATGCCGCCGGACAGGGTCTTGGGGTAGGCGCGGCGGAAGTCGGCCAGGCCCATGAGGACCAGGTAGCGCTCGACGATCTCGCGCTGTTCAGCCGCAGGCACGCGATTGGCCGCCAGGTTCAGGCCGAAGGCGATGTTCTGCTCCACCGTCAGCCAGGGGAAGACGCCGTACTCCTGGAAGATCACCCCGCGCTCGGGGCCGGGGCCGGCCACCGGCTGGCCGTCCAGCAGCACCTGGCCGGCCGTGGGCTGCACAAACCCTGCCACGATGTTCATCATCGTGGTCTTGCCGCAGCCCGACGGGCCGATGATGGAGACGAACTCGCGGTCCCGTACCTCGTAGCTGACGTTCTCCACCACCGTCAGGGCGCCGAAGCGCACGCTGACGTCGCGAAAGGCGATGCGTACCGGCGAGGTCATGCAATGCGGTCCTGCCAGGCCACCAGGCGCCGGGTGGCGGCGCGCAGCAGCAGGTCCATCGTCAGCGCAATGAAGCCGATGCTGATGATGCCCACGTAGATGATGTCGAGCTGAAAGAAGGACGAGGCGTTCTGGATCAAGGCCCCCAGCCCCTGCTGGGCCGCAATCAATTCCGACGCCACCAGGGTGGCCCAGGCCACGCCCAGGGCCACGCGCAAGGCCGTCAAGGTGTGCGGCACGGCCAGCGGCACGACCACCTTGCGGAAGATCTCGCCATCGGTCGCCCCGAGGGTGCGGGATACCCGCACGTAGATCGGGCTGATCTGGGCAATGCCCTCGTACATCACGATGACGCCAGCGAAGAACGAGGCGTACAGCAGGATGATGACCTTGGCTGGCTCACCGATGCCGAAATACACGATCACCAGCGGGATGAGTGCGATGGGCGGCAGCGCACGAAAGAAGTTGATCAGGGGGTCGATGAAGCGCCGCACCCCCGGATACCAGCCCAGGACGAAACCCACGGGCACGGCCAGGGCGATGCCGCAGGCCACGCCGATGAAAACGCGCTGGGTGGACATCCAGACATCCCGCGGCAGGCGCCCCTGGCTCAGCAGTTCCCAAGCCCGCAGCGCCACGGCATGCGGCGTGGGCACCAGGGCCGGGTTGACCAGGCCGGAGTAGGCGATGGCGTACCACAGCACCAGCAGCACAGCCCAGGGGGCCAGGGTCCACAACACGCGGTTCACCCGGCACGGCTCCGCAGCGTGGGCGCTGTTGCGGCCGCAGGCGCCTGGCCGCGGCCGCGACGGCGTTGGTAGAACTCCGGTGTAGGCAACATGATGGCTTAAAGGTACTATAAGTAGGACGTTCAGCACAATAGAGCAAACCCACCCGGCCACCCACTGCGCGGGCGCACCCCTTGCGAGACACCTTCAGCCACAGCCCCCTGCCCCGCTACGCCCAGCTGGCCGATCTGCTGCGCCAGCGCATCGCCCGCGGCGTGTGGAAGGAGGGCGACCTGCTGCCGTCCCTGGACGCCCTGGTGGCGGAATTCGGCGTGGCGCGCGTCACGGTGCGCCAGGCCATCGAGCGCCTGGCGCGCGAGAACCTGGTGTCGCCCCAGCGCGGGCGCGGCACCTTCGTCACCGCCCAGGCGGGCCCCGACCGCTGGCTGCGCCTGGAGACCAACCTGCGTGATCTGGCCGATGTGTACCGGGAAGACAAGCCCAAGCTCACGCTGATCGAGGACACGGCGGCCATGCCCGCGCTGCGCGAACGCGAGGGCCTGCCCGCGCCCGGCTACCGCTTCCTGCGCCGTGTGCACTCGCGCCAGGACGTGGCCTATTGCGTGATCTCGATCCACCTGGACGAGCGGGTGTTCCGCCTGGCACCCCAGCGCTTTCTCCACGAGACCGTGATCCCGGTGCTGCTGGAACTGCCGCAGGTGCAGATCGCGCGCGCCTGGCAGACGCTGTCCATCGCCACCGCCGATCTGGAGGTGGCGCAGCTGCTGGAACTGCCGCTGAACGCGCCCGTGGCCGAGGTGCGGCGCGTTGTCACCGCGCCCGACGGCACGGTGCAGTACCTGGGGGAGATCACCTACCGGGGCGACTACATCCACTTCGAGATGGACCTGGTGACCTGATGCTGAACGTGGCCCGGCTGGAAGCCTTCGTCCTGCGCTGCCCCATCGACACACCGGTGCAGACCTCCTTCGGCATCATGCGCGACCGGCCGGCGGTGTTCGTGCGCGTCACCGACACCGAAGGCGCGCAGGGCTGGGGCGAGGTCTGGTGCAACTTCCCTACCGTGGGTGCCGAGCACCGCGCCCGCTTGCTGGACAGCGTGTTCGCGCCCCTGCTCGTGGGCAGCCGCCACGCCTCGCCGGCGGCTGCTTTCCAGGAGCTGAGCGCACGCACCGAGGTGCTGGCCATCCAATCCGCCGAGCCCGGACCCATCGCCCAGTGCATTGCCGGGTTGGACATCGCCCTGTGGGACCTGCACGCCCGCCGGCTGGGCCAGCCGCTGTGGCGGCTGCTGGGGGGTGTGAGCCCCGAGGTGCCCGTCTATGCCAGCGGCCTGAACCCCACCGAGCCCGAACGCCTGGCTGCGGCGCAGCAGGCCCAGGGCTTTCGCGCCTTCAAGCTCAAGGTGGGGTTCGGACGTGACCGCGATCTGGGCAACCTGAAGGCCCTGCGCGAGGCCGTGGGCGACAGCGACCTCATGGTCGACGCCAACCAGGCCTGGGACCTGGAGACCGCAGCCGGGCACGCCGCCGCCTTCGCGCCGTTCGGCCTTCGCTGGCTGGAGGAACCGCTGCGCGCCACGCGGCCCTGGAGCGAGTGGCACGCGCTGTCTGCGCGCGTGCCCATGCCGCTGGCCGCAGGCGAGAACCTGGCCAGCGTCGAGGCCTTCGGGCAGGCGGTGGACGCGCGCTGCCTGGGCGTGCTGCAGCCCGACCTCGCCAAGTGGGGCGGCTTCAGCGCGTGTCTGCCCGTGGCGCGCCAGGCGCTGGCGCGCGGACTGCGCTACTGCCCGCACTTCCTGGGGGCCGGCGTGGGCCTGCTCGCCTCGGCCCACCTCCTGGCGGCCGCAGGCGGGGACGGCCTGCTGGAGGTGGACGCCAACCCCAACCCGCTGCGCACGGCCACCTGCGGGCCGGTGGCCCAGGTGGTGGACGGCCGCGTGCACCTGAGCGAGCGGCCGGGCCTGGGCGACATGCCCGATCTGGCCGCCCTGCGCGACCACCTCGTGCCGCACTGAGCTGCCCCACTGAGCCGCCCGACCGAGCCGCCGCACCAAGCCGCCCCCGACGCCCATGAAAACCATCTTCGTCCTGTTCGACAGCCTGGTGCGCAATGCGCTGGAATGCTATGGCGGCAGCGACATCGACACGCCCAACTTCAAACGCTTCGCGCAGCGCAGCATCACCTTCGACCGCCACTACACCGGCAGCCTGCCCTGCATGCCGGCGCGCCGCGACCTGCACACCGGCCGGCTGAACTTCCTGCACCGCAGCTGGGGGCCGCTGGAGCCCTTCGACCGCTCGTTCTCTGAAGCGCTGCAGGCCGCGGGCGTGTACACGCACCTGGTGTCTGACCACTACCACTACTGGGAAGACGGCGGCGCGACCTATCACAACCGCTACTCGTCCTGGGAGTTCATCCGCGGGCAGGAATGGGACAAGTGGAAGGCGATGGTGCAGCCCCCGCTGGAGCGCTGGCGCGCGATGTACCACCCGATGCAGCAGCCCTCGGGCGGGATGACGCAGCGCGCCGATGGCCGCCTGCAGGCCATGGTCAACCGCTCGTTCATGCAGGCCGAGGAGGACTACTGCTGCCCGCGCACCTTCGCCGCGGGCTTCGAGTTCCTGGACCACAACCGCGACGCCGACGACTGGCTGCTGCACCTGGAATGCTTCGACCCGCATGAGCCCTTCCATGCGCCGGCGCGCTTTCGGGAGCGCTACCCCACAGGCTACACCGGGCCCATCCTGGACTGGCCGCGCTACCAGCGCAACCAGGAGAGCGCCGAGGAGGTGGCCGAGCTGCGCGCGAACTACGCCGCGTTGCTGTCGATGTGCGACCACCACTTCGGGCGCCTGCTGGACTACCTGGACCGGTACGACATGTGGAAGGACACGGCCGTGGTGCTCAGCACCGACCACGGCTTCCTGCTGGCCGAGCACGACTGGTGGGGCAAGAACCGCATGCCCTTCTTCAACGAGATCGCGCACATCCCGCTGGTGATCCACCACCCGGCCTTCCGACACTGCGCCGGCCAGCGGCGCCAGGCCCTGACCCAGACCACCGACCTCATGCCCACGCTGCTGGCGCTGCACGGGGTGGCCGCACCCGACAGCGTGGAGGGCCACAACCTGCTGCCGCTGCTGGAGCAGGACCATGCCGTGCGTGACGCCGCGCTGTACGGCATGTTCGGCGCCGGCACCAACATCACCGACGGGCGATACACCTACTTCCGCTACCCCGAGGACATGACGCGGCAGATGCTGTACGAGTACACGCTGATGCCCATGCACCTGAAGAACCTGTTCCATGTGGACGAGTTGCGCGGCGCGCAACTGACCGCGCCCCTGGGCTTCACGCAGGGCGTGCCGCTGCTGAAGGTGCCGGCCCGGCGCAACGCCCGCGGCCAACCCACGGGCCACCAGGGCCAGGGTGGCGGCTACGAGGACACGACCACGGTGCTGTTCGACCTGCACACCGACCCGGCGCAGCGCCAGCCCTTCCGTGACGACGCCATCGAGGCGCGGCTGCTGGGCTTGATGGCCGGACTGATGCGCGCCAACGAAGCCCCGCCCGAGGCGTTCACGCGTCTGGGCTTGACGCCCTGAAAAGCCGACGAACTGAAGCCCTGACGCATTGCCCCCCCGAACCCCGTCATCCCCACGACATTCCACGGAGACCGACATGAACAAGCCCAGCCAGAAGAAGAATCCCGCCCCCCACCCGCGGCGCCAAGCGCTGCAGCGTCTGGCCGCGCTGGCCGGGAGCAGTGCGGCGGCCCTGCTGGGCCTGCCCAGTTTTGCCCAGGGCTATCCGGCCCGGCCGCTGCGCATCGTCGTGCCCTGGCCGGCAGGCGGTCTGGTGGACGTGGCCGCCCGGCAGCTCGGCACGCGCCTGCAGGCCGCCCTGGGCCAACCCGTGGTGGTGGAGAACCGCGTGGGCGCCGGCGGCTCCATCGGCGCCGATGTGGTGGCCAAGGCACCGGCAGATGGCCACACCCTGCTGTTCAGCACCAGCGCGCTGACGATCAACGTCGCCATGCAGACCAAGCTGCCCTTCGACCTGCAGCGTGACTTCGAGCCGGTGTGCCTGCTGGCCCATGCGCCCTCGGTGCTGGTAGTAGGCCCGTCCATCAACCCCGCGTCGGTGCAGGAACTGGTGGCGCTGGCCCGGGCCCGCCCGGGCCAGCTCAGCTACGGCTCGGCCGGCGTGGGCTCACCCGCGCACCTGGCCGGGGAGCTGCTGAAGTCGCTGCAAAAGCTGTTCGTCGTGCACATCCCCTACACCGGTGCGCCCGCGGCCATGAACGACCAGCTGGCGGGACGCTTGGACTTCCAGTTCGCCAACGCCGCAGTGGCCCTGCCGCAGGTGCGCGCCGGCAAGGTACGCGCGCTGGCCGTGACGGGGGCACAGCGCTTTGCAGCGCTGCCCCAGGTGCCCACGATGGTGGAGGCCGGCGTGGCCAACTTCGAGGCCGACCAATGGCTGGGCCTGCTGGCGCCGCGCGGCCTGCCCAGCCCCGTGCAGGCGCGCCTGTCCGCCGAGTGCCAAAAGGCGCTGGCGCAGGACGATCTGCGCGCCGCGCTGCTGCAAGCCGGCATGACGGCGGCCCCGGCCGGCACGCCCGCAAGCTTCGACGCCGCCCTCAAGGCCGAGCTGGCCAAGTGGACCGCGGTGGTGAAGGCGGCCAACATCCAGCCCGAGTGAGGAAGCGGCCGTGACTTCGACCCCCACGGTCCAGACATCCGGACCCAACAAGGCGCCCAACATCCTTCTGGTGATGGTCGACCAGCTGGCCGCGCCAGCCCTGCCAGCCTACGGCCACCGCCAGGTGCTGGCGCCGCACCTGGATGCGCTGGCACGCCAGGCCGTCGTCTTCGACAGCGCCTACTGCAACTTCCCCATCTGCGCGCCGTCGCGCTTTTCCATGCTCAGCGGGCGGCTGCCGCACGCCATCGAGGCCTACGACAACGCGAGCGAATTCCCGGCCGCCACGCCGACGATGGCGCACTACCTGCGCCACGCGGGCTACCGCACCATCCTGTGCGGCAAGATGCACTTCATCGGCCCGGACCAGTTGCACGGCTATGAAGAGCGGTTGACCACCGACATCTACCCGGCCGACTTCGCCTGGACACCCGACTGGACGAAGGGCCCGGGGCACCGCCCCACGGGCGTGAGCATGCGCCCGGTGGTGGAGTCAGGGCCCTGCATCCGCAGCATGCAGATCGACTACGACGACGAGGTGGAGTACCGCGCCGTGCAGCGCCTGCATGACCTGGCGCGTGCGCCCGAGCAGCAGCCCTTCTTCATGACGGTGTCGTTCACGCACCCGCACCCGCCCTTCGTGGCGCCGCAGCGCCACTGGGACCTGTACCCGCACGAGGCCATCGAGCCGCCGCGCGTGGGCGAGATCGCCTACGCGGACCTGGACGAGCACAGCCGCTGGCTGTACGTCGCCCACGCGCAGAACCTCTACACGGTGACGCCCGAGCATGTGCGCAACGCCCGGCACGCCTACTTCGCCATGATCAGCTATGTCGACGAGAAGATCGGCAGCGTGCTGCGCACCTTGAAGGAAACCGGCCTGGCCGACGACACCGTGGTGGTGTTCGCGGGCGACCACGGCGAGATGCTGGGCGAGCGCGGCATGTGGTTCAAGCAGTGCTTCTTTGAGTGGTCGGCGCGCGTGCCGCTGATGGTGTCGATGCCGCGGCGCTTCCAGCCGGCGCGCGTGGCCGCGCATGTGTCGCTGGTGGACCTGCTGCCCACCTTCCTGGACCTGGCGTCCGAGGCGCGGCGCGTCGAGGCCGTGGACGCGCTGGACGGGCTACAGCTCCGAGGGCGTGTGCGCCGCCTCGCGCATGGTGCGCCAAGGGCGTCACAAGTACATCTTCACCCGTGGCCTGCCGCCCCTGCTGTTCGATCTGCAGGCCGACCCCGACGAGCTCGACAACCTGGCCGGCCGACCCGAATGGGCTGAGGTGGAGGCGGCGCTGCACCAGCGCCTGGTGCAGGACTGGGAGCCTGAAGGCGTGCATCAGCGCATCCTGGCCAGCCAGCGGCGCCGGCTCTTCCTGGCCGAGGTGACGGGCAGCTCCAGCCTGTACCCCAACTGGGCCTACCAGCCCTTCACCGACGAGTCCAAGCGCTTCATCCGCGGCTCCGGCGCCGCCGGGCCCACGAGCGTCAAGGCCAGGGCGCGCTTCCCCTATGTGGAGCCGGTGAAGCCGGACCGCTGAGGCCCGCCCCAGGCCCGCTCAGGGCATGACCTTCACGTCCTTGATGAACTCGGTGGTGAAGGTCTTGCGGTGGTCGACCTTGGCCGGGTCCAGCAGCTTCATCGCCACCATCATGTCGTAGGTCTTCTTCAGGCGAGCCTCGGTGATGGTGCCCATGCCCAGGCGTGCGGCATCACCGCCGGCCACCAGGCCGTGCTGGTTCATCAGGCGGATGCCCACCGCGATCTCGTCGTCGGTCAGCGCCGGGTTGTCCTTCTTGATCATGGCATTGGCCGCCGTCGGGTCACCCTTGAGGTAGCTCTTCCAGCCCTCCATCGAGGCCTTGACGAAAGCCGCCACGGCCTTGGGCCGCTCCTTGAGCGTTTTTTCCATGCACACGATGGTGCAGGCGTAGGGCGGCCAGCCATGGTCGGCCAGCAGCAGCGCCGTGGGCTTGAAGCCGGCCTTCTTCTCGATGGCGTAGGGCTCGCTGGACAGATAGCCCTGCTGCACGATGTTCTTGTCGGCCAGGAAGGGCTGGATGTTGAAGGTGTAGGGCCGCGCCTGCGATTCCTGCAGGCCGTAGGTGCTGCGCAGCCAGGGCCAGTAGTTGGTGCGGGCGTCACCCGAGATGAGGATGGTCTTGCCCTTGAGGTCTTCCATCTTCTTGAAGACCTCGGGGTGGCCGATCAAGACCTGCGGGTCTTTCTGGAACACCGCTGCCACCGTGACGGCCTCGACCCCCTGCTCGCGCACCTTCATGGTCTGCACGTCGAAGCCGAGGTAGCAGTCAGCCTGGCCTGCGGCCAGGATCTGCATGCCGTTGACCTGGGGGCCGCCCATCTTGACCGTCACGTCCAGGCCCGCCTTCTTGTACAGGCCCTGCGTGAGGGCCTGGTAGAAGCCGCCGTGCTCGGCGATGGCATACCAGTTGGTGAGGAAAGTGAACTTTTCCTGGGCGTGGACGGTGGCGCTGGCGCCCCAGGTAAGGGCGGCAGCGGCAGCAGCCACCAGGGTGGAGATGCGAGATTTCATGGGGTGTCCCCTCTGAAGGTTGGACGAGCCTGGGCGGAAACTCAACTCTTGGGGGCTGTCAGCCCGCCCTTGGCCAGCCTCGACAGCAGCCAGGCCCAGAACGCGCCCCCGGCCACCTTGGCCACGAACTGCGCCAGCACGATCTGCGGCATCAGCGCCCCGAAGGCGATGGTGGGAAACAGCAGCGAATCCACGGCCGCCCCAGCCACGTTGGAACCGTTGGCGCGGCGCAGCCAGCTGCCCTTCAACCGAAGGAAGGTGGCCCAGTCCACCAGCGCCGCGGCGGTGAAGGCGACTGCCGAGGCCACGGCGATCTTGCCCGCCGCCGGGTTGAGCACGAAGGTCAGCACGCCCGTGAAGGCGATGAGTGCGCCCATCTGCCAGACCTTCAGCCGCACGTGCAGCCAGTCGCGCAGCGCCAGGTCCAGGCCGATCAGGACGAAGGCATTGATCGCCGTGACGCTGGGCCCGAAGGCGGCCACCGACAAGTTGGCCAGGGTCATGGCCGCGGCGTAGATGATGAGAGCGATGGGCAGGTTCATGGCACCGCCATTGTCGCGGGGAGCGCGCCGGGCGGCAGGGCGAGGCCTTTTCAGGCCAGACCGTGGCGCACAAGCAGCGGGTCGGCCTGTCCGGCTTCGGCAAAGCCCTTGGCCCGCAGCGCGCAGGCATCGCACTCGCCGCAGGGGCGGCCGTCCTCGGCCGGGTCGTAGCAGCTGCTGGTGAGCGCATAGTCCACGCCCAGGGCCAGGCCCTCCTGGATGATGCGCGCCTTGTTCCAGTGCATCAACGGGGCGTGAATCTTCAGCCGCTGCGAGCCCTCCACCCCCGCCTTGGTGGCCAGGCGGGCCAGGGCCTCGAAGGCGGCGATGTACTCGGGGCGGCAATCCGGGTAGCCGGAATAGTCCAGCGCGTTCACGCCAACGAAGATGTCGGACGCGCCCAGCGTCTCGGCCCAGGCCAGGGCGAAGCTGAGGAACACAGTGTTGCGCGCGGGCACGTAGGTGACCGGGATGCCGTGCGACATCTCGGGGCCCGAACGTCCCTTGGGCACGGCGATGTCGGCCGTCAGCGCCGAGCCCCCGAACTCGCGCAGGTCGATGGTGGCCACCACATGGCGCTGCACGCCCATGCGCGCCACCACGGCCTCGGCCGCGCGCAGTTCCTGCTCGTGGCGCTGCCCGTAGCGAAAGCTCAGCGCGTAGGGCGCGTAGCCCTGCGCCTTGGCGATGGCCAGCACGGTGGTGGAGTCCAGGCCGCCGCTGAGCAGGATGACGGCTGGGGGCGGGGGCGTTGGGGTCATGGGTGATTGAGCGGCCGTACTGGGCGATCTTGAAGCGGAAAGGGTCGATTCCATTCAACGTGCATGGCAGCCATCAAGTTGCAGCCAGGGCAGCCACTCCCTGCTCCTTGGCCACGACGGTGTCGTACAGCCCGTACTGGGTGAGCCCCTGATGGCTGTCGATACCTGTGTAGCGCAGCGAGGCATCCTCGTAGCGCCGGAATGCGAACACCGCCTGATTCATCTGCTCGGTGTTGAACACCTTGAGCCGCACGAGCAGATGGAAATCCTGCACTGTCAGCCCCGTCACCGTCAGGAACAGTTCAGGCTCCAGCTTGGTGATCACGTCCTGCAGCGTGTTTTCCCGGAAGTCGGTCAGGTACATGAACGCGGGGATGCGGGTGGCGAACTTGATGAGCTTTTCCTGAACCAGCTTGCGCCGGGACTTGTATTCCTTTTCCTCGGCAGAAAGCTCCTTCTTTTCCTTGGGACTGAGCTTTCCTTCCTTGGCCTTGTTCTTGAGTCCCTTGACCTTCTCGCTCTTGTTGATGATGGTCTCGATGATGTTGTCGCCCAGCGATCGCCAGCCCTCAATGCGTTCGACCGCAGCCATCGCGTCGGGGTTGTCCAGAATGCGTCGCAGCGTGCCGTTGTCCACGTTCACCAGCAGTGCGCTTTCCCACTTACGGGCCAGCAGCGTGGCGGAAGTGCCAGCCATGGCAATGTCCAGGATGCCGCCCGCATCGATCTGCGTCATGTGGGCGCCGTCGTAAGCCAGCACGGGCAAAAAGGCCACCAAGTCCTTGACGGCGTTTTCTGGATTGCTCTCGTTGGGCGACAGGCCCACGCCGTATTCCGACAGTTGGCGCAGGGCCCGCGTCGGGGCGAAGTCGAAGACGAAACACACGGGCTTCAGGATTTCCTCTTCGTTCGGGTTGTCGCCATTGGGGTTCTTGATGGACCACGGCGACTGCACCCGAAACGCTGCCTGGAAGTAGGTTTCGGGAGATTTCAGATTGCGCAGCATCAGGATCGAAGACCACTGCGCCACCGTCACGCCCGTGGTGAGCTTGCCGCACGACAAGGTGATGGTCTTGCTCTCGAACCCGCTGCCGATGGCCTTGCGCACAGGCGGCAAGGCCTCCAGGCCTACCCCGGCTGCAGCCCCTGCAGCCACGATGACCTTGTAGTCGTGCCAGAAGACGTTGAACTAAACCGCTGACGCGGTGGAGGCGCGCGGCGAGATTCGCGCTTCACACAGTCGTACCTTCGTTCTCGGGGACTTTTCCCCGGACTTCGGAGACTGTGATGACACCT
>JAJTDM010000013.1:0-12890 GCA_021300575.1 Rubrivivax sp.
AGCAGCCCACCACGGGCCGCAACAAACCACCCCCCTCTGCACTCCTCCAGGCTCATTCCTCGCTGGAATCACGGGCCCGCCTCCAGGCTCAAACCTCGTTGGACAAGACTAGGGCTTGCGCCCGCACAGTCAAAGCGTCTACGATCTGCGCGTGCAGCGGCTTGGCCACCACCAACCGTGAGCCGGCCGAACAGATCTGCCCGGCGTTCTCGAAGATGGCACCGAACACGCCGTCCACCGCCTGCGGCACATCGGCATCGGCCATCACCACCACGGGGGACTTGCCCCCCAGCTCGAGCAGCACGTGGGTGACATTCGACGCCGCCGCGCGCATCACCTCCATGCCCGTGGGCACCGAACCGGTAAAGGTGATGTGGTCCACCTGCGGGTGCGCCACCAGCGCTGCCCCGGCTTGTGCGCCCGTGCCCGTGACCACGTTGCACACGCCCGGTGGCAGGCCTGCTTCGGTAAGCAACTCGGCCAGCAGCAGCGCCGTGAAGGGCGTGGTCTCGGCCGGCTTGACCACCACCGTGCAGCCGGCCGCCAGGGCCGGTGCCAGCCCGCGGGCCAGCGTGGCCAGGGGATAGTTCCAGGGCACCACCTGGGCGCACACCCCCACGGGTTCTAGCACCGTGTAGGCCAGGTGGTCGACGTCCAGAGGGATGGAGCGGCCCTGCAGCTTGTCGCAGGCACCAGCGTAGTACTCGAAGGTGCGCGCCGCGGAGGCGACGTCACCACGCGCCTCGGCCAGCCGCTTGCCCGCGTCCACGCACTCGACAATGGCCAGTGGTGCCGCATGGGCCCGGATCAGCGCGGCGGTCCGCGCCAGGATGCGGCCGCGCTCGGCCGGGGTGGTGCGGCGCCAGGGCCCGGACAAGGCGCGGCGCGCCGCGGCCACGGCGCAGTCGACATCTTGCGCGTCACCAGCCGCAAAGCGGGCAAAGGCTTGGGCGGTGCTCGGGTCGAAGGACTCCATAGTGGCGCGGGAAATCGCCGGCACACCAGCGCCGTCGATGTAGTGCCCGTCGGGCAGGCCCGGCAGCACGCCGGTGGCCCGCACGCTGGCCACGAGCGCCGCCTCCTGCCCCGCCCCCAGGATAGCTGAGCGGCTCACGTGCGCTCGCTTTGCTGGTAGGCGGCGCGCTCCAGCCAGGCGGGTTCGATCTCGACGCCCCAGCCGGGATCGCAGGGGATGGTGACGTGGCCGTCCACCACGGTATAGGGCGAGCGGCGGAACAGCCCCTCCTGCCAGGGGTAGTAGTCCGGCCCCTCGATGGAGAGCTCCAGGTACTTACCGGCGTTGGGAATCGCACCCAGCAGGTGCATGGTGAACAGGGTCACCATGGACAAGTTGGCACTGTGCGGCGTGCAGGGAAGCCCCGCCTGCGCAGCCAGCCGGGCCACGCGCAGCGTGCGGGTGATGCCGCCCATGTAGCAGACGTCGGGCTGCACGATGTCCACTGCGCGCATGTCGATCATCTGGCGCCAGGTGGGCATCCAGCAATCCTGCTCGCCGCCGCTGACGTCGATGGCCAGCGCCGCAGTCACGGCCTGGGTCTGCTCGAGTTCCCAGTAGGGGCAGGGCTCTTCGTAGTGGCTGATGCCGTGGTCCTGCAGCAGGTGGCCCACCTCGATGGCGCGCTCCACCGTGAAACAGCTGTTGGCATCCACCATCAGGGCCACCTCAGGGCCGAGGGCGCGCGCCATGGTGGGCACGATCTCCTCGGTGCGGCCGGGCCACTCGTCGACATTGCGTCCGCACTCAGCGCCCACGCGGAACTTGAAGGCATCGAATCCCAGACGATCGCGCAACTCGCACAGGCGCGTGGCCTCGTCACGCGGGGTGATGTCGCGCTTCATCGACGAGGCGTAGGCGCGCAGACGCCGTGGTGTGCCGCCTAGCAGTTCGCAAACGCTCTTGCCCTCGAGCTTGCCGCGCAAGTCCCACAAGGCGGTCTCCACTCCACCGATGGCGCGGTACAGCGTGGAGCCCGGGAACTTGTGCTCGCGCTCGAACACATAGTCCACCAGCTCCTCCAGGTCCAGGGCGTCGCGCCCCAGGGCCCAGGGGGCCACCTGGCGGTGCAAGATGGTGCAGGTGATGTCGGCCTGATAGGGCGAGACCTGCCCCCAGCCCTGCGCGCCGTTGTCAGCCGTGACCCGCACGAAGCCGACAAACGGGTCGCTGAACGTCTCGATGCGCTGGATCTTCAAGCGGCCCCCTGTTCTTTGTCCTCGTGGACCATGGCTTCCCGCGCAACGCCTGGCGCGGCACCCTGGGCATCGCCACATGATGCAGACAGAAATGGACTGCCCGAAAGGTCCATTTTGAACATTCCGTGATACCGTTTGTACACAGTCCAATCCAAGTATCGGAGGCTCTGGGATGGTCAAGCGCGCGGGCGGGGCGCTGCTCCTGTCAATACGCCTTGAGCACGGCTCCACCAGGCCGGTCAGCACGCAGTTGCACGTAGGCTTGCGTGAACTGATCCTGTCCGGGACCATCGCTCCAGGGCAACGCTTGCCAGCCAGCCGCACACTGGCGTGCGATCTGGCCGTGTCACGCACCACCGTGATCGAGGCCTTTGACCGCCTGACGGCCGAGGGGCTGATCGAGTCGCGGGTCGGCGCGGGCACCTATGTGACCCGAGCTCTGGAAGCACCCCGGCCCATGCCGGCCGCCACCGCCACTGGCCCCGAAGCCGGTGCACCGCGGCTGTCGCACGCCACCGAGCGCTCGCTCGAGCTCTTCGGCCAGCGTCAGCGCCTGCCCGCCATCCCCCGCGCCTTCACCACGGCGCTGCCCGCCTTTGATGCGTTCCCGATGGCGCAGTGGGCGCGTCTGTCCGCCAAGCACTGGCGGCGCGGCCGTGATGAGGTGATGGGTTACGGTGAGCCCTTCGGCCACCCTGGCCTGCGCCGGGCCATCGCCTCCCACCTGCGTGCCAACCGCGGCATCGTCTGCGACGCCGAGCAGATCTTCATCGTCAGTGGCGCTCAGCAGGCCTTCTCCCTGACAGCATCGCTGCTGTTGAACCCCGGCGATGCGGTCTGGTTCGAGAACCCGGGCGCCATCGGGGCGCGCAACAGCCTTATCGCCGCCGGTGCCGAGTTGCTGCCCGTTCCGGTGGACGCGCAGGGCTTGCGGGTGGAAGACGGCCTGGCGCGCTGCCCTGGCTTTGCGATGGCCTTCGTCACCCCCTCGCACCAGCAGCCGCTGGGGGTGGTGATGAGCCTGGAACGACGCTTTGCGCTGCTGCACGCCGCCGAGAAGGCCGGGGCCTGGGTCATCGAGGACGATTACGACGGCGAGTTCTCCTTCGGCGGCGTGCCCCTGCCGACGCTCAAGAGCATCGACACCACGGGCCGGGTCATCTACGTGGGGACCTTCAGCAAGTCGCTGTTTCCCTCCCTGCGCCTGGGCTACCTGTTGGTGCCGCCCTCGCTGGTGGACACGGTCAAGGCCGTGATGAGCCAGCTGTTGCAAGGCGTGCCCACGGTCGTGCAGGCCCTCGTGGCCGAGTTCATCGACGAAGGACACTTTTCTTCGCACCTGCGACGCATGCGGCGCATCTATGCCGAGCGGCATGACGCGCTCTGCGCGGCGGCTGGGCGACGCTTGGCCGGACTGCTGGAAGTGGTGCCCAGCCACAGCGGGCTGCACACCATCGCGCGCTTTCAGGCCACCCTGTCCGAGCAGGACGTGGTCGAGGCCGCACGCCAACGGGCGATCACGGTCTCTGCCATCACGCGCTTCTCGCTGACGCCGCCCCCAGGCGGCGGCGCCAGCGGCCTGGTCCTGGGCTTCGGAGCCGTCCGCCCGCCTGACATCGAACAGGGCGTGGAAGTGCTGGGTCAGGTCATGGAGCAACTCTGCGCGGCCCGCCGGCCTACGGCAACGGCAAGGCCTGAGCGCACTCGGCCTTGAAGTGCTGTTCAGCGACCGCCGACGTCATTGGCCTTGAAGATTGCCCAAAGTGGACCTGCCCGCTGCGGGCCCGCGTATGTCAACCTCCTCAGCGGGGGGGCCTCCTCCGCAGGAGGCCCTGCGAGCTGTCCCCCCCAGAGTCGCCCCCTGCGGGCCAGCCTTCGCCTTTGAAGTGAACACTTTCGACTACATCATCGTGGGAGCCGGCACGGCCGGGTGCGTGCTGGCAGCGCGGCTGACTGCCAATGGCCGCCACAAGGTACTGCTTCTGGAGGCCGGCCCCAGCGACAAGCGCTTCTTCGTGCGCATGCCCATCGGCTACGGCCGCTGCTTCTACGACCCGACCATCAACTGGATGTACCGCACCGAGCCCGAGGCCGGACTCGGTGGGCGCCGCGGCTACTGGCCGCGCGGCAAGCTGCTGGGGGGCTCGGGCACCATCAACGCCATGGTGGCGCTGCGCGGCCAACCCGCAGACTTCGAGGAGTGGGCTGCGCTGGGCAACCCGGGTTGGGGATGGCGCGACGTGCTGCCCTACTTCCGCAAGCTCGAGGACAGCCCCTTCGGCCCGAGCGCCGAGCGCGGCAGCGGCGGGCCGATGAAGGTGGCAGACGTCAGCGCCCAGACACACCCGCTGTGCCACGCGTTCCTGCAGGCCTGCGAGGAAGCCGGCCTACCCCGCAGCGCCGACCTCAACGGCGCGAACGCCGAGGGCGTGTCGCACTACCAGATCAGCGTGCACCAAGGGCGGCGGGTCTCTACCGCCACCGCCTACCTGCGCCCGGCCAAGGAGCGCGCGCAACTGCAGGTGCAAACGCTGGCGCAGGTGCAGCGCATCGGCTTCGAGGGGCGCCGTGCCACGCAGGTCCACTACACGGTGGGCGGCGAGTTGCGGCAGGCGCGCGCTGCGCGCGAAGTAATCCTGTGCGCCGGCGCCATCAACACGCCGCAGTTGCTGCAGTTGTCTGGGGTGGGGCCGGCGCCGCATCTCTCGGCCCTGGGTATCGCGGTGGTGCATGACAGCCCGGCAGTGGGCCGCCATCTGCAGGACCACCTGTGCATCGACCACCTGTACCGGGCCCGCGTGCCGACCCTCAATGAACAGCTGCGCCCCTGGCACGGCAAGCTCCGCGTGGGCCTGAAGTACCTGCTGAGCCGACAAGGCCCGCTGGCCCTGTCGGTCAACCAGGCTGGCGGTTTCGTACGCTCTCGCCCAGGACTTTCCAGGCCCGACCTGCAGCTGTATTTCTCGCCGCTGTCCTATACCCGCTCACCGCCGGGAAAGCGGCCGCTGATGAACCCCGACCCCTTCCCCGGCTTCATGCTCAGCGCTCAGCCCTGCCGGCCAGGCAGCCGTGGCCATGTGGAACTGCGTTCGCCCGACCCCCTGCAGGCACCGCGCATCGTGCCCAATTCACTGTCCGATCCGAAGGATCTCGAAGAGCTGCTGCACGGCGCGGCCTTGCTTCGGCGCCTGGCGGCCTCGCCAGCCCTGGCCGGTCTGGTGGCGCAGGAGATGCAGCCCGGGCCCGCAGTGCAAACGCGCGAGCAGATGATCGAGGACATCCGCGCCCGGTGCTCCACGGTATTTCACCCGGTCAGCACCTGCCGCATGGGGCCGGACCCGGCGCAGTCGGTCGTCGATCACCGACTGCGCGTGCACGGCCTGGCCGGCCTGCGCATCGTGGACGCCTCGGTCTTCCCCACCGTCACCTCGGGCAACACCAACATGCCCGTGGTCATGGTGGCCGAAAAGGCGGCCGATCTCCTGCTCGAGGACGCGACGCTGAATCCATGAGCCCATGAACCCATGACCCCGCCCACACCCCCCCAACCCACGCATGACGGCCCCCTGGGCGCCCCCTTCACCGCTGACGCCAAGCTGCAGCCCTACTGGTGGGAGACCACGCCGCGTCCGGCGCTGCCCAGCCTGCCCGCCCCCGCCGAGGTGGATGTGGCCGTCATCGGCTCGGGCTACACCGGGCTGCAGGCCGCGCTGCAGACCGCGCGCGGCGGGCGACACACGGCGGTCTTCGATGCCGAGGACGCCGGCTGGGGCTGCAGTTCACGCAATGGCGGCCAGGTCTCCACCAGCGTCAAGCCCACGTTGGACACGCTGACGCGCCGCCACGGGCAGCAGAAGGCCCAGGACATCCTGGCCGAGGGCCGGCAGTCGCTGGCCTACCTGGGGGAATTCGTGCAGCGCGAGAGCATCGACTGCAGCTTCGGCGTGGTGGGACGCTTCCACGCCGCCCACAACGAGGCGCAGTTTCGCCAGCTCGAGCGCAAGGTCGAGCACCGCGCCCCGGGCCCCGGCGTAGATGCCTACCTGGTGCCCCGCTCGGAGCAGCGCGCGGAGATCGGCACCGACAGCTACTACGGCGGCGTGGTCTACACGCGGCACGCCAGCGTCGACCCGGCGCGCTACCACCAGGGGTTGCTCCAGCGCGTGCAGGCCGCCGGCGCCCAGGTGCTGCCCCGCTGTCCGGTACTGGGCCTGGAGCGCGACGGTGCGAGGTTCAAGCTCACCACGGCGCGCGGAACCACCCTGGCGCGCGACGTGGTGGTGGCCACCAACGGCTACACCGGAACACTGACGCCCTGGCTGCGCCGGCGTGTCATTCCGATCGGCAGCTACATCATCGCCACCGAGGAGATGCCGCGGGAACAGGTGGCAGCTCTCATCCCGCACAACCGCATCGTCAGCGACACGCGCAAGGTCGTTTTCTACTACCGCGCCTCGCCCGACCAGCGACGCATCGTCTTCGGCGGCCGGGTGTCCTTCAACGAAACCGATCCACGCGTCAGCGGGCCCATCCTCTACCGCGACTTGGTGGGCATCTTTCCGGCCTTGGCCTCGGTGCGCATCAGCCACTCGTGGTGCGGCTTCGTGGCCTACACCTTCGACGAGATGATGCACCTGGGCAGCCACGAAGGCATCCACTACGCCATGGGCTACTGCGGCTCGGGCGTGGGCATGGGCAGCTACCTGGGCATGCGCATCGGGCAGCAGGTGCTGGGGCTGGCGGAGGGCCGAACGGCCTTCGACGGCCTGGCCTTCCCCACCCGCCCGCTGTACACGGGCAAGCCCTGGTTCCTGGCCCCCAGCATCCGCTACTACCGCTGGCGCGACCGCATGCCATGGTGAGTGCCAACCCCTCGTTCGAGGCCTTGGCGCCTCTGCCTCTGCTGCCTGAAAGCCAGCGCAAGCGGGTGCTCGTCATTGGGGCGGGCATCGTCGGCATGTCCTGCGCGCTGTGGCTGCAGCGCGCCGGGCACGCCGTGACGGTGTGCGACCCCACGCCGCCGCTGCCGGGCGTGGGCTACGAGGCGGCCGCGAGCTTTGGCAACTCCTGCACCATCGCCTACGGCGCCGTGCTGCCCGTGGCCATGCCCGGCATCACCGCCGCCGTGCCGCGCATGCTGAGCAACCGCGACGGCCCGCTGTCGCTGTTCTGGGGCGATGTGCCCGGCCTGCTGCCCTGGCTGTGGTCCTTCATCCGGGCCAGCCGGCCCAGCGAGGTACAGCGCATCACAGCCGTGCTGGGATAGCTCATCCGCCTGACCGCCGCAGGCCTGGAGCCCCTCATCGAGCAGGCCGGGCTCCAGGCGCGGGTGCGCCGTACTGGGTGCTTGTACGTGTACCGCACGGCGGCACAGTTCGAAGCATCCCAGGCGACATTGCAGATGCGCGCCGAGCAGGGCGTGCGCACGCAGGTGCTGCAGGCTGCGCAGCTGCGCGAGGAGGAGCCGGGCCTGAAGCCCGACTACGCCCGGGCGGTGCGATTCCTGGACACCTGCAGCCTGGACGATCCGCACCACTTCATGATGGGCCTGGCGCAGGACTTCCAGCGCCGGGGCGGCACCGTGGTGCAGGCGGCGGTGGAGGCCGTCAGCCGCCAGAGCGAGGCCCGCGCGGCGATCGCGGGCGGGCAGGTTGTGGCCCAGGGCGACCTCGTCGTGATCGCCGCCGGGGCTCGCTCAGGCCGCTTGGCCGCCAGCCTGGGCGACCGCATCCGGCTGGACGCGGAGCGGGGCTACCACGTGCTGTTCCCCCAGGACGGCCACCGTCTGAACTCGCCCGTGTGCGACCCCGAGGCCGGCTTCTACCTGACGCCGCTGGGCGAGGGGCTGAGGGCCGCGGGTACGGTGGAGCTGGGCGGGTTGGGGAAGCCGCTGCGGCCGCACCGCACGGCCATGATCGAGCGCGTCAGCCGCCGCCTGGTGCCGGGTCTGGGCCCGGCGGGCCGCACCTGGCTGGGGTTTCGCCCCTCGATGCCCAACTCGCTGCCCGTCATCGGCCACTCACCCAGCGACCCCCAGGTCATCCACGCCTTCGGCCACGGCCACCTAGGCCTGACTCTGGCCGGCATCACCGGCCGCTTGGTGGCCGAGCTGGCCAGCGGCGTGCCCCCCTCCATGGACCTCGCGCCTCTGGCGCCGCACAGGTTTTGAGGTGCAGTCACTGGCGAAACGGCTTGGCTGAGCTTGCCTGGGCCTTCGAGAAGGATCGAGGGCAGAGCCCTGGATCTGCAGCCGTATCAGCCCGCTAGACATTGCCTCGCGTGTAGCATAGGTACACAATGACCGCCTGTGGCGATCAAGAGTTTTGAACACAAAGGCCTGCGACAGTTCTTTGAGACCGGCAATACCGCCGGCATCCAGACCCAGCACGCACCAAGGCTCGGGCGGATGTTGCGCGCTCTGGACGCCGCGGCACAACCCCCAGACATGGGGTTTCCGGGCTGGAATCTCCATCCGTTGAAGGGCACCCTGCGCGGGCATTGGGCTGTTTCGGTCAGCGGCAACTGGCGCTTGACCTTCAGATTCGATGGCTCAGACGTCATCCTGGTCGACTACTTGGACTACCACTGAAGAGTGCCGCCATGACTCCACTTCATCACCACCCACACCCCGGTGCGATCCTGCGCGAAGACGTGCTACCAGCTCTGGGCCTGAGCATCACCGATGCCGCGATGCAGCTCGGTGTCACGCGGACGGCCCTGTCCAGGGTCCTCAACGGACGCGCCGCCGTCTCGCCAGAGATGGCGTTGCGCATCGAGGCCTGGCTTGGCAAGGACCGCGGGGGCGATGCCGGCCTGTGGCTGCGCATGCAAGCCCACTTTGACCGCCACCAGGCCGAAGTGCGCCTGCGCGGGCGCCCACTGAACGTGCAGCGCGCCCCAGATATGCCGTGAACTCGGCCGCCCTCCATCTCGAGCCCGCATGACCGCTCCCATCCTGGTCGACGCACCCACCGAAATCGAAACCCCCCGGCTGCTGCTACGTTGCCCGCGGGCGGGCGATGGCGCTGCTGTCCATGCCGCCGTGGTGGAGAGCCTGCAGGAACTCCGCGTCTGGAGTGCCTCACTGCCCTGGGCCATCGCTGAGCCATCGGTGGACGCTTCGGAGATGTTCTGTCGCGAGAGTCAGGCCGCGTTCATTCGGCGGACATCACTGCCCTACCTCGCCTTCGAACGCAGCAGCGGCCGATTCATCGCCAGCACCAGCTTGCACCGCATCCACTGGGAGATGCCCAGGTTTGAACTGGGCTTCTGGTGCCGCAGCTCGGCGCAACGCCAGGGCTACACGAGAGAAGCCGCCCGGGCGCTGCTGGAACTGGCCTTCACGGGCCTCGGGGCCCGACGCGTCGAGGCCTACACCGATGAGCTCAACCTGGCCAGCCGCCAACTCTGTGTCAGCGTGGGCATGGCGTTGGAAGGGGTCATGCGCCACGAGCGCGTCGACCGCAGCAGAACCCTGCGCAACACCTGCGTGTTCGCGGCGGTGCGGTGAGGGAGAAGGTGGAATTCGAACCCTACGCGCTGTCAAGATCGCGACGCCAGAAACGGCGCCGCCGCTTCTGAACTGTGGGGTCCGGGCCAGCATCTGTCGGTCGAGTCTACTGCTCACTGACGCCCGGCCCCATGCACTCGTACCTCACCGTTAGTCACCATGCTGTTGCCCTGTTGTTAGCGTACGTGCTAACCTTTGCCGATGGCGTTTTCAGTCGAGTACTACCACCCGAAGATCCTTGCCGAGATCGAGGATTGGCCGGTCGAAGTACTTGCGGACTACGCTCGCTTGCTCGAGTTGCTCATGGAGCACGGACCGAACCTGCGGCTCCCACATTCACGCAGCCTGGGCGACGGCCTTTTCGAGTTGCGACCGCGCGGCAGCCCTGGCATTGGCCGTGCGATGTACTGCTTTCTGGTGGGCAAGCGAGTGGTGGTCGTTCATGCTTTCGTCAAGAAGACGCAGCAGACACCAGATCAGGACCTGAAGTTGGCCCGCAAACGAGTCAAGGAGTTGCGAAATGTCTGAGCTCAAGCACAGCCCCGTCAAACACGATCACGCGGCCTTCTTGGCAAAGGCGGCCTCCCGCAAAGGGTTCTCTGACGCCTACGAGGCGTTGGAGTTGGAGTACCAAGTGGTCAGCCAGCTCCTCAAGGCACGTGCCAAGGCCGGCCTGACCCAGGAAGCCGTCGCGCAACGCATGGGCACCACGAAGAGCGCGGTATCCAGGTTGGAGTCCGCGGGACTGCATGCCCCGTCGCTCAGCACCTTGAAACGCTATGCCCACGCGGTGGGGTGCGAGATTCAAATCAAACTGGTGACGCAGCGGTGACGAGGCTTTTTCAGGCGGTGCCGCCGCGCCCGGTCACGCAAGTCCAAGGCGTGGCCTGCGCCACCCTCTCTGATGAGGTGTAGTCACTGGACTGAAAAGCCTGCCGTGCCCAGAAGAAGACCGCCGTGTCGGCAAACGCCACGGTGAACATCCGCGCCAAGATCAAAGCGCTGCTGCGCACGCCGTAGACCCGCGATGGATGAATGCGGGAAGATGACCCTGCTGCCGCCATCTGCATCCTGGTCCGAACCTGAGCCCTCGACAAGCCCCACCACCATGCTGACACCCGATGTCCAACAGGCCGCCTCGCGCAGCGTGCTGTGCTGGCTGGCCACGGTCGACGCCCACGGCCAGCCCAACGTCTCGCCCAAGGAAATCTTCGCCGTCTTCGATGCGCAGCACCTCGTGGTGGCGAACATCGCCTCGCCCACCAGCGTGCGCAACCTGCAGCACTCGCCCAAGGTCTGCCTGAGCTTCATCGACATCTTCGTGCAGAAGGGCTGCAAGGTGACGGGCCGCGCGCGGTATGTGGCACGCGCCCATGCAGACTTCGCGCACTGGGCCGAGCCCCTGCTGCCCCTGGCCGGGCCGCGCTTTCCCCTTCACGGCGTGATCGTGGTCCAGGCCCTGGCCGTGGAGCCCATCGTGGCGCCCAGCTACCGGCTCTACCCCGAAGACACCACCGAAGCCTCGCAGATCGCCTCGGCGTTGAAGACTTACGGGGTGCAGCGCCCAGGCACCTGAGCCGGTTGGGGACGCGAGGATCCTCACCCGTACTTCTTCCCCTCCTCCAGCAACGCCGCCGTGCCGATCACGTCGTTGAGCTGGTCGAAGTCCAGCATGTGGTCGCGCATGGGCGCGGTGGTGCGGTGGGTGTGCAGACTGGCGTAGTAGCGCTGCAGGGTGTGGGCCACGGCGCGGGCGGTGCCGCCAGGGAAGATGACGATGCGAAAGCCGATGCGGCCGAGTTCATCCGCGCTCTGGATGGGCGTCTTGCCACCTTCCACCATGTTGGCCAGCAGCGGGATACGGCCGGCAAAGCGCGCGCAGGCCTGGGCCATCTGCTCGGGGGTGCGCAGGGCTTCGATGAACAAGGCGTCCACGCCGCAGGCCAGGTAGGCCTCGGCGCGGTCGAGGGCGGCCTCGAAGCCCTCCACGGCCAGCGCGTCGGTGCGCGCCAGGATCAGCGTGTCTTCGCTCTGGCGCGCGTCCAGCGCGGCGCGCAGCTTGCCGCACATCTCGGCCGCCGGCACCACGCCCTTGCCGTCCAGGTGGCCACAGCGCTTGGGGAAGGTCTGGTCCTCCAGCTGGATCATGGCGGCGCCCGCCCGCTCGAAGGCGCGCACGGTGCGCTGGGTGTTCAGCGCGTTGCCAAAACCGGTGTCGGCGTCCACGATGACGGGCGTGCGCACGCGTTCGGTGATGCGCGCCAGCGTGTCGGCCACTTCGGTGGCGGTGGTCAGGCCGATGTCCGAGCGCGCCAAGCGCGTGTAGGCGATGGAGGCGCCCGACAGGTACAGGGCTTCGAAGCCGGCCTGCTCGGCCACGAGCGCGGTCAGCGCGTCGTAGATGCCGGGGGCCAGCACCGGGGTGGGCTGGGTGAGGCGGGTCTTGAAGTTCATGGGGGTCATCACGAGGATTCCTGTGCAAGCATCGCCGCCACTGTGCCCCCCGCCAGCCAGCCACCGGCCACCGCGCTGAGCAGGCCGTTGCCGGTGAGGTAGCCCCAGACCTCGTTGCCGGAGACACCGCGCGCCGCTCCGCCTGCGGCCAGCAGGTTGGGCAAGGGGGTGCCGTCTTCGCGCAGCACGCGGCATTGTTCGTCGATGTCCAGGCCGCCCTGGGTGTGGAACAGCGAGCCCGTCACCTTCACCGCGTGCAGGGGCGCCGCCAGCTTGCGCTTGAAGCTGCGGCCGAAGCGGTCCGGCACACCCGGCTCGATGGCGGCCAGCGTGGCGCGCAGCGCTGCCTCATCGCAGCCGATGTGCGCGGCCAGCGCGGCCTCATCGGCAAAGCTGCGCAGCGCGCCGTTGGCCTGGGCTTCGACGAAGTCCGGGAAGGTCTGCAGCAAGTCCAGCACGGGCGTGTCGAACACGTTCCAGGCGATGCCGCCGGGCTGGGCCAGCACCTCCACCGCGGCCTCGGAGTAGCCGTGGTTCTCGTTGTGGAAGCGCTGGCCTTGCGCGTTGATCTGCACACCGCCTTCCATCATCGCGGCCCAGGTCATGAGCGCGCCCTGGGGGATGATCCAGGACCCGTGGCCCTGGTAGCCGCCCAGGTCCGCCAGGCGGGCGCCCAGGCGGCGGCCCCAGGCGATGGCGCTGCCATCATTGC
>JAJTDM010000013.1:12921-69195 GCA_021300575.1 Rubrivivax sp.
CTGCCATCATTGCCCACATGCCCGCCGAAGCTGGCCTCGGCCATGGCCGGCAAGAGCTCACGCACCAGCGCGGGATTGCCACCATAGCCGTTGCAGGCCAGGACCAGCGCGTCACAGGTCAGACGTTCCACTGTGCCATCGGGGCGTTGATAGCCCACACCGATGATGCGATCGTCGGCCGAGCTTTCGTCCACCCAGATCTCACGCACCAGGGCCTCGGTCAGCACGTCCACGCCGCGCGCCGCCGCCACGCGGCCCAGGGCTGCGAGCAGCGCCGCGCCCGTGCGCTCGGGCACGCAGTGGATGCGGTGCACGCTGTGGCCGGGATAAAGCCAGGTGTCCGCCACCTCGAAGGTGATGCCATGCGCCTCCAGCGCGTCGATGGCCTGGCGCACGCCCTCGGTGTAGGCCACCACCAGGTGCGGCGCGGCCTGGCCGTGGCTCTTGGCCTCGATCTCGCGGCGGAACAGCGCCAGTGAATCCGGGATGCCTCGGGACTTCTGCAGCCGCGTCTCGGCGGCCGGGATGAAGCCCGAAGACAGGGCGGTGGAACCGCTGGGCACGGCGTCGCGCTCCAGCACCACGCAGTCGATACCGGCGTCACGCAGGCGGATGCCCGCCGTCATGCCGCAGGCGCCGCCGCCCACGATCACCGCCGGCACATGCGGGGTGTCCGCGGGCATGGCGGCGGCGCGGACCACGCGCGCCGGGTGCTGCGCGATGGCGGGGCTGTCGGGCGACAGGGCCGAGGGCGCGGACCCGGAGGCGGGGGCATGAACAAGGGGTGAGGTCATTTCTTCAGACTCGGTGAGCAGGGGTCGGCCGTGCGTAGCGCTCGTCCGCTTCAGCCGGACTGGTCGGCCACGGCAGCGGGTTCGGCGCGCGTGCTTTGCCTCGCCAGCCGCCGGCGCAACTGGTTCAGCAGTCCGCCGGCCTCCACCATCTCCAGCAGAAAGGAGGGGATGGGCTCGCAGCGCAACGCCTCGCCTTGCGCCGTGGTCACGGTCAGCGCCTGCAGGTCCAGCGTGATGTGTTCGCCCTCGCGCAGGCGCGCCGTCTCGGGACAGGTCAGCAGCAGCAGGCCGAGGTTGAAGGCGTTGCGGAAGAACAGGCCGGAAAACGACGGCGCGATCACCGCGCGCACGCCAAGTTGCACCAGCGCGCCGGCGGCCTGCTCACGCGAGGAGCCGATGCCGAAGTTGGGCCCGGCGGCGATGACGTCGCCGCGCTGCACCTGGCGCGCGAAGTCGGCGCGCACGCCCTCCAGGCAGTGCGGCGCGATGCCCTCGATGCCCAGCTTCATGTAGGCGCCGGGGGCGAGCTGGTCGGTGTCGATGTCGGCACCGAAGGCCCAGACGCGGTGGGTGCTCGTCACGCCATCACCTCCCGCGGGTCGGTGATGCGCCCGCGCAGGGCCGACGCGGCCACCGTGTAGGGCGAGGCCAGGTACACCTGCGCGGTGGCCGAGCCCATGCGGCCCTTGAAGTTGCGCGCGGTGGTGGCGATGACGTTGGCGCCTTCGGGAATGCTGCCGCCATAGCCCGAGCAGGCGCCGCAGGCGGTGGGCAGCAGCTCGGCCCCGGCCTCGCGCAGCACGCGCATCACGCCTTCGTCTTCTGCCTGGGCCTGGTCGCGCAGGCTGGCCGGGGCCACCATCAGGCGCACGCCCAGGGCCACGCGCTGCCCGCGCAGCACCTGGGCCGCCGCCCGCAGGTCGTCAATCTTGGCGCCCGTGCAGGCGCCGATGTAGGCCACCTGCACGTCCACGCCCGCCAGCGCCCCCACGCCGTGGGTGTTGGCCGGGCTGTGCGGTGCGGCCACCTGCGGCTCCAGCGCGCTGGCGTCCAGGCGCAAGGTCTGCAGCGCCGGGCCCTCGGGCACGTCTTCGTCGGTCCGCCAACCTTCGGCCGACGCGTCCTGCACGCCCACCCCGCGCAGCCATTCCAGCGTGGTGTCGTCCGGGGCGATGAGGCCGGTCTGCGCGCCCATCTCGGCGCTCAGATTGGCCAGGGTCATGCGCTCGGGCATGGACAGCGCCCGCACCGCCGGGCCGGCGAACTCCACCGCCTGGTAGTCGGCGCCGTTCATGCCGAAGCGGCCGATGAGGTGCAGCATCATGTCCTTGGCGGTCAGGCCCGGCGCCAGGGCGCCGTCCCACCACATGCGCAGGGTCTTGGGCACGCGCACCCACAACTCGCCCGTCACCACCACGCCCAGCATCTCGGTGGCGCCGATGCCGAACATGTAGGTGCCAAAGGCCCCGCCCGTGGGGGAGTGCGAATCACCGCCCACGCAGAACATCCCGGGCTTCAGATGCCCCTGCTGCGGCAGCACCACATGGCAGATGCCGATGGAGTCGTACACATGCGGCAGGCGCTGCTCGGCCGCCCAGTCGCGCGCGATGCGCACGATGCGGCGCGAGTCCTCGTCCTGCGCGGGCACATAGTGGTCCATCACCAGCACCACGCGCGAAGGGTCCCAGATCGAGGCGCCGAGTTCCTCCAGCATGGGCTTCAGGCGCCGCGGGCCGGAAGAGTCGTGGAACATGGCCAGGTCCACCCGGCAGTTCACGATCTCGCCCACGCCCACGCCCACCTGCGTGCGGCCGCTGGCGCGCGCCAGGAGCTTCTGGGCCAGGGTCTGGGGCGCGGGCCGGGCGTTCATCACGGCACCATCTCGTGCGCGACGATGCGCGCGTCCACGCCGCCCACCTGGGAGAGCTCCATCTGGTACTCGTAACGGTCGGGCCGGTACAGGCCGTGCAGCAGTTGCACCGGCCGGTCGGCGCTGTCGTAGACCAGGCGCCGCACCGACAACAGCGCCGTGCCCACGGCCACGTCCAGCTCGCGCGCCACCTGGGCGTTGGCGGCACTGGCCGTCACGGTCTGGCGGGCGCGGCCGAGCTCGATGCCGCTTTCCTCCAGCAGTTGCAGCACGGGCTTTTGCCCCAGGTCGCGCCGGCCGAAGCCGCGGATCAAGGGCTCGGGCACGTAGATGGTGATGTAGGACACCGGCCCGGCCGCCGCGCTGCGCAGCCGCGTGACCTTGCGCACCGTGGAGCCGGGCGCCACCTGAAGCACCTGCGCCAGGCTGTCCGAGGCCTGGATGCTGCGCCAGTCCAGCACCTTCACCGTGGTGCTGCGGCTGACGCTGACGATGTTCTCCAGCAGGCCGGTGAGGCGGGTGACCGGATGCGCCGGGGCGGCCACGGGGCCGCCATCAACACCTGCGAGCGACGCCGCCGTCGGCACCACCGGCCGTGTGCCGCGCCCGGCCTCGCGCACGATCAGCCCTTCCTGCACCAGCTGCTCCAGCGCGCGGCGCACCGTGACGCGGCCCACACCGAACTGCTGTGTGAGCGCCAGCTCACCGGGCAGGCCCTGCGCAAAGCGGCCTTCTTGCAACTGTTCGCGCAGCACCAGGTAGACCTGGTGGTACTTGGTGATGGGCAGGGTGCCGGGCATCTCGGGCCTCAATGCAGCGGGGCGGCTGCGCCGCCGACCTCGAGGGTCTGGATGCGGAACACCGATGCGGGGTCCACACCGCTCATCACGTGGTACAGCACGAAGCGGAAGGCCTCGTGTGCGTCCAGTTCGCTGGGCGTGAAGGCAAAGGCCAGGTTGCCGGCGGTGGCCACCCGGCCGGGATATCCGTGATGCAGCAGGGCCTGCTTGAAGACGCCCGCCACGGTGCGCGCTTCCTCGGCTGTCGGCGCGATGAACTCCAGCACCAGACCGGCTTCCCGGACGCTGCGTTGCGCGGGTGGCAAGGCACGCACGGCACCTTGACCGTAGACGTGAGGGTGCACAGTCCAGAGTCCAGGCAGCAGGGCACGCACCTTGGCCTGCACCGCCGCCAACACCTCGGGCAGTTGCTGCAACAACGTCGGGTCGGCCACACCGGCCAGCAGCACCGCGCGTGCCCCCACGCGCGCAGCACCCTCCACCTTCAAGGTGGCCTGCTCCCGTTCGGCAAAGGTGGCGCCCCACACGCGGGTGCGGTGGTCGTCCAGGGCCTCGTAGCAAGCCTCGCGCAAACCCAGAGTGCCGCCGGGCTCCTCCACCTCGAAGGGGTCGGCCTGCTCGTACAGGGCGTGTGCCGCCACAGACGCCGGCGTGGCGTGCAGATCGGGGTTCAAGCTCTCCAGTGTGAAGCCATGCAAGTCCAGTGTGGCCAGCATCGCGTCACGCCCCCCCGGGCGGCAACACAGCGAGGTGCACTCGATGATCTTGGCCATGTGCAGGGCCAGACCGGCGGGGTAGCCGAGCATCAGCGGCAGGGCCGCGAAGATGGCGGTGTCGCAGGCGCGGCCGGCCAGCACCACATCAGGGTCGGTGGCCAGCGCGCGCTCGAAGGTCTCCGTGCCGCACTGGGCCACGATGTGCGTACACGCCGCCACCTCGTCGCCCGAGGGCAGCGGCATCGGCCCGATGGGGCTGAGTTGTCCCGCCTGCAAGGCAGCCTGCACCAGGTCCACCGGCACATCGCTGGCGATGGTGGCCAGACGGAAGGACCAACCGCGCTCCTGCGCGATTTCGCACAGCAGTTTCACCGTGGCCCGCAGATGGGGCGCGGCCCCGGCCGTGCCGGCGCTGCCGATGAGCAAGGGAACTCCGGCCGTCAACGCCGCCCCCAGCACCAGGGCCAGGTCACGACGAACCATCGCGCTCGGTGCCGCCATTTCGCCCGAGCCCAGGTAGTACGGCCCCGGGTCGATGGAGCCCATGTCGCAGCCAATCAGATGTGGCGCGCGGGCCATCCCGCGATGGAAGGAGGCCTCGGGAATCCCGTAGCCGAGCTGCCCTGAGGCCGCCAGCACACGCAGTGGCTCTTGCCCGGGCTGGTGGCGCTGGAGCAGACGGCGCGTGGCATGCGCCGCTTCCGCGGTGTCTTGGCGGGCCGCCATGCCAGGACCGATCGACGTGTTCGCCATCACACCTGCAGCGCCAGAAGCGGCCCGTGCTGCTGAGCGCCGTAGACATCGCCGTCGCCAGGCGAGCCGGCACACACCGCACGTGGCAAGGTGAATTTCAACGCCTGGATGGTCGGCATGGCGTAGCGGCGCACCGCGCCCGGCGCCAAACCATACAGGCCCGCAACGGCGTCGGCCGTCAAGGCCGGACTGGCCTGCGCGCGGCCATAGGCCTGGGCATCGCTGAAGAACAGATCCAGGGTCAACTGCGTGGGCCCGGCGTTCTTGCTGCGGATGACAGGGGCCAGCACGGTCAACGCGACACCTGCGGCATCTGCCCCCGCGAGGGTTGACGAAAGGGCTGTCGCGGCCGCCACCGAGCCCTGGGGCTCGCAGGCCGTTGTCAGCGACGGGGGCGCCGGGCTCATCCTGGGTCACCGGGCCGTGAAGCCACCATCGGCGCAGATGACCTGACCCGTGATGAAGGAAGCCCGAGACGACAGCAGGAAACTCACCAACTCCGCGATCTCCAGCGGCTGGCCCAGGCGGCCCATGGGAATGCTGGCCTGCATGGCGGCCAGCGCCACCGGGTCGGCCAGAACGCCAGCCACCATGGCCGTCTCCACCGGGCCAGGGCCCACCGCGTTCAGGCGAATTCCCTCAGGCGCCCACTCCAGCGCCAGCGACTTGACCATGCCGTTCAAGCCCGCCTTGGAGGCCGCGTAGGCCGCCCCACGCGCGTGGCCCACCAGACCGATCTGGCTGCTGATGACGACCACGCTGCGGTCATCCGGTGCGATGGGCGCCGCCGGCCCGCCCACAGCAGGAGCCGCCGGCTCCCCGGCAGCGCCCACTCCCGTGCGCATCGCCGCAATCGCCGCGCGCGTCAGCACGAAGGTGGCGTTGAGGTTCAGCTCCAGCGTGGCCCGCCACTCGTCCAGCGCGGTGTCGTCCGAGCCCTTCTTGAAGAAGATCCCGGCGCAGCAGGCCAGCGCGTCCAGGCCCCCCAGCGCCTGGGCGGCCCGCTGCGGCAAGGCGGCGGTGGCCGCGTCGTCCAGCAGATCCTGGACGAAGACAGCCACATCAGGCAGATGGTGACGCAGGGCTTCAGCCTGCGCCGCGTGCTGCACCACGCCCGCCACCCGGGCGCCCCGCGCGGCCAGCGCACAGGCCACGGCCAGACCGATGCCCGAGCCCGCGCCGGTCACCAGGGCGCGGCGGCCCTGCATCTCCGGGGAGCGCATGGCGTCCAGGGCGCTGGCGTTCATGCGTTCAATCCAGCACCACAGGCGGCGGCGTCAGGTCGGCCATGTCCTGCCCGTGTTCACAGCCCCAGGTAGTTGCGCCGCAACTCCGGGTCACGTGCCAGGTCTGCGGCCGGGCCCTGCATCGCCACCGCGCCGTTCTCGATGATGTAGGCCCGGTGCGCGATGGCCAGGGTCTGCACCGCGTTCTGCTCCATCAGCAGCACCGGCAGGCCTTCGGCGTTGATGCGCCGCACCAGGGCGAACATCTCTTCCACCAGCAGCGGCGACAGGCCCAGCGACGGCTCGTCCATGATCAGCAGCTCGGGCTCGGACATCAGGCCGCGGCCGATGGCCAGCATCTGCTGCTCACCCCCCGACAGGGTGCCCGCCAGCTGGCCGAAGCGCTCCTTCAGCCGCGGGAAGATGCCCACCACGTGCTCAAGGTTGCGAGCCCGGTTCGGTTTGCCGCGCACCAGGCTGCCCAGCTCGAGGTTCTCGCGCACGTTCAGGTTGGGGAAGATCCGCCGTCCCTCGGGCACATGGATCAGGCCGCGCTTGACGATTTCGCTCGAACTGCAGCCCACCAGCTCTTCGCCCTTGAAGCGGATGGAGCCGGCAAAGGGCCGGTACAGCGCCGACAGGTTGTTGTTGAGCGTGGACTTGCCCACGCCGTTGCTGCCGAGCACGGCCACGATCTCGCCAGCGCGCACGTCCAGGTCGATGCCGCGCAGGATCTCCACGCTGCCGTAGCCGGCCCGCAAGCCTCGCACTTCAAGCATGGGGGGCTCCTTGGGGAAGGGCCTGGCCGTCGTCCTGGCCGCTTGTCTGGCCGCTCGTCTGCCCGCCCATCTGCTCGGCCGCACCGCGGCCCAGGTAGGCCTCGATCACGGCCGGGTCACGCACCACGTCGCGCGGCGCGCCGTCGGCAATGATGCGGCCGTAGGACAGCACGTACAGGTGCTCTGACAGGCTCATCACCGCCTGCATCACGTGCTCGATCAGCAGCACCGTGACGCCGCTGTCGCGGATCTTGCGGATGATGTCCACGATCTCCACGATCTCCGACGGGTTCAGCCCCGCCATCACCTCGTCCAGCAGCAGCAGCTTGGGGTTGGTGGCCAGCGTGCGCGCGAGCTCCAGGCGCTTGCGCCCGGCCACCGTGAGGTCGGCCGCGGGCTGCTCGAGCTGCGCCCCCATGCCCACCTGCTCGGCCACACGTTGCGCATGCGCCCAGGCCTCGTCACGGTCGGTAAAGCGCTGGTAGGCGCCCACGGCGATGTTCTCGTGCACGCTGAGCTTGGCAAAGGGCTGGGTGATCTGGAAGGTGCGCACCATGCCCAGGCGCGCGATGCGGTGCACCGGCCAGCCCGTGATGTCCTGCCCCAGCAAGGTGACCTGGCCGGTGTTGACGGGCAGGAAGCCCGCGATGCACGCGAACAGCGTGGTCTTGCCCGCACCGTTGGGGCCGATCAGCGCCACGATGCGGCCCTCTTCAACCTTCAGCGAGGCGTCGTCCACGGCCTTGAGGCCGCCGAAGATCTTGGTCAGGCCCTGCACCTGCAACATCGGCGCGCTCATCGGGCACCCCCCTGGCCGTCACCACGCCCGGCCGGTGCGCCCGCGCCCGTGGATCGCCGGCCGATGCGCTTGAACAGGTCGATCAGGCCGTTGGGCAGGAAGGCGATGATGATCACCAGCAGCGTGCCATACAGCACCAGCGACAGGCCCTGCACGTTGGTGATGACGCGCGCCACGTCGCTGATGGCCGCCAGCAGCACCGCGCCGATCAGCGGCCCGTACACGGTGCCCGCTCCGCCGATCATGCTGACCAGCAGCATCTCGACCGACTTGTCCACGCCGAAGACGATGGTGGGGTCGATGTAGAGGAAATACTGCGCGAAGAAGCACCCGCCCAGGCCGCACATGGCGCCGGAGAGCATCATCACCTTGACCTTCTCGGTGTAAACGTCAATGCCCAGGGCCTTGGCCGCGTCCTCGTTCTCGCGGATGGCCGCGAGCTGCGCACCGAAGCGCGAGCGCTTGAGCCACAGCGCCACCGCGATGGAGCCCACCGTCAGCGCCAGGATCAGGAAATAGAACCCGATGCGCTCCTTGAACTGGAAGTTGGCGGCGCTGGGCTTTGCCGGGATCAGCATGCCCAGGCCGCCGCCGGTGATCTCCACCGAGTTGGCCACGATGCGCAGCACCTCGGCAAAGGCCAGCGTGATCAGCGCGAAGTACGAACCCTTCAGACCGGCGCGGAACGACAGCACGGCGATGACCCAGCCCACCAGCGCCCCGGCCACCGCGCTGGCCGGCAGCCCGAACCAGGGCGAGAAGCCGAAGCGCAGCTGGAAGATAGTGGAGGCATAAGCCCCCGCGCCAAAGAACACCACATGGCCGAAGGACAGCTGGCCGGCAAAGCCGCCGGCGATGTTCCAGGACTGGCCGATGAAGGCGTAGAACAGCGCCATCACCCCGAAGTTCACCATGAAAGGCGAGGGGAACACGAAGGGGAAGGCCAGGGCGACGGCCAGCAAGCCCAGGTGCAGCGGCCAGCCGCCGCCCGCTCCACGCGCCGCGCTCATTTGCCACCCCCAAAGAGGCCCTGGGGCCGCAAGAGCAGGATCAGGATGAAGATCAGCGAGATGCCGATCTGCCCCAGGCTCTCACCCAGGAACAGGCCCCCGAAGGATTCGGTCAGCCCCACGATCAGCCCGCCCACCACGGCCCCGAAGAAGCTGCCCATGCCGCCCAGCACCACCACGGTGAAGGCCACGATCACGAAGACATGTCCGGTGGTGGGCGAGACGTAGAAGATGGGCATCAACAGGCAGGCCGCTGCACCCAGCGTGGCCAGGCCGATGCCGTAGGAGATGGCGAAAACCCGGTCCACGTCGATGCCCACCAGGCGCGCGCCCATGCGCTCCTTGGCCACCGCGCGGATGGCGCGCCCGGTGTCGGTGCGCTGGATGAACAAGCCCAGCAGCGCGCACAGCACCATGGCCGCCAAGAAGGACACGATCTTCGGGAACGACAGCAGCAAGGGCCCCAGTTCCACCATGCGGTCGGAGTAGGACACCGAGATCGTGCGCGTGTCGCCCTTGAAGAACATCAGCGCCAGGTTCTCGATCAGGATGGACAGCCCCAGCGTGATGAGCAGGATGTTCTCGTCCTTGCCGTGGGCTAATCTGCCGATGAGCCCGCGGTACATCACGTAGCCGAGCGCGAACATCGCCGGCACCATGACCACCAAGGACAGGTACGGGTCCACCCCCAGCTTGGTGAGCAGGAAGTACACGCCGAACATGGCCAGCATCAGCAGGCTGCCGTGGGCGAAGTTGATGATGTGCAGCACGCCATAGATCAGCGTCAGGCCGGAAGCGACGAGGGTGTAGATCCCCCCGATCAGCAATCCGTTGATCGTGGCGGCCAGCAGGATCGTGGCGTCCAAGACGGCGTCCCCCTGGGTGGTGTGAAGATCGCTGGAACGAGGCGCCGAGGGCCCGCCGCGAACGCCGCGGGCCCCGGAACCTCAGTGGGCAACCCGAGGTCGGGTCAGCTGAACTTCGGGCGGGGGTAGATGGGCTTGGCGCCGGCGAACTCGTTGGGCCACACCACGTTGATGTCGGTCCGGCTGGCTTGCAGCATGGCCGCACGGCCGCCCGTGTTCTGGCCGTCAACGAACTTGGTCGGGCCGTAGGGCATGAAGTGGTCGGCCCAGGTGCTGGCTTCCAGCGCCGCGATCACTCGCTCCTTGTCGGCCGTGCGGGCGCGCTCCAGCGCGTCGGCGTAGCACTTCACCGCGTTGTAGCCGCAGTACACCTCGAAGGTGAACAGGCCACCCTTGTCCTCCATCGCCTTGCGCATGGCCACCGCCTTGGCATTGCGCGGGTTGTACCAGTGGTTGAAGTCCATCATGTGCTGGGCGATCTCCGGTTGCTCCTTGACGAGCCGGAAGTTGAAGCCGCCGCCCAGCACGCTGAACATCGCGTCCAGGTCCACACGCTGCTGGTGCAGGGTGCGGGCCAGCAGCACGTACTCGTTCTGGTAGTTGCTCATGATCACCAGATCCGGCTTCAGGCCCCGGATGCGCAGCGCCACGTTGGAGAAGTCCCGCGTGGGGTTGGCGTGCTTGATGACCTCGGCCACCTGGATGTTGATGCCAGGCAGGCGGTCGGCCAGCAACTTGGCCGTGCCGGTACCGAACTCCGACTCCTCATGCACCAGCACGGCGCTCTTGGCCACGCCGCCTGCGGCCTTGTTGATCTCGCCCAGGCCGGCGATCGCGTCGTCCACGCACTTGCCAAAGCCCGGCGCCAGACGGAAGACGTTCTTCAAGCCGCGGCGCACGATCAGGTCGGACACGCCAACGTCGATCATGAACGGGGTGTTGTACTTGGCCGCGGCCTGGGTGGCGGGCAGCGCGATGGCGCTGGAGAAGCAGCCCACATAGGCGGCCACGCCCACCTGGTGCAGACGCTCCACTTCCGCCACGCCCACCTCGGGCCGTGACTGCGAGTCCCCCAGCGCGGCCTCGAGCTTGGCGCCGCCCATGGACTTGATGCCGCCCGCGGCGTTGATCTCGTCGATGGCCATCTGGCAGCCCAGACGACCCTGGCCGCCGCTGTAGGCCAGGCCGCCGCTGACCGGGTGCACCAGGCCGATCTTCACGGCCGCCGGCTGGGCCAGCAGCAGCCCGGGCGCGCCCAGCACGGTGGTGGCGGCGCCGGCCTTGAGCACCGTGCGGCGGGAGAGGCGGGAGTCGGTGTTACGAGAAGTCATGGACAGTCCTCGGCAGAGAAGTGGTGAAGAAAAGGTTACCGGGGAAGGCAAACCCTGAGGGGAAACTTGAGGGAAAACCACCAACGGCGCATTGCCGCCTTTGTTCTAATGTTAGAACAATAGACGCAGATCATCCGAAGCCGCCCTGAACTTGTCAATCAGGGGAACAGCCCTCTCCAGGCTGGAGACCCGGCCAGACCCCGCCTCCACCTCGATGGACCACGAGCTTTACCGGTACCGCTCCCGCCAGAAATGGCCCCTTGCCCATGTAGGGCTTGGAAGGGGGCACGCGCTCGGCCCCCACCCGGGCGAGACGACACCTCACGCACTGCGCGCCTTTGTCGTGCTGTTCCTCGAGCACTGGGAGGCCGAGCCCCCGAGCGGCCACATCCGCGACCCGCGCTTCGTGGGCGAGTACGGCAGCTTCACGCCGGACTACCGCAGCTGGACCCAGCGCGAGTACGGCCTGCGCGTGGGCATCTTCCGGGTGATGGATGCGCTGCGCGAGGCAGGCATCCGCCCCGTGGTGGCGGCCAATGCCCTGGCCGTGCAGCGTCTGCCCGGGTTGGTGGCAAGGCTGCAGGAGATGGGCTGCGAGTGGGTGGGCCACGGCATGGCCGCCACGGAGCTCATGCACAGCCGCATGTCGGTCGATGAGCAAGGCGCGCACATCGGTGCCTGCCTGGCCGCCATGCAATCCGCCACGGGCATCCGGGTGCAGGGCTGGTTGAGCCAGGACTGGGGCACCACGGCGCACACCTTTGGTTTGCTGGCCGAGGGGGGCCTGCGCTACACCCTGGACTGGTGCAACGACGACCAGCCCTACCCGCTGCTCACCGAGCCGCCCCTGTGGGCTGTACCGCTCTCAGCCGAGTGGGACGATGTGCAGTGCCAATGGTTCCGACACCTGGAGCCCCGCGACCATGCGGCCCTGGCCCTGCAGGCCTTTGACCGGCTGCGCCAGGAATGCGCCGAGGGCGGGCGCAGCGCCGTCTTCGGGCTGCCGGTGCACCCCTGGGTCACGGGCATGTCCAGCCGTATCGGCGCGTTCAAGCGCCTGTTGTCCGAGCTGCGCTCACGCGAAGGCGTGCAGTGGAGCCTGCCCAGTGAGATCCTGAACGACCTGCAGGCAGGGGCGCCAAGCGTTTGCGCGCCGCAACCCGCATCCTGAACTCCGCATCCATGGACTACCTCGACACCCTGAGCTCCTTCGCTGCCGGCCTGCGCTTTGCAGCGCTGCCGCAGGCCGTGCGCACACACACCGGCTGGATCCTGGCCGACACACTCGCAGCCATCGCGGCGGGCTCGGCAGAGCCTGAGTTGCGCGCGCTCGCGCAGCGCCAGCACTCGCGGGCGGCCCCGGGTGCCAGCGCCACGCTCATCGGCCTGGGCACCCACGCCCACGCGGAAGCCGCGACGCTGGTCAACGGCACCGGCGGCACCTTCCTGGAAATGGATGAAGGCAACCGCTTCTCGCGCGGCCACCCGGCCATTCATGTGCTGCCGGCCGCGCTCGCCCTGTGCGAGCGGGAAGGGGCCGACGCCGACACCTTCCTGTCCGCCCTGGTGGTGGGCTACGAAGTAGGCTCTCGGCTGGGCGCGGCCTCACAGCTGCGGGGTGCCATGCACCCGCATGGCACCTGGGGCACGGTGGGCGCGGCAGCGGCCTGCGCCCGTGTGATGGGCCTGGACGCCGCTGGCCTGCGCGAGGCGATCAACATTGCCAGTTCGCTGACCACCGCCACCTCCAAGCGCACCATGCTTGAAGGCGGGCTGGTGCGCAACGTCTATGCCGGCATGAGCAACCGCAACGGCCTGCTGGCCGTGGAGTTGGCGGGCTGCGGCTTCACGGGCGAGCACGACGGGCCCGGCTCGCTGTTCGGGCAGATCATTTCCGAGCACTTCGACACCACGCAAGTGCTGCGCGACCTGGGACAGGACTGGCACCTGCTGCACAACTACTTCAAGCTGCACTCCTGCTGCCGCTACAACCACGGCACGCTGGACGCACTGGACGCCATCGAGGCCGCGCAGGGCAGGCTGCCCGCGCCCGATGAGATACAGCACATCGAGGTGCGCAGCTACCACCTGGCGGCCGAACTGGACGACAAGGCGCCGCGCAACACGCTGGCGGCCAAGTTCTCCGTGCCGTTCGCCGTGGCGACCCGGCTGGTGAACGGCAGCAGCGCCATGGCCAGCTTCACCTGGGACGCGGTGCGTGACCCGCGCATCCTGGCCCTGGCGCAGAAGGTGGACCTGACCGAAGACCCCGCCATGACACGGCGCCTGCCCATGGAGCGCCCGGCGCGCGTGGTCATCACCACCACCGACGGCCGGCAGTGGGCGGGCGAAGCGGGCGTCAACCGCGGCGACGACGCCTCGCCCTACACGGCGGACGAGCTGACGGCCAAGTTCATGGACCTGACAGGTCGCGTGTGGCCCGCAGAGCACGCCCAACACCTGCTGCAGGCCACGCACGCGTTGTGTGCCGGTGAGGGCACCTTCAGCGACTGGTGTGCCCTGCTGCGCCGGCCGCCGCGGGCTTGAGCAATCGCTCGCTGATCAAGGCCGCACCGAACCGCACCGCCAGCCCAGCCGTACGATCCCCGGCCAGCACCCGAATCCCCAGACCTTCCCTTCCAGAGACCGCCCATGCAGACCTCCGACAAGACCGCGCGCCAGCTTTTCGAAGACGCCAAGGCCAACCCCACGCGCAAGCGTTTCGGCTTCGGCCGCAAGCCCGCGCTCATCAACGTGGACCCGCAGAAGGCCTACACCTGCGTGGGCGAGTTCGCCACCGCCTACGAGACAGACCCGAAGCAGCTGGGCCACATCAACGAGCTGGCCGACGCCTTCCGCGCCAACGGCTTTCCCGTGGTGTGGACCTACGTGGCCTACATGGACTCCGGCGAGGACTGCGGCATCTGGGGCACGCGCACCAACACGCCAGACTCGCTGCAGAACATCAAGGTGGGCAGCCGGCGCTCGGAGTTCGACGACCGACTGCGCATCGACCGCCAGCGCGACATCATCGTCAACAAGCGCATGGCCTCGGCCTTCTTCGAGACCAACCTCGGCTCCATCTTCAACTTCCACGGCGTGGACACGGTGGTGGTGACCGGCGGCTCCACCTCGGGCTGCGTGCGCGCCACCGTGGTGGACAGCCTGCAGCGCAGCTACCGCACCATCGTCCCCGAGGAGTGCGTGGCCGACAAGCACGAGAGCCCGCACTTCGCCAACCTCTACGACATGATGCTGAAGTACGCCGACGTGATCTCCGTGCACGAGGCGCTGGCGCATCTGCGCGCCCTGCCGACGATGGCCACGGCCGCACCAGGAGGCGCCGCATGACCCTGCGCGACCCCGGCTTCTACGACCACCTTCCCTGGGACCGCCGGCCCACCATCCGCTGGCCCAACGGAGCCCGCGTGGCCTTCTGGGTGGCGCCCAACATCGAGTTCTACGAACTCAACCCGCCGCGCAACCCGGCGCGCGCGCCCTGGGCCCGCCCGGCGCCCGACGTGCTGAACTACAGCTACCGCGACTACGGCAACCGCGCGGGTTTCTGGCGCATGTTCGACGCCATGCAGCGCTGCGGCGTGCGCGGCAGCGTGTCGCTGAACGTCGCGGTGTGCCAGCACCACCCCGAGGTCATCAAGGCCTGCGCCGACGCCGGCTGGGAGTTCTACTCCCACGGCACCTACAACACGCGCTACCTGATGGGCATGAGCGAAGCGCAGGAGCGCGCCGTCATCCAGGACTCCATCGACACCATCCGCGACCACACCGGCCAGAAGCTCGACGGCTGGCTCGCCCCCGCGCTGACCTACACCGAGCGCACCATGGACCTGGTGGCCGAGATGGGCCTGAGCTACGTCTGCGACCTGTTCCACGACGACCAGCCCGGCCCGGTGAAGGTCCGGCAGGGGCGCCTGGCCAGCATCCCCTATTCGCTGGAGATGAACGACACCATCGTCTACAACGTCAACCTGGTCTCGCCCCGACGCTACGGCGACATCCTCAAGCGCCAGTTCGACCGCCTGTACCAGGAGGGCGAACGCTCGGGCACGGTGATGTGCATCCCGCTGCACCCCTACCTCATCGGCCAGCCCTACCGCCTGGCCGCCTTCGAGGAGGCGCTGGCTTACATCGCCGGCCACGAAGGCGTGTGGCTGGCCACGGGCCGCGAGATCGCGCACCACTTCAACACCCATTACCACGACGCTTTCGCGGCCGCGGCCGAGCCCATTGGAGAAGCCATCGGGGAGGCGCCATGACCACACCCACCTTGCCCGCCGACTACCTGGACTACCCGCTGCGCCGCCAGGGCATGGACCATGACCGCTACGACTGGTCCATGCTGCCGCAGCGCCCGCCCGTGGCCTGGCCGGGCGGCGCCCGCATCGCGCTGTGGGTCACCGTCTCGCTGCAGTGGTTCCCGCTCAACATGAAGGGCCAGCCCTTCAAGCCACCGGGTGCGATGCAGACCGCCTACCCGGACCTGCGCCACTACACGCTGCGCGACTACGGCAACCGCGTGGGCATCCACCGCGTGCTGCAGGCCCTGGGGCGCCACGGCATCCGCGCCTCAGCCCCCTGCAATGCGGCCGTGGCCCAGCGCTACCCCTCGCTGGTCAAGGCCTGCCTGGACCAGGGCTGGGAGCTCCTGGGTCATGGGCTGGACATGGACCACCTGCACCACGGCGCGCTGCCGGTGGAGCAGGAGCGCGCATGGATCCGGCAGTCGCTGGACATCCTGCAAGCCGCCACCGGAGCGCCCGTGCGCGGCTGGCTCTCGCCGGCCAAGTCGCAGTCACACGCCACGCTGGATCTGCTGGCCGAGGCCGGGCTGGACTACGTGTGCGACTGGGTGAACGACGACATGCCCTACCCGGTGCGTACCGTGAGCACGAACCAAGTCGCCTTGGCGCCCTCGCCCGCGCACTACCAGCACGCGCCCGGGCAGGGCGGTGCCGCAGGCGTGACGGCCGGCCGGGGGCTGGTGGCCATGCCCCACCCCATCGACATCGACGATCACACCATCCTGGTTCAGAACCACCACACCGAGGACGACTTCCGTGATGCGCTGATCGATCAGTTCGACGGCCTGTACCGCGAGGCCTCTGCCGGCAACGGCCGCATCGTGGCCATCTCCCTGCACCCCTGGGCCATCGGCCAGCCTTACCGCATCGGCGCGCTGGAAGAAGCCCTGGCCCACATCATGGGCCACGAAGGCGTGTGGGCGGCCACGGGTTCGGAGATCCTGGACGCATGGAAGCAGGGCGGGGCGGGTTGATGCATGAGGCTTGAAGACCGCCTGAACTACAGCGCCCTGCCCGACCGGGCCCCCGTGGCGTGGCCTGGCGGCGCCCGCCTGGCGCTGTGGGTGGTGCCCAACATCGAGCACTACGAGTACCTGCCGCAGCAGGTGCGGGTGCGCGACCCCTGGCCGCGCGTCCCGCATCCGGACATCCTGGGATACGGCGTGCGTGATTACGGCAATCGGGTAGGGGTATGGCGTCTGATGGAGGTCTTCGACCGCCTGCGCATCCGCTGCACCGTCTCGCTGTCCATGGCCGTGCTGGAGATGTACCCCGAAATCGCGCAGGCCATGATGGAACGCCAGTGGGAGTTGATGTCCCACGGCCTGTACAACACGCGCTACCACTGGAACTTGAGCCCCGAGGAGGAGCGCGCCGAGATCCAGCGCTGCCAGTCCATCCACCGCAGATTCACCGGTCGCGACTTCGCGGGCTGGTTCTCACCCGCGGCCTCCAACACCTTGCAAACCCCCGACCTCGTGGCCGAGGCCGGCATCCGCTACCTGTGCGACCTGTACCACGACGACCAGCCCACCTGGGTGAACCTTCGCGAGGACCTGCGGCCCGCCCGTCTGGTCAGCCTGCCTTACAGCATGGAGGTCAACGACAGCATCTGCTGGCGCCGCGGCATGGAAGGCGAGGCCTTCGCCCGCAAGATCGTGGACGAGTTCGACACCCTGTACGCCGAAGGCGGGCGGGTCATGTGCGTGGCCGTCCACCCCTTCATCATGGGCCAGCCGCACCGCATCGAGCACCTGGAGCGAGCCCTCGCCCACCTGCTGCAGCACCCGGGCGTCTGGTGCGCCACGGGCGAAGAGATCGTCGAGGCCTGGGTCGCCCAGCAGAAAGAATCCGCCACATGAACGCTCCCGCCGATTACATCCGCGCCTACATGACCGAACGCCCGGTCGATCCCTCAAAAGCCGCGCTGGTCATCGTGGACATGCAGAACGCCACGGGCTCGCGGCAAGGTGCGCTCGCGCGCAAGCTGCAGGCCGAGGGCTCCCCCGTGGGCGACTACCGCTTCGACCGCATCGAGCGCCTGGTGCTGCCGCACACGCTGCGCCTGCGCGAGCACTTCCACGGCCTGCAGCGGCCCGTGCTGCACGTGACCATCGGCGCGGCTCTGCCTGATGCCAGCGACGCACCTGTTCACATGCGCAAGCTCTTCGTCGAGTTCAACAACCACCTGGGCAGCCGCGAGCACGAGATCGTCGACGAACTCAAGCCGCTGTCCGGCGAGCACGTGCTGCGCAAGACCACCATCGGCGCCTTCGCCTCGACCAACATCGACAGCCTGCTGCGGGCGCTGGGTGCCGAGCAGCTGTGGATGTGCGGCGTGTCCACCAACATGTGCGTGGAGACCACCGCCCGCGAGGCGGCCGACCGCGGCTATCTCGTCACGCTGGTCGAAGATGCCTGCGGCACCACCCACGAGGACCTGCACCAGGTGACCATGCGCAACTTCCAGCGCCTGTTCGGCCGGGTGCGGTCCACTGGGCAGAGCCTGCAGGAGCTGGCATGAAACGTGTCCTCGTCATCGTCCCCTTTGCGATGTCAGCGGACAACCTGCTGCTGCGCCAGCAGCAGCTCTCGGGCCTGCGGCTGGGCGCGGACCTCGAGTTCGTCTACCGCCCGGTCAAGGCCGGGCCGGTCAACTACTCGAGCCACCACGACTTCGTGCTGGCCGACGCGGCCAACTTCGAGGCCGGCTGCCGGGCACAGGACGAAGGCTTCGCCGCGGTGTGCATCGACACCATGAGCGACTCCGGCGTGGCCGCGCTGCGCTCGGTGCTGGACATCCCCGTCTTCGGCCCGGGCCGGGTGTCCATGCTCACCGCCTTGATGCTGGGCGACCGCTTCTCCATCCTCACCATGGCCAGCCGCTGGAAGCCGCTGTACAAGAAGGCGCTGGACGAACTCGGCCTGCACCACAAGTGCGCCTCGGTGCGCGCCATCGAGGTGCCGCCAGACAACCAGGCCCTGCTGTCAGGCAAGGAGGAAGAGGTCTTCCCGCTGCTGGAGGCTGCAGGCCGCAAGGCCATCGAGCAGGACGGCGCCGAGGTGCTGATCCTCGGCTCCACCACCATGCACCAGGCGCATGCGTGGCTGCAGCAGCGCCTGCCCGTGCCCATCGTCAACCCCGGCCCCGTGAGTTACCAGATCGCCCAGGCGATGCTGGGCGCCGGCCTGACGCACAGCCGCGTGGGCTACCCCCGGCCCCTGCACCCTCGGCTGGACATGCTGGAGGCGATGCTGGCGGCGGGGCAGGCCTCGTCAAGGGCGGGGGGCTGAGCGCTGGCCGTGCAGGCGGGCCCGGGGTCGGCAACGTTCAGTACCGGATCGAGATCGCCAGCTTCACCGTCTGCCCGCCGGCCACGGTGAAGCGCGCGGCCTCGAAGGTCGGCGCCGACATTCTGGGCATCACGTTGTTGCTCACGCCCACGCCTTCGGTGGGCATTCCCAGCAGGTTGGTGTCGGCCACCTCGTTGCCATTGGTGTCGTGCACCACGGCCACCGCATACTCGCCGGGTGCCACGGCTGGGAAGACGCAGCTGGCCGTCCCGCCCGCGGCGGGCACCCGCACGGTGGTCTGCGCGTGCTTCCTCGATTCCAGCGGAAAGCCCGTCTTGGAGGAGAACAGCGCGCACCCCACCAGACCTTGGGCGTTGGACACGCCGGACACCGTGGCCTCTATCCTGCCCGCGTCCGCGGCCCAGGATGCGCTGGTCCCGAGCAGCAGTGCAGAGGCCAGGGCCCAGCCCGCCGGGGCTTGGAGATTGGCCGAGTTGGAACGGGGTTTCGTGATGCGGTTCATGCGATGGCTCCTTTTGAGCAGTTGGGGATTGGGGTCGGGGAAACAGGCGGGGAAACGGGGCAGGGGGTGGCCTACCGCGGCCTGAGCAGGCCGGCGCTGATGCGGGCCGTCAGTGCGCGGGGCGACAGGCGGGCGGACTGCGCAGCCAGCCCGTTGCGCCAGCCCACCACGCGGGTGGGCGACGAGGACTCCAGCGCGGCCAGGCAGGCCTGCACTACCTCATCGACGCTCAGCATGTTGCGGAACAAGGGTGCGCCTCGCACGCCCGAGCCCATGGCGTCGATGAAAGGGGTCTCCACCGGGCCGGGGCACACAGCGGCCACGCGCAGGCCACGCTCCCGGTACTCGGCCCACAGCGCTTCGGTGAACGACAGTACGAAAGCCTTCGTTGCGCCGTAGGTGCTCATGAAGGGCGCGGGCTGGAACGCCGCCGTGGAGGCGATGTTGAGGACCGTACCCCGGCGGGCCAGCAGGGAGGGCACGAAAAGGCGCGTCAGTTCAGCCAAGGCGACCACGTTGACCTGGATCTGGGCCAGCAGGTGCTCCACGGGCTCGGCCTCAAACAGGCCGTGGTAGCCGAAGCCGGCGTTGTTCACCAGCGTGTCCACCTCCAGGCCCTGGCGCCGGACGTCCTCGTGCAGGCGCTGAGCCGCGCCGGGCTCCGCCAGGTCGGAACCGATCACGGTGGCCGAGCCGCCGGCGTCCTCGATGCGGCGCTTCAGCGCCTGCAGGCGCTCCACCGACCGGGCGACCAGCACGATGTGCGCCGCGCGTGCGCCCAGCGCCAGGGCCAGCGCCTCGCCGATGCCTGACGACGCTCCGGTCACCAGGGTGGTGTGTCGCTTCATGAAGGTTCTCCTGTGAGTTGTTGGACGTGAACGGGATGGTGGAAGTGGTGGAGGTGAGGGGGGTGTCGCCGCCAGGCGGGGGGTTCCCGGAAGCCCGCGTCACAGGCCCAGTCCGCGCGCCATCAGGGCCGCCAGCAGCGGCAAGGCGGCCAGCAGGCCTGCTTGTGCTGCCACCCACGACCTGGCGCGTCTGATCTCCAGCGGCCCCGGCAGCGCTCCGCAGGCGCGGTGCTCGCGGCGCCAGCGCAGGTACTTCAAGGTGGGCACCACAGACACCAGACCCACCACCACGAACAGGCCCAGCTTCGTCCAGAAGACCGGGTTGGCAAGGTAGAAGCCCGCACCCTTCAGGCCCCAGGCCACGCGGCCCACGCCCGCCGCGAGCACCAGCGCCGCCAGCAAGCCGTAAGAGAGGTCCACACGGGGCAGCCACTCGACCCAGCGCTCGTTGGCTGCAAGCTCAGCAGCGCCCACTCCGCCACCAGGCAACCGCACAGGGCCAGGACGGACAGGTGGTGCACGAGCGTCAGCGAGAGGTCAAGGGCGAGGTTCATGGATGTACTCCCAGCAGGTGGACAGGGGTTCCGAGGGATTGTCAGCCTCAATGTGAGCGCCGTACACATACGCACTCTAGGGCCCAATGTATGCGCTGTCAACATATATTTCGCACAAAGCCCCGACACTGAACGCACACATGGACAAGCCCTACCACCACGGCAACCTGCGCACCGCCCTGCTGGAGGCGGCGCACGCCCGGCTGAGCGAGGTCGGTGAGGCCGACCTGAGCCTGCGCGACCTGGCGGCACGGGTTGGCGTCAGCGTGAACGCCAGCTACCGTCACTTCGCGAACAAGGAGGCGCTGCTGATGGAGTTGAGCGCCATGGGGTTCGACACGCTGCGGGCGCGCATGCTGGAAGCCATCGACGAGATCCGGCCCCTGGGGCCCGAGCATCACCTGCAGGCCGCCGGGCAGGCTTACACCGCTTTCGCGCGGCAGGATCCGGGGCTGTACAAGCTCATGTTCGGCCGCAGGGGCCGTTTCGGCGCCCAGGCGCGCCTGCTCGAGGCAGCCAACGCGGCTTTCGACGTGGTGATCAACTGCGTGGCGGCGCTGCGTGGCGCCTCACCCGATTCGGCGGAGGCCGTGAAAGCCGCCGCGGGCGTTTGGTCGATGGTGCACGGCTATGCCATGCTGGACATCGGGGGCTATCTGGCCGGGATGGCCGAGCAAAAACGCCCCAGCGCTGCGGAGGTGCTTCGCCTTCTGGCCGTGGACGCCTGAGCCCCGCGCGGTCGCGGCCTCGGCATTACTATCATTGATGGCAAAGTCATGGCATAAGGTGAAGTCATGCATAACCTGAGCATCCGGGGCCTGGGCGGGCCTGGGGGACGACAGTGGCGCCGCCACAACGACCTGGATGCCTTGGCAGGCACCTGGTCCGCTGCGGATGCCGCCGAGTTCGAACAAGCCACCGCCGGCATTGACGAGATCGACGCCGCACTCTGGAAGCCTGAGGCCTGAAGCCTCGGCCAGCAGCCATGCGCCCGATCCTCATCGGCACCAACACCTACACCGCCTTCAAGCGCGGAGATGCTGACATCTTGGAGGTATTCGCCTGTGCCGAGACCCTGCTGGTCAACAGCGTGGAGCTCGGACAGGGGGATGGTTTGCGCTGTGGCCGGCAGCGGGCTGACTTTCTGCCCTGAGGAGCCCTGCATGCCCAAGCTCCTCAGCCCCGAACAGGTAGCCGCCTACGAGCGCGATGGTTTTGTCTTCCCAGTCGACGCACTCCACCCCGACGAGGTGCGTGCACTGCGCGCGGAGCTCGAGTCCTGGGAGCAGGAGCGGGGTGCGGCGATCGACTTCCCGGAGAAGAGCAAGTCCTACCTGCTGTTCGACTGGGCCGACCAGCTCGCGCACCACCCGAAGATCCTGGACGCGGTGGAGGACCTGATCGGTCCGGATATCCTCGTCTACCACTCCACGCTGTTCCTGAAGGAGGCCCACACCCCTGCCTTCGTGCGCTGGCACCAGGACAGCACCTACTTCTACCTCGAGCCCCACCTGCACGTCACGGCCTGGGTGGCGCTGTCGGATGCCACGGTCCAGGCCGGCTGCATGCAGATGCTGCCCGGCAGTCACCGCTGGGGCGCCTTCGAGCACGACGACCAGCCCGGTCCGCACAACATGATCCGCCGCGGGCAAGGCATCAGCGGGCGCTTCGACGACACGCAAGGCGTCTTCACGCCTGTGATGGCCGGCCAGATGTCACTGCACCACACCGACGTGGTGCACGCTTCAGGCGCCAACGACTCCAACGACCGGCGGATCGCGCTGGCGATCAGCTACATCCCCGCACACCTCCGGCCGGTGGGCGCGGTGCGTCCGTCAGCGCTGTGCGTACGCGGACGCGACCACGGGCACTTCCTGCCTGAGCAACGCCTCACCCAGGCGCTGTCGCCCCACGCCTTCGAGGCCCATCGCGAGGCGCTGGCGCGCTTTCGGGCCCTGCAGGACGCAGGGTTCCAGCCCCGACCCGCAGCGGCCGCGGGCGAGCCGGTCAATCCGGCTTGACGTTCGCGAACTTCACCACCGCGGCCCACTTGGCGATCTCGTCCTGCAACCGGCGGCGAAACTCCGCGGGAGTGTTGGTGGTGGCCTCAGCGCCTTGTCTGGCGAGTTGCTCGGCCACGGCGGGGTCCGCCACGGCTTGGCGCACCGCCGCGCTGTAGCGCTCCTGCACCTCGGGCGGCGTGGCACCCGGGGCGAACACGCCGAACCAGGGCGAGACCTCGTACTTCTCCAGGCCGAACCCGGCGCCGGCCTCGGCGATGGTGGGCAGATCGGCGAAGGCCGCCGAGCGCCGCGGGGTGGTGACGGCCAGCGCGCGCAGCTTGCCCGCACGTACCAGCGGCATCACGCTGGGAAGCGCGCCGAAGATCATGTCCACGTTGCCCGCGGCCACGTCCTGCGCCGCCGGCACGGTGCCGCGGTAGGGAATGTGCAGGATGAACACGCGCGCCTGCTGCTTGAAGAGCTCGCCCGCGAGGTGCAGCGTGCTGCCGCTGCCCGAGGACGCGAAAGTCAGCTGCCCAGGCTGAGCACGCGCCAGCTTCACCAGATCGGCCACGGACTTCACGTCCAGGTTGGCGCGTACCGCCAGCACGCTGGGCACCTGCGCCACCATGCTGACCGGGGCGATGTCCTTCACCGGATCAAACGGGAAGTTGGGGTAGACCGCCGGGCTGATGGCGTTCGGCCCGGCCGAGCCCAACAGCAGTGTCAGGCCATCGCCTGGGGAGCGCGCCACCTCGGTGGAAGCCAGGTTGCCCGCCGCGCCGGGCTTGTTCTCCACCACCACGGTCTGCTTCAGGCTTTCCGCCAGCTTGGGCGCGATGATGCGCGCCAAGATGTCGTTGGGCCCGCCGGGCGTGTAGCCCACCAGCAATCGGATGGGCCGCCCGCCTGTCTGGGCCTGTACGGCCCAGGGCAGGGCGCCCAGGGTCAAGCCTGCAAGTTGGGCCAGGACGTGGCGGCGGGAGTAGGTCATGGGTGATCCTTGCGGCAGTGAATTGGGTTGATGAGGGATTGTGGTGTGCATGGCTGTCCAAGCAAGGACCGGTCCTGTTTGCCTGAGTGGTGCCGTGGGAGAGCGCGCAAGAATGCGGGGCGGCCCACGCCGGGCCCTTTGCGGAGCACCTGAAATGCAGCGATCCCTTGCCTACCCAAGACCGGTGAGCCTGCGGGCGAGATAGGCCACGCAGATGGCAGGCCTCACGCTCCAGAGAGCCGCCGCCATGGCGGCGTTCAGCTGCCTGCTCGTGTGCACCGGCACAGCCGCGCTCGCCGCCCCCGACGAGCAGGCCCTGTGCAAGGACCGCGGCTACCCTGTGGGCACGCCCAGCCAGTGGTTCTTCGACGAGTGCGTGCGGGTGGGCTCGTTCACGCACCAAGGGGAAATCCCCGGCCTGTTCCGGGGCCAGGCCAACACCATGCGCCCGAGTTCAGAGCCCATGCCGCTGCCTGCGGCACCCCAGTTGCCGGACTACCGCTGGAGCGTCGGCCAGGAAACAGGCCTGACTACCGACGACTACCTGGCCCGCCAGCGGGTGATGGCGCTGCTGGTCGTGCGCAATGGCGTGCTGGAGGTGGAGCGCTACCAGTACGACCGTACCGCCTCGCACCGCTTCCTGTCCAACTCGATCGCCAAGACCGTCACGGCGCTGGCCATCGGCATGGCGGCCCAGGAAGGCAAGCTCGCGCTGGACGACCGGGCCGACCGCCACGCGCCCGCCCTGGCGGGCACGCTGTACGGCGACGCCACGGTGCGGCAGTTGCTGCGAATGTCTTCCGGCGCGCGCTTCGAGGAGCGCTACGACGGCAAGGACGATCTCGCACGCTATGGCGCAGCCGCGCTGCGCGGCGGTGCGGCCGCAGGGGCCAAGGTGATCACCGAACGCGCCCACCCCGCAGGCGCCGTCTTCAACTACGCCAGCGCCGAGACCGACATGCTGGCCCTGGTGCTGCGCGGCGCCACCGGCCAGACGCTGAGCCAATGGCTGGAGCCGCGCCTGTGGCAGCCCTTGGGCGCGGAGACCTCGGCGCTGTGGCGCGCCGGGGCCGACGGGCTGGAGCGCGCCGGCGGCAACCTCAACGCCACCGCGCGCGACTGGGCCCGCCTGGGGGTGCTGCTGGCGCACAACGGCGTGCGGCCCGACAAGCCCCAACTCGGCCCGCTGTTGCCGCAGGATTTCCTGCTGGAAGCCACCGACTGGAAGCGCCACCCCGAAGCCTTCGCCCCGCGCAAAGCCACGCCCTACTACGGCTACGGCTACCAAATCTGGACTTTCCCAGGCGCCAAGCGCCGCTTCGCGCTCCTGGGCGTGTACGGTCAGGCGATCTACGTGGACCCTGAGCAAAAGCTCGTCATGGTGCACATGGCCGCCAACGCGACGGCCCGCGCCGGCCAGACCAGCATGGGCCGCGAGATGGGCGCGCTGTGGCACGCCATCATCACGCACCGCGGGCGGTGGTGAGGGTGATCTTCGGCCCACTGAAGCCCAGGCCCCAAGGTCACCACGCCCCGCAGGCGTCCTGCCTCAGCGCTGCCTGAGCAGCACCAGCCCCGCCCCGATCAACAGCGCAATGCCAGCCCAGGCCATCGCGTTGGGAACAAAGCCCCAGACGGCCCAGCCCAGCGCCACGGCCATCAGCAGCCCCACGTAGCGGAAAGGCGCCACCGCGGAGATGTCTGCGCTGCGGGTGGACTGGATGATGAACTGATATCCCAGCGCAAGAAAGGCGGCTGCCCCGGCAAGCAAGAGCCCCTCGCGCAGGGCTATCGGCTTCCAGCCTTCAAACAGCATCACCACGAGGGCCATCAAGGTCACCGCCATCGAGGTGGACAAGGTGACGGTGATCGAGGACACGTCTGGCGGCACGCGACGGGTGATGAGGTCTCGCAAGGCCGTCACCACCGTGCTGGCCAGGCACAGCCAGGCCCAGCCATTGAAGCCATCCACGCCGGGCTGGATGACCAACAGCACCCCTGCGAATCCCACAGCAATCACGATCCATCGGCGCGGGCTCACCCTCTCGCCCAGCCACGTGGCGGCCAGGGCCGCGATCACCAGCGGAGTGACCATGTGGATGGCCGTAGCCGTGGCCAGCGGCAGATGGAACAAGGACAACAGGAACAGGAGCGTGGCCAATGCGTCGGTCACCGCTCGCACAGCCACCCATCCACTGGCCAGGCGCCTCGGCTGCACCGTGGCCCCCATCCAGCGCACGGCCACCAGCACGAAGGTGGTGGCCAGCACACCTCGCAGGAAGATCAGTTGCCCGGTGGGCACGGACTCGCTGGCAAGTTTCACCAGCGTGTCATTGAGCGTGAAGGCCGCCATGGCCAGCACCATCAGGCGGATGCTGCTGCGCGTGGCCTGGGCCGCATCCTTTTCAGAGGGCAGGGGGTCGGGTGACGTGGGCATTCGAGGAACTGGATAGTGGGAGCCCAGCCAAAGTCAGTATAGGCAGCGGCCCACGCCGGGCGCCATGGCATAGGATTCCCTGAACTGCCGAGGACTTCGCCCATGCCCCGCTTCGCCGCCAACCTGTCCATGCTCTACAACGAGCACCCCTTCCTGGACCGCTTTGCCGCCGCCGCGGCGGATGGCTTCACCGCCGTGGAGTACCTGTTCCCCTACGACTTCACCGCCCCTGAGCTGGCCCGCCAACTGGCCGACCACGGCCTGCAGCAGGTGCTGTTCAACGCCCCGCCGGGAGACTGGAACGTGGGCGAGCGCGGCCTGGCCTGCCTGCCTGGGCGGCAGGCCGAGTTCCGCGCAGGCCTCCAGCGAGCACTGGACTACGCCCAGACCCTGAACTGCCCACGCATCCACGTCATGGCCGGGCTCGTCCCGCCCGGGGCTGACCGCAGTGAGCTGCAGCGCACCTACGAGGACAACCTGGCCTGGGCCGCGCAGCAAGCCCAGGCGGCAGGGCGCACCCTGCTCATCGAGCCCATCAACCCGCGCGACATCCCCGGCTTCTTCCTCAACCGCCAGGACGAGGCCCACCGCATCGTGCAGGCCATCGGCTCGGAGCATCTGAAGGTGCAGATGGACCTGTACCACTGCCAGATCGTCGAGGGCGACGTGGCCATGAAACTGCGCCAGTACCTGCCCACCGGCCGCGTCGGCCATATCCAGATCGCCGGCGTGCCCCAGCGCCACGAGCCCGACCTGGGCGAGCTGCACCACCCCTACCTGTTCGAGGTGATCGATGAGGTCAGTGCCGCCTGTGGCTGGGACGGCTGGGTGGGCTGCGAGTACCGCCCGGCGCGCGGCACCGCGCCCGGCGCCACGAACCAGGGGCTGGGATGGTTGAGAGCCTGGCGGGCGAGGGCCGCAGCCGCTTGAAGCTTCAACTGCCCACTCTGAGCGGCGCGTGCATCTTGCGCAGGCAGGCGATCAGGCTCAGGGCGGTGATGCGCCCCGTCTTGGGGTTCTCTGACGGGATGTTCTCGATCGCCATGCGGAACGAGGCACTGTCGGCCTCCACATGGATGCTGTGCGTGTTGCGCGTCACGGTAGGGTCGGCCCAGACTTCCACTTGAGTCCGCTCGGGGCCGATGCCGGCCAGCGACAGCGCCACGCTGACATTGACGTTGGCTGGAAAGCCGCGCACCGCGCCGCGGGCATCGCCCGCGTACAGCCGCATCGGCTCCTTGATCCCCGAGATGTCGATGCCCTGCTCCACCAGCAAGGGCGCGCCCAGCAAGCCCGCCACCGGCTTGCGGGTGACCAGGGTGACGGCATGGATCGTTCCCTCCCGCGCAGCGCTCACCGCGTCAAGGCCCAGCAGCGCACCGCTGGGCACGACGATCTGCCCGCCGTGCGCACGCGCCAGATCGATCAGCTCAGGGGCGTCCAGCAAAGCGCCCGCACTGAGCACCACCAGACGGCGCCCCCGGCGCAGCGCCGGTTCGCCAATGGCGCGCAGCAGCTTCGACGGGGCACATTCCACCACCCAGTCACAGCGCTCGGCCAAGGCCTCGAAGTCCACGCGGTCGACCGGGCAGGACAAGTGCTCGCCCATCCACTGGCCGGCCGCAGACGCGTCGCGGGCGGTGACGGCTTCCAGCGCAAACCCTGGCAGCTGGCCGGCGTCCAGCGCACGGGCCAGCGCCTTGCCGATGGTGCCCAAGCCCGCGATGCCCAGGCGCTGCGGGGGGTGTGAAACGTGGGTCATGTGCGATGAAGAAGGAAGTGGGCCTCGTGGTTCGGACGCTCTCACTCGTGCAACTCCAGCACCGTCACCCGCTGCGCCGCCACCGGCCAGGTGCGGCCGACGATGCGCTCGGCGATGGCGCCGGAGCGGAACTCGCCCGCCACGGCACGCGGCTCGGCTGAGGGCACTTTCAGCTGGCTGCTGGCCACACCGGCCACGCCGGGCGGGATGCCGGGCGCCGTGGCGCCGTCCAGCAGCACGGTGTCGCGCGGCAGGCCGAAGTAGCCGCGCGGCCGCACGAAGCGCACCACGGCACCCGCGCCCTGCGCATCGGCAGCGGACAGACGCTCGGGCCGCAGATGCACCAGCGACGACGAGCGCGCAAAGGGCGCGCGGTAGATGTGCGCAGTGGCGAAGCCGGGGGCCGCCAGCTCGAACTCCAGCGCCGTGCGGGCATCGGTGACCAGCGGGCCCCAGCGGCCGTCGGCGGCGACGGTCTTCTTCAGCAGGGCCTCGCCACGGCGCGCCCCGGTGGCCGCGTCCACCGCGTACACAGTGACTTCAGCGCCCGCCAAGGGCAGGTTGGTGGGCCCCGCGGGCGTGAAGCCCGTGACCAGGCCGTCCAGCGTCACCCGCGCCTGCGGCGCCACGGCCGTGGTGGCGGGGGCCGTGCCGGTGACGAAGCGCCAGGCCTGGGCGAAGGCCTCGGCGTGGTAGCTCACCTCGCGGTGGTCACGCGCTGGCAGCACCACGTTCTCGGCGCCCTTGAGCGCCGGCCCGTCGGCCGTGACGTTCGTGGGCGTGCCCCGGGCGCCGATCCACACCCCATCGGGCTGGGCGAACTTGTCGTTGTGGTCCGAGCGCAGCGTCATCCACCGCACGCCCGGCGTCACCTCATCGCCGTTCGGGCCCTTGGGCGCGTTCAGTGCGGTGAGGAACGGGCCAGCGCCGTTGAACTCGTTCATCGGCCGAAAACCCGGGTTGGCCCAGACGCCATGGTTGGGCGTGCCGCCCAGGATGGCGTGCGACACCTTGCCGGCGCAACCGCCGTTGGCGATGCAGTCGCGCACCGCCAGGCCACCGCGCGAGTTGGCCATCAGCACCACCTGCCGGGCGCCGGTGGCGGCCAGCACGCGGTCTACCTCGGCGGCCAGGTGGCGGCGCTGGTCGGCGCTGCCGCTGCGGCCGGGCTGCTCTTTCGTGTCGTCGCCACGCGCCTGGGGATTGGGCATGTTCACCGCGACAAGCCGCTCGCGCGGCCAGCCGTTGCTCTCCCAACGCCACACCGTGGTGTGCCACAAGGCCGCCGAGTCTCCGTTGCCGTGCACGAAGACGATGGGCGGCTGGGGGGCAGCACCCACGCCCAACGAAGGCAACTGGGCACAGCCCGTGGCCAGGAGGGTGGCTGCAGCGGCCAGGCTGAAAGTGAAGGCTCGGCGAAGGAGGGGCATATGGGGCCTTGGGGCGTCTTGGGCTGCTTGGGCTGCTTGGAGGGCGCGCTTCAGCGGTGGCCGGCACCTGGGGTTGCTCTATGCGCACGGGTGATCATGGGTGCTGGAGGTGAGAGTGTCTCAGTCTCAGCGTGTGCGTGGCGCATGCCGGCCAGACCACCTTGGCGGGTAAGCTGCAGACCTCGAACGCATCCTCATGGGGAACCTGCATGAACATCCGCATGGCACGCGAGACCGATTTCGCACAGTGGCTGCCCCTTTGGAAGGGGTACCAGCGTTTCTACAAGACCGACATCCCGGAAGCCACCACGGCCACCACCTGGTCGCGCTTCCATGATGCGGCCGAGCCCATGCACTGCGCGGTGGCCGAAGTGGGCGACAAGCTGGTGGGCCTGGTGCACTACATCCAGCACCGCAGCTGCTGGACCGTGGGCGACTACGTATACCTGCAAGACCTGTTCGTCGACCCGGACCTGCGCGGCACGGGCCTCGGGCGCGCGCTGATCGAACATGTCTATGCCCGAGCCGCGGAGTCTGGCGCCTCACGCGTGTGGTGGCTCACGCATGAGTCCAACGCACAGGCCATGCTGCTGTACGACCGCATTGCCGACAAGAGCGGTTTCGTGCAGTACCGCAAGGTGTTGTGAGCGTGGTCGGCCTCCGCACTCGGGAGGGTTCTCGGCCTGAACTTCCGGTCAATGGCCGCAGATGCCAAAAACGGTATCGAAGCGCTTCAGCGCTGCCGTCAGCAGCCGGTTGTGGCCAGTGCCCCAGGGGTGCGGGCGGGCGTGGCGTGCACGCCAGTCGAAAGACTTGGGCTGATGGGTCAACAGGTAACCCGTCTCTCCCTTGGCGCCCGGCGCCGCGATGGCAAAGGGGTTGTCGGCGTGTCGCTCGGCATGTGTCATGGGAAACCCGACAACGAGGCCCGTGCGCTCGGCAAAGGCCTTTGTCGAGATCACCAACATCGGATGGTCGTCCGGCATTTCGCCGCCCACCGCCGGGTTGTACTGGATGAAGATGACCTCAGCCCGCTCCGGCACCCACAGCGTGGACTTACGGGTTGCCATGGGCAAAGGCCTCACCGCCCACCGCACCACCGTCCATGGCCTCACCGCCATGCTTCTTAGGATCGAATGCCGCCAGCATCTGGTCCAGCGTGGCCTCGGTTTCAGTCTCGATCACGATGCGGCCCGGCTTGACCGTCACCCGCACCGCAGAGCCCTCGGTCACGCCCACCGTCTTTGCCATCGACTTCGTGATCCGAAGCGCGAGGCCGTTGCCCCACGCGCTGATCTGCGCTGCTGAAGTGCTCATCTGCAAGCCCCTTTTGTTGACACGAATGTATCAACTTGACGTGGTCCTGGCAACGGTCATAGACGGAAACATCATCCCCGGGCAGGTTGGGGGCAGCCCAGCGGGATGGAGGGGCCTGATGATCTGCTTGTCAAATCACCGGAAGGCCCAAGCCTTTCAGATATTCGAAGGTTCCGTCGTAGAACTCGGACTTGCGCGTAGGGTCTTCGGGGTCCCCATGGGGGACGGCGATCACCATGCCCTGCCTGGCCCGCGTCAACAGAACGCGGTAGGCGTTCTTCAGGTAGGTCTTGCGGTCGGCTTGCTTGATGTTCTGCCAGCCGTTGCCCACGAACGAGTGGTGCCGCCACCCGTCGGGCGCGTAGCGGAAGTCACCGTCCCACACCACACAGGCCCAATCCAGTTCCAAGCCCTGGACATGAAACTCGGTGGCCACGTCTTCGAGGTAGAAGGAGGAACGCACATCATCCGGCGGGTTCAGGAACCAGTTGACCGGATCCATCGGCGTTTTGACGTCGATGGCGTGGGGCTTGAGCCGCTGTGCCTGGGACGACACGACGATGCCGAATCGCTCGCTGCCGCGAGCCTTCGACTTCAGCCAGTGGCGCGCCTGGTGGACGTCGCGCGTGATGCAGATAGGGTACCGATCCCCGAACTCCCGGTACAGCCGGGCTGCTTCGCCCGACTCCAGGTCAAGCACCTTCTTCACGAAGGCCGACAGGTTCTCCGCCCTGAACGATCGCATCGACACCGACAAGTGCAGGTCTTCGTTGAACTGCACGTTGGAACGACCCTGGATGGCTTCCAGGGCGGCACCTGCGGCGTACTCCGAGTCCCGCAGTCGCGGGGATACGTGGATGTGCCAATCGGGAAAGGTCGTTGTCGCCGCCTTGATCCACTCTGCGATGCCGGCCTCGCCCGTGTTGATCTCCTGCCCGCCGCCAATGAGGCAGACCACCACCGCCCAATCCCGATGCCGGTCCAGGCAGGAGATCAGGAACTCGGGCTCGGAGCGGTTGAAGTTCGGCAGGCCCTTCTTCCGCTTCATGAAGTCCGTGGTCTTTTCCTGGTTCCAGGCCCGCTGCGCCTCGTCAAAGATCGCGACGCGATCGACGGGCGGCCCCGGGTCCTTGATGCATTCGTCGCGGAAGTGGTGAACGGCCTGGATGAATCCCTTCACCGCTTGCCGCGCACCGGCCTTCGTGGTCTTCCGTCCTTCAGCCTTGGTGCGGGCGACCTTGTCGCGCGCGAGCGCCTCGCTCAGGATGGCCACCAGCGGCCCGTTGCCGGAGAGGTACACCGAGTGAAGGTCGCTTTTCGCGTCCATGTACTTGGTCGCGATATCGAGGCCCACCAAGGTCTTGCCCGCACCGGGAACCCCTGTCACGAGGCAGATGGCCTTCACGCCTTGATCTCTGGCGCCCTGGATGATCCGGCTCACAGCGGCAGAGGTTTTCGCCAGGTTCGTCGCGCCGGCGTCACTTCGCGCAATGCTCTCCACCGAGTGGCCACCGTAGAGCGCTGTCGCAGCTTCCACGATGGTGGGCGTCGGCCTGTAACGGCCGGCTTCCCAGTCCCTGGCCGCAATCCGGTGGCCCGTTGAGTCTGCGACCACGGCTTCCATCGCTGCGTAAAGCCGGTCGGGCGAAATCAACACGGGAGCTCGCACACCATCATCGTGGCTGCCATAGCGAACGAGGGACTCCTGGGCCACAGAACCCGTCGCAATCAGGATGGGTGCAATCTGGAGCGCGTGGCTGGATTCGTGGAAGTTCTTCAGGTCAAGTGCGTAATCCCAGACCTGGTCGATCGCAGCGCGGTTGAAATGGGACTCACCCACCTTGAACTCGATCACGAAGATGACGTGATCAACGACCACCACCGCATCGATCCGCTTGCCCACACGCGGCACCACGAACTCGAAAAAGATGTGGCCCCGCCCCCGGAAGACGGGCAAGGACTCCTTGAGCAGGCGTATCTGATCGTTCCAGGCATCGCGCTGGGTCAGGTCGACCGAGAACTCACTGGCTTCGGTCAACCGCCCGATGATCTGCGTGGACGGGACCTCAAGAAACTCTTCGATCGAGGCCGAAAAGTAGGCGCGCGATATGCGACCCGTTGGTACGGCTGACTGTTCGGGTTGAAGGTCCACGGTCGCCTTCTTGGGGTTGTAGGTTCTCAGAATGGATGAGGCTGTTCAGCTCTCGAGCGCGTCAGCGGTAGTCGTTTTCGTACCTGAAGAGGCAGGTGTCATCTGGCGTATGGCTCGCCAGCTCTCGTTGCACGATGTGCTCCTCAAGGCGCTCGACGTCCTCCTGGAAGGTGACCGGCGGAACAACTCGAAAACGTTCGCTCACCCAGCGGTCCGCTTGCTCTTGGCCGCCGTAGCCTCACGGATACGCTGCTGTGCCGTATGGGCACGTTGGGTCATGCCAGCCAAGAAGTCCTCGGCGCTCAGCAGGCCCATGCCCTTGGCAGCGCTGCGCAACGCCACCTTCGCCCGGGGAATAGCGGCGTTCTGCTCGGCGCGAAACTCGGCCTCTCTGCAGACCGCACCCTCGATGAATTGCGTCAGCGACTCGCCCTCCCGAAGCACAGCCTCGAGGCGCGCCTTCGTCTCGGGTGCGACGCGGACGGGAGGCAGTGTGGCGGAGCGACTCATCAAGGAAATGTATGGCTTTTGAAATACGTCAACAAGTTTTCCCCATAAGTTCCCAGCAGGCCGCCGAAGCAATGACTCCGGCGCGACAGATGTGACAAGGACTTGGTGCGGGGCGCGCCACAAGAATTGCGTCGCGAACATCCAGCTTGCCGCGACTCGCCCGGCGCCGCGCCAAAGCTGTTGCTTCGCCCCTGTCGACACTGCGTGATGGACCGTTCGCCGGCGTTGAGAATCCGGTCCCGCTTCCCTTCGGCGATGCGACGGGAGATCAACGCGGTTCTTCAGACCTGACTTGTGCGGCCCACCGGACGACGCCGTCGCACTGGGCTACGTACTTGACGCAAAGACCACGAACGACCCCAAGCGTGCCGTTGGCGCCGCATGCGCCAACTGCGCACTGTTCGCCGGCAAGCCTGGCGACGCTGCTGGGCCCTGTCCGCTGGCCCCTCGGCAAGCGGGTGGCGTCGTTCCCAGCTCGCCGAACGGTCGACAGTCGGTAGCCACACGCTGGCGCGGCCCTCGGGCGCAAGGCAGACTGCGGCCTCGAATTTCTTTCACGAGGAAAGCAAGCCATGTCCTGGTTGAACGACTCCATCATGCGCCGGCGCGGCCTGGCCCAAGGCCGCACGCCCACGCTGCACCACCTGACCGAAGCCATGCAGGGCAAGTTTCACTACACCATCGGGCCCTACTCCGACCCGGTGCTGCAGGTGCAGCCGGGCGACCGCATCGTGGTCGACACCCGCGACGCGTTCGAGGGCAAAGTCAAGACCGAACAAGACCTGCCGTCGAAGGTGCTGACCATGCCCTTCGTCAACCCGCAGAACGGGCCGATCATGGTGGCCGGCGCCGAGAAGGGCGACGTGCTTGCGGTCTACATCGAGACCATGGCCCCGCGCGGCCCCAACCCGCGTGGCACCTGCGCCATGATTCCGCAGTTCGGCGCGCTGTCGGGCACCAGCCTGACAGCCCTGCTGGCCGACGACTTGCCCGAGATCGTGCGCAAGATCGATGTGGACGAGAACGGCGTGTACTGGAGCAAGCGCGTCACCCTGCCCTACCGGCCGCACATCGGCACACTGAGCTGCAGCCCCGAGATCGACTCGATCAACACGCTGACGCCCGACAGCCACGGCGGCAACATGGACCTGCCCGACATGGGCCCGGGCAGCATCACCTACCTGCCGGTGCGCACCGCCGGCGCGCGCCTGTTCATCGGCGACGCCCATGCCTGCCAGGGCGACGGCGAGGTCTGTGGCACGGCGGTGGAGTTCCAGAGCACCACGACCATCCAGGTCGACCTCATCAAGAGCTGGCAGCTGGAGTGGCCGCGCCTGGAAACCGAAACCCGGCTGATGTGCATCGGCAGCGCCCGCCCGCTGGAAGACGCCACCCGTATCGCCTACAAGGAACTGGTGCTGTGGATGGAGGCCGAGTTCGGCTACGACCGCTGGGACGCCTACATGATGCTCAGCCAGTGCGGACAAGTGCGCCTGGGCAACTTCGTCGACCCGAAGTACACCGTGGGCGCGGCCATCGACAAGAAGTACCTGGCGCCCGCGTCAGCCTGAAGTCCTCTTTCTCAACACACCTCAAGGAATCAACATGGATCTCGGATTGAAGGGCCTGCGGGCCGTGGTCACTGGCGGCACCAAGGGCATCGGCCGCGCGATTGCCGACACACTGGCGGCCGAAGGCACGCATGTGGCCTTCTGCGCCCGCAACGCCGACGAGGTGGCGGCCACCGAAGCGGCGCTGAAGGCCAAGGGCGTGACGGCGCTCGGCCAGGTGGTGGACGTGTCCGACGGCGCAGCGCTGGCCGCGTTTGTCGACGCAGCGGCCGCGGCCATGGGCGGGCTGGACATCGTGGTGGCCAACGTCAGCGCGCTGGCCATCCCCAACGACGAGGCGGGCTGGAAGGCCGGCTTCGACACCGACATGATGGGCACGGTGCGGCTGGTCAACGCCGCCATGCCCTACCTGCAGAAGAGCAGCGCCGCGTCCATCGTCACCATCAGCAGCGTGTCGGGCCGCGAGATCGACTTTGCCGCTGGGCCCTACGGTGCCTTCAAGGCCGCCATCATCCACTACACCCAGGGCCTGGCCTACCACCTGGCGGGGCAGAAGATCCGCGCCAACTCCGTGTCGCCCGGCAACACCTACTTCCCCGGCGGCGTGTGGGAAAAGATCCAGCACGGCAACCCCGACCTGTACAACATGGCGTTGGGCCTGAACCCCACTGGCCGCATGGGCACGCCGCAAGAGATGGCCAACGCGGCCGCCTTCCTGGCCAGCCCGGCCGCCAGCTTCATCACCGGCACCAACCTGGTGGTCGACGGTGCGCTGACCAAGGGCGTGCAGTTCTGACCGGTCGGGGCGCCGGCGCTGGCCCACCTCAGCGCCGGCAGCGCAGCGACAGTAGTCGCTCGAAGGCGCTTGGGTGGCACGAACGGTCAGCTCAGTGGTAGTCGTCTTCGAGCTGGTGGCGTACGGCGACTACGGCAACTGTCGAGTTGTTTTCGATTTCGAACAGCGCTACGTAGCCCGATCGTCCGAACGGAATGATCAATTCCCTGAGGAAGGGACTGCTGCCGGCCTTGCGGCAGGTGAAGGGCGACGACTGCTGCGTGGCGATGCCGGCGCGCAAGGCGACCATGGCCTGCTCTGGAAGGTACAGGTCGCCGCCGTCATGGGCCAACTCCCGTTCGACGGGGAAGTCGAACAACCGTTCGAGATCCGACTCGGCATCTCACGTCGGCCGGACCTTGAATGTCACTTGCCTTTCGTCGCCGGGCGGACACGCACGGCGTCGAGCTTGCGTTGCAGGCCTTCCAGCACGACGTCGGCGTCCACGTAGTCGCCGGTTCGCCGCGCTTCGTCGCGGGAGCGCAGACCGCGCGCGACGAACTCTGCATGGACGCGGCGGCGCTCGACGCTCGCACGAACAGACGCTTCGACAAACTCGGACAGGGTCTCGCCATCCGCCAGCACGGCCTCAAGCCCGTGAGTTCCTTGAGAAAGGTGCTTGCGGTCTGGCGCTTGGCCAGTCCCGCCTCCACGACGTGTGCGAACCGGCAGTACGGCCGCACGAACACCAGTTCGGCCAGCTCGCGAGAGTAGATCTGGCTGGCGTCTCTTCGCATCCGCTCCGTGGTCTCCTCGATGAGACCACGCACAGCCACGATCTTTTTCATGGTCCACCTGTCGAGTGCGGTCGTTGCTGAGGGTTGTGCCGGGCGTCTTGCGGATGTCCATGTCCACGCCCTCGATCGCACGACAGATCTGCACGGCGGTATTGGTCGAGAGAGGGCGCGTCTTGAGCACCAGGCATTCCTCCCATAGCGCGGTTCGGTAGCGCAGGGGTTCCTTGGTCGCCGGATCCGCCTCACCTACGCTGACGCCGTCGAAGAGGAACATCTGATCCGTGGTAGTCACGATGTTCTCGATCTCGCTGCTGGCTTGGGCCTCAAGCAGCGGAATCGAGTTGATGAGCACCCCTTGGTTCGGAATCCGCCGCCCGGCGGCCTTCAACTCGCTGACGGCTGCACGCGCGGAGATGCAGGCCTTGAGAACGGACCGTGACTCCACGTCGACCATGGGCGCAAGCGCCGGCAGATCGTTGTAGGGAGTGGAGGGGTCGAACGCCATGTGTCGATTGCAAGTCCCGAAATCGATCTGTCCCGTTGGACTTGTTTGTCCAATCGACATGACGCCAGAACGTGTCGACTCAACGACCCTTTTTCGACACATTTTTGGCGATTCGTTGCGCGCGGAGCCGACCCAGCCGCGCCACGCCGTCTAGCAGGCCGTCCCTTCCAGTTCAAAGGTCTGGCCGACGCGGAGCGAAAAGCTCGCCATGCGTACCTCCTTCGATGTCGATCCGCACAACGGATCCCGGCGTGAGAACCTGCTGCAAATCGCAGACCAGAAAGCCCATCAACATCAGTGAGAACGAGCTCAGCTGTGACCTGCTCCCCTCCGGCTGTTCGCTCAGCGACTTCGCAATCTAGGCGCCCCACGGCGCAAGTAGGCGCGGCGGCTGATCAGGCAGCCTGGCTCACCCAGCGCTTCGCCGCCGCCCCAATTTCATCGGCCGTGCGTTCAAGCGCATCATCTTCGTTGACTACGCGAACCACCGCCCGATTCTCCTGACACCAGGCCTCCAGTTCCGCTTGATCTTTCAGCGCTCCTTCGAGACGGTCGATCCGACCACTGCGGTCCAGCCGCGCTCTCAAGGTAGCATCGCTACCAGCGGCAACGTAAACCGCCAAGCTTGCCTCGTTCGCGAAGTACCTTCGCCAGAAGGCTAGGCCATAGTCCAGGACAAAGAGCCGATGCGGATCGTCGATCGCCTCTCTTACCTCGGATGTAAGCAAGCCGTAGCGAAAGCCGTTCTGTTCAACGTTGCTCCAGAGCTTGCCGCGTCGCGCCAGCTCCTCAAAAGACCTATCGGAGATACTGACCTTGAACAGTTCATCGGCACGCTCGGGCCTTGTGATCCAGGAGATCACCGGAATCCAAGAATGGCGCTCAACCAGCAAGTTAGCTAGGCTGCTTTTGCCAACGCCCGAAGCTCCGAACAGCAGGACTAACATGCGGTCTGGGAAAATACGCCAGTGGTAAAGAAGTCACCTCGCATGGTACGCGAGTCCGAGCAACAAGAGCTCGACTTAGCTGGCTCTGAGTCGAATCGGGTACTCCTTCCGTCACCGAAGAGAGACGCACGGCGAACTCGAGAACGACGGTACCTGCCATGGGAGAACAACTACGCCGCATTTTCACCGGACTTTGCAGAGGCAGCCGTCAAGCAACTCTGCATGCCTAGCCGCGTGAAGATTTTCGATCCCTTCGTCGGCAACGGTACGACGCTTGAAGCCGCCGCTGCTGTGGGCGTCGAGGCATACGGTGTTGAACTGAATCCATACAGCGCACTTCTGTCTCGCTGCAGAGTCTCGACCGGCGCGCAGATTAAGAGCATCACTGACATCTACCGTACAGCGACCGCCCCTCTGAAGAAGGCGCGATCCTCAAAGACGGCGCAGGCCCTGCCAACACCCTCAGCAATGGTCGAATCCCTGATCAGGGCGGTAGCAACGCGCGCGACCTGCGCCGCAAGCGACCTGCTCCATACGCTATGTTTGCGCGCCAACAACGACCTCGACTCTGAAGTCGTCGCACTCGTAGCAGCGCTTCATGTCCTAAAGAAGCAAGCGGCAGTGCACTATCGCTCGAACCCAGCTTGGCTTATTCAGGGTTATGGGCCGGATCGCGCTGAGGACGTAGAGCCGCCCACCGACGACTTTGAGACCGCGTTCAACCTCCAAGTCGAACTCATGATCGAAGACCTTCAACTTCGATCACACGGATCGGCGCGGAACCTGATCGCCGTCTATCCCGGCTCATTTCAGACAGCACCGATTCGATCACGGCAAATCAGTCGCTTCCTAACCTCGCCGCCCTATCTGAACCGGCTGGACTATGTAAATCCAACAATACCGGAACTCCACGTTCTAGGCTGGCAAGAGGGTGACCGGCTCAACGACTTGCGCTCCCAGATGATGGGTACCACCAAGATGCGCCGTCAGCTTGCCGCAACACAGCTCTCAAGTCTCACAGCAAACAAATTGCTGGCAGCGATCGCGGATCACCCGACGAAGGCCAGCGGTACATATTACCTTAAGTTCTTCCGTCAATACTTTGAGGATACGGTCGAATTCTTTCGGTGGCTGAGGGGCCGCAGCACACCGACATGTAAGGGCATTGTCGTAATTCAAGATTCCTTTTATAAAGAAATCAAGGTGCCGATCGTCAAGATTCTTGCGGAGCTCGCGCTCGACTTTGACTTCACTGTAGAAGTGTTACTAGAAGAGAAGCGCATTCGCCACATGGGCACGCTAAGCCCCCATCAGCGCACCCACGCACCAAATAAAGCTTTAACAGAATACACGCTGCTTTTTTCGCGAATGCACTAGTAAAATGCTTTCTTGAGCGCTGGCTCCAGCATCTGTTTCCATTCTGGCGTATGGTAAGCAGTACAGGAATCTCTCAGTGGACAGTGTGCGCCCATCGCAATAATGGAACCATCAAACAACTCCGCTGGCCACGGTCCATCGCAATTCATGAACTCATGTTCACAGCGGTTACGCCCAATTTGCCACTCTAGATAGTTGAGAACATGTGGAGGCATACGCGCATAGGCCGCTGTTTGCGATAACGCCTCAGAAACTGCTTGACGAAGTAAATTGACCAACCTCATACGATGAGTCGATCCAGTGCTTAGCACGCGGAAGATCGACTTATCGTTCGCAACGACCCTGCCGGTACGCAGGTACAAGCGAATAAGATGGTAGTCAATAGCAGGGGGAATTCGATCACTGTCAGCGAATTTGACGATGCCCTCACGTGCTAGTTCTTGCGCGAACGCGTTTGCCTTCTTCCCCAGAGGATCCTCGCCATACGCAGGGATCTTCCGAATTAATTCGAGAAGGCCACCCTCGCCAAAGACCGTTTTCGATGCAACGAGACTCTTCGGGTTGTCAAATAAATACTCCGATATAGCTCCAGCTGTTGTCCTCAAATACTTTGCGCGCTCACTAGATCTGATCCGCTCCGGCCGGTGATAGCCCTCAAGCATCTCTTCAACCGATTTCGCTGATGCTTCCCGAGCTCTCTCGATCATTTTGCCAAAATCTTTAGCAAAGAAGAATTCGTACATTCTTCGCTGAAGAAAATCCCAATTTATCTGGTGGCAAATGGCAACGAAGAATAGCTTAAAGACAAGTTGAGAATCGGATGGTGCAGACGCCCACGGATTCTCCGCATCACCAGGCGTAAAGCTCTCGACCGCCTGTGCAGCCAAGAGGCACTGCGTCAAGTCGATGCTAAACGGATCGCCAGCGAGGGCTTTTTCAATCCCGCTCATAGTGACCCAGCCCACGCACTTTCGACTGCAGGTAGTCCGAAACGTGATCGGACACATCGATCTGCATTCGCGCTCGTTCGGCGACCCGATAACCAACGGCCTCAAGGGCTGAGATTTTTCGAGGGTTGTTCGTCGCAAGGCGCACCTCCCTCGGAAAGTCAATGCATTGGAGTGCTTCCGCGACTACCGAATATTGTCTCGGATCAAGTTCATAACCGAGCTGTTCATAGGCTTCGGCTGTATCTATCCCAAGCTCCTGCTGCTTAGCAATAGCCAAAACCTTCTGAAACAATCCCAAGCCTCGGCCCTCCTGATAGAGGTATATGATTGCGCCCCCAACTTGGGAAATCATCTGCAAGGACTTATCCAATTGCAGCGAACAATCGCAATCCGTACTATGCAGGCTCTCGGAAAAGAGACACGAAGAATGAATCCGCAGGAAAGGACTTTTTTTTTCCCACGGCTTTTTATAGACTAATACCCAGGACGGAGTATCTGTTGCGGCATCATCTACCTTAACAGAAAGTTCGCCAAACTTCGTTGGCAGCGAGATGATCGGCGAAGACACTATCGATTCTAATTTTATGCCGTAACTTTGGCACTATATTCAACTTGCGACGCTACAAGACAATGGTCGCACCGCGTATTGCCAACGAAACATCACCCTGCGTCGTCAGCAATCTAAGCAACCGGGTCGTCCACGGACGGCCACTCACACTCGATGCCGGATCGACGAATGACACCTCATCCCCACTGAGGCGACTGCCAGCAAGGGAAAAAAGGCCAACAATTCTCGACTCCGGCGACTCCGTGTCGCTGCAAACTTCTCTGAGTTCCTTCAACCTAGAATTGAGTCGCTGCAAATTTCCGCTGCAAACGGCGCAAGCTGCCATCGCCAACAAGCAATAGAGCTTCAAATCGAAGTTTCCAGTCCTCTCCGCGATGTGCCTCGCGGTCTCGAACTCGACGGTCGCCTCATCGTCGCGCCCGGAATGACGCAAGACGTCTCCCAACGCGTACCGCGAGTTGCCCTCGTCGCGAGCCGACTTGGTTCGATTCAGCGAGATTTCCAGGGCACGACGCGCGTACCTTTCAGCATCTAACCGCCGCGTCGGTACAAGGGCCAGCGTTCGAGCTGCTGTGCGATAGACAAGGCACTGATCGCGATCCGGGATCGCTGCTTGCTGAGCATCGCAGTAGTCCGCAAGCTTCAAAACTAGACGCACAGACGGCACACCATCACGCATCTCATTTTTTACCGCCACGGTGCGGGTCGCCGCCTTCATCCAGGCATCTTGACGACCAGCCGCCTGAGCCCTTTGACGTGCCTGCGCATAGCTGCGCAACGCAACGCTCTGCTCTCCCAAGCGCCAGTATTTCTCGCCAATCGACACGGCGGCGTCTACGTCCCGAGTCGAGCCAACGGGGAATCGATCCAACACCTTAATTGCTTCTCGATACGCACCTGTTTGGCCGAGAGCGTCTGCCTCGAGCAGCAACAGGTCGGCCTCCTCGTCGACGCCCACTCCTTGCTGATTCCATCCACGCCACGCATGCAAGCGGCTCAACGCGCTCTCGTGAGCGCCACGCAACAGGTCCTCACGTACCTCGTGAACGAGCGTTTCAGCATTCATTGCCTGCACCGATAGGGGAATCAGAGGCGCATTCGCATGCGGCGCGACACCGGCGACACCGGCATCTGGCAGGATCCTCGTGGACACATCAGTGTACGCGGCCTGAACGGCGAACGAACCAATGGAGCTGGCCAAAAAATGCTGCACATGCGCATTGGCCAGAACTATGTCCCTGTTCGACAGCACCGCGAAGGGGCCAAGGACTCCCTGAACCCTGCTTTCGACCTCTGCCATCGTACAAGTAAGACAAGCGGTCACAACGGCGGCGTCCACTCCTCGAGGATAGACTGCGCCCAAGAGTTTAACAAGCGTCCTCTCCGGGTCACTTAGACGCCCATACTGTATATCGTAGTGCGCGACCAATTGGTCAGCCGCGGGCTTCAAAATATCATTGTTTTCATCCGCAGAGTTAAGCCAATCCTTAATTAAACCGACCCGCCCTTGCAAACTGTATTCAAACGCCTTCTCTGCAGCTTCCGCAGTAGTACTAAACCCGTTCAGAACTCGCATCGAACGTAGTTCGTCTGCCGAATATCCGGAGAGCTGAAACTCACGCCCACCAATTCTCCGGAAAGAATTAACAAGCTCACGAACATCAGCACGAGCGAGGAAAGCGCTTGATTCTGAACTGACAGACACAACTAGTGATACATCTGCGGGCTTCGTGTCAACAAGCATCTGCAGAAGTCTAATCCCTGGCGTAGGCAATTCTTCCAATCTATCGATCAGAATAACCAAGGGCCTGCCCGACTTTTTGATCACTGCATCAAGGAAGCGGCTGATCTTGCTAGATTCTGAGCGCGGAAACTCTAAGGTCGCAACCTTCTCTGGCTTCCCTTTAGCGAATTCGTCGAGGCTTTTCTTGAGTTCCTCAAGGGCCTCCTTTGATACCGCATCAGGAAACATCCTTCGAGCAATTCCGCCAACGACTCCAGCAATCTTCCCGCTGTATTTAATGCCAAGAAAGATCGCCTGCTTCTTGGCACTCCAATTTTCTCGCCTCGCAAGAAGATCGATGGCATCTAGCACAGGTTCGTACCCCGTATGCCCAGACGAGCAACGGAACTGGAGCACGAATGCTCCTCGCTTGTCAAACCTGTCAAGGTAGCTGCACAGCTCATCGATGAGCCAGCTTTTCCCGACCATGGACGGGCCGCTAATCAGGAAGGCACCCTTGGCCTCTATGGCCAAAGCGTTGGCCAGCTTGGTACGCGCTCCCGTAGGCGTCATAGCGTCACCGACTCAGTCAAACGCCGCATATAGGCCGTCAGCCCACTGCACCAGACGACGCGACATTGAAAAGACCACGTACCGCTGTACGGGCATGGGAAAGTCCGGCCATCTCAAGTTTTTTCGTCCAGCGCCACCGCCAACACCTGATTAGGCCAGTAGCACTAACTAGGCCATCCAGTAGCAGCAATTTGTCGCCAGTAGCAATTACTTTGGCGCCCTACGTGAGGCCGTACTCTACACATCAATATTCGCCGCCCTCAGCGCATTCGTCTCGATGAAGTCGCGCCGGGGCTCCACTTCGTCCCCCATCAGCATGGTGAACACGCGGTCGGCTTCGATGGCGTCGTCGATCTGCACGCGCAGCAGGCGACGGACGTTGGGGTCCATGGTGGTTTCCCACAACTGCTCGGGGTTCATCTCGCCCAGGCCCTTGTAGCGCTGGCGGCCCACGCTGGATTCGGCCTGGCCCATCAGCCAGGCCATGGCGGCGCGGAAGTCGCTGACCTTGTGTTCCTTCTGGCGCTCGCCCTCGCCGCGCTTCACGACGGACTCGGCACTCAGCAGGCCCTTGAAGGTGAGGCCGGCGGTGGCCAGGGCCTCGTAGTCGGCGCCGTGCACGAAGTCGGCCGTGATGACGCTGCTCTTGATGTTGCCGTGGTGGCGGCGGCTCACGCGCAGGTGGTGCTTGTCGGTGCGGGCGTCGTACTCGGCGGCCACTTCGGCGTCGTGCAAGGCCTGCTGCAGGGCCAGGGCGCTGGCCTCGGCCTCGGCCGCGTTGTCCAGCTTCAGCGTCAAGCCGTCGCTGATGGCGCGCAGGGCTTCCACGTCCATCCAGTTGGACAGGCGCTCGATGACGTTGGTGGCCAGCACGTACTGGCGCGCCAGGTCTTCCAGCGCCGCGCCGCTGATGCTGGGCTGGCCATCGCCCGCACCCGAGCCTGTGCCTGAAGGCAGCACCACGGCGCTGTCGAGCGCCACCTTCATGAGGTAGGCGTCCAGCTCGTGCCCGTCCTTGAGGTACTGCTCGTGCTTGCCGTGCTTCACCTTGTACAGCGGCGGCTGCGCGATGTAGATGTGGCCGCGCTCCACCAGCTCGGGCATCTGGCGGTAGAAGAAGGTCAGCAGCAGGGTGCGGATGTGCGCGCCGTCGACGTCGGCGTCGGTGTTGTGGCAGCACAAGCCGCCCATGCCTGCGATGAAGTTCTCGTCACCCTCCACCGAGAAGTCGTACACCTGCCCGTTGCTGGCCGCCACAGGCTGGATCTGCGTGATGGGCAGGGCGATCAGGTCCCCATCGATGGCCTGGAAGCGACGGTTCTTCGCATTGGTTTCGGGCCGCAACAGGGTTTCGCGCAGCGCCGGGGCGTTGGCGTGGTCCCGCCAGACGGGTTCGATCCTGCGAAGGTCTTCCTTGGCGCAGACTGTGATGGTCCAGTGCGGGTGGCGCGTGGCACAGGGCTGGCCCCGTACCTCACGTTCCACGCCATCGGGCTCTCTGCGTGACAGCGAGGCCACCACGCCGAACGAGCTCAACAGGTACATCACGCCGCTGGCCAGGTCGTAAGACGAGGTGCCGAAGGCCACTTGACGTTCATTCACGGTGCCGTCGCCCAGCAGATAGCCGCGCAGGAAAGCCAGGCGCAGTTCTTCGCCCACGTTGAACACCAGGTCGGGCACGCGCTTGGTCAGCGAGTCAGCGCCTTCGAAGCCGAACAGGTGCTGCCAGGCCAGTGCGGCCACGCGGTTGACGAGCTTCAACTCGGCCGCGCGGCCGGCCTGCTGGTACAGCACGGGCGAATGACCGAACACCGCGCGGAAGTGGCCCACCATCTCATCGGCAAACCGGGCATTGCCCGCGCCGATGGCCAGGCGCACGCCATTGCGCGCCGAGCAGGAACCTTCGGCCAGGTAGAAGCCCAGCAGGGTGAGCAGGGAGGCGTTCACGGTCAGTTCGCGCGACGTGCCCAGGCCCGCGTAGTGCTCGGGGGTGAGGGTGAGGTCGTCACGGCCTGCGAACCATTGAACGTCGCTTGACGTGAGTTCCGACAGCCGCACACGGTCACGCACCAGGTTGCGGCCCGAGGGCTTGCCGGGGCGCCTGGCCCACTGGCGCTGCAGGCGGCTTTCACCCACGGCCACCTTGCGCATGAAGATGTCTTCGTTGGCGCCCACTGCCTTCAGGTAGGCGGTGAAGTGGGACAAGCTGGGCCGGGACAGGCCTTTCTCCCAGGCATAGAAAGTCACCGGCTGACGGATGCCCACGGCCTCACACAAGGCTTGCTGGCTCACGCCGCTGGCGCGCCGCTGTGCGGCGAGTTCCTCGCCCACCTCCACAGGAATGTCCACGCGCTCACGCGTGAGGTCGGTGTCCGGGCCGTGCCGGTCCAGTACCTGGGTTTCGTACCAGGCTTGCACGGCGGGGCCGCGCAGCCACACCTGCTGCGCCGCCTGGGGCACGGCCCACAGCGCCTGCAGCAGATCCAGCCGCGTGGCAGCAGCCTCGCCGAAGCGCACCGTCTTCGGCGCCACCACTTGGTCGCCCAGCTTCAGTTCATCACCGCGCTTGAGCTTGACGGCGCCGTCTTCATGCACGAACACGCTGTGACTGGACGTGACGCGCACCGTGCGGCCATAGGCCGTCTTCACCTCGTACAGCGTCTCGTCCAGGGGGTGGCGGATGACTGCTTTGATGGGCTTGAAGCGCACGTCGTGTGCGTCCACACCGAAGCAGAGCACTTCGCCCAGGTCTGCGCCTTGCACCTTGGCCACGCCGTGGGTGTTTTCCACTGCACCGTGCTGCTGCAGCGCTGCGTCGATGAAGGCGCCGATGCGCACCATGCGCGCCAGCCCACCACGGGGCCGCACGAACACGTGGTCATCACCGTCCACGCTCATGATGATGATGCGGTGATAGCGCAGCTTGTCGACATTGAAATCATCCCCGCCCATACCCTTGCCGATGCCGGTGCCCAGCGCGGTGATGAGGGTGAGGATCTCGTTGCTGGTGAGCAGCTTTTCGTAGCGGGCTTTCTCGACGTTGAGGATCTTGCCGCGCAGCGGCAGGATGGCCTGGAACTTCCGGTCGCGGCCCTGCTTGGCGCTGCCGCCGGCGGAGTCACCCTCCACGATGTAGATCTCGCACATCGCCGGGTCTTTCTCCTGGCAATCGGCCAGCTTGCCGGGCAGGCCCATGCCGTCGAGCACGCCCTTGCGGCGCGTCATCTCACGCGCCTTGCGCGCAGCTTCGCGGGCGCGCGCCGCATCAACGATCTTGCCGCAGATGATCTTGGCGTCGGTGGGGTTCTCCAGCAGGTAATCGGTCAGGGCCTTGCTGACCACGTCTTCCACCGGGCCGCGCACTTCGCTGCTGACCAGCTTGTCCTTGGTCTGGCTGCTGAACTTGGGCTCGGGCACCTTCACGCTCAACACGCAACACAGGCCTTCGCGCATGTCATCACCGCTGACTTCGACCTTGGCTTTCTTGGCCAGCTCGTTGTCGTCGATGTACTTGTTGATGACGCGCGTCATGGCCGCGCGCAGGCCCGTCAGGTGGGTGCCGCCGTCGCGCTGGGGGATGTTGTTGGTGAAGCACAGCACGTTCTCGCTGTAGCCATCGTTCCACTGCATCGCCACATCGGTGGTGATGGTGGTGCCCTGCTCGCTGGTCTTCTCGCCCATGGCACCGAAGATGGTGGGGTGCAGCACCTTCTTGCCGGTGTTGATGAACTGGACGAAGCCCTTGACGCCGCCCGCGAAGGCAAAGGTGTCTTCCTTGTTGTTGCGCTCGTCGACCAGGCGGATCTTGACGCCGTTGTTCAGGAAGCTCAGCTCGCGCAGCTTCTTGGCGATGATGTCGTAGTGAAAGTCGATCTGCGAGAAGATCTCCAGGTCGGGCAGGAAGTGCACCTCGGTGCCGCGCTTGGTGGTCTCGCCGATGACCTTCAACGGGCTGATCTGCACGCCATCGCGCTCTTCAAGCAGACGGTCCTGGGGCACGCCCTGCTTGAACTCCATGGTGTGGACCTTGCCGTCCCGGCGCACGGTCAGGCGCAGCCATTTGCTCAGGCCATTCACGCAACTCACGCCCACACCGTGCAGCCCGCCTGAGACCTTGTAGCTGTTCTGGTTGAACTTGCCGCCCGCGTGCAGTTCGGTGAGCGCAATTTCGGCTGCACTGCGCTTGGGCTCGTGCTTGTCGTCCATCTTCACGCCCGTGGGAATGCCCCGGCCGTTGTCAGCAACGCTGATGCTGTTGTCGCTGTGGATGGTGACGACGATGTCGTCGCAGTGGCCCGCCAAAGACTCGTCGATGGAGTTGTCCACCACCTCGAACACCAGGTGGTGCAGCCCGGTGCCGTCCGAGGTGTCGCCGATGTACATGCCCGGGCGCTTGCGCACCGCTTCCAGGCCTTCCAGGATCTGGATGCTGCCCTCGCCGTAGCTGGTGTCGGCGGGTTGTGGGGTGTCAGGCGTTTGCGCAGGTTCGGTCATGAAAGTGATCCGCAACGCCCACCTTGGCGGGCTGTCTTGTCATTCTGGCTGGAGCCCCCTCTCGGAGGGGGCGCGGGGGAGCACACGGAAAAATCCTAGGGTTTGCCACCAGGCAAACCAAGGGTCATATCCTCATGGGCATCACCACGTACTTGAAACCCGGCCGGTCGGGCAGGGTGAACAAGGCGCTGGCGTTGCCGTCCTGCAGGTCGATGCGCACCATCTCGGCGTCCATGTTGGCCAGGGCGTCGATGAGATAGGTGACGTTGAAGCCGATGTCGATGGCGTCACCCTCGTAATCGATCTCGAGTTCTTCCTTGGCCTCTTCCTGCTCGGCGTTGCTGGCGCCGATGCGCAGCAGGCCAGGCTCGATGTTGACGCGCACGCCCTTGAACTTTTCGCTGGTCAGGATGGCCGCGCGCTGCAGGCTGGCCAGCAGCGGAGCGCGGCCCAGGGTCACGGAGTTCTTGTGGTTTTTGGGGATGACGCGGTTGTAGTCGGGGAACTTGCCTTCCACGAGCTTGGTGACGAACTCCATGCCCGAGAAGCTGAACTTGGCCTGGTTGTGGGCGAACTTCATCTCGATGAGGGCCGCTGCAGAACCCTCCTGGCCTGCGCCTTGACCTTGGTCGGCAGTAGCTTGCTGCGCATCGGCCTTGAGCAGCCGCTGCAGTTCCAGCACCGTCTTGCGCGGCAGGATCACCTCCTGGCGTGCGGGCACCTCGGTGTCCAGCGGTGATTGGGCCAGGGCCAGGCGGTGGCCATCCGTGGCCACCAGCGTCAGCGTCTTGCCTTCGGCGATGAAGAGGATGCCGTTCAGGTAGTACCGAATGTCATGCACCGCCATGGCGAAGTGCACCTGGTCGATCAGGCCCTTGAGCGTCTTCTGCGGAATGGTGAAGGGCGTGCCGAAATCCACCGATTCATTGACCAGGGGAAAGTCTTCGCTGGGCAGCGTCTGCAGCGTGAAGCGGCTCTTGCCGCCCTGCAGCGTGAGCTTGCTGCCGGAGGCCGTGAGCGTCACCGTCTGGTCAGCGGGCAGGGTACGCAGGATGTCGATCATCTTGCGTGCACCCACCGTGGTGCTGAAGGTGGCTTCCTCGCCGCCCAGGTGAGCGGTGGTGCGCACCTGGATTTCCAAGTCGCTGGTGGTGAACTCCAGCGCCGAGCCGGTCTTGCGCATCAGCACGTTGGCCAGCACTGGCAGCGTGTGCCGGCGTTCCACGATTCCCGCCACCGACTGCAAAGCCGAGAGCACCTGTTCCTGGGCTGCCTTGAAGACGATCATGATGTTTTCAATTTATAAGAGTGGTGGTCGTAGTAGGCAGCGGCTGTGCCTGTGGAGAAGGCTATTTTCGCTTGTTTTTCAAGGGCTTAGCAGGCTCTCAACCCTGTGGATGAACAGGGGTGGAAGCGGGCTGCGATTGGGGACAAATGCCGCTCACGCCCTGGGCTTGTGGACAAGTCCAGGCTTGTCCCAATGCCATCCACAGGCTTGTGCACATGCGGTGTAACTCAGCCCTTGAGTGTCTGTTCCAGCACGTGCAGTTGCTGGTTCAGCTCGGTGTTCTTGGTGCGGTCACCGGCCACCTTGCGCACGGCGTGCAGCACGGTGGTGTGGTCGCGCCCCCCGAACAGCTCGCCGATCTCGGGCAGGCTCTTCTTGGTCATCTCCTTGGCCAGGTACATGGCCACCTGGCGCGGATGGGCGATGCTGGCGGGCCGCTTCTTGGAGTACATGTCCGCGACCTTGATCTTGTAGAAATCCGCCACGGTCTTCTGGATGTTTTCCACCGAGATCTGGCGGTTCTGGATGGACAGCAGATCGCGCAGCGCCTCGCGGGCCACGCCGATGTGCACCTCCTTGTGCGAGAAGCGTGCATAGGCCAGCACCTTGCGCAGGGCGCCTTCCAGTTCCCGCACATTGGCGCGTACGTTCTTCGCGATGAAGAAGGCCACGTCTTCCGGCATCACCGTGCCTTCAGCTGCGGCCTTGCGGATGAGGATGGCCACACGCATCTCCAGCTCCGGCGGCTCAATGGCCACCGTCAGCCCGGCGTCGAAGCGCGAGGTCAGGCGCTCATCGATGTCGGCCAGCCCCTTGGGATAGGTGTCGCTGGTCATGATGATGTGCGCGCGCTTTGCCAGCAGCGCTTCGAAGGTGTTGAAGAACTCCTCCTGGGTGCGTTCCTTGCCGGCGAAGAATTGCACGTCGTCGATCAGCAGCAGGTCCAGCTGGTGGTACTTGGCTTTCAGCTCGTCGAAGGTCTTGCGCTGGTAGTTCTTCACCACATCGCTGATGAACTGCTCGGCGTGCAGGTACAGCACGCGGGCCGAAGGCCTGTCGGCCAGCAGGGCGTTGCCCACGGCGTGCACCAGGTGGGTCTTGCCCAGGCCCACGCCGCCGTAGATGAACAGTGGGTTGTACATGACCCCGGGTGCGCCAGCCACGTGCAGGGCGGCGGTGCGGGCCATCTGGTTGGCACGGCCCGCCACCAGCGTGTCGAAGGTCAGCGAGATGTTGAGCTTGTGGGTGGTGGACGCAGGGGCCAACGAAGGCAAAAAGGCCGCGGAACCGCTGGAACCTTCGCGGGTGCCAGTGCGCGCCGCCGCCGAACCCTCGATGGACGACAAGGCGCTCTCGACCAGGGTGCCGGCGGCCACGGGCAGGCCCGACGACGGACCGGAACCGGTGCTGACCAGCGCCAGGCGCAAGGATGTGGCGGCGCGGTGCGCACGGTGGGCCTGCAGGGGCATGCTGCCTTGCTGCGTGGACTCGCGTGTGGCCAGTGCCAGTTCCAGTTGCACCGGCATGTTCGCCAGTTCGCTCAGCACGGTCTCGATGCGGCTGGCGTACTGGTTGCGAATCCAGTCGAGCATGAAGCGATTGGGGGCGCGCAGGGCCACGCGGGTGCTGGCGCCGTCCTCGGCCACCGTCACTTGCGGCACGGGCAGGGGGCGAATCCAGGTGTTGAACTGCTGCGCTGGCAGTTCGGCAGCCAGGCGTTCACGGCCCAGCGTCCAGAGGTCGGTCGTCATCTTGTGGAAAAGTCTCTCGGCGGATGCCCGGAAAACAGGCTCCAAGGGCTGCGCGGGCCACAGTTATCCACAATCTTCGACCGTCCGTCAAGACCCGCCAGAGCCCCGGAACATGGTCCAAGTGTTTGAGACACAAGGGTTTTTGGATATGATCGCGGGTTTCCCGAATTTCGGGACCCATTCAACTTTCCTTCCGAAGAAGCGGCGAGACCATCATGGCCATGAAGCGTACTTACCAACCGTCCAAGACCCGCCGGGCGCGCACGCACGGCTTTCTGGTGCGCATGAAGACGCGCGGCGGCCGTGCCGTCATCAATGCGCGCCGGGCCAAGGGCCGCAAGCGTCTTTCCCAGGTCTGACCTGCACGCCCTGGCCTGCAGGACAGGTTCCACCAGCGTTTGGGTCGAGCGCTCTGCGGTCGCAGGACGCGCTTGCACCATCCAACGCTGTTCACCACGCTGCACGCCATGATCGGCCGTCTCGTCCAGGCCGCCGATTTCAAGCGGCTCCTGTCGGTGCCGCCTGCCTTCAAGAGTGCCCACTTCGCCGTCCATCACCTGGTGGAGGCGCCCGAGCGACCGTCTTTCGCGCGCAAGACGGGAGGCGAAGCGAAGTTATCCACAGGTCATGAACCTGTCTGTCCACAGCCTGTGGATGAGTCTCAGGAAAACCCCCATGGGGAAAGTCCTGACCCGGGTTTTCCAAGGTGGTTGGGGTGTGTGGTCCCCAAGCGGCACGCCCGGCGCGCCGTGACCCGCAACCTCGTCAAGCGACAGATCTACGCAGCGGCTGAGCGCGTGCAGGCCGGCTTGCCGGGTGGCCTGTGGCTGGTGCGCCTGCGTCAGCCTTTCGCGGTGACAACCTTTCCTTCGGCCGCCTCTCAGGCCTTGCGTGAGGCCGCCAGAGGCGAACTCGACCGGCTGTTTCAGAAGGCTGCGCGCCGCCCCGAGGCGGTGGTGCGGGTGGCGCCGTGAGTTCCGGCTTCCAGAAGGCGCTGGCTGCCCTGGCCGACAGCCCGCGGATGCTGATGGTGGCTGTGGTCAAGGGATACCGGCTGCTGCTCAAGCCTTGGCTGGGCAACGCCTGTCGTTTCGAGCCTACCTGTTCTCAGTACGCGCTCACGGCCCTTGAAAGACATGGTGCAATCGCAGGCGGCAGCCTGGCGGCCGGGCGCCTGTTGCGCTGTCATCCCTGGTGTGAGGGCGGCTGTGACGACGTGCCGGCGCAGCCACCGGCCCTGTTCACCCGCCTGGGCTTGACCGGCCGCGTTCACACGCTGCAGGGCGCTTCCGAGGCCGCTCCCGCTATCAGTGTGTCCACGGCGCAGCCTCGGCCCGCCGCCAAGTCTTCCGAATCTTCTCCGTTGTCTGCTCAGGAACCCGCTCCATGACCGATATGCGCCGCACCCTGCTGTGGGTGGTTTTCACGATGTCGCTCGTTCTGCTGTGGGACGCCTGGAACAAGCACACAGGCCAGCCGTCCATCTTCGGTGCGCCGGCACCCAAGCCGGTGGCCTCGGCGCCGCCCACGCCCGCGACGGGGCAGCCCCCCGCGCCCGCGGTGGTGCCTTCAGCCCAGCCCGCCGCCCCAGGGGCCGCCGGGGTGCCGGCGCCTACCGCAGCCGGTACCGCAGCGGCACCCGCGGCCGTGCCCAACGCTCCCCTGTTGGCCACCGAGCAGGTGACCATCACCACCGACGTCGTCAAGGCCACCTTCGACACCGTCGGCGGCAGCCTGGTGCGCCTGGAACTGCTCAAGCACACCGACCAGAACGACACCTCGCGCAACGTGCTGCTGTTCGATCAGAGCCCGAAGCGCCTGTACCTGGCGCAAACCGGCCTCATCACCAGCCAGGCCGGTGTTCAACTTCCCAACCACCTCACGGCCATGAAGGTGTTGACCAGCGAGCGCACGCTCGCCGCCGGCGCTGCGCAGATCGAGCTGAAGCTGGAGTCTCCCGCCATCGACGGGCGGCGCCTGGTCAAGACCTACACCTTCAAGCGCGGCGACTACGTGGTGGGCGTGAAGCACGAGGTCTTCAACGAGGGCAGCGCCCCGGTCAGCCCGCAGCTGTACCTGCAACTGGCGCGTGACGGCAACCCGCCCGAGGGCGAGTCCGCGTTCTACTTCACCTTCACCGGGCCGGCCGTCTACACCGAGGCCAGCAAGTTCACCAAGGTGGACTTCAAGGACATTGAAAAGGGCAAGGCCAGCCACGACAAGGCCGCCGACAACGGCTGGGTGGCGATGGTGCAGCACTACTTCGCCTCGGCCTGGCTCTTGCCCGAGAAGGTGCAGCGCGAGTTCCGCACCGCCAAGGTGGCCGACAACCACTTCAGCATCGCCATGGTGGTGCCCCTGGGCGAGGTGGCACCTGGCGCCAGCAAGGCCTTCGAGAGCCGGCTGTTTGCCGGCCCGCAGGAAGAACACAAGCTGGCAGCGTTGGCGCCGGGGCTGGAGCTGGTGAAGGATTACGGCTGGTTCACCGTGCTGGCCAAGCCCTTGTTCTGGCTGCTGGACCAGCTCTACGACCTGCTGGGCAACTGGGGCTGGGCCATCGTGGCGCTGGTCTTCCTGCTGAAGGCCGCGTTCTACTGGCTCAACGCCAGCGCCTACAAGTCCATGGCCAAGATGAAGGCCATCAACCCGCGCGTGATGGAAATGCGCGAGCGCTTGAAGGACAAGCCGCAGCAGATGCAGCAGGAAATGATGCGCATGTACCGCGAAGAGAAGGTCAACCCGCTGGGCGGCTGCCTGCCCATCGTGGCGCAGATGCCGTTCTTCATCGCCTTGTACTGGGTGCTGCTGTCCAGCGTGGAGATGCGCCAGGCGCCGTGGATCGGCTGGATCACCGACCTGGCGGTGAAGGACCCCTGGTTCATCCTGCCCCTGCTGATGACGGCCTCCAGCCTGTTGCAGACCTGGCTGAACCCCACGCCGCCTGACCCGCTGCAGGCCAAGCTGATGTGGATCATGCCGCTGGCGTTCTCGTTCATGTTCTTCTTCTTCCCCGCCGGCCTGGTGCTGTACTGGCTGACCAACAACATCTTGTCGATTGCGCAGCAGTGGTTCATCAACAAGCGGCTGGGGGTGCTGGGGAAGTAGCCGGGGACGCGGCGCCTGTCGGGCAAAGAAGCGGGCCAGGCCGTGAGATGCGTCACGCCCTGAAGACCTCATCACGCGCGCAGTCCCTTGCTCTGTCCGATGCAGGGGCGCAATATGCAGGCATGCGGGTCGACCCGGCTGTCACAGGCCGGCTCAGGAGCCGGACGTCCTGGTCAACGGAACGCCGGGACGCGCTCCAACCCGCGCCATACACCGCCATCCGGCTTCTTCGACGCCCCGCCTTGAGCGGGGCGCGTCGCTTGAGATCCCGCCTTGGGCGTGGAACTTCGCTTCAGCGCCGCCGCTCGCTGGCAGGAGGCCCTTCTCAGGGCCGCTGTGCCCGCCCGTACACCCGATGACGGATCACACGCTGGCTGCCCGGGACGCCCCCATCGTCGCCGTCGCCACGGCCGCGGGGCGTGGGGCGGTGGGCATCGTGCGCGCTTCGGGCCTTGACCTGTCGCCCCTGATCCATCAGGTATGCGGGCGCTCACTGGCGCCACGACAAGCGACCCTGCTGGACTTTCAGGACGCGCAGGGCCGGCCCATCGACCGCGGCCTGGCCCTCCACTTCCCCGCCCCGCATTCCTACACCGGCGAGGACGTGCTGGAGCTGCAGGCCCACGGCGGGCCGGTGCTGCTGCAGTTGCTGCTGGCGCGCTGCCTGCAGGCCCTGCCTGGGGCGCGGCTGGCGGCGCCAGGCGAGTTCACCGAGCGCGCCTTTCTCAACGACAAGCTCGACCTGGCCCAGGCCGAGGCCGTGGCCGACCTGATCGATGCCGGCACCGAGGCCGCGGCGCGCTCGGCCGGCCGCGCGCTGGCTGGGGAGTTCTCCCACCGCGTGGACGCCCTGGCCCAGCGCATCGTGCGCCTGCGCACCCTGGTGGAAGCCACGCTGGACTTCCCCGAGGAGGAGATCGATTTCCTGCAGCAGGCCGATGCCGCGGGGCAGTTGTCCGGCATCACTGAGGCGCTGTTGGCGCTGCTGGCCACCGCGCGCCAGGGCGCCTTGCTGCGCGAAGGCCTGCGCGTGGTGATCGCTGGCCAGCCCAACGTGGGCAAGAGCAGCCTGCTGAACGCGCTGGCTGGGGCGGAGCTGGCCATCGTCACCCCCATCCCCGGCACCACGCGCGACCGCGTGAGCGAGTCCATCCAGATCGAAGGCGTGCCCGTGCACGTGACCGACACCGCCGGCCTGCGCCACAATGAACAGGCGGCGGACGAGGTGGAGCGCATCGGCATCGGCCGCAGCTGGGACGCCATCCGCTCGGCCGACTGCGTGCTCTTCCTGCACGACCTGACGCGCGCCGGCCAGGACGCAGCCTACGACGCCGCCGAGCGCGAGATCGAGGCCAGCCTGCCGCCCGGCGTGAGCGTGATCCAGGTGTGGAACAAGGCGGATGCGGTCGGCGCTTCGTCAAGCACCGAAGGGTTGACGCTCTCCGCCCGCACCGGCCAGGGCCTGGAAGCGCTGCGCCAGGCCTTGCTGCGCACCGCCGGCTGGCAGGCCGCGCCCGAAGGCGTGTTCATCGCCCGCGCCCGGCATGTGCAGGCGCTGCAGCGCTGCGCGCAGCACCTGGCCCTGGCCCACACCCACCTAGCCGAACCCGCCCAGGCCCTGGACCTGCTGGCCGAAGAACTGCGCCTGGCCCACCAGGCCCTGGGCCAGATCACCGGTGTGTTCACGGCGGACGATCTTCTGGGCGAGATCTTCTCGAAGTTCTGCATCGGGAAGTAGGTGGGGGTCCGGAGGGTTCCGAGGGCTTCCGAGGAAATCGTACAAGCCTTTGATGTAATTGGTTTTATAGCTGGTGCGTGCCGCTGGCTTCCGGCAAGAGCCGAACGGTTTCATGTACACGCATGAGTACACATCAGGGGTATGATCGAAAAACGCCCTCATGTGTACACGGAAGCCTGCCCATGCCGCTCACCGACACCGCCATCCGCGCCCTGAAGCCCGAGGCCAAGCGCTACAGCCGCACCGACGAGCGCGGCCTGGTGATCGAGGTGTTCCCCACCGGCGGCATGCTCTGGCACTACCGCTACCGGGTGAACGGCAAGCCCGAGCGCGTCACGCTCGGGCGCTACCCGGCTCTGTCGCTACGGCAGGCGCGGCTGGAGCGTGACCGGCGCGAGGCGTTGGTGGCGCAGGGCCAGTCGCCGGCGGCGCAGAAACGCCTGACGCGGCAGGGGCTGGGGCCCGAGGTGACGGTCGCCGAGTTTGGCGAGCGGTTCTTCCGCGAGATCGTCAACCGCGACCGGAAGGACACCACCATCCCCCGCCGCTACTTCGACAAGTCGATCGTGCCGGCCATCGGCAGCAAGCCGGTGGGCGAGGTGACCACCGAGGATGTGCGCGGCATCATCTGGCGCAAGAAGGACGAGGGCTTCGACGCGGCCGCCGGCGTGATCCGCGGCCTGCTCAAGCGGCTGTTCGATTACGCGATGACTGCCGGCCTGACCGCGACCAATCCGGTGATGGCCCTGCCGATGCGGCATGTGCACCGCGCGCGTTCACGCGAACGGGCGCTGGCGCCGCAGGAGATTCGCGTGTTCCTGAAGGCGGTGATGGCGTCGAACGTGCGCCGGCAATTTAAGGTGGCGCTGCGGCTGATCCTGCTGACGCTGGTGAGGAAGTCGGAGCTGATGTGAACGGCTGTCAGGAAGCGCTGTTTTCTGGCTGTGAGGGTGCGGTTCCCGTATTTGGGCTTTGAGGTTCGCGTAGTTCTGCGTGCCTGGCCGCCCTGCAGGGCGGCCAGG
>JAJTDM010000046.1 GCA_021300575.1 Rubrivivax sp.
CAGCAGCCCACCACGGGCCGCAACAAACCACCCCCCTCTGCACTCCTCCAGGCTCATTCCTCGCTGGAATCACGGGCCCGCCTCCAGGCTCAAACCTCGTTGGACAAGACTGTGTGAATCCGAAGCCCTGCCAGGTAGCTGACACTCGGGCCCATCCAGCCCCCTCGTTGACGACAGGACACGCCATGACCGCCAATCCCGACACCCACAGCAAGACCATCGGCTACCTGTTGTGGATCTTCGGTTTCATGGGCGCGCACCGCTTCTACTACGGGCGTCAACTCACCGGCACGCTGTGGTTCTTCACGCTGGGCCTTCTCTTCGTCGGCTGGATCATCGACCTGTTCCTGATCCCCGGCATGGATCGCGACGCGGACCGCCGCTACGTGGCCGGCCGCAAGAGCTACAACGTCAGCTGGGTGTTGCTGACCTTCCTGGGGATCTTCGGCATCCACCGCTTCTATCTCGGCAAGTGGCTCACCGGACTGCTTTGGCTGCTGACCGGTGGGCTGCTGCTGCTTGGCGTGCTGTACGACTACTGGACGCTGAACGGGCAGGTGGACGAGGTCAACGGCGGGGCCAGCTGATTCGCTCCCGTGCCCAAAAGCGGCCCGGCTGCGCTTGTACGATGCAACGCCATGGCCCTGGTCTACAGCACTGATCACGGACGCATCTGCCCTGGCTGCCGCCAGCCGCTGACAGCCTGCATCTGCAAGGCCGCCAGGCCCGTTCCTGCGGGCGACGGCATCGTGCGCGTGAGCCGCGAGAAGCAAGGCCGCGGCGGCAAGACCGTGACCGTGGTGCGAGGCCTGATGCTGGACGCCATTGCGCTGACCACCACAGGCAAGCAGCTGCGCGCCGCCTGTGGCGCCGGCGGCACCGTCACCATGTGTGTGGGGTCGAACTGGCCATCGCGCTGCGCGAGGCTGGCCATGGGTCTGGCAAGCCTGAGAACCCGCCCGAGCCCAACGATCTGCATCATCAATCTGCATGACGGGCGCGGGCGACGGGATTGATGACACGGCCGACGGACCTCAACCTGTGACAGACGTTGCCACTGTCACGGCCAAAGGCCCTTCAGCAGCGTGAGGAGCCGGTCGCCGCTCGCGGGCGAACTCACGGTGAGCACCATCAAGCCGACATTCAACTGGAGCAGCGGGGCCGGCTTGAGCGGCAGCGATATGGGATGCAGCTGACTTCGGACCCCGGCCGGGCGGGCGAGCTGATCCAATGACTGCTCCCGCCGCCTGCGAGAGAGTCGTACCGACCCAGAGCAGCCACTCGGCTGGGACCCCACAGAGGACTCTTCTGCGACAGATTGCGCATCACATCAGGAACCGTCTCAGGGGGCAATCACATCAAGCGTCGGAAAGTAAGTCTGGAAGCGGTTAGCGTCCCTGGTCAGCAAGGGCCATCCCTCGACGGCGGCATGGGCTCCGATGAAGAAGTCGGGAAGCACCTGCCCCTTGCTGCCGCCGCGCCGGCGGTATTGCGCGTAAGCCCTGGCTGCCAGGAACAGGGCGGGTCGAGGGATCTCGCGCGGTTCCAGTTCCATGGTGCTCACCACGTCGTCGAGAGCTTCAAGCGTCGAGAAAGACAATGACATCTCGGCGTAGATGACCGGGTTGATGACCAAGGCATGCAGTTTGGCCTGGGCGCGCAACTGTGCGATCGACCAGTCGGCCCATTGCGGATCGTTCTGCAGGACGTCCACCAGGACGTTGGTGTCGACCAGCAACATCAATCGTCGGCGCGCAGCAGCTTCATCAATTCATCGGTCCGCCAGTGCACATCAGCTCGACCCCGAACCGCATCGAAGCGGTCGCGGGTCGGTTTGCGCGCGCGTCCGGCGGGCCGTGCTGGGTGAAGAACCACTTCGCCGGCCGCGTTGATCGAGAACTCGACGGGTGCCCCTGGCAGCAAATGCATCTCATCGCGGATGCGCTTGGGGATCGTGACCTGCCCCTTACTGGTCAGCGTCGTCGTCATGCACGCTCTCCATGAGTGTTACCAAGTGATCACATGGTAATACATCCGAGGTTGAGCGGAGTACCCACCGACTTGCCGCACAGCTGCTGTCGCTCTGACCGACTGTCTCCTGATGGCCGGGTCAACCAATTCGCGGCTGTTCCAGGAAGCTGACCTCCACCTGATTTCAGTGTCCCTGCGAAGGTCAGGTTACGGCGACCCCATCGTAGACCCGGACCCGGCCAGAAGGAGTCGTTGAATCAGACCGTCGAGAGCGGCCATTGGGAGGTCCCGCGCCATGAAACCCGGCCTGCGGTGGAACGGAAGTCCGGCCTGGAACCTGCACTCAGCGTTACGACGGGCTTCGAGAGCTCGTTGGGCGCGCGCTGCGCCTGTCGGGGTGCTGCCCGGTTCAGGCCGTTCGGGCACAACAGGGACACTTCATCCTTGCCTCGATCGCTGGCGTTGCTTTACATGCCCCAGCGAAGGGCAGCCGTGTGCACAGGCGTATCCCACAGCTCCAGCATCGCCGGGTCTGCCGCACAGACAGTGATCGAGCACCCCGCCATTTCCAGCGACGTGACGTAAGACCCCGTCAGGTAGCGCACGGCCTTCACGCCTGCGCCGGCCAACACCTGGTTCGCCGCATTCACCATCACGTACAACTCCATCAACGGAGTTCCACCGAAGCCATTGACCAGCAGAAATACTTCTTGCCCGCGCTTCAGCGACAGGTCCTTCAGCACCGCGCCAGTGAGTTCGGCGGCAATCTCTTCAGCGCTGGTCAACTTCACCCGGCGCCGCCCGGGTTCGCCGTGGATGCCGACGCCCATCTCCATTTCATCGGCGCCAATCTGGAACGTGGGCGAACCCGCAGCCGGTACGGTGCACGACGTCAACGCCACGCCCATGCTGGCGGTGCTCTTGTTCACCGCGTCGCCAAGCGCCTTCAGGCCCGCCAGTCCCTTGCCGCGCTCGGCCGCCGCACCGACGATGCGCTCGACCAGCACCGTCCCCGCTACGCCGCGGCGCCCGGTGGTGTGGGTGGAGTTCTCTACCGCCACGTCGTCGTTGATGATGACGCTGGCGTTATCGCGATCCAGCATCTCAGCGGCCATCTGGAAGTTCATCATGTCACCGGAATAGTTTTTGACGATGAACAGCACCCCGGCGCCCGTGTCCACCTCTTGCGCCGCGGCCAGCATCTGGTCGGGCGTGGGCGACGTGAACACCTGCCCCGGGCAGACCGCGTCGAGCATGCCATGGCCGATGAAGCCTGTGTGCAGCGGCTCGTGGCCAGACCCCCCCCCTGAGATGAGCGCGACCTTGCCGGACTTGAGCGCGCGTCGGCGAACGAACTGCAGACTCGGATCCAGGGTCACGATGTCGGCGTGGGCGGCTGCAAAGCCTTGCAGCGACTCAGCCAGGACGGTGTCGACGTGGTTGATGAGTTTCTTCATTTCGAGATCTCGGTGGGTGGACGTTTCGGGGCGGATCGGGTGCGTTTCAGAGCCCGTCGCAGATGCTTCCGATGATCAGGGCCAACGAACGCGAACCAGGGTCCACATGACCCAGAGCCCGTTCCCCCAGAAAGGATGATCGGCCACGACTGGCTTCCATCTGTGCGGTGGCTTGTACGCTGTCGTCGGCACATTTCCGAACGCGGGCCAGCAGTTCAGGGCCCTTCTGGTCACCGGCGTCAGCCAGTACCTGGCGCACCGGGTCCAGCACATCGAGCAGCGTCTTCTGGCCCACTTCGGCCTTGCCCAGACGGGTCAAGGCCTTGATGCTGGCATCCAATGCCTGGGCGACGTTGGCAGCGTTCGGTTGTGCCGGCAATTCCTTGCCCAGCGTCACCAGCAGCGTGCCAAACACGGGGCCCGACGAGCCGCCGACGGTGGACATGCAGGTCAGGCCCATGGTTTTCAGCGCTTCGTTGAGCGTTTGGGTGCTCAACGCTTCCATCTTGGCTTGGATGGCCTGGGCGCCGCGGCGCATGTTCAGGCCGTGATCGCCGTCGCCGATGGCTTGGTCGAGCGCGGTCAGCTCTTCTACGTGGTCGATCAAGGTTTGTGTGGCCGCTTGAATGAGTGGGATGTGGTTCATGGGGGCTCTCGAAACTGTGGATGAATGCTCAAGCAAAAAGACGCTGCCCGCTGGCGTCGAACCACAGCGCACGCCGCACTTGCAGGTTCACCGCCTCGCCGGTTTCCAGGCCGGTGCCGGCGGGCGTGGCCGACACCAGCTCCTGGTCGGTTCCGTTGACCTGCACGTGCACCAGATGCTGGTCGCTCAGGCGCTCGACACGCACCACGCGCGCCAGGGGCTCGGCAGCATCGGAATTGCTGCGGCTGAGGACAAGGTGCTCGCTGCGGATGCCGATGGTGGCTGCGTGGTCAGGCGCGGCCAAGGTGGCCAAGGCCGCCAACGCGGCGCGCGGCACCAGGTTGATGCGCGGCGTCCCCAGGCGCGAAGCCACATAGCTGCTGACCGGGTCTTCGTAGATTTCGCGCGGCGTGCCCAATTGCACCAGCCGACCCTGCTCCAGCACGCCTACCCGCGTGGCCATGGTCAGCGCTTCGGTTTGGTCGTGGGTGACGTAGAGCATGGTGGCACCCATGTCCTGCTGGATGCGCTTGAGTTCCAGGCGCAAGTCGTTGCGCAGCTTGGCGTCCAGCGACGACAGCGGCTCGTCCATCAATGTCACCGCCGGATTGCGCACCAATGCGCGGCCAATCGCCACCCGTTGCATCTGCCCGCCCGACAAACGCGTGGCCGGGTTCTGAAGCTTGTCTTCGATACGCAGCATGCGGGCGACTTCGTTCACCTTGTGATCGATGTCGGCTTGGCTCGTCGGTCGCATCGGCGAGCGCAGCGGAAACGCCAGGTTCTCGAACACGGTGAGGTGCGGGTACAGGGAATACTGCTGGAACACGAAGGTCACGTCGCGCAGCGCAGGCGCCAGCGCGGTGACGTCGCGTCCGCCGATCGACACACGGCCCGCGTCTGGGGTTTCCAGGCCGGCCACCAGGCGCAGCGTGGTGGTCTTGCCAGCCCCGCTGGGCCCCAGCAGCACGATGAATTCGCCGCTGCGAATGTCCAGGTTCAGGCCGCTCACTGCCTGAACCTCGCCAAAGCGCTTGCCCACCCCTTCCAGCCGAAGATCAGCCATGACGGGCTCCTGCATGCGTGCGACTGACGCGTGCGTGTGCGGCCAGGGGATGGTCATCGCGCGCTGTCTGCAGCACGCGACCGCTGGCCTGGTCGAACAAGGACACCGCAGACGCATCGAAACGCAACCCGACACGGTCGCCGCGCGTCACCGGCAAATCCCCACCCACCTTGGCGCGCAGGGTGGTGCCCGACGCCGTGGCGACGGTGACGATCTGGCTCATGCCCAGGTATTCGGTAGCCAGCACCTCGGCGCGCAGCGCAGAGTCGTCGGCAAAGTGCACATGCTCGGGCCGCACGCCGCACAACAAGGCGCTTTGTGGCACGTCCTGCCGCAGGGCGGGCACGGCCACGCGGGCCGGCCCGATCTGCACTGTCTCGGAACCCTTGTTCAAGGCCGCCTCGAAGGGCAGGAAGTTCATGGCCGGCGAGCCAATGAAGTCGGCCACGAAGACGCTGGCCGGCCGTTCGTAGACTTCCATCGGCGCGCCCAGTTGTTCGATCACACCGCGGTTCATGATCGCGATGGTGTCGGCCATGGACATCGCTTCGGTCTGGTCGTGTGTAACAACCACTGTGGTGGCTTGCAGCCGGTCATGCAGCGCGCGCAGTTCGTTGCACATCACTTCGCGGAACTCGGCGTCCAGCGCTCCCAGCGGCTCGTCCATCAAGAACGCCATGGGCTGGCGCACGATGGCCCGGCCCAACGCGACACGCTGGCGGTCGCCACTGGACAGGCCTGACACCGAGGAACCCAGCAGATCGGTGATACGCAGCGTGGTCGCTGCCTCGTTGACGCGGCGGTTGATCTCTGCCTTGGGCAGGCCTTGCGACAACAGCGGAAAGGCGATGTTCTGGCGCACATTCATGTGGGGGTAGAGCGCGAACATCTGAAAGCAGAAGGCGATGTCGCGCGCAGAGGCGCGCTTGAAGCTGACGTCCTCATCACCCAGAAAGACCTGCCCAGAGGTGGGCAACTCCAGCCCCGCAATCATGCGCAGCGTGGTGGTCTTGCCGCAGCCCGAAGGACCCAGCAGGCAGAAGAACTCGCCGTCACCCACGGTGAAAGTCGAGTCCTGCACGGCCGTGAACCCGGCAAAGGCCTTGTGCAGGTGTTGAACGCGAATCTGGGCCATCGCTGTGCTTCAGTCAGGGAACTTCGAGACCACCATGAACATCACGGTGCCAAGAAGCGTGGTCACGAAGGACCAGGTGTAGAGGACCAAGGCCAGCGGCTGCAGCATCATGAAGATGCCCAAGGCGATGACGATGCAGGCGATCAGTTCCATGGGGCCGCGCCGCAGCGCCTTGGGCCAGGAGGAAGACTTCATTTGCGCACCGCCCCGAAAGTGATGCCACGCAGCAGGTGTTTGCGCAGCAGGATGGTGAAGACGAGGATGGGCACCAGGAACAGCGTGGTGCCGGCAGCCACCGCAGGCCAGTCCTGCCCGCCTTCGCCGATGATGATGGGGATGAAGGGCGGTGCGGTCTGCGCCGTGCCCGAGGTCAGGAGTACGGCAAATGCGTACTCGTTCCACGAGAAGATGAGGCAGAAGATGGCCGTGGCCACGATGCCCGTGGTGGCCTGGGGCAGCACCACCTTGCGAAAGGCCTGCAGTCGGGTGTAGCCGTCGACCATGGCGGCTTCTTCGTACTCACGCGGTATCTCGTCAATGAAGCCCTTGAGCAGCCACACCGCCAGCGATACGTTGACTGCGCTATACAGCAAGATCATGCCCAACCGAGTGTCGGACAGGCCGAGTTCGCGGTACATCAGATAGATCGGGATGGCCACTGCGATGGGCGGCATCATGCGCGTGGACAGGATGAAGAAAAGCAGATCGTCCTTCAAGGGGACCTTGAAGCGCGAGAAGGCATACGCCGCCATGACGCCCAACCCCACCGACAGCACCGTGGAGCCCACGGCGATGACGAGCGAATTGATGAAGCGCGGAATGTAGTTGGACGGTCCCGCCACCACCATGTTGATGTCGCGCGCCTTTTGTTCGCACGCGCTGCTGGCCGGCGGCAGGGCGGCGATGTACTCCGGGGTTTGACGAGAGCGCGTGGTGAACAGGTTGCAGTAGCCGTCGATGCCGGGCGTGAAGATCACCTTGGGTGGGTAGCTGATGGCGTCCGACTGCGTCTTGAAGCCGGTCATGAAGATCCATGCCAGCGGCACGATGGTGATGAACGCGTAGAGTGCGACCAACACGCCAGCCACGACCCGTGTGCGGGCGGTGGGTTCGACGACGGAGTGCGCGGTACTGATGCCTGAATTCATGATTTGGGCTCTGGACAGATCAGCGGCTCTTCACGGCGTTGAGCGCCTTGACGTAGATGTTGGCCAGGCCAAACACCGCGACAAACAGCGTGACGGCGAAGGCCGACGCATAGCCCGTGCGCCATTTCTCGAAGGCTTCGCGCTTGAGCGTGATGGAGGCCAGTTCGGTGGCCGAGCCCGGCCCACCCGAGGTGAGCAGGTTGACCATGTCGAACATCTTGAAGTTTTCGATGCCGCGGAACAGCACCGCCAGCATCACGAAGGGCAGCACCATCGGCAGCGTGATGGACCAGAACTGTCGCCATGACGAGGCGCGATCCACTTCGGCGGCCTCGTAGATGTAGTCGGGAATGGAGCGCAGCCCGGCCAGGCAAATCAGCATGACGTAGGGTGTCCACATCCAGGTGTCCACGATGACGATGGCCCAGCGGGCGAGCTTGACCTCGCCGAGCATCGAAAACGACGATGGCGAAACACCCCCCAAGAAGCCGACCACGTAGTTGAACAGCCCCATTTGTGGCTGGTACAGGAAGGCCCAGAAATTGCCCACCACGGCGGGCGACAACATCATCGGGATGAGGATTAGGGTGGTCCAGAAGCCATGGCCGCGGAACTTGCGGTCGATCAGCCAAGCCAGCGTGAAGCCGATCACCACCTGCAGCAGGATGGTCCAGAACAGAAAGTGCGCCGTTGTCTGCAGCGCCACCCAGATGTCGGGGTCGGTGAGCACGGAGATGTAGTTGTCCAAGCCGATGCCCAGCACCTCGGCATTGGGCCGATTGGCACGGAAGTTCGTGAACGACAGCCTGACCGTCCAGATCAGCGGAAAGATGTTGATCGCCAGCAGCAACGCCATCGTCGGGCCGATGAACAGCCAAGCCACAGTCCGGTCGGACAAGCCGCGCATCCGCGCGGCCAAGGGCGCGGGTGTGGCTCGGGCCGCGTTCTTGGCCAAGGGCGTGTTGCTGAGGCTCATGAGGTCGGACTTGGAAGGATGATTGAAAGGTTTGCCCCGGGCCGATGTGGCCCAGGGCAACCGCAGCCCCTTACTTCAGCTTGCCGTCTTCCTTGAAGACTTTCGTCCAGTCAGCCACCAACCCATCGAGCGCTTCCTTGGCGGTGCCTTTGTCAGCCACCACGAAGTCGTGCATGCGCCTTTGCATTGCCAGCATCAACTGCGCGTACGAAGGCTCGGCCCAGAAGTCCACCACCATGCCCATCGAATCCAGGAACGCCTGGGCGAAGGGCGAGCTCTTGGCGTAGCCCGGGTCGTTGAGCACGGCCTTGGCGGCCGACGAGCCACCGATGGCCTGCCACTTCTTCTGCACTGCCGGGTCGGCGAACCACTTGATGTACTGCAGTGCTTCATTCTTGCTGTTGGAGTAGGACACCACCGAGATGCCCTGGCCGCCGAGTTGCACACCCTTGCCCTTGTCAGCGGGGTTGGCGAAGAAGCCGATTTTGTTGCCGCCCACGTTCGGGTCCTTGTTCAGGCCCGGGAAGAAGGCGAACCAGTTCATCATCATCGCAACCTGGCCCGACTTGAAAGCGTCCAGCCCTTCACCCATGTAGGCGTTGGTCAACCCCGGCGGCGTGCTGCCCTTGTGGATGGACTTGTAGAACTCCAGGGCCTTCACGGCATCGGGCGAGTTGACGAAGCCGTTCATCGCATACGGCTTCTTCGGGTCCTGGTACTTGAAGCCCATGGGCACCAACACGTTGGTTACGCCCATGGTGATGCCTTCGCTGCCCCGCTCGGTGAAGATATAGGCGCCGTAGACCTTCTTGCCATCGACCATGCGGCCTTGGAAGAATTCGGACACCTGCTTGAACTCGGTCCAGGTCTTGGGCGGCGCCAAGTCGCGGTTGTGCTTCTTCTTGAACTCGGCTTGCAGTTCGGGCTTGGAGAACCAGTCCTTGCGGTAGGTCCAGCCCACCGAGTCGGCCATCGCAGGCAGCGCCCAGTAGTTCGGCGTGCCCTTGGGCCATTCCGCATAGCCGGTCACCGTGGCAGGCGCGAAGTCAGACATCTTGATGCCTTCCTTCGCGAAGAATTCGTTGAGCTTGACGTAGTGCCCGCTCTCGGCGGCGCCGCCGATCCATTGACTGTCGCCGATCATCAAGTCGCACAGCTTGCCCTTGGAGTTGAGCTCGTTGAGCATGCGGTCGGCAAAGTTGGGCCAGGGCACGAACTCGAACTTCATCTTCACGCCACTCTTGGCCGTGAAGTCCTTGGACAGCTCGACCAGCGCGTTGGCAGGGTCCCAGGCGGCCCAGCACAGCGTAATGGTCTTGTCTTGTGCGTGAGCGGCAGTGCTGCCCAACGACAAGACGGCGGCAGCGGCCAGGGCCTGCAGTCCCGACAGCGATTTGAGTTTCAGGTTCATGGGGTCTCCGTTGCGGTGGTTGGACTCTTGGTTACACACCCGACATCCGCTCAGTCCAGGTTTTCGGCGGTCAGGATCTCTATGCGTGGTTGCGCGACGTTGAGTGCGCCGCGGACGTTCTCGCACTGGGCGCGCAGCACGCGCGCGGCTGCCAGTACGCAGTAGTGAATGTCTTGATGCAGCAGGTAGGACAGCGCGCCCGAGGTCAGCAGCGTGCGGTGCTCGTCGGTGAGGTCGTGGGCGACTGCGCCGACCTCGGGCGGCATGTCAACCTGTGCCAAAGCCTTCGCGACGCCGGCGCCGCCTGAACCCACGTTGTAGATGCCTGCCACGCGCGAGGGGTCGATGCCGCCCGAGAGGAACTCGCCAAGGGCCTTCTCAGCCCCATCCGAATCTGCTGGCAAGTCGGGCACGCGCACCATGCGCAAGTCCGGGAAGCGCTCTTCCAAAACCTGGGCGAAGCCCACCCGGCGTTCGATCTCGGCCGACCAGCGGGTGGCCTGTGAAGCCAAAAGCAGCGTGTCGCGTGCGCCCGGCCGCGCCATGCGCGCCAGCAGCAGCGCTGCGGTGCGGCCTGCGGCCCGGTTGTCGGCGCCGATGTAGGTTTCGCGCATCGAGCCCGCCACATCGGAGAACAGCGTCACCACGTGCACGCCGGCGCGGACCAGTTCATTGATCGCCAGCTTGATGGGCGGAAGGTCGGGAGCCAGTACGGCAATGCCATGACAGTTACCTAGCGCCGCCAATTCGCCAGCAAATCGCACCGGGTTCCGCGCGTCCAGCCGGTGGGTGACCTCAGTGATGTGCTGGTGACGGAAGTCACCAGCCGACTGGGCGATCTGCCTGTCGATCAAGCCGAAGAAGGGCGATGCTTCATCTGGCAGCACGTAGGCGAAGCGGAAGTTTTCGCCGCGGCGCGGGCGTCCGGGCTGTGGTGTCGCGCCAAGTGTGGCAACGACCTGCAACACCCGGTCGACGGTTTCGGCATTGACGCCCGGGCGCCGATTGAGCACGCGGTCAACGGTGGCGGTGCCCACGCCCGCCAAGCGGGCGATCTCGGCGATGGTGGGTGAGGTAGCCATGTTTGTAGGTTATTTGATGTTTGTACTTTATAAACATCACAAACTAAATCAATCATGGTTAACGCGTACCGGCGTAGCGCTGTCCATCAAGTGGCGGGTGGCGCGCAGCCTGATGCCACCACATCGCGGAGCCGCGTTGCGGGACGGTCGGGATAGGCCTTGCGCTGCACGGGTGCTGCCCAACGCCCAAAGCGTTCTGGGCATGGGCATCGCGCGGGGCGACCGCTATGGGAAGCGATCGAGGGCTGCCTTGGGTCGATTCGGGCCCGTCGCGGCGTGCAGAAGCCGCCGTCAGCCGCGAGAAGCAAGGCCGCGGCGGCAAGACCGTGACCATGGTGCGAGGCCTGGTGCTGGACGCCATTGCGCTGACCACCACAGGCAAGCAGCTGCGTGCCGCCTGCGGCGCCGCCGGCACCATCACCATGTGTATGGGGTCGAACTGGACATCGCGCTGCACGAGGAGCGCGCCTTGGCCACCAGGCAGAGGAAGACACATCTGCGAGCATGCCAGGACCCGGTAGTCAGGCAGCGGAGGCGCAGCGGTGCCCCCTGGCACCGCGAGGTGCCGTGTACGGTGTCGGTGCCTTGGGCACAGGAGGCTCGCTGAGCCGGTCAGCGGTGCTCAGGCGTCGCGTGACGCACCGGACACGCCAGTCGCCGTCGCGCCTGCGGCATGGCCCGGCGCAGTTCCGTGCATCGCCGCGCGCTCCAGTCGCAGGGCTACCAGCGCCGCTGCCAGCGACAGCAGCACGCAACCCGTGAGCAGCGTGAGCAAGGCGAAAGGCGTGGGCGAACCCTCCACCACCAACGCGGTGAGCGTGCTGAGCACGGCCCCAAAAGCCATTACCAGCGCGCCGCCAAGCCCCGCGGCCGTGCCGGCCAATGCCGGACGAACCGACAAGGTGCCGGCGTTGGCGCTGGGCAGCGTCAGACCGTTGCCCAGGCCGATGAAGAGCGTGAGACCGAACAGCGCCAGCGGGTGCGAGGCACCCGCCGCGAACACCCCCAGGCCCAGCACCATGCCCAGCAAGGCCACCACCCGGCCCGCCACCAGCAGCACGCCCACCCCCAGCCGGCGTGCCTGCCGCGCGCTGATGGCTGCCCCGACGAGATAGCCACCGGTGATGGAACCCACGCCGAGGCCCACCTCGGCGGGCGACAGACCCCAGGCCGCCTTGCCGACATAGGGCACGCCTGTGACGAACACGTAGAAGGCACCTACCGTGAATGCCGTGCACAGGACATAGGCCCAGTAGCGGCTGGAACGCAACAAGGCCCACCAGTCCGCCAGGCGCGGCGCCGGCAGCCCCGGGGCACGCGTTTCGCCCATGTCGGCCCAGGTCAGCAACAGCAGCGCGCCGCCAAGCAAGGCGTACAGCGCGAACACTGCGCGCCAGCCCAGGCTCACGTCCAACACGCCCCCCACCATGGGCCCCAGCATCGGCGCCACGGCCATCGCCGAGCCGATGAGGCTCAGCTTGGCAGCGGACTCCACGGCCGAATGCCGGTCCCGGATGGCCGCGCTGGAGACCACAGTCCCGGCGACGATCACGGCCTGCAGCACCCGGCAGACCAGCAGCACGCCCACGTTGGGCGCCAGCATGCAGCCCAGCGACGCGCCGAAGAACAGCAACAAGGCACCCAGCATGACCGGCCGGCGGCCGAAGTGGTCGGAGATGGGCCCCAGACCCAGCTTGAACAGCGCCGAAGCCACCATATAGCCCGACACCACCAGCGCCGTCACCGATTCGCGCGCAGCCAAGTCGCGTGCCATGGAGGGCAGCGACGGCAGGACCATGTTCAGCGTCAGCGCTGACAGCGCAGTCAGCAGCGTCAGCGTGATCAGGCGTGGAGGGGAGCGGGTCAAGCGCGGCATTTTGATGGAGAGTGCCGCAGCGTGTGGCCGCTGGGTCGAGATCCGGCCACTGAAGGCCCGCTGACTGCTCTCAAGCCTAGACCGGCCCATCAAGCAGGGGCAGAACCCTGACCATCGCGTCCAAGAAGCCTGCAGCCAAGAAGGGCGTTGCCAAGAAGGCCCAGAAGGCGTGATGATTGAAGCTTGAACGGGCAGGGGCCGAGGCTCCTGCCTGTCGTCGCCACCGCCCACCTTCCTCTGCCGACTTGTCGACCATCACCGCCATCGCCACTTCAGGCCTGCGCGCTGCCGATGCAGCCATGCGTGCCTCGGCGCACAACCTGGCCAACCTTCAGACCGAGGGGTTTCGGCGTGAGCGGGTGGTCCATACGGCGCAGGCTGACGGTGGCGTGATGGCCTCGACGGTGCGCGCACAGGAGCAGGGTTCCTCGATCCACGAGGATCTTGTGGCCCAGTTGCAGGCCCGAAACGCCTTCTTGGCGAACCTGGCGGTGTTTCGGGCGGGCAGTCGCGCAGCGGGCTCGTTGCTGGACGTTTATGCGTGAAGAGCGGCAGGCCAAGATGCACGACGGCTCGGTCTGCACTGCAGGTCTCTGATCGAGGGGTGGTGGTGGCCCGCGCCGCGCAGCGCCGCCTGATGGCGATTCAGCGCGTGCCGCGCGCGGTTCTAGCGGTTCTAGCGGTTCTGGCGGGCCGTGCAGAAGCAGTTGACCTGTCCCAGGGCTTCCACTTGGGCAACCGATGGCCCACGCGGCTGCTTCCTTGCGAGCGCCACGTACTTCTGCACCAAGCCCTTGGAGATGCCCAGGGCGGTGGCGATCTTGTCGTGGGACAGCCGGGTTTCCCACTTCAGTCGGATGACATCCTTGATCATGCGTAGACCAACTCGTTGTGCGGGCATCGATAGGCCGAAAAACGCAGTGAGGTCTGCCATGGGCTCACTTCGCCTTCTTCTGGGCTGCCCACTGCTGCGTAGCGTGCAGTACCCGCAAGAACTCGACCGCGTCCGGCAGCACCCGGTAGACCATCACGTAGTTCGGCCGCACCACGAGCTCGCGCGTGCCCTTCACGCGGCCTGCCTTGTAGAGGGTAGGGCGCTGCCGCGCGATCTCTGCCTTGGCCTCGAACTCCTCGTCCAGCTCGATCGCGGCCGTGCCGTTGTCCTGGGCGATGTACTCCAGGATGGCCTCGCGGTCTGCGAGCGCCATGGGCCGCCATCGCAGCTCGAGCCCGGCGCGGCTCAACGCGAGGACCTGGCCGCGGCCTTGCCTGCCGGCTTGGTGCCCGCCTTCTTGAGCAGGGCCTGCCGGCGCGCTGCCATGTGGGTGCGCGCCTGGTCGTTGCTCAGGCTCGGCCGCGGGTCGTCGATCGAGGCCTGCACCTGCGCGCGGAACCAGGCGTCGTAGGCGGCCGCCTCGTGGGCGCGTTTCATGCGCTCGGATGCCGTCACACTGCGCCGGTCGGGGGCCTCCTTCTGGGTTCCCCCTGGCTCGAACGCTGCCGCGTTGACCCGGTACTCGACGATGCCCAGCGCCTTCAGGTAGCCGGTCAGCGTCTCGAACTGCCGGAACGTCTTCGGCCGGCCCCGGGTGGCCGCCAGCGTTTGGTTGATGCGGCCGTAGTTGATGACGATGCCCCAGCTGCGGCCCGAGCCGACCACCTCGGCACCCACGTTTGCGCCGGCTGCGACCAGGCGGCGCAGGGTGCCGTGGTCGATGGTCTTGTCGGTGGTGAGCATGTCGTCGAGCCTCGCGAAACGAAGTCTTTGAAAACGGTTCAGCACTTTCCTAGAAAGTGAACCGCATCATCTTAGACGAAGAACCCATTGGTAGACGCATGACTGGTTGTGGAAAGCCCACTACCGTCGCGAATGCGGACTCCATTCAGCGTACCTGTTGGTACCGGCGTTAGCTTGAGCCATCTGCCGGGCGATGTCTGCGCCAGCACTATTGCCTGAAATGTCAATTCGATCAGCAACTTACGCCACTACCAACCGGCTCACGGGAGGGGGCGGCGGATGGCTCAATCTGGGGACGGCGTCAACACTCAAGGACATTCAACAAGTCCCCGCCTGCCTCCGGCCTTCCGGGGGTTGGTTCCGGGTGTCGCTTGACACATGGGCGAAGGCTGCCGGCTGCCTGGCTCGGCATCAGGGGCCGTGGGAATCCAACGGTGCGCCAGAATCCTCAGACACGGAATCCACAGGCTGGGTCTCGGTGCATCGCTTCTTTGTTGGCCCGATGTCCAGGCCTCGCTGATCGGGCCGTGGAACTGCTTGCTGCGAATCCCCGGTGGCCGCGCATATCCTCGCGCCTGAAACCGCTCAAACCGAGAACGACAAGAACAGACAAGAACACATGGCCATCAAGAAATCCGACCTCTACTCCAAGCTCTGGGCCAGTTGCGACGAACTGCGCGGTGGCATGGACGCCAGCCAGTACAAGGACTACGTGCTGGTGCTGCTGTTCATCAAGTACGTCAGCGACAAGTACGCCGGCCAGCCCTTCGCCCCCATCCAGATTCCTGAGGGCGCCAGCTTCGGCGACATGGTGGCCCTCAAGGGCAAGAGCGACATCGGCGACCAGATCAACAAGAAGATCGTCCGCCCGCTGGAGGAGGCCAACCGCCTGCGCATCAAGGCCGACTTCAACGACGACGCACTGCTGGGCCAGGGCAAGGAGAAGGTCGAAAAGCTGACCAACCTGATCGGCATCTTCGAATCCAAGGACCTGGACTTTTCGAAGCACCGTGCCGATGGCGACGACATCCTGGGCGACGCCTACGAGTACCTGATGCGCCACTTCGCCACCGAAAGTGGCAAGAGCAAGGGTCAGTTCTACACGCCGGCCGAAGTCAGCCGCGTGATGGCCCAGCTGCTGGGCATCGCCAAGGCCAAGACCAGCCCCGACACCACCGTGTACGACCCGACCTGCGGCTCGGGTTCGCTGCTGCTGAAGGTGGCCGAGGCCGCGCCCACGCCGGTCAGCGTGTACGGCCAGGAGAAGGAAGAGGTCACCAGCGGTCTGGCGCGCATGAACATGATCCTGCACCACAACCCCGGTGCGGTGATCGAGCAGGGCAACACCCTGGCCGACCCCAAGTTCCTGGAGGGCGTTCAGCTCAAGACCTTCGACTATGTGGTGGCCAATCCGCCGTTTTCTGACAAGCGCTGGAGCACCGGCCTGGTGGGCGACGCCTACGGCCGCTTCGAAGGCTTCGGCACCCCGCCCGCCAAGCAGGGCGACTACGCCTACCTGCTGCACATCGTGCGCTCGCTCAAGAGCACCGGCCGGGCCGCCTGCATCCTGCCGCACGGCGTGCTGTTCCGCGGCAATGCCGAGGCCGAAATCCGCAAGAGCCTGGTTCGGCGCGGGCTCATCCAGGCCATCATCGGCCTGCCCGCCAACCTGTTCTACGGCACCGGCATCCCGGCCTGCATCCTCGTCATCGACAAGGCCGGTGCGGGGGCTCGGAAGGGCATCTTCATGCTCGACGCTGCCCAGGGCTTCATGAAGGACGGCCCCAAGAACCGGCTGCGTGAGCGCGACATCCACCGCATCGTGGACACCTTCAGCACGCTGGACAACCGCGACCCGCGCTACGCCCGCATGGTGGGGCTGGACGAGATCGAGAGAAACGACTTCAACCTCAACCTGCCGCGCTACATCGACAGCAGCACACCCGAAGACCCGCAGGACATCGATGCCCACCTGAACGGTGGAATCCCCCGGGCCGACGTGCAGGCCCCCGCCACCTTGGGCCGCTACTGGGCCGTGTGCCCGGCCTTGCAGACCGCCCTGTTCAAGCCCCGCCGGCCCGGCTACGTGGACCTGGCCGTGGCGCCGGCCGCGCTCAAGCCCACCATCCACCTGCACCCCGAGTTCCAGGCCTTCACCCAGGCGCTGAAGGCGCACTTCGAAGCCTGGCGCGGGCCCGTCGCGCAGCGGCTGAAGACCTTGGCGCCCGGCTTCCTGCCCAAGGTGCTGATCGGCGAACTGGCCGAAGGCCTGCTGCACCACTACGAGCACGCGCCCGCCGCGACGAGCCAGGCCGAAAAGCTGATCGACCCCTACGCTGTCTACCAGCACCTGATGGACCACTGGGCCCAGACCCTGCAGGACGACGCCTACCTCATCACCGAAGACGGCTGGCAGGCCACGCCCCACCGCGTGCTGGAGACCAGGAAGAACAAGGACGGCTCACCGGGCAAGACGGTGGACAAAGGCTGGGCCTGCGACCTGGTGCCCAAGGCGCTGCTGGTGCAGCACCACTTTGCCGCCGAGCAGGCCGAGCTGGACGCCTTGAGCGCCGAGCTGGAAAGCACCCTGGCCGCGCTGACCGAACTGGAAGAAGAACACAGCGGCGACGATGCGGTGTTCGGCGGCTTCGACAAGATCAGCGACAAGGAAGTGAAGTCGCGCATCAAGGAGATCGGGCGCGATGCCACCACCGATGCGGACACGGCCGATGAACGGGCCGTCTTGAAAGCCTGGCTGGCCCTGTCAGAGCAGGCCGGCAGCCTGAAGAAGCGCCTCAAGGCGCTGGACGCCGAGCTGGACGCCAAGGCCCTGGCCCGCTACGCCACGCTGACACCCGACGAGGTGAAGGCCCTGGTGGTGGACCACAAGTGGATGGCGGCGCTGGCTGCGGCGGTGCACGGCGAGCTGGACCGCGTGAGCCAGGCGCTGACCGGGCGGGTGAAGGAGCTGGCCGAGCGCTATGGGCAGACCATGCCGGAGCTGGCGCAACAGGTGGACGACCTGGAGGCGCGGGTGGCGGGGCATCTGGCGAAGATGGGGTTCGAATGAAAGTGACCATTCCTGTCGCTCTTGACGCTGCTCCTTTGCCGGCGCCGCAGGGGTGGCGTCACGTACTTCTCGACGATGTTGCCAAGCGCGGAAGCGGTCACACCCCAAGCAAAAGTCATCCTGACTATTGGAACGGCCAAATTCAGTGGATTTCACTTGCTGACTCTGATCGATTGGATCGAGTCTTCATCGAGTCGACCGCTGCAAAGATCACCGAAAAGGGCTTGGCCAACTCGTCTGCGGTGTTGCACCCAGCTGGCACAGTCGTCTTGTCACGTGACGCGGGTGTCGGCAAGAGCGCCGTGATGCGACACGACATGGCGGTGAGTCAACACTTCATGGCGTGGCAGTGCGGACCTGCCCTGAACAACGTCTTTCTCTACTACTTGCTGCAGAACAGAAAGCGTGAGTTCGAGCGCATAGCAGCGGGTAGCACGATCAAGACAATCGGGCTGCCGTATTTCAAAGAACTGACCGTTCTCTGCCCTCCGAGGCCAGAGCAGGACCGCATCGCGGCAGCCCTGCTCGACGCCGACGCCCTGATCGACTCACTGGAGCAACTGCTGACCAAGAAGCGCAAGATCAAGGAAGGCGCCATGCAGGAACTGCTCACTGGCAAGCGGCGGTTGCCTGGGCTTTCGCGACCATGGGCAACCCGCAAGCTTGGTGAGATTACGACCATCACCATGGGGAGAACCCCGGCGCGTTTGGCAGAAAGCTTTTGGGGCATCGGTCACAAGTGGCTTTCCATTGCCGATCTCAAAGGCAAAGTGATCGCAGATTCGAAAGAGGAGATCACCGACGCTGGCGCAGAAGGCATGGAGCAAGTTCCAGAAGGGACGCTCCTTATGAGCTTCAAGCTGACGATTGGCCGTCTCTCCTTTGCTGGCTGCATGCTCTACACCAACGAGGCGATTTGTGCGCTCAGGAGTCCGCAGGTCGACAAAGAGCTTCTCTACTACGCGCTGTCGAGAGTTGACTTTTCACTCTTCGGTAAGCAGGCGGTCAAGGGGTACACGCTAAACAAGGAATCACTGCGCAACGTCGAAGTACTGCTGCCCGCTGACCCCATGGAGCAGCGTGCCATCGCGCAGGTGCTCGCCGACCTGGACACTGAAATCGAATCTCTTGAATCCCGCCTCATCAAAGCCCGCGCCCTCAAGCAAGCCATGGCCCAAGCCCTGCTCACCGGCCGCATCCGCCTGGTGCCGGAAGGAGCTGGCGCTTGAGCCTCGAAGGCCAACTGCGAGACCAGAAGTCGCTGCGGGCTGTCACCGGCAAGTCGGTCGACTGGGGTGAGGTGGCCAAGGACTGCATTGCCTTTGCTAATGCCTCGGGCGGCCAGTTGCTGCTGGGCATCGAGGATGGTGAGGAACAGGCGTCGCATCCTGGCGCCCCGTGTGATCGACTTCATCGCCAAGGCCGACCAGACCTACCCGCTCACCCAGCGCGAGCGCATCACCCTGGGCCTGCTGGCACAGCACGAGGCCATGACCGCGCGTGAGCTGGGTACAGCCCTGGAGCTGCCTGCCGTGGATGCGCCTTCGCCCTGGCTGCGCAGGCTGCTGGAATGGGAACTGGTGCGCAGTGCGGGGCGCACCCAGGCCACCCGCTACTTCATCGCCCCGGCGCTGTTGCAGGCGATGGACTTCCGGGCCATGACGACACTCAAGCGCATCGAGCCGCACCGACTGGCCGTCCTGGTGCTGGAAGACCTGCGGCTCTACCCCGGCTCGGCCATCAGCGCAGTTCACCAGCGCGTGGGGGCTGAGATTCACCCCAAGCAGGTCAAGCGCGCGGTGGACGAGTTGATTGCACGGGGCGCGGTACGCTTCGAAGGTGACAAGCGCTGGCGTCGATATTGGGCGGCGTGAGTGCATCGCTATCGGACAGATTCGCCGATATCGAGCCCACCCGGGCGATAGAAACCGGGCGATAGGGCAAGAATGCGCCGTTGAATCAAGGACTTATATCGACCACATGCCCGTAGGGAGGGCTTGATGTCTGAAGAGATCAGCAAACCTGAGCGGGTGACCCAGCAGCGGGTGATCGAGCTCTTCACCGAAAATCTGGGCTACCGCTACCTGGGCGACTGGTCAGAGCGTGGGGGCAACCACTGCATCGAGGAAGGGCTGCTGTCGGCCCACTTGGCAGGCCAGGGCTACAGCCCGGCGCACATCAGCGCGGCGCTGCACCGGCTGCGCGCGGAGACTTTGCTGCACGGGCGCACCCTGTATGCCGCCAACCAGGCGGTGTACCAACTGCTGCGCTACGGCGTGGCGGTGAAGGTGGCCGCGGGCGAGGTGAGCCAGACCGTTCATCTGGTGAACTGGGACAGGCCTGCCGACAACGACTTCGCCATTGCCGAGGAGGTCACCCTCAAGGGCGGGCACGAGCGCCGGCCCGACATCGTGCTGTACCTCAACGGCATCGCCGTGGGCGTGCTGGAGCTGAAGAACAGCCGCGTGGGCCTGGGTGAAGGCATCCGCCAGTGCCTGTCGAACCAGCAGCCCGAGTTCAACGACTGGTTCTTCAGCACGGTGCAACTGGTGCTGGCCGGCAATGATTCCGAAGGCCTGCGCTACGGCACCATCCAGACGCAGGAAAAGTACTTCCTGGCCTGGAAGGAAGACGAGGCGAGCAACGCGGGCTACAAGCTCGACAAGTACCTGGCCAAGCTGTGCAGCAGGCACCGCCTGCTGGAGCTGATGCACGACTTCGTGCTGTTCGACGGCGGCGTCAAGAAGCTGCCGCGGGTGCACCAGTACTTCGGCCTCAAGGCGGCGCAGGCGCATGTGCAGCAGCGGCGCGGCGGCATCATCTGGCACACGCAGGGCGCGGGCAAGAGCATCCTGATGGTGTTGCTGGCCCGGTGGATCCTGGAGAACAGGCCCGCGGCGCGCGTGGCCATCATCACCGACCGGGACGAGCTGGACCGGCAGATCGAACGCGTGTTCAAGGACGCGGGCGAAACCATCCACCGCAGCCAGAGCGGGCGCGACCTGATGGACCAACTGGCGCAGCCCAACCCGCGCCTGCTGTGCGCGCTGGTGCACAAGTTCGGCCGCAGGGGAGTGGGCGCAGGAGAGGATGATTTCGAGGCCTTCCTGCGCGACCTGGCCGCGCAACCCAGCCCCACGCAGGGCGAGATCTACGTCTTCGTGGACGAGTGCCACCGCACCCAGGGCGGCAAGCTGCACCGGCTGATGAAGGCCATGATGCCCCACGCGGTGTTCATCGGCTTCACCGGCACGCCGCTGCTCAAGAGCGATGCGCAGACCAGCCTGGAGGTGTTCGGCGGCTACATCCACACCTACAAGTTCGCCGAAGCCGTAGAAGACAAGGTGGTGCTGGACCTGGTGTACGAAGCGCGTGACATTGACCAGAAGCTGGGCAGCACCGACCAGATCGACCAGTGGTTCGAGGCCAAGACCAAAGGGCTGAACAACTGGCAGAAGGACGAGCTGAAGAAGCAGTGGGGCACGATGCAGAACGTGCTCAGTTCACGCGCCCGCATGGACCGCGTGGTGGCCGACATCGTGTTCGACTTCGCCGTGAAGCCCCGGCTGTCGAGTGAGCGCGGCAACGCCATCCTGGTGGCCTCCAGCATCTACGAGGCCTGCAAGTACTTCGTGCTGTTCGGCAAGACGGTGTTCAAGGGCCGCTGCGCGGTGGTGACCTCCTACAACCCGCAGGCCTCGGACGTCAGCAAGGAAGAGACCGGCGCCAACACCGACACCGACAAGCAGTTCATCTTCAACACCTACACCGCGCTGCTGACGGACGTGGTGGCCGAGCCCGGCAAGACCAAGACCGAGACCTACGAGCAGCAGGCGAAGGACCGCTTCATCAAGGCGCCCGCGCAGATGAAGCTGCTGATCGTGGTGGACAAGCTGCTGACGGGCTTTGACGCGCCGCCCTGCACCTATCTCTACATCGACAAGTCCATGCAGGACCATGGCCTTTTCCAGGCCATCTGCCGCACCAACCGCCTGGACGGCGACGACAAGGAATATGGCTACATCGTCGACTACAAGGACCTGTTCAAGAAGGTGGAGAAGGCCATCGCCGTCTACACCGCCGAACTGGCCCACGGCGCCGGGGGTGGCAGCCCGGAGATCCTGGTCAAGGACCGGCTGGAAGCCGGCCGCCAGCGCCTGGACGATGCCGTGGAAGCCCTGGCCCTGCTGTGCGAGCCGGTGGCGCCGCCCAAGGGCGACCTGGCGCACATCCACTACTTCTGCGGCAACACCGAGATTGCCGATGACCTGAAAACGCGCGAGCCGCACCGCGTGGCGCTTTACAAGGCCGTGGTGGCCTTGGTGCGCGCTTATGCCAACCTGGCTGACGAGCTGGAGGCGGCGGGCTACACGCCCGCGCAGATCGACCACCTGAAGGGCCTGCAGAAGCACTACCTGAACCTGCGCGAAATCATCCGCAAAGCGGCGGGCGAGACGCTGGACCTCAAGCCCTACGAGGCGGACATGCGCCACCTCATCGACACGTACATCGAGGCCCAGGCCCCGCGGAAGATTTCGCCCTTCGACGGTATCGGACTGCTGGACCTGATCGTCAAGACCGGCATCGCCGACGCGATTGCCGAACGCCTGGCCGACATGAAGGGCAACAAGGAGTCCATCGCCGAGACGATCGAGAACAACGTCCGCAGCAAGATCCTGAAAGAGCAGCTGACCGACCCGGCCTACTTCGCCAAGATGTCGGCTTTGCTGGACGAGATCATCCGGCTGCGCAAGGAAAAGGCCATCGCGTACGAAGACTACCTGGCCCGCATCGCCGAGGTGGCCCAGAAGGTGAGCGCTGGCAAGGCCGAGGACACGCCCGTGCAGTTGAAGACGGCCGGCCAACTGGCCTTGTACAACAACCTGAAGGACCGCCTGACCGCCGATGCGACGCGGGAGCCTGAGGTGCCTTTCGAAGGCACGTCGGTGGCGTTGGACCTGGCCCTGAAGCTGGATGCCGCCATCAAGACCGGGCGGCAGGATGCCTGGCGTGGCGTGGTGGCGCGGGAGCAGATAGTCAAGCAGGCGATGTTTGATGTGCTGCAGGACATCAAGGAAGTGAACCGCCTGTTCCCCATCGTCTTCGCGCAGAAGGAGTATTGACCCGTGCGGGACGTGCGGGACGTGCTCGACCTGGGCGAGCTGCACGCGGAGGTCACGCGCAAGGCCATCAAGCACGTACACCTGAGCGTGCTGCCGCCGGCCGGCAAGGTGCGCGTGGCTGCGCCCCAGAACATGCCGCTGGACACCATCCGCCTGTTCGTGGTGTCGAAGCTGGGCTGGATCCGTTCACAGCAGCGCAAACTGCAGGCCCAGGAGCGGGAGACCCCCCGCGAGTTCCTGAACAAGGAAAGCCACTACCTGTGGGGCAAGCGCTACCTTCTGGAGATCACGCATGCGGATGCCGCACCCGTGGTCAGCCTGAACCCAAGGAAGCTGCACCTGCAGGTGCGCCCGGATGCGGATCAGGCCCGTTGCGAAGCGGTGCTGGACGCCTGGTACCGGCAGCAGGTGCGCGATGCGGTGCCGGCCCTGCTCGACAAGTGGCAGCCCCTGCTGGGCGTGAAGGCGAACCGCGTCTTCGTGCAGCGCATGAAGACCAAGTGGGGCAGTTGCACGCCCGAGTCAGGCTACATCCGCCTGAACACCGACCTGGCCAAGAAACCGCCCGAGTGCCTGGAGTACATCGTGGTGCATGAGCTGGTGCATCTGCTGGAGCCGACGCACAACGCGCGGTTTGCTGCGCTGATGGACTTGTACTTGCCGCATTGGCAGCAGTTGAGGAGAAGGCTCAACAGCTTGCCGGTGCGGCATGAGGAGTGGGGGTATTGAAGGGGCACGATTGCAGATGTCGATGGCAACCTCAACTGCTTGGACAGAATCACCACACCTGCAGACAGATAGCGGTCACTCGATAGGCTGAAGGTCCGGGAGGACTTCCGACCCGTGGCGAAAGCTGGCGACACCGACTCTAAGGAGGGGGCTTCGGAGCCGTGGCAGTCGTCCGCAGCTACACGGCGAGCGCGCACTGAACAGAATGAACCGTTCATTGGACAGGTTGCCGCTACTGGTATTGGGTACCATATTCCCTCAGCGCGCTACTGGTGTCACCATGACAGACTTTGATGAGCTCTATGCCGCATTCAAGCTTGAGCAGACGCAGCGCGATGCGCTACGGAAGCTGGGTGACATGAGTTCGTCCCGCACATGGGCCGCTCGCCTAAAGGTCGAAACGGTAGTCATCGAAAGCGGCGAAAGAAGAATCTTGTCCAAAGAGGAAACCCATGCCGAACTGGTCGGAACTTCTCAAGGAGCTGGGGCAGGTCGGCAGTACCTTTGATGTACTGCGGCGCAAGTACATAGCCGACTTGGCAAGGTACACGAAGCGAAATGTCATCTGCTACTACAGCGGGTTCCTAAACAAGCCGGAGCTAGGGGCTGCCGTAGCGGTGAACGACATCGACAAGAACGGTTTGATGACCACAATCAACGGGCTCGACGTCAGCAAGGGCCTGGATCTGGTGTTGCACACCCCAGGCGGCGATACTGCTGCTACGGAAAGCATCGTTGACTATCTCTGGAGCAAATTCCGGGGCGATGTGCGCTGTTTTGTGCCTCAGATGGCCATGTCGGCGGGCACCATGATTGCATGCTCGTGCCGCGAAATCTGGATGGGGAAGCAGTCATCCTTGGGACCGATTGATCCGCAGTTTGGTGGCATCCCTGCCCACGGCGTACTGGAAGAGTTCAAGCGCGCCTACAGGGAGATCATTGACGATCCCCGGACCATCCCAGTCTGGCAGCCAGTCATTGCCAAGTACCACCCCGCTTTCCTTGGCGAGTGCGAGAAGGCCATCACTTGGTCAAACTCGCTTGTAGAGGCTTGGTTGAAGCGGAACATGCTGGCGGGCGATCCGAACCGCGACGCCACTGCAGCGGCGATCATCATTGAGCTTGGCGACCATTCTGTGAGCCTCTCACACAACCGTCATTTGTCGGCAACCAGGTGTCAAGACATTGGGCTGAAGATCTGCGATTTGGAGCAGGATCAGAAACTACAAGATAAGGTCCTGTCTGTGCACCACAGCTACTTTCATACGCTGTCTAGCACGGGAGCCTTCAAGATCATCGAGAACCATAAGGGCATGGCCTTCATTCAGGTTGCGCAGCAGCTCTTGATGGCGCAGCCGCAGCAGTTGATGGCCGCGCCATTGCAACAGCCAGGGGCGGCTCTCCCTGTCGCACCCGTCATGCCAATTCCTGCCCTCGCTACGGAAGAAGCGCGAAAGGCGGCCGACGCGACATCCGGTGGGCGACAACAAGCCTGAGTTGAGTTACCACCGATGGGCGGCTTGGCTAGGCGACCTGGCGCGGCTTGTGGTGTGCGCCCGGCGCTGCGCGCCTTCACATCGCTGGCGCGATGTGAGCGCACCCCCAAACCGAGATCCCTGCCGCGCCCTTCGTGCGCGGGGCCCTGCGAGCCGCGAAGCGCGTGCCCGTCATTCGACGGTCACGCGCTTCGCCAGGTTTCTCGCACTCGGCTTGTGGCTCCGGCCGGGCCTGACGGCCCTTCACATCGCTGGCGCGAAGTGAGCCTGCTCCGCAAGCCCCGCCATCTGGCGCGCCTGCGGCGCCGCCGCTTCGCGGCACAAGCCGCCCACGGTCATTCGACCGTGACCGACTTGGCCAGGTTGCGGGGGGCGCGGCTTGTGGTGTGCGCCCGGCGCTGCGCGCCTTCACATCGCTGACGCGATGTGAGCGCACCCCCAAACCGAGAGCCCTGCCGCGCCCTTCGTGCGCGGGGCCCTGCGGGCCGCGAAGCGCGTGCCCGTCATTCGACGGTCACGCTCTTCGCCAGGTTTCTCGCACTCGGCTTGTGGCTCCGGCCGGGCCTGACGGCCCTTCACATCGCTTGCGCGATGTGAGCCTGCGCCGCAAGCCCCGCCACCTGGCGCGCCTGCGGCGCCGCCGCTTCGCGGCGCAAGCCGCCCACGGTCATTCGACCGTGACCGACTTGGCCAGGTTGCGTGGCTTGTCAACATCCGTCCCTCGTGCGCAGGCGGTGTGATACGCCAGCAGCTGCAGCGGCACCACGTGCAGGATGGGGGACAGGGCGCCGTAGTGTTCGGGCAGGCGGATGACCTTGACGCCTTCTTCGGGGGTGATGTGGGTGTCGGCGTCGGCGAAGACGTAGAGCTCGCCGCCGCGGGCGCGCACTTCCTGCAGGTTGCTCTTGAGCTTTTCCAGCAGGGCGTCGTTGGGGGCCACGGTCACCACGGGCATGGCGCTGGTCACCAGGGCCAGCGGGCCGTGCTTGAGTTCGCCGGCGGGGTAGGCCTCGGCGTGGATGTAGCTGATTTCCTTGAGCTTGAGCGCGCCTTCCAGGGCGATGGGGTAGTGCAGGCCGCGGCCCAGGAACAAGGCGTTTTCCTTGCGGGCGAATTCCTCGCTCCAGGCAATCACTTGGGGCTCCAGCGCCAGCACGGCCTGCACGGCCACGGGCAGGTGGCGCAGGGCCTTGAGGGCGGCCGCCTCGGCCGCGTCGTCCAGCCGGCCGCGCACCTGGGCCAGGGCCAGGGTCAGCAGGTACAGGCCCACCAGCTGGGTGGTGAAAGCCTTGGTGGAGGCCACGCCGATCTCCACGCCGGCGCGGGTGATGAAGTGCAGTGCGCACTCGCGCACCATGGCGCTGGTGCCCACGTTGCACAGCGTCAGCGTGTGCGGCATGCCGAGTGAGCGGGCGTGCTTGAGCGCCGCCAGGGTGTCGGCGGTTTCGCCGCTCTGGCTGATGGTGACCACCAAGGTCTTGGGGTCGGGCACGCTGTCGCGGTAGCGGTACTCGCTGGCAATCTCCACCGTGGTGGGAATGCCGGCGATGGATTCCAGCCAGTAGCGCGCGGTGGAGCCCGAGTAGTAGCTGGTGCCGCAGGCCAGGATGAGCACGCGGTCCACAGCCTTGAAGACGCTGTAGGCACCGTCGCCGAAGAGCTCGGGCGAGATGCCTTCCACGGCGTCCAGCGTGTCAGCAATGGCCTTGGGCTGCTCGAAGATCTCCTTCTGCATGTAGTGCCGGTAGGGGCCCAGCTCGGCCGCGCCGGTGTGGGCCTGCACGGTGCGCACCGGGCGCTGCACGGCCTGCCAGCGGCCGTCGGCACCCTGCGCGCTGACCCAGGTCTTGCCGATCTGCAGGTCCACCACGTCGCCCTCTTCCAGGTAGACGATCTGGTCCGTCACCCCGGCCAGGGCCATGGGGTCGGAGGCCAGGAAGTTCTCGCCCATGCGCTCGCCGGTGCCGATGCCCAGCACCAGGGGTGAGCCCTGGCGTGCGCCCACCACGCGCTGCGGCTCGTCACGGCAGAACACGGCGATGGCGAAGGCGCCCTTCAGGCGGGCGGTGGTCTGCTGCACGGCCTCGAACAGGTCACCCTGGTAGTGCTGGTGCACCAGGTGGGCGATGACCTCGGTGTCGGTCTGGCTGGTGAAGACATAGCCGCGGCCGCGCAGCTCCGCGCGCAGTTCGTCGTGGTTCTCGATGATGCCGTTGTGCACCAGGGCGATGAGGCCGGGGGCGCCTTCTGTCGCCGTTGGCCCGGGTGAGAAGTGCGGGTGGGCGTTGCGCACGGCCGGCACGCCATGGGTGGCCCAGCGGGTGTGGGCGATGCCGGTGCCGGCGCTGATGCCGTCTTCGTCCACCTGCGTCTGCAACTCGGCCACGCGCGCGGTGCTGCGCGCCCGCCGCAGGGCGCCGTCCTGGTGCACGGCCACGCCACAGGAGTCATAACCGCGGTATTCCAGGCGCTTGAGGCCTTCGACGAGGATGGGGACGATGTTGCGGGTGCTGACCGCGCCGACGATGCCGCACATACAGAAGGCTCCTGCTGACTGAGTGGACAGGATTCTGAGACGGCGCGAAAGAAAGAAGATTGCGTTTTGTTTGTTTTCTTGCAAGACGTAGTTGGCAAAATGGCTGAGTGGCGTTTTATTGCAAAGTCGTATCTTTCTTGCAATCATCCACCCCTCATGACCGAGCTTGACGATACCGACTGGCGTCTGCTTCACCTGTTGCAGGAAGACGCCGCACGCTCCAACCAGGCCCTGGCCGAGGCGGCGGGCGTATCGCCGGCTACCGCCTTGCGCCGGGTGCGCCGGCTGGTGGAAACGGGCGTGATTGAGCGTCAGGTGGCGCTGCTGAACCCGGCCGCCGTGGGCGCGGGCCTGGCCGCGCTGGTGGAGGTGAGCCTGGACCGCCAGGGCGCCGAGCACCTGGACGCCTTCGAGGCCCGCGCCGTGGCAGACGCCGCCGTGCAGCAGGTCTGGCGCGTGAGCCCCGGGCCGGATTTCGTGCTCGTGGTGCAGGTGGCCGACATGCCGGCCTACCAGGCCCTGGCCCAGCGCCTGTTCACGCAGGACGCGAACGTGCGCAACGTGAAGGCCTTCTTCAGCCTGAAGCGAGCGAAGTTCGTGACGGCGGTGAGCCTACAAAAAGGTGGCGGCTGAGACGCCGAAGCGCTCCCCCAGGGCCCGGATCTGGCGTACGTTGAGTTCCCGCTTGCCGGACAAGATTTCCGACACCACGCCTTGGCTGCCCAACTCGGGCAGGTCACCCTGCCGCAGGCCATGTTGCGTCATCAGAAAAGCCAGTGCGTCGCGGCCATGGGTTTGCGGCAGGACGTGATGGGAGGCCTCGAAGTCCTCCACGAGGTCCCCCACCACATCTACCAATTCCATGGCGGGGTGCGATTCATCTGAACCCGCCACCTCCAGCAAGGCCTCTAGCGTGGCCACCATGCGCTGGTAGTGCGCCTCGTCCCGGATGGGCGCAATATCGGTCAGCTGCCGAAACTGCGTCCAGGCCGGCAAAAGGTTTGCAACATCGACATGGGCATTCATGACTTCCAGCCTCCTCGGTCGTACTCGGTGTGCGTCAGCACCGCCTTGATGTAGACGATCTGCTTCTCAAACCGGATGTGCGCAATCAAGCGGTACTTGTTGCCACCCACGTTGAACACCACCAGATCCCCCACCTTGTCTACCGTGTTGAAGGCAGCTTTCAGTGCCGCCCAGGTGTCAAACCGGTTCTTCTCGATCACCCGACGCCAACCTTGCAGCGGCCCCTGGGCCTGCGGGTGCTGCGCGGCAAAGGCGCGCAGTGCGCTGTTGCTGATGATCTTCACTTCCGAATCATCTCACAACGAGATATTCGGCCTGCGTTGGCTGCAGGCAAAGCGAGGACGCCGCACGAGGACGGCCCCGTAGAAGCCTCGTTAAGGCTCGGCATGAGCCCGCACCCCAGTGCGAAACTTCCCCGCATGAAACCCTTTCGCATCGGCGCTGGTGCCGGCTATGCCGGCGACCGGATCGACCCTGCGCAGGCCCTGGCCGAGCGGGGCGGGCTGGACGCGCTGGTGTTCGAGTGCCTGGCCGAGCGCACCATCGCGCTGGCGCAACTGCGCCGCGCCCGGGACCCGGCCCACGGCTACGACCCGATGCTGCAGGCGCGTATGCGCGCCGTGCTGCCAGCCTGCGTGCGCCAGGGCGTGCGGGTGATCAGCAACATGGGCGCGGCGAACCCGCAGGCTGCCGGGGCGGCCGTGCTGGCGGTGGCGCGCGAGCTGGGCCTGCCGCGCCTGCGCGTGGCGGTGGTGACGGGCGACGATGTGCTGGACTGGGTGCGCACGCACGACGTGGCGCTGACGGAATGCCCCGGGGCGGAGCGCGCCTCGGCCCTGGGGGACCGGCTGATTTCAGCCAATGCTTACCTGGGCGCCGAGGCCCTGCTGCCAGCCTTGGCCACGGGGGCCGACGTGGTGATCACCGGCCGGGTGGCCGACCCGGCGCTGTTCCTCGCGCCGCTGATGCACGCCTTTGGCTGGCGGGGTGACGACTGGCCGCAACTGGGTCAGGGCGTGCTGGTGGGCCACCTGCTGGAATGTGCTGCCCAGGTCAGCGGCGGCTACCTGGCCGACCCCGGCCACCTGGACGTGCCGGACCTGCACGACGTGGGCTTCCCGCTGGCGGAGGTGCAGCCCGACGGCAGCGCGGTGATCACCAAGCTGGACGGCACCGGCGGCCGGGTGGACCGGCTGAGCTGCACCGCCCAGCTGCTGTACGAGATCGAGAACCCGGCACGCTACCTGCAGCCGGATGTGGTGGCGGATTTCTCCCGCGTGCAACTGCAGGAACTGGGCCCCAACCGCGTGCGCGTGTGGGGTGCGGGCGGCCAGCTCCGGCCGGCGCAGCTCAAGGCCACGGTGGGCTACCGCGACGGCTGGATCGGCGAGGGCCAGATCTCCTACGGCGGGCCGGGGGCGCGTGAGCGCGGCGCGCTGGCGCTGCAGGTGCTGCAACACCGCCTGCAACGCCTGGGCCTGGGCGCGGCCGAGCAGCGGGCCGAGTTGATCGGCGTGAACACCCTG
>JAJTDM010000159.1 GCA_021300575.1 Rubrivivax sp.
AGACGGTCTACTACGACCAGCAGGGCCTGCTCACCACCCGGCTGGGCATCCGCCAGGTGCCCGCCCGCGTCACCCAGGACGGCCGAAGGCTGCGCATCGATGAACTGCGCTGACATCCGACCCCGCCTGCTGGCCATGCTGCTGCTGATCAGCATGCTGCTCGCCTCGGCGCACGCCGCCGTGCCCACCGGCGGCGCCACCTGCCACGGGCGCTTCGCCAACCCGATCACCGACATCTGCTGGAGCTGCCTCTTCCCGCTCACGATCGGCAGCATCGGCATCGTCTCCGACGGCCAGCCCGACATCGGCAACCCGTCCTCGCCGGTCTGCTACTGCAACAACCCGCCCCGTCTGGGCATCTCCATCGGATTCTGGGAGCCGGTGAGGATGGTGGACGTCACCCGTACGCCCTTCTGCATGGTCGGGCTGGGTGGCCTGTCGCTGGACCCAGGCATCGGCGCCCCGCGCGGCGCGCAGGTCGGGCACGACTCGCAGACCCGCACCAGCTTCTACCAGGTCCACTGGTACGCCAACCCCATCCTCGCCTGGCTGGAAGTGCTGCTGGACTTCCCCTGCCTGGAGCAAGGCTCGCTCGATCTGGCCTACCTGACCGAGGTGGACCCGCTGTGGTCCGACGACGAGCTCTCGGCCATCCTCAACCCGGAGGCGGTGCGCTTCGCCAACCCGGTGGCGAAGGCTGCCTGCGCGGCCGACTGCGTGGCGGCGAGCGCGGGCTTTCCGGTGGCCAGCCTCTTCTGGTGCGCCGGCTGCCAGGGCTCGATCTATCCGATGACCGGCCACGTCACCACCCACATCGGCGGCGTGCAGGCCTCGGTGCTGCTGACCCAGCGCATGACCGCCAAGATGCACCGGCAGCTCACTACCTTCGCCACCGCCGGCTCGCGGGGCCTGTGCGGCGCCTACCCGCTGCCCATCTTCGACAAGACCCACTACAAGCTGCAGATGACCTACCCGGTGCCTGCTACCGCGAAGGTCGGCGGTCAGTGCTGCCAGCCCTACGGGCGCACCACCATGATCTGGGGCTCGGGCAAGTCCTTCCCGGTCAGCGGCGAGGACTTCAGCTACCAGATCTTCCGCAAGAGGAACTGCTGTGCCGGCGCGTGGTGATCCGCGGGCGCAGCGGCGCCACACCCATTCCGTGCGACGGGCCGCCTGCCTCGCCGCATGGGCCTTCACCGCATCAGGCCTCGCCGCATGGCTCACGCCCGACGCCTTCGCGCAGGGACAGCCAACCGCCCCCCGCTGGCCGACTGCACAGGAGATCGAACGCGCAAAAGCCGAGCGTCCGTTTCCCGCTCCGGAAGCCCCGATCCCGGCACCACGCGCCCTGCCTCGCATCGGCGCAGGCTCCGGCGCGGGACCGGGCGCAGCCCAGCGTCCTCCCGCAAGCGGCGCCGGCATCGACATCGGCGCCCTTGCCCGTCAGGGCAGCCAGATCGGCGGCGCCATAGGCCCCGGCGCCCTCCCACCCCAGGAGCCCGCGCTTCGCATCTTCGTCACCCTGGACATGCCCCAGGGCAGCCTGCGCCGCCTTGTCGACCAGGCCGAGCGGGCCGGCGCGGTGCTCGTGCTGCGCGGCCTGAAGAACCAGTCGATGCGCCAGACGGTCGCCGCCGTCAGCGACCTGCTTGGCGAGCGCAAAGCAGGTTGGGTGATCGACCCCGAGGCCTTCGAGCGGCACGGAGTCGAAGCCGCGCCCACCTTCCTGCTGACCATGGGCGAGGACGCCCCGACCTGCAGCGCCACCACCTGCACCGTGCCGCGTCCCTTCGTGTCGGTGTCGGGCGATGTCAGCCTGGACTACGCGCTGGAGCACATGGCCCGGCGCCACACCGGAGCCGCTGCGGTCGCAGGCCCCTACCTTTCCCGGCTGCGCCCCCGATGAAGCATCCACGCCCGGCACCTGTCCGACCACGGTTTCCAACTGCGACCGCCCGCGGCGCGCTCGCACGAGTCGCAGGGACAGCAGGGACAGCAGGGACAGCAGGGACAGCAGGGACAGCAGGGACAGCAGGAACAGCAGGAACAGCAGGAACAGCAAGAACAGCAAGAACAGCAGCCGTCGCAGCAATAGCAGCCGCCGTAATGCTCTGCCTGTCCACGCAGCCCGCCCAGGCCCAATCCCTCTCCGACGCCTTCAACCAGGGCGCAGCCATGGGCCGTTCCGGTAATGCCGCCGCCCGCATCCAGATCAACCCGACCACCGCCCAGGGCACGGTGCCCGGCTACACCACGAGTCCACCGCAGGCCTCCTACTTCGGCAGCGCCGGGTTGGGCTCACAGGCCGGCGCCGCCACCAGCGCCTGCGCGGCGGCCGGCAACGGCAACACCACCGGCGCGCAGGCCTGCAACGCGGTGAACTTCTCGCAGACCACCCCGACCCTCCGGCCCACCTTCAGCATCGCCCCGAACGATCCGCTGCTCACCCGCACTCGGACCATCACCGCCGACCCGCAGAGCATTGCCGGCAACATCGCCGGCACCTACAGCGGCTGCAGCGTGCAGACCACCACCACGCCGGACCGCTTCGAGACGGCGTTGTGCCACCAGTACCGCACCTCCGAGACGCTCACCTGCGACAAGGTGCTCATCGTCACGCCGGTGCTCACGCCCGGCTGCAGCGACGGCGAATTCCTCACCCGCGTCACCGCCAACCCGTGCCCGGCCTGCATCGACTACCTGGCCTTCGATTTCAGCTGTGCGGTGGACAGCTACCGCATGCACGCCTTCACCCTCGACAAGGGCAGCGGCGAGGTCTACATGGACCTCGGCAGTCAGAACGTGCCCGGCGCGCTCAACACACAGATCCCGAAGACGCCCGGCCCGAGCCGCATCGAAGGCTTCTACTGCTACCAGACCTTCTACAGCCAATCGTGCACCGGCGCGAACTGCAGCATCGGTGCTTGGTTCGCCAACCCCTGCCAGGGCACGAGCTTCGAGGGGGTGAGCACGTTCGCCATGCCCACCCGCGTGAGCTTCACCGACACCTGGGACAACCAGTGCAGCGCACTGGAGGCGCGCGCCCGATGAAGCCGCTTCGACTCGCCCTCGCTGCCGTAGCAGCCCTAGGAGCAATCGCAGCCTCGCCCACCCTCGCCGCGGACTGCGTCAAGGAGGCCGAGGTCTGCGTCGAAGGTCCTGCCACGCGCATGATCGGCGGCTACGCGGTCTACCGCGACTGCTGGCGGACCACCTCGTCCTACAGCTGCCTCTCCGCCCGCAGCAACGACGACTGCCAGCCGCTGCGCGACCGTGGCTGCAGCCAGGTCGGCTCCAACTGCGTGGAGACCACCCCACAGGGCCTGTGCACCGTGTTCGAGCAGTCCTGGCAGTGCAAGACTGCCAGCGGTACCAGCAGCACGGTCACGAACTGCGGCGACCGGCGTTTCTGCCTCTGCCGCAAGAAGCTCTTCGGTTTGGTGAACTGCTGCAAGGGCGGTGGAAGCAGCGGCTCGCTCTTCAGCACGATGTCCCTGATCTCCGGTGCCGGTGGTCAAGCCATCGGCGCGGTGGGCTCGAGCTACACCTACGACGCGCTTTTCGCGGCTGACGCGCCGGACATGGTGATCGCCGGCTTCGAGGCGCTCTTCGGCGCGGGCGGCGGCAGCTCGGCGCTGGCCGGCCTGATCGCGGGTGAGCTGTCGGTGGGCTCGTTCATGACCTCGCTCGTGCCCGGCCCGTGGACGATCGCCATGCTCGCCATCCAGCTCTCGGGGCTGCTGTCGTGCGAGCAGGCCGAGCAGGTGCTGGCGATGAAGAACGACAACCGCCTGTGCCATAGCGTGGGCAGCTACTGCTCGCGCAAGGTGCCGATCCTCGGCACCTGCCTGGAGACCACCCAAAGCTTCTGCTGCTTCAACTCGCGCCTGGCCCGGGTGCTCAACGAGCAGGGTCGAGCGCAGCTCAGCCGCGGCTGGGGTGGCGCCAGGAACCCCGACTGCGCGGGGTTCAGCCTCGCGCAACTGCAGACGCTCGACTTCTCGCGCATGGACCTCACCGAGTTCTACGCCGAGATCGCCCCGACGCTGCCCGACGTCGGCGCGCTGGCCAACAAGGCGCGCAGCCGCGTGAACGGCGCCATCGGGCCCTGAGGACAAGTAATGAGATTCCTCCCCACACTGGCCCTGGCTGCCGCTTTGCCACTGGCCGTCTGCACGGTCCATGCGGCCGGCTCCGCAGAGGCCACCCCACGCCAGACCGTCACCGACCTCAAGCCCCTGCTCGCTCGCGCCGCCGCCGAGGGCAGTGCCCGCGGCACGCTCACCGGTGCCGGCGCGCAGGCCATCGCGCGCCGTTTCCAGACCGATGCCCCGATCGAGATCGACGTGCGCAGACTCCAGCAGCTACCCCAGCCCGGCTGCGGCCGGCTGGAGGTGACCACTCGGCAGCGCGACGTGACTCAGGCGGGCAAGCGCGGCGATCAGGAGATGGTCTACCAGCTCAGTTACTGCGCCGATGGCCGATTCCCGGAGGAGCGGTGAGCGCGCTCCGATCAGCCCTCCTCGCGCTGCTCACCGCCCTCCCCGCGATCGCAGCCCATGCCACTGAGCCACCAACGGCACAGGCAGCGGACATTGCTGAGACCGCCACCGTCTACTGGCAGCAGCACCGCGAAGGCTGGTTCTGGTACCGCGACCCGCCGCCCCCGACAGCGCGCCCAGCCCAGAAGGCACCCGCCACCCCGGCCAGGCCCCGCGAACTCGCCGACTTCGAAGCCATGCAGCAGCGGCTCGAGACGCTCAAGCGTGTCGCGGTAATGAATCCCACCGACGACAACCTGATGGCCTACATGCGCTTCCAGCGCATGGTGATGGACCGCTCCCAGGTCTTCGCCGACCGCTGGCAGCGCCTGGTCTGGCGCGAGCCCAGCCTCGACTACGCCTCCGAGGGCCGCCCCACCAACACCCTGGCCATCGCCGCCTTCGACGAGCGCCTGCGCGAGCGGGATACCGCAGCCGTGCGGCAACTGGCCGCCAGCCACGGCCTGGTCTTCGTCTTTCGCAGCGACTGCCCGTTCTGCCACCGCTTCGCGCCCGTCCTCAAGCGTTTCGCACAGAGTCACGGCCTGACGGTGCTGGCCATAAGCCTGGACGGCG
>JAJTDM010000097.1 GCA_021300575.1 Rubrivivax sp.
GGGATGTGTCCATTGACTTCCATATGGACACATGTTCACCCCTCACCATCACACCATCAAGAGGGTGGTGAGACCACGCTTACCTGAAGGCTTGACCCCAGGCTTCAGCAAGGCCCTCTGCAGCGCCCACACCCAGCGACAGGGCCTGCTAACGCGCCGCCCAGCGCGAGCAGATCGCGTGCAGCTTCTCCAACCCATCGGTCAGTGCCGCTGGACCGGGCTGCAGGATGTCGCAGGACTTGATCTCGTGCAGTTCGCCCTGGCGCACCGCCGGCACCTCGGCCCAGCCGTCGCGCGCTGCCACCTTCTCGGGGCGGAACTTCTTGCCGCACCAGGAACCGATGATGAGGTCGGGCGCGCGCCGGACCGGCTCTTGCGCATCGGCGATCACGCGGTCCCGGCCCATCGATTGCAGCGCCAATTCGGGAAAGACATCGTCCCCGCCCGCCACCGCGACCAGCTCCGACACCCAACGGATGGCGCTGATCATGGGCTCGTCCCACTCCTCGAAATACACGCGCGGGCGTCGCGGCCAGGCACCGGCCGCCAGCGCGATCTGCGCATGGCGCGCCTGGCACTGCGTGATCCACGCCTCGGCACGCGCCTGCGCGCCCACCAGCCCCGCCACCAGGCGCAGCGTCTGGAAGATCTCGGCCACGCTGCGCTGGTTGGTCACCAGCACGTTCAGCCCGGCGCGGATCAGCTTGTCGGCCAACGCCGCCTGCATGTCGGAAAAGCCGATCACGAGATCGGGCTCCAGCGCCACGATGCGGTCGATCTTGCCGTCCAGGAACGAGCTGATGCGCGGCTTTTCCTGCCGCGCGCGCGGCGGGCGCACGGTGTAGCCGCTGATGCCCACGATGCGCTGCTCCTGCCCCAGCAGGTACAGCCACTCGGTGGTCTCTTCGGTCAGGCAGACGATGCGCTGGGGGTAGGGGTCGGTCATCAGCGGGATTGTGGCGGCCCCCGCCGGATGCTGGAGCGCTGAAGCGGCACCCTGGCGAGACCCTGGCGGCACCCGGGCGACACCCGGGCAACGCTCGGGCGACACTGGAGCCCCTTGCCAAAGGACCGCGCTCATGCTCACCGACTCTCCCGCCCTCGCCCAGACCCGCGCCTGGGTGGAGCACGCCGTGATAGGCCTGAACCTGTGCCCCTTCGCCAAGGCGCCGCAGGTCAAGGGCCTGGTGCGCTACGTGGAAAGCTTGGCGCAGGACCCCGCCACGCTACTGGGCGACCTGATGCAGGAACTGCAGCGCCTGGCCAAGGCCCCGCCCGAGCGCCTGGAGACCACGCTGCTGGTGCACCCGCGGGTGTTCACCGATTTCGCGGACTTCAACGACTTCCTCGGCGTGGCCGAAGACGCCGTGGCCGACCTGGGCCTGGAAGGCGTGATCCAGGTGGCCAGCTTCCACCCCAACTACCGCTTCGAAGGTACGGGGGCCGACGACATCACCAACGCCACCAACCGCTCACCCCACCCCACGCTGCACCTGATCCGCGAGGACAGCATCGACCGCGCCGTGGCTGCGTTTCCGGAAGCCGAAACGATCTACGAAGCCAACATGGCGACGATGGAGCGCTTGGGGCCCGCGGGATGGGCTGATTTGGCACAGGGGTGGAAAGGCATCGTCTGAGCCCAGACTTGGCGTCTGGACAGGTCGCGCGAACAGACCCTCAAAGAACACCCTCAAGCCAGTGCCTTCGCTATCTGCCCGATGGTGTGAAGCGCTTTTTCAATGTGAGGGTTGTCGGGGTGTCCGAAGTTGAGCCGGAGGTGGTGCCTGTACCGCCGGTCAGCCGAAAACAAGTGCCCGGGTGCGAGGCTGATGTCGTGCGACAGCGCCAACCGGTGCACTTCCAGCGCGTCCACGGAATGCGGAAGTTCAACCCACACGAAGTAGCCACCCTCCGGCAGCGTGACCTTCGTGCCCGCCGGGAAGCATCTGTCGATGGCCCGCAGGACGACGTTTCGATGCGCAGCCAAGGTGGCACGCAACTGCCGCAGATGTCGGTCATAACCACCATGTTGCAGATACTCGCTCAGCCCCTCTTGAGACGGCAATGAAGCGGCGAGCGAGTTCATCAGCTTGCGCCTGGCCACCTCCTTGCTGAATCTTCCTGCCGCAGCCCACCCCACACGGTACCCCGGCGCCAGCGACTTGGAGAACGAGCTGCAATGCATGACCAGTCCCGAGCGGTCCCAGGCCTTGGCGGGCTTCGGCTTCTGTGGCCCGAAGTACAACTCTGCGTACACGTCGTCCTCGATGAGGGGCACCTGGTGTTCGGCAAGCAGCTGCACGAGCTGCTGCTTCGAGCTGTCTGGCATCAGGCTGCCCAGCGGGTTCTGGAAGTTGGGCATCAGCCAGCAGGCCTTCACCGGGTGGCGCTGCAGCACCGAGGCCAGCGCTGAAACGTCGACGCCGTGGCGTGGATGCGTTGCAATCTCCACTGCTCGCAAGCTGCGGCGCTCCAGTGCCTGCAGCGCGGCGTAGAAGGTCGGGGACTCCACGGCCACCAGGTCTCCTGGCCTGGTGACGGCTTCCAGGCACAGGTTCAGCGCCTCCATGGCCCCGTTAGTGATGACCAGTTCTTCGGTGTCGACACCGCATCCCATGGCAAGGTAGCGAAGGCCGATCTGGCGCCGCAGCGTCGCGCTGCCTGGGGACAAGTCCTCCACCGTGCGCCACGGATCCAGCCGCCGGACAGCCTTGCCCAGGGCAAGTGCCAGCTTGGGCCATGGAAAGAGCGTCGGACTGGGGAATGCAGATCCCAGCGGTACGACCGCCTTGTTCCTGGCGTGGCCGAGCACCTCGAACACCAGATCAGAGACTTCCACAGCCCGCCCATCCGTCACCGGCGCGGAGATGTCCGGCTCGGGGGGCTTGGCTGCCGCGTGAGTGACGAAGTAACCCGACCGCGGCCGCGCCTCGATCAGCCCCCGTGCCTCCAGCAAGTAGTAGGCCTCGAAGACCGTCGATGGGCTGACGCCGCGACTGCGGCTGGTCTCGCGAACCGACGGCACGCGCTGGCCCGGTGGCAGCTGACCGCTGGCGATGCACCCTGCGACCTCGTCAGCCAAGGCCTCATAAAGCTTCATGCAGAACTTCCCTCGTGGCCACGGAGCCTCGCATCTGATATGCCTAATGTTCAGCCATACAAAGACTGTACTGCTCGCGCAGCTTTGCTCCTGTCAATCCCACCACCGATCTGCATCTGATACGCCATCTTCTGCCACATCTGATCCTGGAACTTGGTGCCTGTCTTGGGCACACTTGCAGGGCTTTCAACCGACATGAAACTCTTCATCAAGCTCCTCCTGACGACCAGCGTGGCTGCCTTCACGAGCTTGGCGCCGGCTCAGTCGAACCTTGCCGCGTCGGCTGCGACGGTAACGGTGCACAACACGATGGCGCAACGCATGCAGGCGTGCGTCATGTGCCACGGCAAGGAGGGCCGCGCGACCAACGCGGGCTACTTCCCCCGCATTGCCGGCAAGCCCGAGGGCTACCTGTTCAATCAACTGAAGAACTTCAGGGAAGGCCGCCGGCGCAACCCGGCGATGGGCCACCTGACGCAGTTCATGTCCGATGACTATCTGCGAGACATCGCCCGGTACTTTTCCAGCCTCGACCTGCCGTATCCACCTGCCACGGCGCACGGGCTGTCCGCCCGGCAGCAGCGCGCCGCCGAGGAACTGGTCTTCAAAGGGTTGCCCGACCGCCAAATCCCGGCGTGCGCCTCTTGTCATGGCCGCAGCATGGCCGGCCGCTTGCCCGCGGTGCCGGGCCTGGTGACCTTGCCTGCCGACTACCTGATGGCACAACTCGGCGCGTGGCGCACCGGACTGCGTGCCGCGGCAGCACCGGACTGCATGGCCGACATCACGCAGCGTCTCACCGATGAAGAAGTCAGTGTCGTCGCACGCTGGCTGTCCGCACAGAGCCTGCCGACTGGTGTGAAGCCGGAGGTCGGTGGCTCCCCGCCGCTCATGGCCCTTTGCGGGAGCGGCAACCCATGAGCACGATGATCCTGCGCGGCCAGGCACTGCGCGCCGGCGCCTTTGTGCTGGCCCTGGCCGTCATCCTGGGCGCCTTGGTGGCCTGGCTGAATGTTCGCGGCGAGGTCAAGCTGGAGGCCGGCAGTCCCAGCACGCCGGCGTCGGCGGAGGTCATCGCCCGGGGCGCGTACCTGGCGCAGGCCGGCAACTGCATGGGCTGCCACACGACGACTGGCGGCGCTGAATTCGCCGGCGGCCGCGGGGTGGCCACGCCATTCGGCGTCGTCTTTGCCCCGAACATCACGCCCGAGGCCAGAACCGGCATCGGCAACTGGTCGGCCGATGAGTTCTGGCGCAGCCTGCATCATGGGCGCTCGAGGGATGGTCGCCTGCTGTACCCGGCCTTTCCGTATCCCAGCTTCACGCACGTGTCGCGTGAGGACTCGGACGCCCTTTATGCGTTCCTTCGGTCCGTGCCAGCGGTCGAAAGAGCCCACACGCCGCACGCACTGCGCTTTCCCTACAACACGCAGGCGGCTCTTGCCGTCTGGCGCGCGCTGTATTTCCGCCCCGGCGGGTTCGAGCCCGATCCCGGACAGAACACCGAGTGGAACCGTGGCAAGTACCTGACGCAGGGTCTGGGCCACTGCGCAGCCTGCCACTCGGGCCGCAACCCCCTTGGCGGCAGCAGCCTCAGTGCGCAGTTCGGAGGCGGCCTGATGGCCGACGGTGCCTGGTATGCGCCATCCCTCGCTTCGCCTGGCCAGGCGGGTGTTCAGCGCTGGCCCCGCGAACAGGTAGTCAGGCTGCTCAAGGATGGCGTGTCGGCACATGCGACCGTCTCCGGGCCGATGGCCGAAGTGGTGTTCAACAGTACCCAATACCTGACCGAACAGGATCTCGACGCCATGGCGCGCTATCTGGCCACCATTCCGGTCATTGAGGAGCCGCCTGCCAGGCAACGGCCCGCCAGCGCGGAGATGATGGCTGCCGGCACCAAGGTCTATGAGCAGCACTGCGCTGCCTGCCATGGCGACCGCGGACAAGGCGTGTCAGGGATGTACCCTGCGCTTGCAGGCAATCGCGCGGTCACCCTCGCCTCGCACATCAACCTGGTGCAGCAGGTTCGGCGGGGTGGATTCCTGCCCACCACGGCGGGCAACCCTCAGCCTTTCGGGATGCCACCGTATGGGCAGGTACTGAACAACGACGAGATCGCCGCCGTCGCCACGTTCATGCGGCAGTCCTGGGGCCATGTTGCAGCCCCGGTTTCCTCCCTGGACGTGCTTCGCGTCAGATGAAACGCCTTCACATCCGTCAGAGGCACCGGGCAGCGCACGCCCCTCGGCCTTGGCAAGGATCCGCAACACATCGCCGCAGTGGCACACCCGCCGCGGTTCAGGCCACGCGCAGGGGGTTCCACTGTCCCGTTTCGGTCCAACTCCACACCCGCAGCCCTTGACGCTCGAAGCCTGCCGCGCCGCCGTAGACCAGCGTGGGCTGCAACACCGCCTGGCCCGCTCGTTCGGCCAGCTTGCCCCACTTCTCCATGGCGTCGGCCCAATCCGCAGCGAACGTGCTGCCGGACTTGATTTCCAGCGGAACCAGACCTGCAGCGGTGTCGATGACGATGTCGATTTCCTGGCCCACATGGTCGCGCCAGAAGAAGAGGTCTGAAGGGCGGCCGGCATTGAAGCGCTGCTTCAGCAGCTCACTGACCACCCAGGTCTCGAACAAGGCCCCGCGGGCAGCGTGCGTCTCCAGGGCCTGCGCATTCTGGATGCCCAACAGCCACGCCGCCAGGCCGGAATCCAGAAAGTACAGCTTGGGCGTCTTGACCAGGCGCTTGCCCAGATTTCGGTGGTGGGGTCGCAACAGGGTGACCACATAGCTCGACTCCAGCACTGTGAGCCAGTGCCGCGCCGTGACGGCGCTGATGCCGCAATCGGCGCCCAGCGAGGCCAGGTTCAGCAGCTGGCCCGTGCGGGCAGCACACATCCTCACAAACGTCTGGAACAGGCTCAGATCGCGCACGGCCACCAACTGCCTGACGTCGCGCTCCACATAGCTGGCCACGTAGTTGGCAAACCAATCCGCTGGCGACACCGGGCGGTCGTACAACGCGGGGTAGCCGCCCTGCAGCAGCGCCTGTCCCAGCGAGGCCGGCATCTGCCCGGCCGCCGCCAACTCCGCCGCGCTCAGGGGCAGCAGTTCCACCCGGCCGACCCGACCCGCCAGCGACTGGGTGATGCCCGCCAGCAGATCGAACTGCGCCGACCCCGTGAGCACAAAGTCGCCCATCACGCGCCGCTCATCCACCAGGCCCTGCAGCCAGGACAGAAGCTGCGGGCAGCGCTGCACTTCGTCCAGCACCGCACCGTGCGCGAAACGGGTCAGAAAGCGTTGAGGGTCGGTCTCAGCAAACTCCCGCTCCTGCGGGTTTTCCAGCGACACGTACGGTTTGTCGGAAAACGCGGCGCGTGCCAGGGTGGTCTTGCCCGACTGCCGCGGCCCCGTCAGCGCTACGATCGGAAAGCCCCGAGCCAGGCGGTGAAGGGGTTCCAAGGCTTCGCGAGGGATCATTTACAAATCGAAGTTTTTACTTTCCGATTGTAGCGTTACCCCTGCGGCGAGACCTGCCAGGACCCTCGCGGTCAGCAGGCCCGCCAGCAACTTCCAGAATGCATGCATGCAGGGAGCACAGGAAGTTCAAACACCCTCCACAAGCCCTGGAAGCACTGGATAAACCCTCGGCCATCGAAAGCGGCCAACTTGAGGGCAATGCCTCTCAGCGCGCTTCGCGCTGCGCCTCGCCGTCGCCCCGGCCAAACACCTGCGCCAGGACGAACATCAGCGTGGTCACCCCGATCATGATCGTGGAAATGGCTGCAATGGTCGGGTCGATCTGGTCGCGCAGGGCCAGGAACATCTGGCGCGTCAGCGTGGAGTTGGCCCCACCCGAGACGAACAGCGCCAGGATCACTTCGTCAAATGACGTGAGGAACGCCAGTACTGCGGACGAGACCACGGCAAACCGGAGCTGCGGCAGCGTGACGGTTAGGAAAGCGCGCGGACGCGAGGCGCCCAGGCTGCGCGCCACCATCTCCTGGTTCATGTCGAAGCTCTTGAGCGCCGAAGCCACCACGATCATCACGATAGGCACCGCCAGCATGGTGTGCGCCAGCACCAGACCCATAAGCGAGTTGTTCAGCTTGACCTTGACATAGACGTAGAACACGCCCACGGCGATCAGGATCACGGGCACGATCATGGGTGTGATGAGCAGCACCTGCAGGGCACGCGCTGCGCGCAGGCGCGAGGCACTCAGCCCGTAAGCGGCGAGGGTGCCAATGGGCGTGGCCAGTAACGAGGTGAGCGCGGCGGCCTTCAGCGAGGTCGCAGTGGCGTCCATCCAGGTGGCCGAAGAGAAGTAATGCTCATACCAGCGCAGAGACCACTTCTTGGGCGGGAACTCCAGGTACTGGGAGGCCGAAAACGACATCGGAATCACGATGAGCGTAGGGATCAGCAAGAAGGCAAGCACGGCCCCCGCCAGTACATAAAGCCACAGCCGTGCGCGGTGCGTGATCTGCGTGGCGCTGGCCGGGCGGTCCAGCCAGCGCACAGGTGTACCCGGACCTTGGGCGCTCATCGGCTCGCCCCGAGCAGCTGCTCCAGGCGCGTCAGGCGCGACGCCAGCCACAGCAAGACCATGGTGGACACCAGCAGCACCACCCCCAGCGAGCTCGCCGCCCCCCAGTTGAAGAAGAGCTCGATGTCGTTGGCAATCTGGTTCGACACCATGATGATCTTGCCGCCACCCAGCACCGCAGGCGTGACGTAGAAGCCCAGGCAGATCACGAACACCAGCAGCGAACCGGCAAACAACCCCGGCAGCGACAGCGGCAGAAACACGGTCCAGAAAGCCCGCGTGGGGCTGGCACCCAGGTTGGCTGCCGCCTTCATGCACTCCTGGTCGATCGAGCGCATTGAGTTCAGCACCGGCAGCACCAGGAAGGGCAGCATGATGTGGACCATGCCGATCAGCGTGCCCGCCATGTTGTGCACCAGGGGCAGCGGCTGGTCCCACCAGCCCAGCTCTATGCCCCAGGTGTTGATCAGCCCGCGCCGCTGCAGCAACACCAGCCAGGCGTAGGTACGCACCAGCAGCGAAGTCCAGAAGGGCAGCATCACCGCGATCAGGCAGAGATTGGCTACCCGCCGAGGCAATTGCGACAGCACGTAAGCCAGGGGGTAGCCCAGCAGGATGCACAGGCCTGTGGTCAGCAGGCTGACCTGGAAGGTGGCGCCGAAGATGCGTGCGTAGGACGGCTGCTCGACCATGCGCCGGTAGTGCATGAGCGACAGGCTGCCGTCGTCGGCCAGGAAGCTCAGGCCGAACAGCCAACCGATGGGCAGCACCATCGTCAACAGCACAAGGGCCAGCGCGGGCCCGCTGAGGCCCAGCAGCTGCCAGTGTTCACGCCGCTCGTCAGCCCTCAGGGCGGCGGCGTTCAGCCCTGCGGGTGCGCCGCCGGGCTGGGCTGAAGTCGTTAGTGCCGCCGATGACACCGGCATGCTCAGCCCGGCCCTTCCTCGGGCACCAGCACGGCGTCGCCGGCGTCGAAGTGCAAGATCACCGGTTCGCCGCGCTGCGGTATCCGGTCCAGCGCGCCGGCGCTGGCAATTCCCCGGGCGCTGATGCGGCTGCCGTCCTCCAGCACCGCCTGCACCAGGAAGGTGTCGCCCTGGTAGATCACGTCACCCACGCGGGCGGGCAGGGTGTTGGTCCGTGCAGGGCTGCCGCCTGGCGCGTGGGCCTCGCCCGGACGGCCTACCCGCACCCGCTCCGGGCGCAACATGAGCCAGGCCTTGCCCGCGTGTGCGCTGACGACCTCGTCCGGCCAGGGCGTGATCTCGATGCTGTGGCCCTGCCAGGCCCAGGCGTCGGCCACGAACTGCACGGGCAGCAGCGAAGACTCGCCGATGAACTCGGCCACAAAGCGGTTGGCGGGTCGGTCGTACAGGGCACGCGGCGTGTCCACCTGCATCAGCCGGCCACTGGCGATGACGGCCACGCGGTCTGACATGGTCAGTGCTTCGCGCTGGTCGTGCGTGACGTACACGGTGGTCATGCCCAGCTCGTCGTGCAGGTGCCGCAACTCGATCTGCATCGATTCGCGCAGCTGCTTGTCTAAGGCCGACAGCGGCTCGTCCATCAACAGGATGCGCGGCTCAAAGACGATGGCACGCGCCAGGGCCACCCGCTGGCGCTGCCCGCCAGAGAGCTCGTGCACGCGTCGCCGGCCCAGGCCGGCCAGCCGCACAGTCTCCAGAGCCTTCTCCACGCGCTGTGCCGCCTCGGCCGCTGGTACCTTGCGCAGCTTCAGCGGGTAGGCGATGTTGGCCGCCACGTCCAGGTGCGGAAACAGCGCGTAGTTCTGGAACACCATTCCGATGTCGCGCTTGTGCGGCGCCAGGCGGATGACCTCCTGGTCACCGAAAAGCAGGCTGCCCTGGTCCGGCCGGATGAAGCCGGCCAGCACCATGAGCAGCGTGGTCTTGCCCGAGCCCGAGGGCCCGAGCAGGGTGAGGAACTCGCCGCTTCGGACATCAAGGTCCACGCAGTCCAGCGCGGCCACGCGGCCATAGGCCTTCGCCACCTGGCGGATGGTGATGGGTACCGCGCTGGCGCGACTCACGGGACAGGCTTTCTCATGCGAGGCGCCTGGGCACGCACAGCGCAAGCCAACCTGCGCGCGCGTGCCCGACGTTCAGGCTTGGCACTGGATACGGTCGCAGTCTGCTCACTCGGTCTGCATGTTCTGGTACAGCTCCGCGGCCCGCGCCTCGTTCTTGATGTACCAGTCCAGGTTGATCGGGATCTGCTTGGCCACGTTGTCCGGGTGCGATGGCAGACGCTTGGCGTAGGCCGCGTCGATGATGCCGAGGTCGTAGGCCTTCTTGTTGGTCGGCCCGTAAGTGATGTACTTGGTGAACTCGGCCTGGTAGGCGGGCTTGACGATCTCGGCCAGGAACCTCATCGCCTGTGCCTTGTTGGGCGCGTCCTTGGGGATGCCGTAGCAATCGTAGTCCAGCAGCCCCTGGTTGTAGGTGTAGGCCACCTTGCCACCGTCCTTGGCCACGACATCGAAACGGCCGTTCCAGCCCGTGATCATGTCGACCTCGCCGTCCTTCATCAACTGCGCGTGCTGCGCGCCGGAGGACCACCACACGGCGATGTGCGGTTTGAGTTCCTTGATCTTGCGAATGGCGCGCTCGATGCCACCGGGCGCCGACAGCACCTCGTAGACCTTGTTGGGCGGCACACCATCGGCCATCAGCGCCGGCTCCAGCGCGCCGGCCACGCCCTTGCGGTAGGAGCGCTTGCCGGGAAACTTCTTGACATCCCAGAAGTCGGCCCAGCTCTGCGGGCCCTTGTCGCCATAGGTCTTGGTGTTCCACGCCAGCACGGTGGAGAACACATCTCCGCCCACGCAGTACTCACCGGCAAAGCCCGGGAAGAAGGACGAGACGTCGATGACCTTGTAGTCCAGCTTCTCCAGCAGGCCTTCAGCCCCGGCCCGCGCCGCGCTGCCCGAGCCGCTGGTCACCACGTCCCAGGTGTTGGCGCCAGCCCTCATCTTCAAACGCAGGTCACCGATACCGCTGTAGGTCTCTTCCTTGACGGTGATCTTCATCGCCTTGGCAGCAGGCTGGAACAGCGCCTTGCTCTGCCCCTCCTGGTAGGCGCCGCCAAAGGACACCACGTTGACGGTCTGGGCGCTCGCGGTGGACACCACGGCGGCCAACAGGGCGCCGGCCAGCGGCGCTGCAAAGACTCTGATCTTCATGTCTCCTCCTCGGGGGGGTGATGGGGCTGTTGTGGGTCAAAGGGTTGAGAAGCTGGGCAGCTGCCCAGCGGCGACGAGAGTAGACCGATCAGGTCCTCGAAACAGTGTCGAAACAATGTGGACACCACGGAAGAGCCACTTTGAACGCTGCCCCATACCGCTTTGAAGAGCGGGCATGGGCGTGCTCGGAAAGGCTGGGCAGGATGTGGGGCGCTGATCACAGGTGTGCATGGGGCTTGCTCAGCTCAGGCGGGCTGCCACGCTCTTGACGCGGCAGTAGTTGCGCAAGGCCTCCAGTCCCTTCTCCCGGCCGAAGCCCGAGCGCCGGTTGCCGCCAAAGGGAACCTCGATGCCGCCGGCGAAGTACTCGTTGATGTAGACCTGCCCGGCATCCAGGTCGCGCGCCATGCGGTGGGCCATGGCGAAGTCGCGCGTGTAGACACCTGCGGCCAAAGCGAAGTCGGTGCCGTTGGCCAAGGCGAGGGCCTCGTCCGTGTCGTCGAAGACTTGGACGCACAGCACGGGCCCGAAGATCTCCTGCTGCACGGCCGGATCGTCCGGCGCCAGGCCGTCAAGCAGCGTGGGCTCGAAAAACCAGCCGCTACCGCTCGCGGGGTCCGTGGTGGCGCGGCCTCCCGTGACCACCTGAACACCGCGCTGGCGGGCACGGTCCACATAGCCGGCAATCCGTGCCACCTGCGCGGCCGAGTTCACCGGCCCGAGCCCCGGGTCGGTCAGCGCATGGCCAAGGCTCAGGGCAGTCTTTTCCAATTCAGGTATGAGCCTGGAGCGACCTGACTTTGGTGGCGCGCGGAGCGCCAATCGGTTGTAGACCGAGCCAGTGTATTGGGCTGCTGGTCCTTGTCACTT
>JAJTDM010000098.1 GCA_021300575.1 Rubrivivax sp.
CAACTGCAAGCCCTGCAGGCCGACCCCACCACCCAGGGGCTGTGGCTGCTGGCACAAGCCACCCCCGGCACCGGCAGCACCCCGGCACTGCCCTCGCCTGGCCCCCTGGCGCCGCGCACAGGCAGCCTGTTCGACCCCATGGACATCCCGCGCGAGGCCGCTCGCCCACCCAGCGTGGCCGAAGCCCCGAAGCTCGGTATCTACACCGCGGTGTTCGAAGGCCAGATCGCCATGACCAATCCCCGCGGCCAGATCCAGATCAACGCCGGCCAGGGCGGCTTCGCGCCCGTCACCGGCACCGTCCCGCCCACCACACTGCCCGCATCACCAGCCTTCATGGAAAAAGACCAGGTGCTCAACAAGCAGAGCCTCACGCCGGGACAGTGCCCCAAGTAGGGGCCAGGGGTCAAGGGCCAAGGGACGGGAACGGGGGCCAGATGCTGCGGCCCCCGGCCCCTCAGCAGTCCTGCTGCGCTGGCGACAGGAACTTCTGCGCGTAGCGCTGCGGCACGTGGTGACTGATGAACAGCGCGTACAGATCGGGGTCGATGTGCCCGTTGTCGCGGAAGTTGTCCATGATCTTCAGCGCCTGTGACAGCTTCATCGGCGCCTTGTAGGGCCGGTCAGCGGCGGTCAGCGCCTCGAAGATGTCGGCAATGCCCACCATGCGCGCCTGCAAACTCATCTGTTCACGCGTCAGGCCCTTGGGGTAGCCCTTGCCATCCATGCGCTCATGATGGCCGCCAGCAAACTCGGGCACGCGGGCCAGGTGCTTGGGCCAGGGCAGCTTTTCCAGCATCTGGATGGTGGCCACGATGTGGTGGTTGATGACCTCACGCTCAGCCGCCGTCAGCGTGCCCGCGCGGATGGTCAGGTTCTCCATCTCGTTCTCGTTGAGCAGCGGCTGCTCTCGGCCTTGGTCATCCACCCAGCGGTAGCGTTCAGCCATCTCACGCACCCGGCGTACCGCCGCGTCGTCCATGCGCTCGCTGCCCTTGTTGGCGTGGCGCAGAAAGGCCAGCTCTTCGTCCAGTTGGCGGCACTGCGCCTCACAGCGCACCCGGGCCGATGCCTCGGGCTCACCTTGGGCCACCGCGCGCCACATGTCGGCCTGGGCCTGCGCTTTCAAGGCAGCGAACCGCGTGGCCAGCAGCTCGATGCGGTCGAAGATGGTTTCCAGCTTGGTGGCCTTGTCCACCACGTGCACGGGCGTGGTCACCTTGCCGCAATCGTGCAGGAGGGCGGCAATGCGCAGCTCGTAGCGGTCCTTGTCGGTGAGGGTGAAGCCGGCCAGCGGGCCTTCTGTGTTGCTGTTCACCGCCTCGGCCAACATCATCGTCAGCTCGGGCACCCGCGCGCAATGGCCGCCCGTGTAGGGGGACTTCTCGTCAATGGCCGTGTCGATCAGCTCCACGAAAGACTCGAACAGCTTTTCCAGTTGCCCCATCAACAGCCGGTTTGTCAGCGCGATGGCCGCCTGCGACCCCAGAGACTCGGCCAGCCGTTGGTCTCCCTGCGTGAAGGGCCGCACCGCACCCGTGTCGGGGTCCAGGGCATTGAGCAGCTGCAGCACGCCGATCACCTCGCCCTCATGGTTCTTCATTGGCACCGTGAGGAACGAGGTGGAACGGTAGCCCGTGGAGGCATCGAAACGCCGGGTGCCAGAGAAATCGAAGCGGCGATCCTCATAGGCATCCGCAATGCTGGCGGTCTCGCCGGTCAGCGCCACGTGGGCGGCCACCATGTGGTCGTTCGGCTGGCCGTCTTCCAGGTACAGCGGAAGGTCCTTGAAGTGGGAGGGCAGTGGGGCCTCATCCTTGCCACCGTAGGCAATGCCCAGGGAATCGGTGCGCACGATGCGGAAGTTCAGGTGCTGCCCGTCCGGCGCCACCGTGTACAGCGTGCCCCCATCGGCGTGGGTGATGTCCTTGGCCGCCAGGAGAATCTTGCCCAGCAGCCGGTCAATGTCGCGCTCGCCCGACAGCGACGCACCGATGTCATCCAGCTGTTCGAGGCGCTTGACGAGACTGTCGACGTTGTCCATCTGTGGCGGGGCGTGTGCAAGAACCAGACCGAGAACCCGAGTGTGCAGTATGCGGGCAACGGACCTGAGTTGTCGCCCCCCATTCAGGGGGGTCAAAGCACCACTTCCCGTAACGGCAGTTCGTCACCACGAGCCGGTGCTGCCCGTCAAGGTGCTTCAAGAGCAATCAGCGAGCTCACCCCGCGAATCGTCTGCGGGCCGTGCCTGCGGCCAACCCCCATGCCACCACGGTGTAGGCCAGCAGCACCCCCACGTGCAGCGCAGCGTCGGCGGGCCATTGCCCTGCCACCAGGGGCCGCACCAGCGCCACCCCGTGGTGCAGCGGCAGCACCTGCGCCACCGCCTGCAGCGCAGCGGGCAGGCGGTCCATCGGGAAGAACACGCCCGAGATCATCACCATCGGCGTGAGCACCAGCGTCAGGTAGAAGCTGAAAAAGTCCCAATTGCGCGCCAGCACCGTCATCACCAGGCCGATGGCCGCGAAGCACAGCCCCACCAGAAAAGCCACCGGCAAGGCCAGCAGGGCCAGCCAGGACGAAGACAGCCCCAGCACCAGCAGCACCGCCAGGATGGTGGAGCCGGTCAGCCAGGCCTTGCTGGCAGCCCACACCAGTTCGCCCATCACCACATCGTCCACCGTCAGCGGGGAGTGCAGGATGCCCTCCCAGGTTCTTTGCCCCTGCATCCGGGAGTAGGCCGAGAACATGGCCTCGAAGGAGGCCGTCATCATCGTGGCCGAACACAGCGATCCGGCCGCGAAGAAGGCCATGTAGGACATGCCCTGCACGCCCGGCATCAGCGAGCCCAGCCCCCAGCCCAGGCCCAGCATCATGATCAGGGGATCGGCCAGGTTGCCCAGCACCGAAGCCGCCAACAGCTTGCGCCACACCAGGAAGTTGCGGCGCCACACCGGCCACCAGCCCCAGCCCGGGCGCCCCAGGGCAAACGCCAGCCGCTTCAATCGCGCAGCTCCCGCCCGGTGAGTTTCAGGAAAACGTCCTCCAGATTGGCGGGCCGGTGCAGGCAGGCCAGTTCTGGCCAGTTCCTCAGGCTGTCCTGGAGTGCGCTCACGTCCTGCGCGTAGCAGAACGCCGTCTCACCCACCACTTCCAGCCGCGGCACACCCGGGCGCGCCGCCTCCGCCCAACGCGCCACCTCGGCGCCGTGCACCTCCAGCACCTGCGGCTCGATGTGCGCGGCAATCAGCTCTCTCGGCGTGCCCGTGGCGATCACCCGCCCGCCATCCATCACCAGCAGCCGCGTGCACAGCCGCTCGGCTTCCTCCATGAAGTGTGTGGTCAGGATCAGCGTCTTGCCCTGGGATCGAAGGTGGCGCAACCGCTCCCAGATCAGGTGCCGGGCCTGCGGGTCCAGCCCCGTGGTGGGTTCGTCCATGAACACCACGTCCGGGTCGTTCACCAGGGCGCGGGCCATGGTCAAGCGCCGCTTCATGCCGCCTGAAAGCGCATCCAGCCGCGCATCCTCACGCCCCTGCAAGCCGGCGAATTCCATCAAGGGGCCGATGCGCTGCTCGATCACCTCGCGTGGCAGCCCGAAGTAGCGGCCATACACCACCAAGTTCTCGGCGCAGGTGAAATCCGGGTCCAGGTTGTCGAACTGCGGCACCACGCCCACGCGGCGTCTGGCCTGCGGGGCCTGCTCGGGCACGGGGTGCCCCAGCAGCCGCACCTGCCCGCCGTCGGCCTGGCCCAGGCCCAACGCCAGCTTCAGCGTCGTGGTCTTGCCCGCCCCGTTGGGGCCCAGCAGCCCGAAGCACTCCCCCGGCTGCACCGACAGGTCCACGCCGGCCAGCACTTCGGTCTGGCCGTAGCGCTTGCGCAGGCCCTGGATTTCGAGCACGGCGTTCATGGGCAGGTGAAGGGTCGGGTGCGCATGTGCGGGCAGTCTAGCCGCGTGGGGGTGGGGCAGGCGGGGCTCGCGGGCATGCACCAGGGCCGGCCATGGTGCGCCGCAGGCAACCGCTACAGTGCGGGCCTGCCCCTCGCACACACCATGACCGAGACCCCCGCGCCGCCGCCTGAAACGCCAGCGCAGCCCACACCCCTGCAGCAGGCCCAGGCCGCGCAGGCGGCCGGCCGTTTGGCTGAGGCCACGGCCTGGTACGAGCAGGTGCTGGCGCTGGCGCCCGCAGACCATGCCAGCCTCGTGCAACTGGGCGTGGTGCGCATCCAACTGGGCCAGCACGCGGCGGCAGCGCAAGCCCTGAGTCAGGCCCTGGCCCTGCGGCCCGAAGACGCCTTTGCTCACTACAACCTGGGCAACGCCCTGTACTTCCAGGGCGACCTGGGCACCGCCCTGGCGCAGTTCCAGCAAGCCGTCCAACTGGACGCCAGCTTTTCCGATGCGCACCACAACCTGGGGTTCGTGCAGGAGCAGCTGGGCCTGCGCCAGGAAGCCCTGCGCAGCTATGAAAGGGCCGTGGAACACGCCCCGCGCGCCGCACATTCCTGGTTCTCGCTGGGCATCGCCCGCTCGAACCTGGGCCAGGCCTCGGCCGCGCTGGCCGCGTACGACCGCGCCCTGCAGATCGACCCCGCATTCGCCAAGGCGCACTTGAACCGCGGCACCATGCTGCAGCACCTGGGGCGGCTGGAACAGGCCCTGCAAAGCTTCGAGGCCGCGCGCAGGCACGACCCGAAGCTTGACTTCATCACTGGCGCGGTGCTGTTCGCACGCCTACGGCTGGGGCGCTGGGAAGGCCTGCCGTGGTTGGTGCAGCCCATGCTGGATGCCGTGGCCCTGGGCCGGCCCGCCTGCCACCCCTTCACCCTCCAGGTGGTGAGTGACAACCCCGCGCTGCAGTTGCAGGCGGCCCGCACCTGGATGGACCGCCACCATCCCGGCCACGACCGGGCCAACGATCTGAGCCCGGCGCCCGTGGACGGCACAGCCCCCCGGCGCGTGCGCATCGGCTACTTCTCACCCGACTTCCGCGACCACCCCGTGGCCCGGCTGATGGTGGAAGTGCTGGAGCACCACGACCGGCAGCGCTTCGAGGTGCTGTGCTTCAGCCTGGGCGGCAAGGCAGACGCCCTCACCGAGCGCGTGCGCCGCGCATCCGACCGCTTCATCGACATGTCCACGCAGGCAGACCCCGCCGTGGTGGAAGCGGCACGGCGCGAAGCCCTGGACATCGCCATCGACCTCAGCGGCCACACCCTCGGTTCGCGCACCGGCATCTTCGCCAGGCGCGTGGCACCCGTGCAGGCCAGCTACATCGGCTACCTGGGCACCCTGGGCTCGGCCTGCTATGACTACCTGCTGGCCGACACCACCCTGGCGCTGCCAGGCGAAGAGGGGCACTTCGCGGAGAAGCTGGCCCGCCTGCCCGTCTACCAGGCCGACCCGGCGCAGCGCGACATGGCGCCGCAGGCCCCCACCCGTGCGGAACTCAAGCTGCCCGAACAGGGCGTGGTGTTCTGCGTCATCAACAACACCTACAAGATCCTGCCCGAGACCTTTGCGCGCTGGTGGCGCATCCTGCAGCAGGTGCCCGGCAGCGTGCTCTACCTGGTGGCCGAGACGGTGGATGCGGGCGAACAGCTGCGCGAGAACGCCTGCGCCCTGGGCGTGGAGGCCAGCCGCATCATCATCGGCCGGCGGCTGCGCTACGCCGAATACATGGCCCGCCTGCAGGTGCCGGACCTGCTGCTGGACACCTTCCCCTACCCCGCCGGCACCACCGCCAGCGATGCGCTGTGGGCCGGGCTGCCGGTGCTCACTCTTCGCGGCCGCTCCTTCGCCAGCCGCATGGCCGCCAGCGTACTCAACGCCGCCGGCCTGCAAGAGCTGGTCACCGACACCCCCGAGACCTTCGAGGCCACCGCCGTCGCCCTGGGGCGCGACCCGCAGCGCTTGCAGGCGCTGAAAGAACGCCTGCGGCAGGAGATGCCGCGCAGCCCGCTGTTCGACCCGGCCCGCTTCACACACACCCTGGAATCCGGCCTGCAGCGCATGTTCGATCGGGCCCTGCAAGGCCTGCCGCCCCGCCACCTGACGGTCACCACCGAAGACGCCGAAGACGCCGCACCGCCTGCCGCACAGCCCCCGGCACTGCAGTTGCAGCAGGCCCTGGCCCGGCACCAGGCGGGTGACGTGGACGCCGCGGAAGACGCCTACCTTGCGCTGCTTCGGCAAGACCCTGCGAACGCGGAGGCCGCACACCTGCTGGGCGTGGCCCAGCACCAGCGCGGCGACATCGCCCGCGCCGCCGCGTGGATTGAACGCGCCATCGCCCTGGCACCGGCGCAGCCCGTTTTCCACGACAACATCGTCAAGTTGCACGAACTGACCGGCCAGCCCCAGCAGGCCCTGCAGTGCCTGGACCGCGCGCTGCAGGCCCTGCCGGGCCAGGCGCACTGGTGGGTGCGCCGCGGCGCGCTGCTGCAGGCGCTGGGCCGGCCGGACGAAGCGCTGGCCAGCCACGACCGCGCCCTGGCGCTGGACGCCCAGCAGGCCGAAGCCCACTTCCAGTGCGGCCGCGTCCTCGGGCGCATGGGCCGAGACGACGAGGCCCTGGCCAGCTTCGACCACGCCCTGGCCCTGCAACCCGATGCCCCCGGCGCCCTGCTGAACAAGGCCACCGCGCTGCTGCGTCAGGGCGACTACGCCCGCGGCTTCGAACTCTTCGAATCACGCTGGCAGGTGGCCGAGACTGAACTGCAGCGCGTGCATCCTGCCAACACCCTCTGGCTGGGTGACCAGCCGCTGCAGGGCCGCACCCTGCTGCTGCACTGCGAACAGAGCCTGGGCGACACCCTGCAGTTCTGCCGCTACGCGGTGGATGCCGCCGACGCCGGCGCCCGCGTGGTGCTGCAAGTGCAGCCCGGGCTGGTGAGCCTCGTCAAGACCCTGGACGCGCGCTGCCTGTGCATCGGCTCAGACGAACCGGCCCCGCCCTTCGACCTGCACACCCCGCTGATGAGCCTGCCGCGGGCCTTCCGCACCACCTTGCAGACCGTGCCGCGCGCCGAGGGCTACCTGCACTGTCCGCCAGACACCCTGCAACGTTGGGCGGCGCTGCTGGGCCCGGCCGTGCGCCCGCGCATCGGCCTGGCCTGGAGCGGCCGGCGCCACCCCATGCAGCCCGAGCGCAGCATCCCCCTGGAAACCTTGATCCAGGGCCTGGGGCTGGGCACAGAAGACACCCTGGCCCAGCGCTTCGAATTCCTCAGCCTGCACCGTGAACTTGGCGAGGCCGACCTGCACACCCTGGCGCGCCACCCCCACATCCGCCACTTCGGCACCGAACAGCAAGACTTCGCCGACGCCGCCGCCCTGTGCGCGCATGTAGAACTGGTCATCACCATCGACACCAGCCTGGCCCACCTGGCCGGCGCCCTGGGGCGCCCCACCTGGGTGCTGCTGCCCCAGCCCTGCGACTGGCGCTGGATGCTGGGCCACCCCACCACCCCCTGGTACCACTCCATCCGCCTGCACCGCCAGACCGAACCTGGCCGCTGGGAAGGGCTGCTGCAAGAGGTGCAGAACAGCCTCAACGCCCTGCCCCACCCCGCATGACCACGCCCCTGCCTACAACCCATCGCGACCCCCAGCCCGTTTCCAGCGTCCTGCGTGTGGGCTGCGGAATGCAGCACCTGACCAACAGGCGCCCTCCCTTCAACCAAGGGGCGTGGCGCGAGGTTCGGCTTGACATCGACCCCGACGTGGCGCCGGACCTGATGGGCTCCATCACCGATATGCGCGCCGTGCAGGACGGCAGTTTCGATGTGGTGTATTCCAGTCACAACATCGAGCACCTGTACGCTCATGAAGTGCCCTTGGCGCTGCGCGAGATGCGCCGGGTGCTGCGCGATGACGGCTTGGCCCTGATCACCTGCCCTGACCTGAAGGCCGTGGCCGCGCTGATCGCGCAGGACCGTCTGGATGACGTGGCTTACCACTCCCCAGCCGGCCCCATCAGCCCGTTGGACATCGTCTACGGCCACCGGCCCAGCCTGGCCGCCGGCAACCTCTACATGGCCCACCGCTTTGGATTCACAGAGACCACCTTGCGCAAGGCGCTTCTGGACAGCGGCTTCGCCACCGTCGCCGCCATCAGCCGGCCGGCCGCACTGGACCTCTGGGCCCTGGGTTTCAAGACACCGCGCACGCAAGCTCAGGCCATGGAAGCGGCGCGGCGCTTTCTGCCGGTTGGGTAGAACACACCCCGAGGGGAGAGCCGACATGAAGTACGTCACCAGCGTCGAGCGCCTGGCCATCGAAAGAGGCCGGGAAAAGTGGATGGCCGAAGGCAAAGCCGAAGGAAAAGCCGAGACCCTCAGCCGCCTGCTCACCCGCCGTTTCGGCCCGCTGCCCGAATGGGTGGGCCCGCGGCTGCAAGGGGCCACCGCAGACCAACTGGACCTGTGGGCCGACCGCGTGCTGGACGCACCCACCCTGCTGGGCGTGTTCGACGGGCATTGATCACTGCGCCAAGCTGCTCCGGCTGATTGGTGCTGGGGTTTCGTTGACGTAAGCCCCGGTTTTACCCTTGAAATGCTGCTTGCAGCGACACCGCTAGACTGAACCTGAACCGGAGCAAGGGAGACGTCGTCCGGACGGAAGGCGCCATCAGACCAGCCGGTCCTTGAGGCGGGTCATCAAATCCATGCGCTGATGCAGGATGGCCAGAACCAGAGCAGGTCTGCTCGGTCGAATGGCACAGAAGACGAAATGACTGCCCGCGGCCTTGACCCGCAGACCGGGAAGTAGCTGGCCCCAATCCTTGAACAATCCTTGGCCTGTGGCGAGATCGCCTGCCGCTTCGTCAATCTGACGGGCATAGCTCCTAGCCCGAGCAGCGCCCCATTGCCGAGCCGTGTGACGCACGATTTCGCGAAGTTCCGCTTGGGCCTCAAGCGAATAGACGAACTTTCGCGTCACGCCCTATCCGTCTCTCGGAGCGTCTCCTCGGCGATCTCTGCCGCGCTCAGCGAAGGCCCCTCAGTCCGCTCTGAAGCCAGCAACCTACTGTGCAGCAGGCCTTTCAGTTCCTTCAGGGCAGTCTGCTCATCAGAAGGAAACAAGCGCTCCAGTGTGTACTGCTTGATGCTCTTGCCTTCCAAGGCTGCCAACGCCTTGAGCGCCTGATGCTGCTGCGCGGTGACATCGATGGTGAGGCGACTCATGGGCTGACCCTGTGGGTAGAAACGAATCTCAAGATAGCACAAATGTGGGTTTGTAAGCCCAACGAACTCACTGGCATTTGCCGCGATGTGGCGCAGATTGCCAAGAACTGCGCCACACTTGCGGCCAAAACTGGCGCAGTTAGACAAACTGCGCCATCATGGCGCCACGAACCATCCCAAACGGCGCCAACACTGCCATGTCATCCACCACTGCCTTACTGAACCGCATAGGAGCATCCGTTAGCGGATTGACGCTGGCTGAACTCCTGACCCAGCACCCTGACATTGCCAGGCGAACGGCACAGCGCTTGATCGCGAAGCTGATTGAGAGCGGCCAAGTTACCGCGCAGGGTGAAGGCAGAGCCCGAAGATATTTTGGTGCTGGCCCTCAAATTGGCACGAACACACCGGCCGCCGGAGCCGATGGCTTTCCCGCCTTTATCCCTCTGTCTGCCGACAGCCAGGACATCCTTGCCTATATCGACCAGCCTCCGGAGGCGCGCAAGCCGATAGGTTACCAGCGTGACTTTATGGATGCCTACCGCCCCAACGCAACTTGGTATTTGTCCGAGTCGCTGCGCCGCCAATTGCACAAGATGGGGAGAACCGCTGACGTCAATGAGCCGGCGGGCACCTACAGCCGTGCCATTCTGAACCGGTTGCTGATCGACCTTTCGTGGGCATCGAGCCACCTGGAGGGCAACACCTACTCCCGGCTCGACACTCGTGAGCTCATCGAGCACGGCAAGGCGGCACGGGGTAAGGCGGCCATCGAAACACAGATGATTCTGAACCACAAGACGGCGATCGAGCTGCTGGTCGAGAACATCGACAGTGCCGAGTTCAACCGCTACACCCTGATGAACTTGCACAGCGCCCTGGCGGAAAACTTGCTGCCCAACCCAGCGGATGAGGGGCGAATTCGTCAGCATGCCGTCGATATAGGCAAAAGTGTCTACCGTCCGCTATCTACGCCACAGCAGATCGAGGACGCGCTGGACACACTTCTCAGCAAGGCCAACCAGATTCGTGACCCGTTCGAGCAATCCTTCTTCATGATGGTGCACGTGCCCTACCTGCAGCCCTTTGCCGACATCAATAAGCGCACGTCTCGACTTGCCTCAAATCTGCCACTGTTCCGCGCCAACCTGTGTCCGCTGACCTTTCTGGATGTACCGGAGCAAGCGTACAGCCGGGCCATCCTCGGCGTGTACGAAATGACCAGGGTGGAACTGCTGCGTGATCTTTACGTTTGGGCCTACGAAAGATCGACGCAGGAATATCTGGCCATCAAACAAGACTTGGCAGAGCCCGATCCCCTTCGCTTGGCCTGGCGCGATTTCATCAAGCAGACCATCCGCGAAGTCATCACGCATCCGGAACTTGACCCGCTTTCCAGCATTCAACGGTCTGTTGCGGAACTTGTTCCAGAGCAAGAGCAGCCAGACGTGCAGGCATTGATCGTCGAAGAGCTGCGACGGCTACACGAAGGTGTGCTGGCGCGCTACGGTTTACGACCGTCGGATTACGCGGCATGGAAGGCGCTGCATGGGCATTGACAGACGCGGGTTCAATTCCCATTCCCGGCAGGGACGCCGGCTGTGTCCCATCGCGTGGCGTAACTCCACAGCCCGGACAGGCTGAGATGCACGCGGTGTTCAGCGCGCCCGGTTTGCCTTCAGCCCGCGCGGAATTCACTGGGACGATCTGGACGAGGACATCTCCATCGACGGTCTGCTGGCGGGCCATGGCGATCTGACCCGTGGCCGCGCGGATGCGCCTGTCTGAAGGGGAGTGCCTGGCTATTGAGCGCGGCAGGCTCGCGGGCATGGCCGAGGCCAAGACTGAAGGAAAGGCGGAAGGCAAAGCCGAGACCCTCAGCCGCCAGCCCACCCGCCGCTTCGGCCCGCTGCCCGAATGGGTGGCCCCGCAACTGCAAAGCACCAGTACCCTCGATCCACCCCCCTTCAAGGCCCCCCGCACACCCCCTTCCAGGTGATGGCCATCCCCAAGCTTGCTGCCTACAGTGCAGCGAATGGCCAACGACTCCCTGCCCGCCGATGAGCATGACATCCCCTGGAAGGAGGCCATCGAAGGCGCCTTTCCGGAGTTCATGGCCTTCTACTTCCCCGCGGCCCACGCCGACATCGACTGGCGCCAGCGTCACGTCTTTCTGGACAAGGAACTGCACCAGGTGGTGCGAGACGCCGCCAGCGGCAAGAAGTTCGTGGACCTGCTCGCGCGGGTGACGGGCGTGGATGCCGCGCAGCGCCTGCTGTACGTGCATGTGGAGGTGCAGACCCAGCGCGATGAAGACTTCGCCTGGCGCATGTTCACCTACCACCACCGCCTGCTGGACCGCTGGGGCCGCGGCGTGGCCAGCTTCGCCGTGCTGGCCGATGACAGCCCGAGCTGGCGGCCATCCGAGTACCGGGTGGACGTGCTGGGCTGCCGGCA
>JAJTDM010000099.1 GCA_021300575.1 Rubrivivax sp.
CAGTCTTCGAGAAAACCGAGATTTCATGCGCCTTGCAAGCCGATGCAGCCCAGATCGACATCCCGAGCAGCGCTAACCAGTTGAATTTGTTCAACTTTTAACCGGACAGCAGTGGGCCGCCCCAAAGAAACAAGGCATGCGCCGGCGCACCTTCCTGGGCACGGCCGCGGCCAGCGGCTCGCTGGTGGTGGGCTTCCACGTACCGCTGCCGGCCAGCGCCCAGGGCCAGGCGGCCGCGCCAGAGGTCAACGCCTGGGTCGTGGTGCAGCCGGACGAGCGCGTGATCGTGCGCATCGCCCGCTCCGAGATGGGCCAGGGCACCTTGACCGGCCTGGCACAGATGGTGGCCGAGGAACTGGAGTGCGACTGGGCGCGCGTCACCACCGAGTACCCCACTCCTGGGCAAAACCTCGCGCGCAACCGCGTCTGGGGCAACTTCTCCACCGGCGGCAGCCGGGGCATCCGCGAGTCGCAGGACTATGTGCGCAAGGGCGGCGCGGCCGCACGCATGGTGCTGGTGCAGGCCGCGGCCCAGGGCTGGGGCGTGCCCGCCGCCGAATGCCGCGCCAGCGCCGGCGTGATCACCCACCCCGGCAGCAACCGCCGCACCACCTACGGTCAGGTGGCCGCGGCCGCGGCCAAGTTGCCGGTGCCCACTGAGGTGCCGCTGAAGGACCCCAAGGACTGGAAGCTGGTGGGCAAGCGCCTGGCGCGCCTGGACACGGTGGAGAAGACCAACGGCGCGCTGGTCTACGGCGCCGACCTGAACATGCCCGGGCTGCTCAACGCCGCCATCAAGGACTGCCCGGTCTTCGGCGGCAAGGTGCGCTCCTTCAACGCCGCGGCCGTGGCCGGCCGGCCGGGTGTGAAGAAGGTCGTCAAGGTGGGCGACAGCGCCGTGGCGGTGGTGGCCGACACCTGGTGGCGGGCCAAGACCGCGCTGGACGCCCTGCCCATCGACTGGGACCTGGGGCCGAACGCCGGGGTGCAGCAGGCCCAGATCACCGCCACGCTCAAGGCGGGCCTGGACGCTGAACAAGCCGTCGTGGGTAACGCCAGGGGCGACGCCAAGGCGGCCATCGGCAAGGCCGCCCGCAAGGTAGAGGCCGTCTACGCCTACCCGTTCCAGAACCACGCCACCATGGAGCCGATGAACGCGACGGCGCGCTGGACGCCGGAGCGCTGCGAAGTCTGGACCCCCACGCAGAACGGCGAATCTGCGCTGGCCGCCACGGCCGCGGCCGCCGGACTGCCGCCCGCCCGATGCGACGTCTACAAGCTACCGCTGGGTGGCGGCTTCGGGCGTCGGGGCATGGCGGATTGGGTCACCCAAGCGGTGCTGATCGCGCGTGAGCTGCCGGGCACCCCAGTGAAGCTGCTGTGGAGCCGCGAAGAGGACATGCAGCACGGCCGATACCACCCGATCACCCAGTGCAAGCTCACGGCGGGCCTGGACGACAAGGGCGAGATCACGGGACTGCACATGCGCATCTCGGGCCAGTCCATCCTGGCCAGCGTACTCCCGCATCTGGTCCGCGAAGGCCGAGACCCGGTGGTCTTCCAGGGCCTGAACGAGGGCGGCGGCGAAGCCATGATCGGCTACTCGTTCCCCGCCCTGCTGATCGACCACGCGATGCGGAACCCGCATGTGCCGCCAGGCTTCTGGCGCGGTGTCAACCTGAACCAGAACGCGATCTATCTCGAGTGCTTCATCGACGAGATCGCGCACGCCGCCCGGCAAGACCCGCTGGCGCTGCGCCGCAAGCTCATGGCCAACCACCCCAAGCACCTGGCAGTGCTGAACGCGACGGCCGAGCGTGCGGGCTGGGGCCGGCCGGCGCCTGATGTGGGTGGGCAGAAGGTGTTCCGAGGCCTGGCGCAGACACACGGTTTTGGCAGCTACGTGGCCGCCTGCGCCGAGGTGTCGGTCAGCCGCGAGGGCGCGCTGAAGATCCACCGCATCGTGGCCGCCACCGACTGCGGCCACGCAGTCAACCCGCAACAGATCGAGGCGCAGATCGAGGGCTCGTTCGTCTACGGGCTGGGGGCGGCACTGTTCCAGGAGTGCACGGTCAAGGACGGCGCCATCGAGCAGAAGAACTTCGACACCTACCCATCGTTGAAGATCGACCAGATGCCCAAGGTGGAGTCCATTGTCATGCCCTCGGGCGGCTTCTGGGGGGGCGTGGGCGAGCCCACCATCGCGGTCGCGGCCCCAGCCGTGCTCAACGCCATCTTCGCGGCCACCGGCAAGCGCATCCGCGAACTGCCGCTCAAGCACCACAGCCTGAAGGCTTGAGGGGGATGCAGCTCCACCCGGGGCGGCCGGCCCGCCGGGCACAGCAAACGGGACGCAGGGCTGCCCTGGCTGCGGGCCTGTGCTGGGCGACATCGGCCGCGACCGTCCGCCGCGTTGCGTGGAGGGCATCGGCCGCAGCAGCCGCAGCAGCCGCATGGGTCACTTCGGCCGGTTTGGCCGCTTCAGCTGTGTACGCGGCGCCGGCCCAGCCCGTGGCCTACGAGGTGGTGGGCGACGCCATCCCGCAGCCGCTTCAAGGGCTGGTGGGCGATGCAAGCCGTGGCCGCGCCCTGGTCACAGACCGCCGGGAAGGCCTGTGCCTGCTGTGCCACCGCGGTCCCTTTCCTGAGGAGCGGTTCCAGGGCGATCTGTCCACAGACCTGTCAGGCGCCGGCGCACGCTGGACACCGGGGCAGTTGCGCCTGCGCCTGACCGATGCCAAACGGCTGAACCCCGACAGCGTGATGCCCGCCTACCACCGTACTGACGGCCTGCAGCGCGTGGGCAGCGCCTGGCAGGGCAGGCCCGTCTTCAGCGCCCAGCAGGTGGAAGACGTCGTGGCCTTCCTGGCGAGCCTCCAATGACACCTCAAGCGACACGGCGCTCGCACCCCATGCCGTGCCAGCCCACGGCCATTCAGGCTCAGCCGGACGGCGAACCGGGCTGGCGCTCGCCTGCCTCGCCTCCCTCGCGCCGCACCCTGGTGATCGCCGCGGCGGGTGCCGCCTGTTCGGCCTGGGGCTGGGGCGGCGCCGGGTCTGCGCACGCCCAAACCCCCGCAGGCTCCACACCCGCAGGCCCCTCGGCCCTGGCCCCGCCAGACACCGCCGCCTTCCGAGAAAGCCCCGAGCTGCGGGCAGCGCTGGCGCGGTTTGCCGGGTCCGCCGTGCCGGTGGAAGGCGGGGTGCAGGTGGACATCCCCGAACTGGTGGAGAACGGCAACGCCGTGCCCGTGACCGTGCAGGTGGACAGCCCCATGAGCGCAGCCGACCACGTCGTGGCCATCGCGCTGTTCACCGGGCGCAACCCGTTGCCCGAGGTGGCCGAGTTCCGCCTGGGCCCCGTCAACGGGGTGGCGCGCGTGAGCACGCGCATCCGCCTGGCCACGTCACAGAAGGTGGTGGCCGCCGCCCGCATGGCCGACGGCCGCGTACGAACCCGTCACGTGGACGTGCTGGTGACACTGGCCGCCTGCGTCGAGGGCTGACGCCCTTGCTGATCCGCCCAGCCGAGCAAGCGACCAACCCGTCGACCCCATGACCGTGCGCGCGCTCATCACCGTTCCACCTGCCATACGCCCCGGCGAGGTGATCGAGATCCGCACGCTGATCGCCCACCCCATGGAAACGGGCCACCGTTCTGACGGCCAGGGCGGGGTGGTGCCACGCCGCATCCTGCGCCGCTTCACCTGCCGGCTGGACGGGCAGCCGGTGTTTTCCGCTGAACTCCATGCGGCCGTCGCGGCCAACCCGCTGATCGCCTTCCCTCTGCGGGTACAGGCGAGCGGCACGCTGGAGTGCCGATGGGAAGGCGACGACGGCTTCTCCCACACGCAGACGGCGGCGCTGCGCGTGGCATGAGGGGCCGCCCTTCGACGGCATTCGGGCATGCAGGCGCCATGGGCATGCCCCGCAGACCCAGGAGCGGCCCGCTGACCGGGCAGCTGAACGGACCTCTGAACGGATCTCCTAACTGGCTGCTGAAAAGGCTGATGGCGCTGGCAGGGCTGCTGAGCGTCGTCTTGCCCGCCACGGCCGCCGGCCCCTCCGCCTTCAGCATGATGAGCCCGCAGTTGCAGGCCATGCAGCGCGATGACAGCCTCAACCCGGGCATGCTGTGGGTGCTGGAGGGGCAGTCCCGCTGGTCGCGTGCCGAGGGCGCCGCGGGCAAAGCTTGCGCCGACTGCCACGGCACCACGCCGGCCGAGCGCCTGCGCGGCGTGGCGGCGGCCTATCCGGCCTGGGATGCGGCTTCCGGGCGGCCGGTCAACCTGGGCGCGCGCATCGCCGCCTGCCGCAGCCGGCACCAGGGCGTGCGGGAGCCCTCCGCGCCCGATGCGCTGCTGGCGCTGGAGGCCGCCGTGGCCCACGCCTCGCGCGGCCAGCCCGTGACCCCGCCCGACGACCCCCGCCTCCAGCCCTGGCGGGCCCGCGGGCAGGCCTTGTGGCAGCAGCGCATCGGGCAACTGGACCTGTCCTGCGCCCAGTGCCACGACGAGCGGGCGGGCCGGCGCCTGGGCGGCAGCGTGATCCCGCCCGGCCATGCAGCGGGCTATCCCACCTACCGGCTGGAGTGGCAGGCCCTGGGCAGCTTGCAGCGGCGCATCCGCAACTGCAACACGGGCGTGCGGGCCGAGCCCTGGCTGCCGGGCAGCGACGAGGTGCGGGCGCTGGAGGTCTTCATGGCCTGGCGTGAGCGTGGGCTGCCCGTGGAAGCACCAGCCGTCAGGCCTTGAGGGTGTCACAGCGCCCGGGTCGGCCGCGCATTTCCCGCATGTCAAGATGCCGCCCGCGCAGGCCACAGCATCGTTGTCGCCGCGCCAATCAGTTCGGGAGCCATTGAAATGAAGGTGTGCGTGGTGGGTGCGGGGGCCGTGGGCGGCCTGGTGGCGGGGTGGCTGGGCCACCGCGTGGGCGTCGCCGGGGTGCAGCTGTCCGTGCTGGCGCGTGGCGCCACCCTGGCCGCGCTGCAGCGCGACGGCCTGCGCATCGAACAGGCCGGCGGCCCGGTGGTGGTGCAGCCCATCCTCGCCAGCGATCAGCCCGACGCCCTGGGCGTGCAAGACCTCGTGGTGGTGGCGGTCAAGGGGCCAGCGCTGGGCGCCGTGGCGCCGGCCGTGCAGGCGCTCAGCGGCGCCCACACCGCCGTGCTGGTGGCGATGAACGGCATTCCCTGGTGGTTCTTCGACCACCTGGAGGGCCCGGCCCAGGGCCTGCGCCTGGCCACGGTGGACCCGGGCGACCGGATCCGCGCCCACATCCCCACCGAGCGCGTGCTGGGTTGCGTGGTGCACCTGAGCGCCGGCACCGCGGCGCCCGGGGTGGTGACCCACGCCTTCGGCAACCGGTTGATCCTGGGCGAGCCCGCCGGGGGCACCAGCGCACGCATGCAGCAGGTGGGCGACCTGCTGGCGCGGGCCGGCTTTCAGGTGGAGACCTCCGAGCGCATCCAGCGCGAGATCTGGTTCAAGCTCTGGGGCAACATGACCATGAACCCGATTTCCGCCCTGACAGGCGCCACGGGCAACCGCATCCTGGACGACAGCTTGGTGCGGGCCTACCTCAACGCCATGATGCTGGAAGCACGCGAGATCGGCGCACGCTTCGGCATCCCCATCGAGCAGCACCCCGAGCAGCGGCACGAACTCACGCGCAAGCTGGGGGCGTTTCGCACCTCGATGCTGCAGGACACCGAGGCGGGCCGGCCCCTGGAGATCGACGCGCTGCTGAGCGCGGTGTGCGAGGTGGGGCGGCGGCTGGAGGTGCCCACGCCGCACCTGGACTCGCTGCTGGGCATGACACGGCTGATGGCCCGAACGCGCGGCCTGCACCCCGAAGCGGGGCCTGAAGGGGAGACGGTGTCGTGACACCACTGCGCTCGCCGGACGCCGCGAACGTCCCGGACACCCGGCCCGGCCCGGACGCGGGCACACCGCCCGCCCATCGCCTACAGGACTGGGTGGGCCGCCAGGAGGTGCGCGAGGACCTGCTGCACCCCACGCCCGTACAGGCGCTCGCCGCCACGCTGGACCACGAACCCACCCCCGTGCCCGACGGCACGCCGCTGCCGCCGCTGTGGCACTGGCTGTATTTCCTGCCGCTGCACCGGGCCCGCGACATCGGGCCCGACGGGCATGCCCGGCGCGGCGGCTTCCTGCCGCCCGTGCCCCTGCCCCGGCGCATGTGGGCCGGCAGCCGCTTCGAGTTCAACTCGCCCCTGCGCGTGGGCGAGCGCGTACAGCGCACCTCCACCATCGAGGCGGTGAACGAGCGCCAGGGCCGCAGCGGCGCCCTCGTCTTCGTCACCGTGCGGCATGAGTTCAGCGTGGCCGGCCGGGCCGGTCCGGCGCTGCGCGAGTGGCACGACATCGTCTACCGCGAGGAACCCGCGCCCGGCACCCCTGCAGCCGCGGGTGAGCCCGCACCGGCACCTAACGCCACGCAACCCCACTGGCAGCGCAGCCTGGTGCCCGACGAGGTGCTGCTGTTCCGCTATTCGGCGCTGACCTTCAACGGCCACCGCATCCACTACGACCGCCGCCATGTGACGCAGACCGAGGGCTACCCGGGCCTGGTGGTGCACGGCCCGCTGATCGCCACGCTGCTGCTGGACCTGCTGCACCGGCAGCAGCCTGCGGCGCAGGTGCACGCCTTCAGTTTCAAGGCGCGCCACCCCTGCTTCGACGGCCAGTTGCTGGAACTGCACGGCCAGCCGGCGCCGGCCGATGCGACAACGAACGGTGGTACCACAGCCGTGCGCCTGTGGGCGCAAGGGCCTGGCGGGGTGCTGCTGATGGAAGCCCAGGCGCTGGTGGAAGCCCCGATTGCGTGACCGGGGGCGCCGCAGGCAAGCTGCGCGACACTTCCGGTTTCACGACCCTACTTTCTTTCAGGAGTCCCGCATGCACACCCGTTTCGCCTTCACTGCCTTGGCCGGCGCCCTCGCCCTGGCCGCCACCACCTCCCAGGCCCAGACCCAGGCCCCCCTCAAGGTGGGCTTCATGCTCCCGGCCACCGGCACCTTTGCCGCCCTGGGCGACATGATCGAGAAGGGCTTCAAGCTCCACGTGGAAGAACAAGGCGGCAAGCTCGGCGGGCGCACGCTGCAGTACTTCAAGGTGGACGACGAGAGCGACCCCTCCAAGGCCACCGACAACGTCAACAAGCTGATCAAGCGTGATCAGGTGGATGTGATCGTAGGCACCGTGCACTCCGGCGTGGCCCTGGCCATGGCCCGCGCCGCCAAGGACAGCAAGACGCTGCTCATCGTGCCCAACGCCGGGGCCGACGCCATCACCGGCCCGCAGTGCGCGCCCAACATCTTCCGTTCGAGCTTCAGCAACTGGCAGCCCGGCTACGCCACGGGCGTGATTGCCGCGCAGAAGGGCTACAAGCGCGCCATGACCATCACCTGGAACTACGCCGCCGGCTCCGAGACCGTCAAGGGCTTCACCGAGGCTTTCGAAAAGGGCGGCGGCAAGGTCATGAAGGACCTGAACCTGCCCTTCCCCAACGTGGAGTTCCAGGCCCTGCTGACCGAAATCGCGGCGCAGAAGCCCGACGTCGTGTTCGCCTTCTTCGCCGGCGGCGGCGCGGTCAAGTTCGTCAAGGACTACGACGCGGCCGGCCTGCGCCGCACCATCCCGCTGATGGGCTCAGGCTTCCTGACCGACGGCACGCTGGAAGCCCAGGGCGCCTCCGCCCAGGGCCTGATCACGGCGCTGCACTACGGCGACAACATCGAGACCCCGCGCAACAACGCCTTCCGCAACAGGTTTGCCGTCACCTACAAGGCCAACCCCGACGTCTACGCCCTGCAAGGCTACGACGCCGCGCAGATGCTGGCCGCGGGCCTGAAGGCCGTGAACGGCGACGACAAGAAACGCGACGCCCTGATCGCCGCCATGAAGAAGGCCCAGATCGACAGCCCGCGCGGCAAGTTCACCCTCAGCGCCCAGCACAACCCCACGCAGGACTTCTACATCCGCGAGGTGAAGGGCAACTACAACGTCGTCACCGGCGTGGCCGTCAAAGCCCTGGCCGATCCGGGACGCGGTTGCAGGATGTGAGTTGCGCTGAACCAGTTCTGACTTGATGCCGGCTGCCTAGACTCCAGTCGAACATCTATCAGAGGGCCCATCCCCAACCTGCCATGAACAACGCAAGCTGGACACTCCCTCTCGGCAATGCTCTGGTTTTCCAAGGCCTTGTTGAGAGAGTTCTTTCTGTTTGCGTCAGTGCGCGAAGGACCTGATCATGGAATGGCGCGATCGTATCGTTTGCAATCCTGACATCCTTGCGGGTAAGCCCATCGTCAAGGGCACGAGGATTTCAGTGGAACTGCTGCTGGGCTGGCTAGGCACTGGACGGACCATCGACGACGTCCTGGAGAACTATCCGCATCTGACGCGTGAGGATGTTCTGGCAGCTCTCTCGTACGCCTGCGAATACATGCGTGAAGAGCGGTACGTGAGGTTGACTCAAGCGGCCTGAGCCGTTTCGAGTATGCCCATGCAGATCGGCGTGTTGCCAGGACTCCTGGCAGACGAGAACGTGCCCTCTCCCCTGGTGCGTATGCTGCGCGCCGCCGGCCTCGACGTGGAGTTCGTGGCTGAAACCATGCCTGCCGTCAGCGATCGGGAAGTCCTTCAGCATGCCAGCAAGACCGGCCGATGGATCTTGACCTTTGACCGCGATTACGGTGAGCTTGTATTCGCAAGGCTGGAGAGGCCGCCTGCGGCCATCGTTTATCTCCGGCCGTCTCCGATGACCATCACCGAGTACGCCAACCGCGTACGTGCTCTGTGCGCCAATCGTTCCGAATTTGACGGCCATTTGGTCGTTGTTGAAGGGCCCAGAGTACGACTGCGAGCGCTGCCCGGGCTGGCCACCTGAAGTGAACGATGGAGTTGAGGCCCTGGCAGAGTGCATACTCGGCGTGAGCTGGCCGCAGGGGAGCGACATCAAGCGATCTACCCCGGCTTTTGAGCAACCATGCCCCCTTCACTACCCCTGCCATGGAGCGACGCCCTGCTGCTCGGCTATCCGGAGATGGACGCCGAGCACCGGGAGTTCGTGCAGTTGGTAGGCCTGCTGCAGACCGCACCGGACGCTGAGCTGGGCGCGCATCTGGCCGCCTTCGAGGCCCATGCGCGGCAGCACTTCGGCAGCGAGGATGCGTGGATGGAGAGAACCGCTTTTCCACCGCGCGACTGCCACCAGAAAGAGCACGCGGCGGTGCTGCAGTCGCTGCAGGAGGTGCAGGCGCTGCATGCCGCCTTTGGCCGCTGCGATGTGGTGCGCTCCTTCGCCTATGAACTGGCCCGCTGGTTCCCTGGCCATGCCGACTACCTGGACTCCGCACTCGCCGCCTGGATGAGCAAGCGCCGCCACGGCGGGCGGCCCGTGGTGCTGAAGCGGCACGCAGCCACGCCGCACGCCCACCCGCTCTGACCCCTCTTCTGAAATCCCTCACCCCCGAGCATCCCCATGATCCTTGAACTCGCCGACATCCGCATCCACCCGGGCCAGCAGGCCGCCTTCGACGAGGCCATCCAGCGCGGTCTGACCACCGTCGCCAACCGCGCCAAGGGGTTTCGGGGCTGGAAGGTGAACAAGGGCGTGGAAAGCCCCGAGCGTTACCTGCTGATGATCTTCTGGGACACGCTGGAGGACCACACCGTGGGCTTCCGCGCCGGCCCGCTGTTCCCCGAGTGGCGCGCCATCGTCGGGCCCTTCTTCGCTTCCGCTCCCGTGGTGGAGCACTTCGAGCTCGTGGGCAAGTCTGCGGACTGAACCATGAGCGCCACCACCGCTGGCGGGCGGGCCCACGCCATCGCCGCGGCGCAGCGGCATTTCGACGAAGGCCACTTCGTTCGGGATCTGGCCCGCCGCGTGGCCATTCGCACCGAAAGCCAGAATCCGGAGTCAGGCCCCGCACTGGGCGCCTACCTGCACGACGAGATGGTGCCCAGTCTGGGCGCCCTGGGCTTCACCAGCCAGGTGCACCCCAACCCGGAGCCGCCCTACGGCCCGCTGCTGGTGGCGCAGCGCATCGAGTCCACGGACCTGCCCACCGTCTTGATGTACGGCCACGGCGACGTGATCCGCGGACAGGACGCCTCCTGGACGCAAGGCGCCGGCCCGTGGACCCTGGCGGCCGACGGCGAGCGCCTGTACGGGCGTGGCACGGCCGACAACAAGGGCCAGCACAGCATCAACATCGCGGCGCTGGCGCAGGTGCTGGCCGCGCGCCAGGCCTCGGGCCGAGGCCTGGGCTTCAACGTCAAGTGGCTGATCGAGACCGGTGAGGAGACCGGCTCACCCGGCCTGGCGGCCTTCTGCAGCGCCCAGCGCGAGGCGCTGGCCGCCGATGCGCTGATCGCCAGCGACGGCCCGCGCATGCGGCGCGACCGGCCCACGCTCTTCCTGGGCTCGCGCGGGGTGGCCAACTTCGACTTGAGCCTGACCTGCCGCGCCGGCGGGCACCACTCCGGCAACTGGGGCGGCCTGCTGCGCAACCCGGGCGTGGTGCTGGCCAACGCCATCGCCTGCCTGGTGGACGGGCGCGGCCGCATCCTGGTGAACGCCCTGCGCCCGCCGCCCATCCCGGCGAACGTGCGCGCCGCACTCCAAGGCCTGGTGTTCGGTGGCGATCCGGGCGACCCCGAAGTGGACCCCGATTGGGGCGAGCCGGGTCTGACACCGGCCGAACGCGTCATCGCCTGGAACACGCTGGAGGTGCTGGCCTACCGCACGGGCAACCCGGACTTTCCGGTCAACGCCATCCCGCCGGCGGCCAAGGCCACGATGCACATGCGCTTCGTGGTGGGCACCGACGTGACGCGGCTGCGCGAGCACGTGCAAGCCCATCTGGCGGCGCACGGCTTCGGTGACATCGAGGTGGGCGAGCCCACGGTGATGAACGCCACCCGGCTGGACCCGGACAACGCCTGGGTACGCTTTGCCCAGCGCAGCATCGAGCGCACCACGGGCGAGCCGCCGGTGCTGCTGCCCAACCTGGGGGGCTCGCTGCCGAACGACGTCTTCGCTGACATCCTGGGGCTGCCCACGGTGTGGGTGCCGCACAGCTACGCCGCGTGCTCGCAGCACGCGCCGAACGAGCATCTGCTGGCGCCCGTGGCACGCCAGGCCTTGGAGATCATGGCCGGCCTGTTCTGGGACCTGGGCGACGAGGCGGGCAGCCTGCCGCGGCACTCGACAGGCTGATACCGGGGGCGGAAGCCCCCGCTGACGAGCGGCCGCCGCGCACAGCCGCCACAATCGAGGCACTGCATCCGCCGCGCTGCCCGCGCGGCACGCGCCTCCTGCAAGGACACCTCTCCCATGCCTTCCGTGCAACTCCACGTCAACGGCCGCGTCACCGACACCGAGCTGGCAGCCACCACCTTGCTGGTGGACCTGATCCGCGGCCCCCTGCAACTGACCGGCACCCACGTGGGCTGCGACACCGCGCAGTGCGGCGCCTGCACCGTGCTGGTGGACGGCCAGCCGGTGAAGAGCTGCAGCGTGCTGGCGCTGCAGGTGCAGGGTCGGCAGGTGACCACGGTCGAGGGTCTTCCCGCCTGGGCGCCTCAGGGCAGCAGCGCCACTGCCGGCACGGTGGCGTCAG
>JAJTDM010000047.1 GCA_021300575.1 Rubrivivax sp.
GACTTCATTTCGGTGGTTCCTTTCTTTGCTTGCAAGGCACCTGGATGCTCGCATCCAGGCGAAAGGAACCGCCACCTTCATCTCATCCGTTCAACAGAGTTCGGGACATCGCCGGCGGGGCGCGCGGCGTCATCAAGGCGGCCGATGGGGGGGCCCGCAAGGTCAAGGTGTCGCGCTCGCAAGATTTACCTTTGATCCCTTCTTCAATCCCGTTAAGCCCTGATCCCGTTCAACCTCATCACTGGAGCAAACATCATGCAAGAACGTCCGTGGCTCACCAGCTACCGCAGCTTTGGCATCCCGGCTGAGATTGCGCCGCCCACGCACGAATCCGTCACCGAGCTGATGCAAGAGGCCATGCGGCGCTATGCCGACAAGCCCGCCTTCCGGTCCTTCGGCCAGACCCTGACTTACGCTGACGTGGACCGCCAGTCACGCGACTTCGCAGCCTACTTGCAGGCGCAAGGCGTGAAGCGCGGCGACCGCATAGGGGTGATGGTGCCCAACATCCTCGCCTTCCCGGTGGCCATGCTGGGCATCATCCGCGCCGGGGCGGCGCAGGTGAACATCAACCCGCTCTATACCCCGCGCGAGCTGAAACATCAACTCCAGGATGCCGGTTGCGAGATCCTCGTCATCTACAACGGCTCAACGCCCACCCTGGCCGAGATCACCGAGCACACGCCGCTGCGAAGCATTGTGAGCGCCGGGCTCGCGCTCGACTCGGGCAGCGCGCTGCCCAGCCCGCCAGTGGACGCACGGCTCAGCAATGTCCTGCCCCTCAGCGATGCGCTGGCCCTGGGGGCTGGTCTGCCCTTCACGCCGGTGCAGATGGGCGCCTCTGACCTGCTGTTCTTGCAGTACACCGGCGGAACCACCGGCCTGTCGAAGGGCGCCGCACTCTCACATGGCAATCTGCTGGCCAACGTGGCGCAGTTCAGAACCTTCATGCCCGCCGCGCTGCGTGAGGGCGAGGAGGTCGTGGTCACCGCCATCCCGCTGTATCACATCTTCGCGCTGATGGTGAATTTCATCAGCTACTTCAGCGTCGGCGCCGACAACTGGCTGGTGGCCAATCCGCGCGATATGGACGGCTTTGTTGAGACGCTGCGGCAGGCGCGGCCGACCGTCTTCACCGGCGTCAACACCTTGTTTGCAGGGCTGACCCTGCACCCCAAGATCCGGGAGGTGGATTGGTCGCGCCTGCGTCTGACCGCCGGTGGCGGCGCAGCGATCTTTTCCACTGTTTCTGATCGCTGGCAGACCATCACCGGCCAGATCATCTGCGAAGGCTATGGGCTTTCCGAGACCAGCCCGGTGCTGTCCTTAAACCCCGGTGCGATCCAGGAATTCAGCGGCACCACCGGCCTGCCCCTGCCCTCCAGCGATGTGAAGCTGCTGGATGACAACGACCGCGAGGTGGGCATAGGCGAGGCCGGTGAAATTTGCGTCAAGGGCCCCCAGGTGATGAAGGGTTACTGGGAGAAGCCCGAGGCCAACGCTGCGGCCTTTACCGCCGACGGCTACTTCCGCACCGGCGACGTGGGCGTGCTCGATGCGCGCGGCTTCCTCAAGATCGTTGATCGCAAGAAGGACATGATCATCGTCTCGGGCTTCAACGTCTACCCCAACGAGGTCGAGGCCGTGGCCAGCGCCTGCCCTGGCGTGGTCGAGTGCGCCTGCATCGGCGTGCCCGACGAAAGAACCGGTGAAGCGGTCAAGCTGTTCGTCGTCAAGGCGCCGAACGCCAGCCTCTCCGAAGCCGAGCTGATGGCCTTCTGCCGCGAGGCGCTGACCGGCTACAAGGTGCCGAAGTTCATCAACTTCATCGACGCGCTGCCGAAGTCGACGGTGGGCAAGATCCTGCGGCGCGAGCTGCGCAACGTCTGAGGGGCCGACCAAAGAGATGGTCTCTCGTGCACTGTTGCATCTGGCACCGCGCTTGCCGCTCGGCGCCCTGAGGCGTTCAAACAGTCCCTTCCGTGCCCGCCCTTGGGGAGGTCAGTTGCTGTCGTCGACGCTTTGATCGCAGCCTTGAGGCCAACGGAGGTTCATTAAGTTCCAGTGAACCCGTCGCTCACAGGACGTAGGGGTGAAGACGGTCGCATTCAAGCGGTCTCCGATAGTTCGTGGCGCTTGACGGCGACAGGCTGCGCCCGTCTGGCCAGAAGTAGCTCGTGGTCAGTGTGGCGCGCAAGTTCTGAGCCAGCGCGACCTGCTGGGCGCGCGCCTGTCCGGCGAAGCCACCGCCAAGGCGATCCTGGCGCTGCAGGGATGAGCAGGCTGAAACCCGGATCGAGGTTGAAACATCCGCCGTTTCGCCCTTGTGCACGGCCAAGAGCGCTCGCGCAACGGCCGGGCAGTCCCCGCTCCTAGAATCTGAGCGCCAGTTGGGCGGTTCTACAGCCCGAAGTTGCGGCACCCGATCCGCCCCGCGCGACCACCGAAAGCCCCCGCCATGATCTCCCGCGAACCCACCCTCGAGCGCCTGGCCACGGCGCAGGCGTTGATGCTCGAGCCCTTCGGCCTGAGCGAGGCCACGCTGCAGCAGGCGCTGGGCCTGATCTCGCAGCACCGCATCGATGACGCCGACCTGTACTTCCAGACCACGCGCCACGAGGGCTGGAGCCTGGAGGAAGGCATCGTCAAGAGCGGCAGCTTCAGCATCGACCAGGGCGTGGGCGTGCGCGCCGTGGCGGGTGAGAAGACGGCGTTTGCCTACTCTGACGACCTGTCCGAGGCCTCGCTGCTGGACGCCGCCCGCACCGTGCGCACCATCGCCGCCGCCGGCCAGAACCGCCGCATCAAGGTGGACAAGACGCCGAAGGTGGCGGGCAGCCGGCTGCTGTACGCCCCGGCCGACCCCATTGCCACGCTGGACAGCACGGCCAAGGTGGCGCTGCTGGAGCGGGTGGAGAAGATGGCCCGCGCCAAGGACCCCCGCATCGTGCAGGTGATGGCCGGTCTGGCCGCCGAGCACGATGTGGTGCTGGTGGCGCGCGCCGACGGCACGCGCGCGGCCGATGTGCGGCCCCTGGTACGCCTGAGCGTGACGGTGATCGCCGAGCAGACGGTGGCCGGAGCGGTACGACGCGAGATGGGCAGTGGCGGCGGCGGCGGTCGCTTCGGCCTGGAGCACTTCACCGACGAGGTGATCCGCAGCTATGTGGACCAGGCCGTGCACGGCGCCCTGACCAACCTGGACAGCCGCCCGGCCCCCGCAGGCGAGCTGACCGTGGTGCTGGGCCCGGGCTGGCCGGGCGTGCTGCTGCACGAGGCCGTGGGCCACGGCCTGGAGGGCGACTTCAACCGCAAGGGCTCCAGCGTGTTTGCCGGGCGCATCGGCCAGCGCGTGGCATCCAAGGGCGTCACCGTCCTGGACGACGGCACGCTCGCCGACCGGCGCGGCTCGCTCAATGTCGACGACGAGGGCTATGCCTCGCAGAAGAACGTGCTGATCGAGGACGGCATCCTCAAGGGCTACATCCAGGACCGCATGAACGCGCGCCTGATGGGCGTGAAGCCCACGGGCAACGGCCGGCGCGAAAGCTACGCCCACGTGCCCATGCCGCGCATGACCAACACCTACATGCTGGGCGGCGACAAGAGCCAGGAAGAGATCCTGGCCAGCGTCAAGCGCGGCCTGTACGCCACCAACTTCGGCGGCGGGCAGGTCGACATCACCAACGGCAAGTTCGTGTTCTCCGCCAGTGAGGCCTACTGGGTGGAGAACGGCCGCATCCTCTACCCCGTCAAGGGTGCCACGCTGGTGGGCAACGGGCCGGAGTCGCTCAAGCGCATCAGCATGATCGGCAACGACATGGCGCTGGACACCGGCGTGGGCGTGTGCGGCAAGGAAGGTCAGAGCGTGCCCGTGGGCGTGGGCCAGCCCACCCTGCGCATCGAGCGGCTGACGGTGGGCGGCACGGCCTGAGCCCTGAGTCCTCAGCGTTCAGCCCTGCCGGCTGAGGGCTGAGAACTCGCGCCTCAGCGCGGGGGCACCGGCCCGCGCAGGCGCTCGAAATCGAAGCCCATCACGGCGTCCGCCGCCCGGGTGCCCACGTCCTCGTACAGCGCCACGATGCTCTCGCGCGTGCGGGGATGCACCCGGTTGGACAGCAGCACGTGGAAGGTGCGCGAGAAGGGGTCGATCCAGAGTGAGCAGCCGGTGAAGCCGGTGTGGCCGAAGCTGCCCCGCGGGTAGCCCCTGCCGCGCGCACGCGAGAACGGCGAATCGATGTCCCAGCCCAGGCTGCGCTGCTCGGGCAGGCCCGGCGGCGTGGCCACGACGGTCATCCGAGCCACCGCCTCGGGCGTCAGCACCCGCGCACCGTCCAGTTCGCCGCCCTGCAGCACCATGCGGGCAAAGCGCGCCAGGTCGGCGGCCGTGCTGAACAGCCCCGCGTGGCCCGCCACCCCGCCCATGCGGCGCGCGGTGGGGTCGTGCACCTGGCCGCGCAGCATGGGCGTCCCGGGCGGAGGCGATGCGGCACCGATCTCGCCGTCCCACTCCGTGGGGGCGATGCGCTCAAGCGGCACCCGCGCCCAGGCCCGCGGGTCGGCCAGCGGCCGGAAGCCGCTGTCGCGCATGCCCAGCGGCTGGAAGAACCAGGCGTGAGCCAGCGCGTCCAGCCCCTGGCCGGTGACGCGCTGCGCGATCTGTCCCAGCAGGATGAAGTTCACGTCGGAATAGCGAAAGAACGTGCCCGGCGGGTGCGTGGGCTTGCGCGTGGCCGCGAGCGCCTGAGCGGACTGCGGTCCACTCCAGGCGGGCTGCAGCGGCAACCCGGCAGGCAAGCCCGAGGTGTGGGTGAGCAGCTGGCCCACCGTGATGGGCGCACCGCCACGGTCGCTCTCAAAGCGGGGCAGCAGGGCGCGCACAGCGGTGTCGGGCTGCACCGCGCCATCCTGCATCAGGCGCGCGAACACGGCCGCGGTGACCACCCCCTTGGTGAGCGAGGCGCAGTCGTAGACGGTGGCGGCGTCCAGGGGCTCGGGCGCGGGCTCCAGGGCCTTGAGGCCGACAGCGCACCCGTAGGCCTCACGTGCCGTGTCGGCGCCACGGCCGGAACCCAGGCGCTCCACCCGCACCACGGCCCCTGGCAGTTGCCCCGCACGCACTGCGGCAGCCAAGGCCTGGTCGATCAGGGCCAGGCGTGCAGGGTCCAGAAGGCGGGACGGAGCGGGATTCACGTCAGCGGTGGCGCGAGCCAGCGCAGGGGGGAAGGGTCTGAAGGCCGCCACCCCTGCGCTCCACAGGCACAGGCGCAGGCACAGGCTTCGCCGTCCCATGCGCGAGGGGGGTTGGAGATCGGGCGACACATCATCAAGTGAGGAAACCGGAGGGACTGCAGGCCGCGGCAACGGGGTCATCGGTGCGCAGGATAGCCCGCCCCGCGCCGACGGCGCCCGAGGAACGCCCCAGGAAGGCCCCGGGACGCCCCGGACAAGCACCGGACGGGCCCCAGGAAAGCCCATGCTACATTCGCTCCATGCGTTTGCCCGCCTCGTTTTACTTTGCGTACTTTTGGATCTCGCACCGCCCGGCGGTTGGAGAGGCCAGCGCATAAGCAGACACAGCGCGCCAGACCCAACGAAACCGCCGGAACCCCCGGCGGTTTTTTTTCGCCTGTCGCCCGACAACGCAACAACGCACCACCGCAACCCCGCGACTCCACCCCCAACCCCAGTCATCACCAGGAGCCCCAGATGCCGAACCGCAACACCGCCACCAGCGAGGGTTGGTATGCGCACAGCGAGAAGACCAGCCAGACCGATGACCAGCGCATCAAGGACGTGACGCCCTTGCCGCCGCCGGAACACCTCATCAAGTTCTTCCCCATCGCGGGCACCGCGGTGGAGAAGCTCGTGGGCGACACGCGCCAGGCCGTGCGCCGCATCCTGCACGGCGAGGACGACCGCCTGCTCGTGATCATCGGGCCGTGCTCGATCCACGACCCGGCCGCCGCACTCGAATATGCGCGGCGCCTCAAGGCCGAACGCGCGAAGTACGCCGACACCCTGGAGGTGGTGATGCGCGTGTACTTCGAAAAGCCGCGCACCACGGTGGGCTGGAAGGGTCTGATCAACGACCCTTACCTGGACGAGAGCTACCGCATCCACGAGGGCCTGCGCATTGCGCGCCAGCTGCTGCTGGAGATCAACCGCTGCGGCGTCCCCGCGGCCAGCGAGTTCCTCGACGTCATCAGCCCGCAGTACATCGCAGACCTGGTGAGCTGGGGCGCCATCGGCGCGCGTACCACGGAAAGCCAGGTGCACCGTGAGCTGGCCTCGGGCCTGAGCGCGCCCATCGGCTTCAAGAACGGCACCGACGGCAACATCAAGATCGCCACCGACGCCATCCAGGCCGCGGCGCGGGCGCACCACTTCCTGTCGGTGCACAAGAACGGGCAGGTGGCCATCGTCGAGACCAAGGGCAACAAGGACTGCCACGTCATCCTGCGCGGTGGCAAGGCCCCCAACTACGACGCCGCCAGCGTGGCCGCAGCCTGCAAGGAGCTGGACGGCGCCAAGCTGGGGCCGCGCCTGATGATCGACTGCAGCCACGCCAACTCCAGCAAGCAGCACCAGCGCCAGATCGAGGTGGCTGGCGACGTGGCCGCGCAGGTGAGCGCCGGCAGCCGGCAGGTCTTCGGCGTGATGGTGGAAAGCCATCTGCTGGACGGCGCGCAGAAGTTCACCCCGGGCAAGGACGATCCGGCGCAGCTGCACTACGGCCAGAGCATCACGGACGCCTGCATTGGCTGGGACGACTCACTGGGTGTGCTGCAGACGCTGAGCGACGCGGTACAGGCGCGGCGCCGGGGGTGACAGGTGCGCGGCAGGGCGCCCGCAAGGGCTGCCTCCCTGGCTTCGCCCGGGTTCAGGGCCGGGCGACTCAGCCGCCTTCGCGCGCCAGCCGCTCGCTCTTCCAGTACACGTCGTCGCCGCCCAGTCCGTCGAGGTTGGCGCGGTTGAGCACCCGTGCCAGCACGAACATCAGGTCCGACAGGCGGTTGAGGTACTGGCGCGGCGCCTCGTTGATGACTTCGGCCAGACCCAGGTGGACCACGGCGCGCTCCGCGCGGCGGGCGATGGTGCGGCTGACATGCGCCAGGGCGGCGCTGCGCGTGCCCGCCGGCAGGATGAACTCCTTCAGCCGGGGCAGGGCTTCGTTGTGACGCGCCAGGGCCGCGTCCAGGCCCGCCACGGCCTCGGGCTTCAGCAGGGTGTAGCCGGGGATGGACAGCTCGCCTCCCAGGTTGAAGAGCTCGTGCTGCACGGTCACCAGCAGTTCGCGCACGTCGCCGGGCAGGGGCTCGGCCAGCAGCACGCCGATGGAGGAGTTGAGTTCGTCCACGTCACCCATGGCCTGCACGCGCAGGTGGTCCTTGGGCACGCGGGTGCCGTCGCCGAGGCCGGTGGTGCCGTCGTCTCCGGTGCGGGTGGCGATCTGGGTGAGGCGGTTGCTCATGGTGCGGGCGATGCTATCAGTGGATGCCAGCCGCAGGCGGGCTGTCCGCCACACAGGGGGGCAGGGTCATTCCGCCCTCCCTGCGGCGCTGGATCGGCGAAGATTCGGGTTTGCGCAGCCGCCCCACTGGAGACGAGACCATGAACGCCCCCCACGACTTCACGCCCCGCGTCGAGCCCCGGCCCGTACCCGCCCCGATGCTGGCCGCCCTGCGCGCCCACTTCGGCGAGCGTTGTTCCACCGCACCGGCGGTGCGCGAACAGCACGGGCGCGACGAGTCGCCGTTCCCGGTGACGCCGCCGGAGGTGGTGGTGTTCTGCGAGAGCACCGACGACGTGGTGGCGGTGGTGCAGCTGGCCGACGCGCACGCCGTGCCCGTCATCCCCTACGGCACGGGCTCCTCGCTGGAAGGGCACCTGCTGGCAGTGCAGGGCGGGGTCAGCGTGGACGTCAGCCGCATGACGCAGATCATGCGCGTGAACCCCGAGGACCTGACCGTCACCGTGCAGGCCGGCGTCACGCGCGAACAGCTCAACCGCGAGATCCGCGACACCGGCCTGTTCTTCCCCATCGACCCCGGCGCCAACGCCAGCCTGGGCGGGATGGCCGCCACGCGCGCCAGCGGCACGAACGCCGTGCGCTACGGCACCATGCGCGAGAACGTGCTGGGCCTGACGGTGGTGACGGCCAGCGGCGAGGTGATCCGCACCGGCACACGCGCCAAGAAGTCCAGCGCCGGCTACGACCTCACGCGCCTGATGGTGGGCAGCGAGGGCACGCTGGGCGTCATCACGGAGGTCACGCTCAAGCTCTACCCGCTGCCCGAGGCCGTGAGCGCCGCCATCTGCCACTTCCCCAGCGTGCAGGCGGCCGTGGCCACCACCATCCAGGTGATCCAGATGGGCGTGCCGATCGCGCGCTGCGAGCTGCTGGACGCCAACGCGGTGCGGGCCGTCAACGCCCAGAGCGGCCTGAGCATGCGCGAGTCACCGCTGCTGCTGATGGAGTTCCACGGCACCGACGCGGGCGTGAAGGAGCAGGCCGAGACGGTGCAGGACATCGCCGGCGAGCAGGGCGGCGAGGGCTTCGAGTGGGCCAGCACCCCCGAGGAGCGCACGCGGCTGTGGACGGCGCGCCACAAGGCCTACTTTGCCGGGATGAGCAGCAACCCCGGCTGCCGCACCGTCACCACCGACACCTGCGTGCCGATTTCGCGTTTGGCCGAGATCATCGACATCTCGGTGCAGGAGGCGGCAGAGTCCGGCCTGCCGCACTACATCGTGGGGCACGTGGGCGACGGCAACTTCCACCTCGCCTACCTGGTCAAGGACGGTGACCTCGGCCAACGCGCCACGGCCGAGCGCCTGAGCCTGCAGATGGTGCAGCGCGCCATTGCCATGGAAGGCACCTGCACGGGCGAGCATGGCATCGGCCTGCACAAGATGGGCTTCCTGGTGGACGAGGCCGGTGTCGGCGCGGTGGACCTGATGCGCCAGATCAAGCGTGCGCTGGACCCGAAGAACATCATGAACCCGGGGAAGATCTTCGCGTTGTGACGCGTCTGCCCGCCGCCTCCCTGCGGCGGTGAGAGCCTTTCAGCGGCCCTGCAGAAGACAGGCTCAAGGGCAGGTCGGCGCTGGCAGGGTGCCGCTCTGGCGCTGCACAGTGACGGACGGGAGCAACAGGCGTTCGTCCAACCCTCCAAGTTCCAGCACCAGGCTGCCGCCTTCGCCAGTGCGCACGCCCAACGAGGCTGCAACCCCCGGCACTGCCTCGGCGCCAAACACGCCAAAGTAGCGGGCGCCCAGAGCCGGGCTGCTTCCCCACAGGCCCTTGAAGCGTTCCTGCGTGCAGCGCCGCTCCAGCGTGACGGTGTCCCCCTGCACCTCCAGGCGCCACCGCGCACCCGGGGCGGTGTCGAGCCAAAGCTCTGCCGGGGGGTTGTCGCCCGTCGAACCCAGCCCCGAGGCGGCAGGGCAAGCGGGCGACACCGCAGCGCCGGGCGCGCAGGCGGCGGCTTGAGCCCCAAAGGCCTGCAGGCCGTCAGCCGCAGAGGTGAGCCCCGTGCCCGTGCCGCCAACGCCTGGGCCGCATGCGGCCAGCAGCAGTGCCTGGAGGCACAGCCAGGCTGCCGCAGTGATCACCATCCAGCGAGGACGGGGCCGGACTGCCCGGCAGGTGGAAGGTTCGGCATTCATGACGGATCGTCCTCGGTGTCGTAGAAATACACGCCCAGGCGCACGCGGCGCCGAGGCATGGGGTCGGGCGTGTTGTTGGGTGTGAGGGTCGGGCCCGCGGAGGGTGTGCCCTCCTGGCAGCCTGGGGGCGCCACGGCCGCCGCGTCGGGTGCGTCCTCCTGATCCGACTCGAAGCGTTCCCGCGCTTCGCGCAGCAGACCGGGCAGAACCTGCTGCCATGCCGCTGTGGCCGCCTGGTGCAGGTGTGCGGCCGATGCGGGCTTGAGCCGGTCCACGTACAGGGCCTGCTCCAGGAAGTTCGCGCCGTCCTGCAGGTTGGCAGTGGCGGCGTGGGCGTGGTCGGCCAGATTGGCGGCCATCAACCCTGCCATCTCTGCAAAGCCCTGACGCGGCGCGAAGCCCCTGGCACACAAGGCGACGCAGCCGTCCTCGGCGCAAGTCACCACGCCCAGCCTCACCAGTTCTTCCCGAAGGGCTCTCGGGCGCACGTCCTGGCTGACAGCGCTCACCAGTTCATCGAACGACGCACGGGAGAGTTCTCGGGGTCGGCCTTGAGCGTCATGCCAGGCGGGGTCCGACATCCACCGGCCCACCACCTCGCCTGCCAGGGAGACCGGTGGAGTCATATCAGCTTGAGATTCCGCAACCGCTTCGCCGCGAGTGAGCGCTCGCACGTCGCGTCTGTGGACACCGCTCAGCAGGGTCAGGGCGCTGTCGCTGACCGGCATGCCCTGGGTCTGCAACTCCTGCCGCGCAGCCTCCAGGAACGCTGGCTTGAGCGCCGCGGCAAATGCTGTGTAGGTGACCCCATGCCGCAGCAGCAGGAGCAGCAAGGGGCGCAAGGCCCGAAGCACGGTACGCAAAACGATCTGGTGACGGGTGCTCACGAGGGCTGGCCGAAAGGTGCTTGACAGGACTTCAGGTTTTGTGGGAAATTATCCCACGTCACCGATCCAGCTGCAAGAACCCGCAAACGCGGGCCCAGGGAAGGGCGGTCGGATCGGTGGCACTTTCGACGCCGTAAGGAGGAATCACCATCCGCAGGACCTGCCCAACACCCAACCCGCCCACCTGGGGGCCGACTGACCCCACGCCCGTACCCGGCCGCAGCACTGCCCGGTCGTCCCGGCAGAGGCTGGCGGTCTCGATGGGCCTCGTTGGAGGCCTCGCTGGCGCAGTGATCGCCCTGAGCGCTTGCGGAGGCGGCGGCGCATCGCCTGTCACGCCCAGCGTACGCCCGCTGGCGGCGCTGGAACCGGTGACGGAAGGGGGGCTGGTGCCCAAGGTGCGGGAGGTGCTGCGAGGCCGCCACTCGGCCCTGGCGGCAAACCCCAACGTCAGCTTCGACCGTCTTGCCGCCACGACCTCCACGGGCCTCACTGCCCTGACAGGGGCGTCGGCACAGGCTTCGGCTGGAACAGCACCGGTCTTCTCCGGCACCAACGTGCAAGAGGCCGGCGTCGACGAAGCTGACCTGCTCAAGACCGACGGCCGCCTGCTGTTCGCGTTGGACGGCTACACCCTGCCCGACGCCCAGGACAGGCTGCGACCCCAGGTGCGCGTGGCCCGCGCCGGCGCCGACGGCAGCGTGGAGCCCGTGGCCACGCTGCCCCTGGACGTGGGCGGCGAAGCAGCCAGCCCCAAGGGCCTGCTGCTGTCCGACAAGGCCACCAGGCTGGTGGCCCTGGCGGCCACGCCCTCCTGGGGAGGTGCACCCTGCCCACCCGGGCTGCTATGCGCGCTGCCCGTGATCTCCAACACCGAACCGGTGCTGCACCTGCAGGTGGCAGACATCTCGAGCACCGGCTCCCTGACCACGGCACGGCGCCTGGCCGTGGACGGCCAGCTCGTGGCCAGCCGCCGCGTGGGTGACGTGGTGCATCTCGTCACCACCTGGAGCCCGCGTCTGGCCTACGAGGCCCTGCCTGCCAGCGCCACGGAGCCCGACCGCGAGGCCGCGCTGGCTGCGCTCAAGGCCGGCGACATTCTGCCGGGCGTGCGCATCGATGGTGGTGCCCGCCAGCCGCTGGTGAGCGAAAACGACTGCATGGTCCAGCCCAAGGCCACTTCCCTCGCACTGACCGTGACCACGCTGGTGGCCATCGACCTGGCATCGCCCACGCTGAGTACCCGCTCGCGCTGCTTGTTCGGTGGCACAGAAGGCCTGTACATGTCTCCCAAGCACCTGTATCTGGCCACCACGCGCTCGCCGCAGCCGGTCACGAGCGCCGATGGCCGCTCGGTCTTTCCCACCGGGTTCACTACCGACCTGCACAAGTTCGCCTTCGACGGCCTGAACCTCAACTACAAGGCATCGGGCGAGGTCAAGGGGCATCTGGGGTGGGAGCCGGAGCGCATCTCGCTGCGCATGAGCGAGCTCGCGGGCGACCTGCGGGTGATCAGCTACACCGGCACAGATGGCTGGGTGCTGGGGCTGGATGCTGTCGGCACCACGAGCACGGGTACAGACACCAAGCCGGCTGCCACGCCTTCGCCTGCTACGCTCACCATTCTGCGCGAGAGTGCCTCGGAAGCCACGCTCAAGCCCGTGGGCGTCCTGCCCAACCCGCAACGCCCCGCACCTCTGGGCAAGCCAGGTGAGCAGATCTACGGCGTGCGCTTCACAGGTGACACGGGCTACGTGGTCACCTTCCGCCGCACCGACCCGTTGTACGTCCTCGACCTCAAGGACCCCACTGACCCGAAGATCGCAGGCGAACTAGAGCTGCCCGGGTTCTCCGACGTGCTGTTGCCGCTGCCCCAAGGCCTGCTGCTTGGTGTAGGTCGCGACGCGGATGCAACCGGCGCCGCCCTCGGCCCCAAGGTGGCACTGTTCGATGTGCGGGACCCGGCCAAGCCTGCCCTCATCAGTTCGAAGACTCTGGGCGCCAAAGGAAGCGCCAGCGCCATAGACCACAGCAGCCACGGGATCAACATCCTGCAGGTGGGCCCCGTGGCCCGGGTGGCGCTGCCCGCATCGCTGCGCACCACGGACTGGGGCCCCGAGGCGCGACATGTGCTGCAGCGCCTTGAGGTCGATACGGCGACCAGAACGCTCGGGTGGCGGCCTGAACTGTCTGCGCCGCAGGGCACCGACTCGTTCGATGTCAGCGCCGACCGCAGCGTGCAGATCGGTGACGCCGTCTTCTTCCTCACACAGGGCCGGTGGGCAAGCAGCCGCTGGTGACCCGAGTACCCGGCAAGGCCGGGCCTTGAGCATCTGCACGCCGCCTGACCTTCAGGCGCAAGCAAGGGGTCGGGCACTTGAAGGTGCCCGTCAGCCTGCGAGCAGCTGCAGGGCCTGCATAGGAGCCGCTTCGCGCTGGGCCAGGACTGATGACCCTGCCCACATCAGGGCACCGGTGCGATGATGAGGCATGAACCGCCATCTGCTGTTGCTCGCCTTCTGTCAGGGCATGTTCCTGACGAACACCGTCATCTTCATCGCGGTCAATGGCCTGGCGGGACTGGCGCTGGCGCCAGTGGGGTGGATGGCTACGCTGCCGGTCACGAGTTATGTGATTGGCGGCGCGCTGAGCGCGCCCTTGGTGGCGCGTCTGCAGTCGCAGTGGGGCCGCAAGCGCAGCTTCCAGCTGGGTTTGGTGATGGCCGCGGTGAGCGCAGCAGCCTGCGCCTACGCCATGAGCCAGAAGAGTTTCGGGCTGCTGATGCTGGCCACCTTGCTGGCCGGCTTCTACCAGGCCAATGCCGCCCTGTACCGCTTTGCCGGCACCGAGGTGGTGGAGCCCTCGTACAAGGAAAAGGCCATCTCCTGGGTGCTGGCAGGCGGTATCGTGGGGGCCCTGATCGGCCCCAACCTCGCAGATGCCTCGGTGGACCTGCTGCCCGTGCGTTATGCGGGCGCCTACCTGGTGCTGATCGGCGTGGCCGCGGTGGCCTTCGTGGCCCTGTCGTTCATCCAGTTCCCGCCGCACAAGGCGCCGGCACCGGGCGCATCGTCCGGCCGGCCGCTGGCGGAGATTGCGCGCCAGCCCACGTTCATCGTGGCGGTCGCCGCCGGGTCCCTGGGCTACGGCGTGATGAACCTGCTGATGGCCGCCACGCCGCTGGCCATGCAGCAGTGCAAGCACCCGTTCGAGAGTGCCACGCTGGTGCTGGAGTGGCACGTGCTGGGCATGTTCGCGCCCAGCTTCTTCACCGGACACCTCATCAAGCGCTTCGGTGCCCTGCCCGTGATGGGCGTGGGCGTGGTGCTGAATCTGGTGTGCGTGGCGGTGGCCCTGAGCGGCGTGGACCTGATGCAGTTCCTGGTGGCGCTGTTCGTGCTGGGTGTGGGCTGGAACTTCCTCTACACCGGCGGCAGCACGCTACTGACCACCACCTACCGCCCCGAGGAGAAGAACAAGGCCCAGGGTGCGATGGACACCTGCGTGTTCGCCACCATGGCGTTGAGCTCGTTCTCTTCCGGCGCGCTGGTCACCACCCAGGGCTGGACGCTGCTGAACCTGGGCTCGCTGGTGCCCATCGCGCTGGTGGGCGGGGCGCTGCTGTGGCTGGCGGCCAAGCAGCGGGTGGCGGGCCGGGCGGCGCAGTGAGCCGTGCGCGGCGCGCCGAGTTCAAAGCGCCTGCACCATTCTGAGCACCGCGACCATGCCGGGATCGTCGTAGGTGGCAACGCGGCCAGCGTGCAGCCTTGCCCGGCCGATGCGGCCCGGCTGTGGGTGCAGCGCCTGCAGGGCCGCGTGCAGCGCCTGTTCCGCGTGGAGCACGGTCCAGGGCGTGCCGTCCAGCGGCCTGGACCGCTGAACGGCCAGCAGGGCGTCAAGCAGGGTCTTGTCGCCTTCCTGAGCCTCGCCGAGGCGGGCCACCGCCGCCGCGGCGTGGCCCAGCAGTTCGGCCATGTCGCCGTCGCCCAAGGCGTGCGGCATCGCCGCCTGCCGGCAGGCCAGAACGGCGGCGCGCAAGGCGGCCCCCAGCAGGGTGGCAAAGCTCGAACCTGAGGCGGCAGCGCAGCGGGCCCCGGCTTCCTGCAACAGGTCCGCCACCGTGCCGTCGGCAAACGGCGTGCCGTCCAGCGCGCTGGCGCACCGGGCCAGCGTGGTGCCCAGATCGCCGTCACCCACCACCGCATCCAGGGCGTTGAGCTCGTCGGCGGCCTGACGCAAGCCCTGGCTTACCCGCAACAGAGCGCGCTCGACCGCCGTGCAGTCGACGCTCATGCCGGCCGCCAGAACGGCGAGCTGGCCGGTGCCATCAGCAGCGGCTCCAACCGGCCATCCAGGCGCAGCACCGTGAGCGAGGCTCCGGCCATCTCCATCGACGTGGCGTACTGCCCGATCAAGGGGGCGACGACCGTCTGCCCCTGGCTTCGGAGGGTGCGCTCGACCGCGCGGTACAGGATGTAGAGCTCCTCCAGCGGGGTGGCGCCCAGGCTGTTGACCATGACCGACACACGGTCGCCGTGCGAGAGGCCGAGTTCGGGCAGGACGGCTTCGAGCATGGCCTGGGCCACCTGATCGGCCGTCTGCAGCGGGCCGGTCCACAGGCCCGGCTCACCGTGGATGCCCATGCCGAAGGCCATGTCGTCAGCCCCGATGTCGAAGCCCGGCCGGCCCGCCTCAGGAATGGTGCAGGGTGACAGCGCCACGCCCACGCTGCGCAGGTTGTCGCAGGCCTGCTGCGCCACCGCGGCGACCTCCTCCAGATCGCCACCGGCCTCGGCGCAGGCGCCGGCCAGCTTGAACGCGTAGGCCATGCCCGCCACCCCGCGGCGCAGGTGGCGTTGCGACGCCACAGCACTGGCCACGTCGTCGGCCACCCGCACGGCCCGCACCTCCACGCCCTCGTCCTGCAGCGCCTCGGCCGCGAGGTTGAAGTTCATCTTGTCGCCGCCGTAGTTGCCATACAGCTGCAACACCCCGGCGCCCGCGCTCACGGCACGCATCGCGGCCTCGGCGTCTGCCACCGTCTGCCCGGCGAAGACGTTGCCCACAGCGCAGGCGTCCAGCAGGCCGGGCCCGACATAGCCGACGAACATCGGCAAGTGCCCGGAGCCGCCGCCCGTGACGATGCCCACCTTGCCGGGCCGGGGCGGGGCCGCGCGCAGAACGACGCGCGGGTGCCCGGGCAGTTGTCGGTACTGCCCCGGATGGGCCGCGCACAGGCCTTCGAGCATCTCGTTGACGTAGTCACCCGGTTGGTTCAGGAACTTCTTCATCGTTCGCGGCCTCGGTACATCGGCGGTCAGCTGGCGCTTTTCAGGCCGCCAGCACGGTCTTGAGCACCTGGGCGATGCGCGCCTTCAGGCCTTCGTCGGGCGGGACCATCGGCGCGCGCGGGTGGTACAGCGGCAGCCCCTGCAAGTGCTGGATGTACTTGACGCAACCCGGCAGGATCTCGTGCGGCAGCGTGTTCCACAGCCGGTTGAGGTGGAAGTGCAGGGCGCGCGCCTCGTCATGCCGCCCCTCGCGCACCATGCCCTGCAACTTGACCACCGGCCCGGGTACGGCGCTGGTCAGCGCCGAGATCGCGCCGTGCATGCCCAACGCGAAACCCGGGTACAACAGCGCGTCGATGCCGCTGAGCACGACGTTCGGCGCCTTGTGGTTCAGCAGCAGGTCCGACAGTGACTTGAGGTCGCCGCTGCTCTGCTTCATGCCGATCACGCCCGGCACCTCGTCCATGATGCGCAGCATCAGGTCCACGCTGAGGTAGTTCCAGGGGATCACGTTGTAGATGATGATCGGCACGCCCGTTTCCTCCCAGATAGTGCGGAAGTGCTCGATCGTCGCCTTGTCGTCGGGTTTGAACAGGTAGTGCACCGGCGTCACCTGCAGGGCCGTCAACTTCATGCCCTCCAGTGCGCGCGTGCGCCGGATCGCCTGGATGGTGCTGTTGACGATCAGCCCGGCCAGGAAGGGGATGCGGCCGTCGGTGGCCTCGTAGGCGTCGTTCATCGCATCGAGGAACTCCGCATCCGACAGCGTGTGGCCTTCACCCGTGCTGCCGCCCGCGACCACGCCGTTGGCGCCAGCCTTCACGATCAGGTCCAGTTGCGGACGCAGTGCATGCCGCACAAGTGCCCCCTGGGCGTCGAAGGGCAGGGCGATCGGGGGGATCACGCCGTGCAGGACGTGGCGCAGATCGGGCTTGAGGCGGGTGTCGTGGCTCATGGGCAGGGTCCTCGGGGGGGGAGGTGACGTTAGGGATGGAACGCGGTGGGGTTCGATCCGGGTTGACAGCCCAGGTCGAGGCGCCTACGATTGTTGCAGCGTTCCGGGATGTGGTCAACTATTCCGTTATCCGGACATCCGCCCGGCGCGTGTCGGCCTGCTCTCGGTCTCGGGGGCAGGGCGCCGTCGATCCTGCATGCCCACCCATTGAAGGAGACCCATGAAGCCGTTCCGATTCCCCCTCGCGCCCTTGGGCGCTGCGCGTCGTCGCCTGCTGTGCTCCGCCGTCGCGCTGATGGCTGTGGCAAGTTCTGCTGCGGCCTTTCCCGACCGGCCCATCACGCTGATCGTGCCGTGGTCTGCCGGTGGTGGCACCGACGCCACCGGTCGCTTTGTCGCCACGTTGCTCGAAAAGGAACTGAAGCAGCCGGTCAACGTCGTGAACCGCACTGGCGGGGGCGGCATCGTCGGCCACACTGCGATCGCCAATGCCCGTCCCGACGGCTACACGTTGGGGGTGATCACAACCGAGTTATCGCTGTACAAGTGGCTGGGCACCGCACAGATCACCCATGCGGACTACACCCCTCTGGCGCTTTACAACACCGACCCCGCCGGGATCCACGTACGCGCCGGTGACGGCCCCAAGGACCTGAAGGCGCTGATGGACGAGGTGGCTGCCAAGCCCGGCAGCCTCAAGGCCTCGGGCGCCAACCTCGGCGGCCTGGCCCACCTGTCGGTGGCCGGCCTGCTGAGTGCGCTGCAGCGCCCGGTGAACTCGCTGCCCTGGGTGCCGTCCGAAGGCTCTGCACCTTCCATGCAGTTGCTCACCTCGGGCGCTATCGCGGTGGTGGCCACCACGATGCCCGAGGCACAGACCATGGTCGACGCCGGTCGGGTGAAGTCGATCGCGATCATGAGCCCGCAACGCCATCCCGCCTACCCCGCGGTGCCCACGGTCAAAGAGGCGCTGGGCGTCGACTGGAGCCTGGGCGCATGGCGCGGCATTGCCGCGCCCAAGGGGCTGCCGGCCGATGTCGCGGCGAAGCTGGGCCAGGCCCTGGGCAAGGTGGTGAACGATCCGGAGTTCCGCAAGCTGATGGACGCCCGCAAGTTCGGAGTCGAGTACGCCGATCCGGCCGGTTTCACCGCTTTCCTGAAGGATGCGGAAGCGAGTTTCGGCATCGCGGCCAAGGCCGCCGGTCTGGCGAAGTGACATCGGGTTCGGGGCCCGCGGTGCGCGCCCGGCGTGCCGAGCAGGCCTTCGGAGCGGTGCTCGCCGTCGCCGGGGTCGTGATCGCGCGGGCCGCCGCGGTCTTGCCGGCTATCCCTGCCCAGGCCTACGGGCCAGGCTTCTTCCCGATGTGGGTGGGCATCGCGCTGGCGGTCTGCGGCGTGCTCATGGCGGGCCGCGCGTGGCTGGGTGCGGCGGGGCCACTGGTGTCGCCGGGGCCATCCTCGCCGCCCCTGGGCCTCGGCCCGTCCTGGCGTGGAGTGCTCGCCATCGCCTGGCTGGTGCTGGGCCTGGGCGCGGTGGCGCTGTGGCTGGAGGTCGTGGGCTTCCTGCTGTGCATGCCGGTGTTCATGCTCGGCTACCTGTGGCTGGTGGGTGAACCCGCGCGACGCTCGGTGCTGACCACGGCAGTGGCGATGGCGCTGGTCTACTGGAGCTTTGTCCGCTTGTTGAAGGTGCCCTTGCCCCTGGGCTGGCTCGAGGGGACGTTCTGATGACCGGCCTTGGGGAGAACCTGCTACTGGCCATCGGCATGCTGGCCGACCCGCAACTGCTGGCGGTGATCCTCCTGGCCGCTGTCTTCGGCCTGTTCGTCGGCGCGATTCCCGGGCTGACGGCGACCATGGCCACCGCGCTGCTGGTGCCGGTGACCTTCTTCATGCCGCCTCTGGCGGCGGTGTCGGCCATCGTGGCCTGCACCGCGATGGCGATCACGGCCGGCGACATCCCAGGCTGCCTGATCCGCATGCCCGGCACGCCCGCGTCGGCGGCCTACACCGATGAAACGTACGCAATGACCCGTCGCGGGCTGGCCGCCCAGGCCCTGGGCAGCAGCCTGGTCTCTTCGGTCATCGGCGGGTTGGTCGGTGCACTGGTGCTGATCGTCGCTGCGCCGATCCTGGCCGGGTACGCGTTGCGCTTTTCCAGCTTCGAGTACTTCTGGCTCGCCGTAATCGGCCTGTCCTGCGCCGCGCTGGTGTCGTCGAGCGACCTGCTGCGGGGCCTGGTCGCCCTGCTGCTGGGCCTGTTCCTGTCCACCGTGGGCATGGACGGAGTCACCGGTACGCCTCGTTTCGACTTCGGCGTGACCGAATTGCTGGGCGGCCTGAACTTCATCCCCATCATGATCGGGATGTTCGCCGTCAGCGAGATCCTGAAGCACCTGGCCAGCGATGCCGCTGGCGTGCGCGTGCCGGCCCTGCCGCAGGCGGTAGGCCGGGTGTTCGCCGGCGTCTGGTCGCTGATCGGGCGCTACCGGCGCAATGTCGCGCGCGGCGCCGCCACCGGCACCCTGATCGGCGTCCTGCCCGGCGCCGGGGGCGACCTCGGGGCCTGGGTCAGCTATGCCATGGCCCGGCGCTTTTCCAAGACGCCCGAGAAGTTCGGCACCGGCCACCCCGAGGGCGTGATCGAGGCCGGCGCCGCCAACAACGCGGCCCTCAGCGGCGCCTGGGTGCCGGCCCTGGTGTTCGGCATCCCCGGGGACGCCATCACGGCGATCGCCGTGGGCGTGCTGGTGATGAAGGGCCTGAACCCGGGCCCGCAACTGTTCGAATCCCAGGCGCCGACGCTGTACGCGATCTACCTGGTGTTCCTGCTGGCCAATCTGGCGCTGCTGCCGCTGGGCTGGCTGGCGATCCGGCTGGCCACGCCGCTGCTGCGCATCCCGCGCCACCAGCTCAGCGCGGTCATCCTGCTGTGCTGCGTGGTGGGGGCCTTCGCGATCAACAACACCACCTTCGACATCGGCGTGATGCTCGTCGCCGGTCTGGTGGCCTTTGCGCTCGACCGGCTCGGGGTGCCGATCGGGCCGATCATCCTCGGCCTGGTGCTCGGACCGATGGTCGAGCGCAACTTCCTGACCTCGATGGTGATCGCCGACGGACGTTTCATCGGCTTCTTCGAGCGGCCACTGGCTGCGGTTCTGGGGGTGGCGGCCTTCGTGATCTGGACGCTGGTGTTGGCCCGGCCCCTGTGGACGCGACGGCGTCACCGACCTTGACCCCTGGCCCGGGGTCCAGGAACAAGTCAAGGGCGACCTATCATCTCGCGATGGCCCCGAGCTCTCTCGCCATTCCTGCCGCGCCCAGCGCTGACGACAAGAACCGCATCCAGTCCTACCGGCGGATGATGGACGTGCTGCAGTGCTTCTCGATCGCCGCACGCCGCCTGACCCTGGCGCAGATCGCCACGGCCACCCAGTTGCCCCGGCCCACCGTGCACCGCATCCTGGGCGCGCTCAAGGAGATCGGCTTCATCGAGCAGGACGTCAGGGGCGGCGGCTACATGCTCGGCATCGGCTTGTACGAGCTGGGCAGCCTGTCCCTGGCCAACATGGACCTGCACCGCGAAGCGCAACCCTTCGTCGACCAGCTCGCGCGGCACTCCAGCGCCTCCGTGCACCTGGGGGTCTTCAACGGCCAGAGCGTTGTCGTGATCGAGCGGGAGGACTTCGAAGAGCCCCGCAAGAGCCTGGCCAGCCGCGTGGAGATCGCACCCATCCACTGCACGGGCGTGGGCAAGGCCGTGGGCGCGTACCTGCCCAAGGACCTGGTGGCCCGCATCGCGGCGGGGGGGCTGCGCCCTTACACCTCGCACACGATCACCTCACTGGCCGCGCTGGAACGGGACCTGGCCAAGGTGCGCAAGCGCGGCTACGCCCTGGACAACGAAGAGCTGCAGCTGTTCGTGCGCTGTGTGGCCGCGCCCATCCGCAACGCCGCCGGCCGTGTGTTCGCGGCCATCAGCGTGTCCGGCCCGCCTGAGCGCATGACCCCAGAGCGCCAGCTGCAGCTGGCCTCAGTGGTGATCGACACGGCGGGCGCCATCTCCCGGCATCTGGGGTTCGACGGCACCGTGGCGGGGTAGGCGCGGTCGCGGCGCCTCCTCTTCAGGCGCACGGCGCAAGCCGGCCACAACGACTGAACCGGCTCAGCGCGCCCCACGCCGATACACCACCCAGTACACCCCGGCCACCAGCACACTGCCGCCCACCAGGTTGCCGGCGATCACCGGCAGCAGGTTGCCCAGGATCGCACCGGCGCCCGGCGCGGGCAGGCCCGCCGCTGCGGCCGTGGGCTCCAGCAGCAGGGCCAGGGGGAAGAAGAAAAAGTTGGCCACCGAGTGCTCGAAGCCCAGCGCGACGAAGGCGGTCACGGGCGGCACCACGGCCACGGCCTTGTCCACCACGCTGCGGCCGGCTGCCGCCATCCACACCGCCAGGCACACCAGCACGTTGCACAGCACGCCGCGCAGGAAGGCCACGTCGGCGGGCAGGTCCGCCTTGGCCTGCGCGACCTTCATCGCCTGCTGCGCGAGACGGCCGCCGCTGAGCGACCCCAAGTCCGCGCCCGCCACGGCCCAGGCCAGCAACCCGGCGCCCAGGGCGTTGCCCAGGCAGACCACGGCCCAGTTGCGCAGCACCTCAGCCGCGGACAGCCGGCCGTCGGCCCAGGCCATGGCCAGCAGGTGGTTGCCGGTGAAGAGCTCGGCCCCGGCCACCACCACCGTCAGCAGCCCGAGCGAGAACACCAGCCCGCCCAGCACCCTTGCGCTGGCGAAGGACCAGGACGGGTCCGCCGTCACCAACAAGAAGAACAGCGACCCAAAGCCTATGTAAGCGCCCGCCAAGACAGACAGCAGCAGCATCGACGCCAGCGGCAGGCGGGCCTTGGCCACGCCCAGCACTTCGATGCGCTCGGCCACCTCCCTGGGTGAGAAAGCGTCAAAACCGAAGGTGGCGGAGCCCGCGGCGGGCGGGAGTGGGTCGGTCACTCGTCGGCCGCACCCAGGCGCTCCAGCAGTCCGTTCAACTCCTCTAGCGAGCCGAAAGCGATGGCGATCTCGCCTTGTTCTCCACGCTTGGTCTTGCGGTGCACGCGAATCTCCACGGCGGCGGCCAGCGCGTCGGCGAGCTTCTCCTCCAGCCGCACCAAGTCGCGCGGCTTGTCCTGCTTCACGCGCAGCAGCGGCGCCTGCCGGCCATTGTTCAAGGCCTTGGCCACCAGCTTCTCCGCTTCGCGCACGGTCAACTTGCGCGCCACCACTTCGTTGGCAGAAAGAATCTGCTGCGCCGCGTCCAGCGAGAGCAGGGCGCGGGCGTGTCCCATTTCCAGGTCGCCAGCCATCAGCATCTTCTGCACCGGCTCGGTGAGCTGCAGCAGGCGCAGCAGGTTGCTGGCCGCGCTGCGCGAGCGGCCCACGGCCTGGGCCGCCTGCTCGTGCGTGAGCTTGAACTCGCCGACCAGGCGCTGCAGGCCCTGCGCCTCCTCCAGCGGGTTGAGGTCTTCGCGCTGCATGTTCTCGATCAGCGCCATCACGGCAGCGGCCTCATCGGGCACGGCGCGCACCAGCACCGGCACCTCGTCCAGCCCGGCGAGCTTCGCGGCCCGAAAGCGCCGTTCGCCGGCGATGATCTCGTAGCGCGCCGCGCCGCCCTCGCCCACCACCGGCCGCACCAGCACCGGCTGCATCACGCCCTGGCTCTTGATGCTCTCGGCCAGTTCATACAGCGAGCCCTCGTCCATGCGCGTGCGCGGCTGGTACTTGCCGGGCTGCAGCTGGCTGAGCTTGAGCGTGGAGGGCGCGCCAGCCGGCGCATCGGACGCCAGCGGCTCCTTGGCCTGGGGGCCAAGCAGGACTTCCAGGCCGCGGCCCAGGCCCGAGGGTTTCTTGGTGACCATGGTGGAGGATTGTCGCGCCAGCAACGGGCGCCGGAACAGCGGCCCGTCTGTCTTTGCCGGGACCGGGCCTCGGCGTTATCCCTTATCCTGTGGACTGTTGTTCAAGCCGGCCCCGCCGCGGCGCCGCAGCACGGAGCAAAGATGTCCACCAAGGTTTTCGTCGACGGTCAGGAAGGCACCACGGGCCTGCGCATCCACGAGGTGCTGGCGCAGCGCGCCGACATCGAGATGCTGCACATCGACCCCGAGCGCCGCAAGGACGCGGCCGAGCGCGCGCGCCTCCTCAACGCCGCCGACGTGGCCTTTCTGTGCCTGCCAGATGTGGCGGCCAAGGAATCCGCCGCGCTGGTGACCAACCCGAACACCTGCATCATCGACGCCAGCACCGCGCACCGCACCGACCCGGCCTGGGCCTTCGGCCTGCCCGAGTTGTGCGCCGGGCAGCGCGCCGCGCTGCGGGCGGCCAAGCGCATCGCCAACCCGGGGTGCCATGCCTCGTCCTTCATCGCCCTGATGCGCCCGCTGGTGGATGCGGGCCTGGTGCCCCGGAGCCTGCCGGTGTCGGCCACTTCCCTCACCGGCTACTCGGGCGGCGGCAAGAAGATGATTGCCGAGTACGAGGCCGCGACGCAGCCCGGGGGGGACCCGAAGTTCAAGTCTCCGCGGCCCTACGCGCTGGGGCTGGCGCACAAGCACATCCCGGAGATGATGGCCCACACCGGGCTGGCCACACGCCCTGCCTTCTTGCCCGTGGTGGGACCGTTCTACAAGGGCCTGGCGGTGACCGTGCCGCTGCACTTCTCGCAACTGGCCCCCGGCACCGACGGTGCCGCGTTGCACCACGCGCTGGCGGCGCATTACGCTGGCGAGCGCTTCGTGCGCGTGATGCCGCTGAGCGACCCCGCCACCCTGGCCGACGGCTTCTTCGACGTGCAGGCCTGCAACGACACCAACCGCCTGGACCTCTTCGTCTTCGCCGCCGCCGACCAGGCCGTGCTCATCGCCCGCCTGGACAACCTGGGCAAGGGCGCCAGCGGCGCAGCCATCCAGGCGATGAATGTCCACCTGGGGGTGGACGAGGGGCTGGGGTTGTGAAGCGGGGCTGAGGGCACAGGGCCGCGGGGAAGCTGTCCCCGCAAAGCAGGTGCCTCACCCTGCTGGCCCACTCGGCGGGCGTTACGACAAAACCGTCACCGTAGGCGCCATGCCCAGCTTCCTGGCTCGGGGTGCAAACTTCCGGTCATCGAAGGTCGCCACGCTGGCGCAAGTCTTGTAGCTGGCATGGTGCAGGGCGTCGGCGAAGTCCACACCGGCATCGTTATTCGCCAGCGCCTGTTCGACCACCTTGCGGTCCTCGACGGTGACATGCGTCAAACCCAGCAGGTGCCGCATGGCGGAGGCCACCTCGGTCTGCGAGAAGCCGTAGTAACCGCGCATCACCCACTCGAACTCCAGGACGACGGTCTTGCTGACCATCAGAGCCTGCCCTGATTCGATCAGCCGTCGTGCGGCCAGGCGTTGCCGCCTCGCCTGCGCGTCACCCGCATCGTCGATGTAGTAACGGGCGAGGACGTTGGTGTCCAGCCCGATCATCGCTTGACCAGCGAGGCAGGATCCAGATCGGCCGGAACCGCTGCCCGCCGTGACTTGAGCAATGTGAGTTCAACGCGCAGGATCTTCCCCCGGCGGTCGGCGTCACGGGCTTTGCTTCAGCGGATCAAGGCCTGGAGGAGGCGCTTGAAAAGCCAGAAATCTGTATCATCAAGCCGTGAAGACAACGCTGAACCTGAATGACCAGTTGTTGGCGGACGCCAAGGCGATGGCGGCGCAGCAGCGCACCAGCCTCACGCGGCTGATCGAGGAAGGGCTGCAGCTGCGCCTGCGGGCCCAGGCATCGCCTGTGAAGCCGGGCCGGGTGCGCCTGCCGGTGTTCAAGGGGCGCGGAGGGCTGGTGGCGGGGGTCAACCCCCTCAGCAACAAGTCCCTGCTCGACGCGCTGGACGATGACGCCTGACGTCAACGTGCTGGTGGCCGCCTTTCGCGCCGACCATCCTCACCACACCACGGCCCGTGTTTGGCTTGAGCAAGCTGTGGCCGCCGCGGGCTCGGGAGCCTCCTTCAGTGTGATGTCCATGGTGACGGCCAGCTTCCTGCGCCTGGTCACCAGCCCGAGGATCTTTCAGCAGGCCACGCCCATCGATGAAGCCGTGGCGTTCATCGACGCCCTGCTGGCCGCGCCTGGCGTGCGACAGAGCTTGGCAGGCGCAGAGTGGCCGCACCTGCGTTCGCTGTGCGTGGAGCGGCAACTCGGCGGCAACGATCTGCCTGACGCCTGGCTGGCCGCCTGCGTGGTGCAACACGGCGAGCACCTGGTGACCTTCGACCGGGATTTCCGCAAGCTGCTGTCCAGAGGGCAGTTGACGGTGCTGCCGCCCCAGATCTGATCCTCGAAATCCAGGCCAGGGAGCGCCGGCCTTCAGGCGCGTGCTCAGCTCGCAGGCTGCCCACCTAAGACGGGACCCCCTTGAAGGCCCTGTTGCGCAGCGCAAACATGCGGTGGTCGCGCCAAGCACCATCAATGAAAAGGTACTCACGCGCCAGGCCCTCGTCTTCGAAGCCCAGGCGCTGCAGCAGGGCCACGCTGCGCGCGTTCTCAGGCCGCACGTTGGCCTGGATGCGGTGCAGATGCACGGCCGGCGAGAAGGCGTGGGCGATCACCGCCTGCAGCGCCTCGCGCATCAGGCCCTGACCCTGGCAGTCAGCGTCGACGGCATAGCCCAGCATCGCGTTCTGGAAAGGGCCGCGGGCGATCTGGCTCAAACCGATGCTGCCCACCAGGCGTGAGGTATCCCCCTGCGGCTGCAGCCACCAGCGCAACAAGGCGCCCACCGCCACATCGGCCAGCGCCTTGGCCAGGCGCTCACGCTGGAAGGCCTCGGTGGCAAAGTCGGGTGGAGAGGGTGCGTCCCAGGGCGCCAGGTGGGCGGCGTTGCGCTGGTAGAAAGCGGCTGCTCCTGCAGCCAGACTCTCATGCACCGGCAGCAGGCGCAGGCGCGCGGTTTGGAGGGTCGTGGCGGCGATGTCGATGCCCATCCGCGCAGTATGCGGCCGCTAAGTCGCCAAGCCGCCGGGCTGTGGCGTGGCTGATCACCGAGCCGGTTGCCGCACTGTGGGAGCTTCCTCGGGTGAGCGCAACATCCCTTCGCCTCCGGGTACAGCCTGAGGACAGAGCGGGCGCATTGGCCGAAGATCGGGGGTCCGAGAGCCTGTGACGTACACGGGCCAAGACCTTGATGCACGGAGACCCTTGATGCCCCAGGCCCCCAGCGCCCAGCGCGCCCGCAAGACCACCGCTCCTTTGAAGACTGCAGCAGTCACCAAGTCCGCTCGCACGTCCGCCCGTGCGCCGAACGCTGATCCTGCATCAATCGCAGCCCCCCGCTTCGACGCCCTGAAGTGGCGCTGCATCGGCCCGCCGCGAGGTGGGCGGGTGGTGGCGGTGGCCGGTGACCCGCGCGACGCCATGACCTTCTACTTCGGCGCCTGCGCCGGCGGCGTGTGGAAAACCACCGACGGTGGGGTGTATTGGCGCAATGTCTCGGACGGCTTTCTCACCAGCGCCACGATCGGCGCGCTGGCCGTGGCACCCTCCGACGCGAACGTGGTGTATGCCGGCACGGGCGAGACCACCATCCGCATCGATGTGTCCTACGGCGACGGCGTGTACCGCTCCACCGACGCCGGGCGCACCTGGCAGCACCTGGGCCTGAAGGAGACGCGGCACATCGGCCGCATCTGCGTGCACCCGCAGGACCCGGACCTGGTCTACGTGGCCGCGCTGGGCGACGCCTTCGGCCCCAACCCCGAGCGCGGCGTGTACCGCTCGCGCAACGGCGGGCAGACCTGGGAGAAGGTGCTGGACCGCGGCCCCGACGCCGGCGCCGTGGACTTGGCCATGGACCCGTTCAACCCGCGCATCCTGTACGCCGGCTGCTGGGCGGCGCGGCGCAGCTTCTGGCACCTGAACAGCGGCGGCCCGGGCAGCGGGCTGTGGCGCTCCACCGACGGAGGCGACACCTGGCAGGAGCTCTCCGGCCGCGGCGGCCTGCCGGGGGGTCCGAAGAGCTTGCTGGGCAAGCATGGCGTCAGCGCCTCGGCCGCCCGCGCCGGGCGCGTGTGGGCCCTGGTGGAGGCCGAGGGTGAGTCCACCGGTTTGTACCGCAGCGACGACCACGGCGAGCATTGGACGCAAGTGAGCACTCACCGGGACCTGATGCACCGGCCCTGGTACTACACCCATGTGTTCGCCGACACGGGCCACGCCGACACCGTCTACATCACCAACCTGCAGATGTGGAAGTCCACCGACGGCGGGGTGAGCTTCAGCGAAGTGACCACCCCGCACGGCGACAACCACGACCTGTGGATCGACCCGAAGAACCCGCAGCGCATGGTCCAGGGCAACGACGGCGGCGCCTGCGTGTCGTTCAACGGCGGGCAGACCTGGTCGTCCATCTACAACCAGTTGACGGCGCAGTTCTACCGTCTGGACGTGGACAACCAGTACCCCTACCGGGTCTACGGCACGCAGCAGGACAACACCTCCATCAGCGTGCCCACGGCCTCCGAGTGGGGCGCCATCACGCTGGGCGACTGCACCTACCCCGGCACGGGCGAGAGCGGCTTCATCGCCGTCCACCCCACCGACCCCGACATCGTCTACTGCGGCGCGGTGGGCTCCAGCCCCGGCGGCGCCGGCGCGCTGCAGCGCTACGACCACCGCACGCGGCAGATCCGTCTGGTGAACGTGTGGCCCGAGACCACCCGCGGCATCGCCCCGCGCGAGCTGAAGTACCGCTTCGCCTGGACCTACCCGCTGGTCTTCGCCCCGGGCGACCCCAAGACCCTGTACGCCGGTGGCAACCGGGTGTTCCGCACCCGCAACGAGGGCGCGAGCTGGGAGTGCATCTCCCCGGACCTGAGCCTGAACGACCCGTCGCGCCAGGGGCACTCGGGCGGGCCGCTCACGCACGACACCGCCGGCGCAGAGGTGCATGCCACCTGCGCCTGCCTGGCGCTTTCAGCCCACCGCGCGGGCGAGATCTGGGCCTCCACCGACGATGGCCTGGTGCACATCACCCGCGACGACGGCGCCACCTGGACCAACGTGACGCCCCGGGCGCGCGGGGCGCGCATGCCCGAACTCGCCTATGTAGGCTGCGTGGAGATCTCCTCGCACGACGCCGACACCGTCTACGTCAGCGCCACGGGCTACAAGCAGGCCGACTACCGGCCCTACCTGTTCCGCACACGGGACAGCGGCAAGACCTGGCAGTCGATCAACGGCGACCTGCCCCAGGGCGAGATCACGCGCGTGGTCCGTGCCGACCCGGTGCGCCCGGGGCTGCTGTTCGTGGGCACCGAGACCGGCATCTTCTACACGCTGGACGACGGCCAGCACTGGCAGCGCATGCCCGGTGGCCTGCCGGTGGCGCCGGTGTACGACCTCAAGCTCAAGGGCTCGGATCTGGTGGCGGCCACGCACGGGCGCTCGTTCTGGGTGCTGGACGACATCGAGCCGATGCGCCAACTGAAGGCCGGGCGCGGGGCGGTGCAACTGGTCAGCCCGCGCGACACGGTGCGGGTCCGGTGGTCCTGGAGCGCGGGCTCGGGCTTCGCCAAGAAGGGGGTCAGCTACGGCCCGGCCTTTGGCATTGGCGGCGGCACCGAGACCATGGTCGGGCCGGACGGCAAGCCCGGCCGCCGCTTCCTGGAGGTGGGCGAGAACCCGCCCAACGGCGCCCTCATCTACTACCAGCTGCCCGAAGGCTTCAAGGGGCCGGTGAAGCTGAGCTTCCTGAACGAGGCCGGCCAGGCGGTCAACGTGCTGGCCAGCGACGACGCCAGCCTGTCCCACAGCAAGAAGCCCGGCACCCGGCCGGGCCTGAACCGCTGTGTGTGGGACCTGCGCCACCGCGGCCCAGTGAAGCTGGACCCGGCGCTGATGATGCGGCGCAACAAGCCGCTGGCCGAAGACGCCGAGGACATCCCCGGTCCGGCTGTCGTGCCCGGACGTTACCGCGTGGTGCTGGAAGCCGCAGGCCAGCGCCTGGAGGCGGGCTTCGCCGTGATCAAGGACCCGCGCGTGAAGACCTCGCAGCGCGCCTTCGAGCAGCAAGGTGCGCTGCTGCGCCAGCTGTACGCACGCTGGTCTTCGCTCAATGAGGGGGTGAACCGCATCCGTCTGCTCAAGCGCCAACTCCGCGAACTGGAGCGGCGGCTGGGCGCGGGCGACCAGGCCCTGGCCGAGCGCGGCAAGTCCATGGTGCTGGCGCTGGAAGCCATCGAAGGCGTGCTGGTGGACATCCACCGGGAGTCGTCAAGGGATGTGCTGCGCCACCGCGCGGGCCTGAACGACACCCTGTCCGACCTGATCAGCGTGGTGGCCATCGCCGACGAGCCGCCCACGCAGCAGGCGCGCGAGGTGTCACAGGAGGCCATGGCCAAGGTGGACGCCGAACTGGCGCGCCTGGACGCCCTGGTGGCCGGCGAGATCGCCGCGCTGGACGCAGCCCTGCGCAAGGCGGGCATCGAGGTCGTGGGGCCGGCGCGGGGCTGACGCCCGTTCCGCTGTGCAGGCCCGCCTCACGACACGCTGCCGCGCTGCACCCGCTCCTTCAGGGCGCCGATGCCCGCCGCGCGTTCCTGCGAACGGCGCTCTGCATCGTTCACCGCCGGCAGGATCAGGGTCGGCGCGAAGGCGTTGCTCAGGTTCGTGAAGGACTGGTAGAGCAAGCCGTTCACCAAGGTGGACGCGGTGGGCGCGTAGATCTTGCTGATGAAGCTGCGCGCGCTGTCACCACCGGCCACGTTCGTCAACGAAGACACCGCCGACACGTCTTGGCCACCCACCAGGAACTTGACCGACACCGTGTCCGGATGCAGCTTGAAGGCCTGGCCGGGGCCGTCGGTGAGGACGGTGCCCACGTTGTTCAGCACCAGGCTGCGGCCCTTGAAGCCGGACTCGGAACCCGAGAGGTAGAGGTTGCCGGTGCCGGTGTCGATCGTCGCATTGCCCACGCCGGCCTTGCCTTCGCCGGCCAGGTTGCGCAGGTACAGGTGGGTGGCGCCGATCGAGCTCAGGTTGAAGTCCACCGAGCGCACCGTGCCGGTGATGCCGTTGGTGTCACGCAGGTTCACCGTGGTGCCGGTGAACACGTTGCCGAACAGGGCCTGCTTGTCGGCAGCGGCGGCCTTGAACTCCGCTTCAGACGCAGTGGACGAAGCGAAGTTGTTGGCCGCCTGGTTCAGGGTCACGTTGGCGGTGCCAGCGTTCACGGTGGAGAAACCTGTCACCGTCAGCGCGCCAGACTGGGTGGTGTCGGCATTGCCCGACGTGGCACTGAACGCGCCGCTCACCGTGCCCTGGCCCAGGTTCAAGGCCCCGGTGGAGTTCACCGTCAGCGCACCGGTGGCCAGGGTGCCCAGCGTCAGGGCGTTCTTGTCGGTGATCTTCGTGGCGCCACCCGTCAGGCTGACAGCGCCAGTGAAGTCGTTGCCGGTGTTGTCCAGCGTCACGGTCTGGCCAGCCGCGCTGAAGGTCGTCGTACCGGTCACCGTCAATGCAGCGCTCTGGCTGACCGCGCCACCCGCCGTCACGGCCAGGTTGCCCGTGGCCGTGGTGGCGCCCAGGTTGAGGGCGCTGGCATCCACCAGGGTGACGTTCTTGCCGGTCACTGACACCGCGCCGGTGAAGTTGTTCGCCGCGTTGCCCAGCGTCACGTCCTGACCCGCGGCGCTCACCGTGGTGGTGCCCGTCACGGCCAGTGCGCCGCTGTTGGTCACCGCGCCGCCCGCCGTCACTGCCAGGTTGCCCGTGACCGTGCCGGCGCCCAGGTTCAGGGCGTTGGCGTCCACCACCGTCACGTTCTTGCCCGCCACGGACACCGCGCCGGTGAAGTTGTTGGCGGCATTGTCCAGCGTCACGTCCTGCCCGGTGGCGGTGACGGAGGTGGTGCCTCCCACCGTCAGGGCGGCGGCTTGCGTCACGGCACCGCCGCTGCTCACCACCAGGTTGCCGCTGAGGGTGGGCATGTCCAGGGCCAGGGCCGTGGAATCCGCCACCGTCACGTTCTGCAGCGAAGCGCCCACGAACTTCACCGTGCCGGTGAAGGCATTGGCCGCGTTGCCCACGTTGATGCTGGCATTGGTGCCGTCGGCCGTGAAGGTGGAGTTGCCTCCCACGGCGAGCGCTCCGGTGCCGGTGATGTTGCCGGTGGTGGTGATGCTCAAGACACCGCTGGTGTTCACCGCACCGCCGAGTGTGGTGGACCCTGTGCCGGCCAGCTGGCTCAACGATGTCGCGTTGACGGCCGCCGTGGTCACATCCTTGGCACTGTTGATGGAGACGGCGCCGAGACTCTTGGTGCCGCCGACCGCACCCGTCAACACCACGTTGCCCGTGCCCGCCGTCAGCGTCAGGCTCTGCGCACCCGCCGCCGTGCCGTTCAGCGCTCCGGCGAACTGGATGTCGCCGGCGCCTGACCCCGTGGTCACTGTCGTGTTACCGGCCAGGGTCGTCGCACCTCCCACGCTGAAGGTCGAGTTCGACGTCGTGTACGTGCCATTCAGAGAGGTGTTTCCACCGTAAGTCTGGGCACCCGTGGTGGTCACGCTGGCGCCGAGCGTGGCGTCACCGGTGGTGGTCACGCTGGTCGCGCTCAATGCGCCCGTGGTGGTCAGGCTCGCGGCGCTCACGGCACCCGTGCTGGTCAGGTTGTCGGTCACTGTCAGCACATCGACGCCACTGATGGCACCCGAACTCTGCGTGCCCGTGCCCGTCAGCGTCAGGTCCTTGCCGCCGCCCGTCACCGCGCCCGTGCTCAGCGTACCCGTGCCCGTGGCCAGCGTCAGATCAGCCGTCAGCGTCGTGCTGCCGTAGCTCTGTCCGGCTGCACCCGTGGTCGTCACACTGCCGCCCAGCGAAGCCGCACCGCTGACCGCCACGCTCGTGGCGCTCAGCGCACCACCGGTGGTCAGGTTCGTCGCCGTCACCACGTCCAGGCCCGTGCCCGAGGCCACGGTCTGCGTGCCCGTGCCCGTCAGCGTCAGGTCCTTGCCACCGCCCGTCACCGCGCCCGTGCTCAGCGTGCCCGCT
>JAJTDM010000100.1 GCA_021300575.1 Rubrivivax sp.
AAGTGACAAGGACCAGCAGCCCAATACACTGGCTCGGTCTACAACCGATTGGCGCTCCGCGCGCCACCAAAGTCAGGTCGCTCCAGGCTCATACCTGAATTGGAAAAGACTCCCACGATCTGACCGCCTTGGCTCGGCGTCATGGCCAGCCACGGGCGGTTTCGAGGGTTCACCAAGCGTGGCCAGAACTCGGCGAGCCCTTCGGCCACCTTGCGTTCAAACACCTCGCTCATGCCGTGTTCTCCCACTCATCCAACTCCGGCCGACCCACCAGGAGCGCCCACAACCTCACCATCGCCCAGGTGTCCAGCCGGCAGTAGGTCAGCAGTTGCTGGCGCAGCTCTTCCTTGCGTAGAGGCGGGGTATCGGGGTCGGTGGCTTCGAGGTAGGCATTCACCGCCATCTGTCCATCGGCCACGCCCTCCAGCTGGGAGTGATCGCTGCCGCCGCCAAGCGTCGGCAGCACGCTCTTGAGACCCCACTTGCCCTGCTGGGCAGGGTGGTAGTAATGCTGCTCGGTCACCGGCTTCAGATCCACCAGCCGGTGGCGAAGCGCCCTCAGCGTAACTTCCAGGTCGGGCAGCCACGCCGCCAGGCTAGAGATCACCTGGCCCTCGAAGCCGGCGTTGTAGACGAAGACCGGCCCGGCTGTGCCGCACACCCGCACCAAGCTCTGGGCGAAGGCCTGGCTCGGGTCGCTGCCACTGAGATCTATGAACTCCTCATGCTCCACCCGGCCGTCCTCGTGCAGGGTGTGCAGGCTGAACTGGAACGGCACCTGCTGGTAGGGTCGACTGCCGGCCCACACAGGCACGGGCCGCGCCGCCGCCTCGAAGTCCAGGAACCGCAGCGTGCCGGCATGGGGTGCCAGAGCTTTGCGGGCCCCATCGGCATCGAAGCATGCCTGGCCTGAGAGCGTGGCGTGCTTCACACGGCGCTGGGTGGCGTTCAGCAGTTCATCCGGCACCTCGGCCATGTCCGTCGCGCCGCTGCTGCGCAGGAACTCTTTCAGCACCTTGCGCTGCACCTTCGGCAGCCAATGAACGGGGTGCTGTGCCTGGGCCTGACCCTGGCCGCAATGCGCGGTGAACGGGCAGGCAAACGGCGTGGTGCAGTGCGCACCCATGCCCACCTCGGGTTCGACCGCCTCGCCCGCCACGGCCCGTCCGCCGTCGATCCAGCCCTGCACTTCCGGGCTGCGCGCCGCGGCAGCCTCCAGGCCTTCCTCATAGCGAAGCAAGCCTGAGTAGTCGCCGCAGCCAGGGTAGATCCAGCGGGTGTCCAAGCAAGCCACGGCAGCGCTGGTCAGGTCCACCCCAGCTGAGCGCAGCACATGCACCTGCACGGCCAGATCATCCAAGTGATACGGCTTTACGCTACCGGAGGACTTCACCTCCACCAGGCGCCAGCCCCGACCATCTCCTTCGCTTTCCAAGTCCGGCAGCAGCAGGTCGACGAAAACGATCGCGCCGTGGGCCGCGAAGCCCGCCTCGAACAGGGGGCGCCGCTCGCTCAGGGCCTGGCTGGAGGCGCGCAGCACTGCTGCAAAGCCGTCCCGCTGCGCGTCAAAGAAGACGCCCTGGCCCTGTGGGTCGGCCAACTTCCGGGCCAATTCCCCCACCCGGTGGCCGGCATCGAAGCGCGCCTGCTGCTGCGCAGAGACCACCAGCAGGTCGCGCCGATGGATCTCCAGCCACAGGCGCCGCTGACATTGGCGGTAGGCCAGCAGGCGGGATTTGGAGAGCATGGTCAGTACCCGCCTCCACCTGGAGCCACCGAACCGCTATCCGAACCAAAGCTTCCGTGCTGGACCGCACCCTTGAGATGAAGGTTCAATCGCTACCCTCCACTTCATCATCCCCGTGACATCACCTGATCCACGGATTCAGCAGCGCCACCCCGCTGGCCTCGAAGTCCGTCACGTTACGAGTGACGACTGTCAGGCGGTGCACAAAAGCGGTGGCCGCGTTCATCGCGTCGCGCTCGCTCAGCCTGTCGGGCACATGCAGCCGGGCGCATTGAAGCGCCACAGGCGCATCGACCGCCAGCACGCGGCCGGCAAATGCGGGCAGCACATTCCCATCCAGCCAGACGCGAAGCACGGCCCCTTGGGTGCCGTCTCGGCGCTCAAGTTGGAGCACGCCCATCTCGAGTTCAAGCAGGGTGATCGCGGACACGTCAGGCTGCCGGCCGGAACCTGCATTGCCCAGCCCGTCACGGCGGCATGCGCATTGCCGGCCTTGGCCTTGGGCATCTCTGAAACGACGTTTGTATCCAGCAGAAACGTCACGTCAGATCCACTGGCTTAGATAGCCTGCATACGCGGGGAGGCACGAAGCGGATCTCAACGGCGCCCGGCATCGCCAGCAGATCCACGATGCTGGCCGCAGGAGGCACCAGCGACTGGTACTGCTCGATGCTCAGCAGCACGTGGGCCGGCCGGCCGCGATCGGTAATGAACACCGGCCCCGGCTTTGGCTGCCATTTTGGCCTTGCTCGTGTCTGGGTTGAACTCGCGACTGGAAATCGACGCTCCTGCACAACAGCATTTCGGTATGCGACCGAGCACTTGCAGACGGCCCCGAAAGGGGCTGTTTCACTTTCGGATCACTCGTCCTGGCGGATCTGGGTCGCGACCCAGGCGGCCACACAGATCAGCAGGATGGCACCACTCTCGTACAGCAGGATCGAGGGGTCCGTGTCCTTGCCCTGCAGGATGATCAGGCGCGACAGCGCGGTGACGGCGATGAACAGCGGTATCGCGATCGGGATGCGACGGCTGCTGTAGAACGCCGCCAGCATGCCCAGCACCTCGGCGTAGATGAACATCAGCAGCAGGTCCTTCAACTGGACCTTGCGGTTCTCCAGCAGCAGCATCACCTCCTGCCACATGGCCACCACCGTGAAGAAGGCAATCAGCACCAGAAAACTCTTCTCGGTGAACTCGATGGCGCGCTTTACGTTCATGGCTGTCCTTTCACTGGGGCCGGCGTGCCTCGGGACAAACCCGACGCTGATATTGCCTCTTTGACTATCCAGCCTATTCTGGCAGGGTAGGCGGCACAGGTGTCTGCACCGAACGGGCAAACCCTGCGCCGGGTGCCAGGCCGCTCAGCGGTCCAGCGGCAAGCCGCTACAGGATTCACCCTTCGCGCCTTGCCGCGGTTGAAGACTTACACCACTTCCTGGGACGCAGCCGGTGGCGGTGGCTTCTGATGGACGCCGAAAAATTGTTCGGCCGTCGAGTCGATATGGTGACTGAAGCCAGCCTGCACCCGGCACTTCGTGATCACGTTCTTGCTGACGCCGTACCGCTGGGAAGCGCGGACCGGAGGCTGATCTTGTGCTCTTGGCGCACATGCTCGACTGCCTGACGCGGATCAACGACTACAAAGGCCACGAATAGGTCCGTTTCGACGGCTCCCGCCTCGTTCTGGATACTGTGATTCGCAATCTTCAAACTTTGGCCGAATCCAGTCAGCGGCTCTCTGCAGACATCAAGGCAACCGAGATGCAGATTCCGTGGCGTGAACACATCGGGTTTCGTAATGTGATGGTCCACGACTACCTGGGCATCGACCTTGATGCAGTGTGGTTGGTTGTCGAGCAGGACCTGCCCCCGCTGTCCGGGGCGCTGAGCCGCATGCTCTTGCGCTTATCGCCTGCGGCAAGAACTCGGTCAGCCCTTCGGAAACCTTGCGCTCAAACACCTCGCCCACGCCGTGTTCTATGGAGTAGTAGCCAGCGTGCATGGCGACGATCCGGTCTTGCGCTGCGGGTGCTGCGCCCTCGATGATCTGAAATCGATCTGTGTCCATCGTCATCCGGGATCACTCCAGTTCCTCATGACGTCGACACCGATGGTGCCAGGGCCACCCTGCCTTCACCCGCGATTGGCCGCCCCGCCAGGAACGCCCTCAGTCTCACCATCGCCTTGGAGGTGGTGGACGCGGCCAAGAACTCGCTGGTGCGGGACGACCAGCTCGAGACCGACCAGCAAGCCTTTGACGAGGCGATGCGGGCACTCGACGTGCAGCCCCTGCACTTCATGGAGCCCAAGTCCGACCGCAAGCTGAATTGATCAAGCGCCAGGCCTGTCAGGCCCGAACATAGGCCGGGAATCAATGCACATATACTTCCACATATATTCTGATCAACGGGTTCCCCGTGTCGCAAGTGACGCTGTACCTCGACGATGAAACCGACAAAGCGCTGTCGGACGCGGCCAGCCGCTCGGGAATGTCCAGGAGCCGGTGGGTGTCGCAGTTGATACGCCGGCATGCTCAGGACAAGTGGCCGCAGGAGTGCCTGGCCCTGGCGGGTACGTTTCCCGACTTCCCCTTGAGCGAACAGCGGGCGCAAGCCAGCCAGCCGGGCGACAGCCCACGCATCCCGTTCTGACCGATGCTGGCGCTGGACACCAACACCGTCAGCTACTACTTTCGGGGCGACCCTGCCGTCGTGCCGCGGCTGCAAGCCTTGCCACCTTCTCAGGTGGCGCTGCCCAGCGTGGTTCTGTACGAACTGCGCTACGGCCTGATGCGTCTTTCGGCAGCGGCTGCGCAGCCTCGGTTGGAGGCCCTGAGCAGATTCATCGCGCCTCTGGCGGTGCTGGACTTCGACGACGCTTGCGCCCAGGTAGCCTCAGCCCTGCGGGCCAGGCTGGAATCGGAGGGGCGGCCCATCGGCCCGCACGACACGCTCATCGCGGCCACTGCCCTGCGGCACGGGGCGGCCCTGGTCACTCGCAACGTCGAAGAGTTCTCACGCGTACAGGGCCTGGAGATCTTGAATTGGCACGCTACCGCGGCATAGGACCGGAGGGCGCCGCGACTGGAAAGATCGAAGCTGCCAGGCCCCTTCCCAGGGACCAGGCGGCCTGGAGCAGGCATTCGAACTTGACCGATTCCCAAGGGAAGACATCAAGTCTGTGCCAAGGCGTTTGCGGTATACCTCGCCTGTAGAGCGACCCATGTGGCCGGGCTGCACGGGTTGCGGTGGCCCGCGCGCCCACACTCAGGAGACTTCGATGCCCACGGCTGCCTCTTCCTACGACCACGGCGCCTGCTCGGTGCGCCTGCTCGGCCAGACCATCGGCGAGTGCTTCGACCGCACGGTCGAGCGCTGGCCCGAGCGCGAGGCCCTGGTGGTGCGCCACCAAGCGGTGCGCTGGACCTGGCGCGAGCTTCGCGAGCGTGTGGACGCACTCGCCGCCGGCCTGCTGGCGCTGGGGCTCGAGACCGGTGAGCGCATCGGCATCTGGGCGCCGAACTGCGCCGAGTGGGCGCTGACGCAGTTCGCTAGCGCCAAGGCGGGGCTCGTGCTCGTCAACATCAACCCGGCCTATCGGCGAGCCGAACTCGAGTATGCGCTGAACAAGGTGGGCTGCAAGGCGCTCGTGCTGGCGCCAGCGCTGAAGACCAGCGACTATCTCGCCATCGTGAACGACCTCGCGCCTGAGCTCGCCACGGCCCCGCCCGGGGGCTTGCATGCGCGTGCGCTACCACACCTGCGCACCGTGGTGCGCCTGGGCGCCGAGCGCACGCCCGGCATGCTGAACTTCGACGAGGTGGCGCGCGGCGGCGGCCCTGCCGAGCACGCGCGCCTGGCGGAACTTGCCGGGACGTTGCAGTTCGACGACCCGATCAACATCCAGTTCACCTCGGGCACGACGGGCTACCCCAAGGGCGCGACGCTGACGCACCAGAACATCCTGAACAACGGCTACTTCGTCGGCGAGGCGATCCGCCTCACGCATGAGGACCGCCTGTGCATTCCCGTGCCGCTGTACCACTGCTTCGGCATGGTCATGGGTAACCTGGGCTGCCTGACGCACGGCGCCACGATGGTCTATCCGGCCGACGCCTTCGACCCGCTGGCCGTGCTGCAGGCGGTGCAGGAGGAACGCTGCACCGCGCTGTACGGCGTGCCGACGATGTTCATCGCCGAGCTCGACCACCCGCGCTTCGCGGAGTTCGACCTGGCCACGCTGCGCACCGGCATCATGGCCGGCTCGCCCTGCCCGGTGGAGGTGATGAAACGCGTGCAGGCGCAGATGAACATGCGCCAGGTCACCATCGCCTACGGCATGACCGAGACCTCACCGGTGTCCACGCAGAGTTCGGTGGACGACCCGCTGGAGCGGCGCGTCTCCACCGTCGGCCGAGTGCAGCCGCACATCGAGGTCAAGATCGTCGATGCGCAGGGCCGGATGGTGCCGCGTGGCCAGGCGGGGGAGTTCTGCACCCGCGGTTACTCGGTCATGCGCGGTTATTGGGGCGACGAGGACAAGACGCGCGAGGCCATCGACGCCGGCTTCTGGATGCATACCGGCGACCTCGCGACGATGGACGAGGAGGGCTACGTCAACATCGTCGGCCGCCTGAAGGACATGGTGATCCGCGGCGGCGAGAACGTCTACCCGCGCGAGATCGAGGAGTTCCTCTACCGCCACCCCAAGGTGCAGGACGTGCAGGTGATTGGCGTGCCCGACGTGAAGTACGGCGAGGAGATCTGCGCCTGGATCCGCCTGCGCGACGGTGAGCAGGCCACGGCCGAGGAGATCCGGGAGTTCTGCCATGGTCAGATCGCGCACTACAAGATCCCGCGCCACATCAGGTTCGTCGATGCCTTCCCGATGACGATCACCGGCAAGATCCAGAAGTTCCTGATGCGCCAGCAGATGGTGGACGAGCTGGGGGTGGCGGAGCAGAAGACCGCTTGAACGGGCGTGAGAGCCTGCACGGGAAGGAATGCGACATGAAGAGACTCCAGGGCAAGACGGCGCTGATCACCGGCGGCGCGGGCGGCATCGGCGCGGCAACAGGGCAGCTGTTCTGCGAGGAGGGCGCGGCAGTCGCGCTGGTCGACCAGGAGGGCGCACCGCTGGGCGAGGTCGCCGCCGACATCCGCAAGAAAGTGGCGGGCGCACGGGTGTTGGAGATCGCGGCCAACGTCGGCGCGGAGGCTGCCGCGCCGGCCATCGTCGCCCGCGTGCTGGCCGAGTTCGGCGCGCTCGATGTGCTGGTGAACCTCGCCGGCATCCGCTCCTATGAGCCGCTCGCCGATGCAAAGGCGGAGACCTGGCAGAGGATCCTCTCGGTCAACCTGCTCAGCTATGCCTACCTCGCGAAGGAATCGCTGCCGGCGCTGCGCCGATCCGGCCGCGGGGCCATCGTCAACGTCTCGTCCACCCATGCGGTGAATCCGCGCGCGGGCATGGGCCAGTACGACGTGACCAAGGCCGGCATCCTGTCCATGACGCGCACGCTCGCATTCGAGGAGGCGCCCCACAAAGTGCGGGTCAACGCCGTCTGCCCCGGCCTGACGCTGACGCCGTTCCATGTGCGGCGCGCCGAGCAGACCGGGCGCAGCGAGCTGGACCTGCGCACCGAGCAGGTCGACCACAACCTGCAGCGCCGCTGGGCGGACGCCCGCGAGGTCGCCTTCCCGATCCTGTGGCTCGCATCCGACGAGGCTTCGTTCGTGACCGCGTCGACGGTCATGGTCGATGGTGGAACCCGGGTATGAGCAGCGCACCTGGGCCGACGATTCATGGCGCCTGGGTCGACGACCCCGGCGCCGTCACGCTCGTTGATGCGCATCATCACCTGTGGGACTTGGGCAGCAACCGCTATCCCTGGCTGTCCGTCCGTCCCGAGCCGCATTTCTTCCTCGGCAGTTATGACGCGCTCAAACGCAACTACCTGCCCGCCGACTACCGACGCGACGCCTCGCGCCACAACGTGCTGGCAACCGTCCACTGCGAGGCGGAATGGGATCGCAACGACCAAGTCGGCGAAACGAGTTGGCTGGAAAGCATCCATCGTGCGGAGGGGCTGTTGCCGGCCGCAATCGTCGCCCATGCCTGGTTCCACACCGGCAACGCCGCCGAGGTGCTTGCGCGACAAGCCGCATTCCCGCTGGTGCGTGCAATCCGTTCGAAGCCGGTCACCTCGCTGTCGCCGCACACGATGACGCCCGGCGCGCCAGGGACCATGCAGGATCCGAAGTGGCTGGAGGGGTTCGCCCGGCTTGAGCAACACGGGCTGTCATGGGACCTGCGGGTGCCGTACTGGCACCTGGCGGAGGCTGCCCAGGTGGCTGCGGCCTTCCCGCGCACGCCAATCGTGCTCAACCACACCGGCTTTCCCTGGGATCGCAGCGCGTCGGGGCTGCAGGCGTGGCAGCAGGCGATGGAGACGATCGCGCGGCAGCCGAACGTCCACCTCAAGGTGTCGGAGTTCGGCCTGAAGGACCGGCCCTGGGACTACGAATCCAACCGCGAGGTGGTGCTCACAGCCATCGCCATCTTCGGCATCGAGCGCTGCATGTTCGCCAGCAACTTCCCGGTGGCCGGGCTTCGAATCGACTACGACACGCTGGTGAAATCGGTGTCCCGGATGCTGGAGGGCTTCTCCGACCGCGATCGCCAGCGTTTCTTCGTCGGCAACGCGGCGCGCTTCTACCGCCTGGACGGGATCAGCGGCCCTTGAACATCGGCTGGGTCTTGGCGCGGAACGCCTCGGTGCCGATCTGGAAGTCCTCGGTGTCGAAGCAGTGGTAGCTGCGGTCGAGCTCTGCGGCCGTCAACGGCGCCGGATCCGCGAGCCGGTTCACGAACTGCTTGTGCCAGCGCGCCACCAGGGGCGCCCCCTGCGCGATGGAGGCCGCGATCGCCGCGATCGCCTCCTCGAAGCCGGCATCCGGCAGGACCCGGTTGACCAGTCCCATCTCGCGGGCGCGGGCGCTGCCGAACAGGGTGCCTTCGAGCAGGATCTCCTTGGCATTGGCCGGCCCCACCAGCCTCGCCAGCGGCAGCAGCTCCGCATAGGCCACCACCAAGCCGAGCCGCTTCACCGGGATGCCGAAACGCGAGCTTTCGGTGCAGTAGCGCATGTCGCAGATGGAGGCGAGCTCTAGGCCGCCGCCCACGCACATCCCCTGCACCGCGGCGATCAGCGGATGGCGACAGCGGGCCATCGCTTCCATGGCGCCGTGCGTGAGCTTGCCGTACTCGCGCGCCTGGGCGGCATTGCTGCGCACCTGCGGAAACTCGGCGATGTCGGCGCCTACCGAGAAGGCCTTGCCGCCGGCGCCCGCCAGCACAATGCAGCGAAGGCTCTCGTCAGCATCGAAGCCTTCGAAGAGGGTTCCGAGCTGGCGCCACATGGCGGTGCTCACGCAATTGTGCTTGTCGGGGCGGTCGAGCGTCACCCGCACCACCGGACCCTCGCGCGACACCCGGATCGCATCCGTCATTGCACCACCCCCGCTTCACGCAGTTGAGCGATCCGCTCAGGCGCGAGCCCCAGGCCGCCAAGCACTTCGTCGGTGTGCTGGCCGAGGGTCGGAGCGGCGGTGTTCACCGCGCCGGGGGTTCGCGAGAACTTGGTGGGAATTCCCAGCATCCGCATGCTGCCCATGATCGGATGGTCGACCTTCTGAATCATGCCGCGCGCGCGGTAGTGCGGGTCGTCCAACGCCTGGCCGAAGTCATTGATCGGGCCGCAGGGAACACCTGCCGTCTCACAGCGCGCGATCCAGGTGGCCGCGGCAGCCCCGGCGAACAGCTCCTCCAGCAGTCGCTCCAGCTCCTCCACGTGCTTCAGGCGCAAGGAGTTGGTGGCAAAGCGCGGATCCTGTATGAGTTCCGGCCGGTCCAGCACTTCAGTGCACAGCCGCTCCCAGGTGCGCTGGTTGGCCGCGCCGATCACGATGTAGCCGCTGCCGGTCCGGAAGGCCTGGTAAGGCGCGGACACCCGGTGCCGGCTGCCGGTCGCCTTGGGTACGTTGCCATTGGCGAAGTAGGCCGCCGCTTCCCAGATGAACCAGGGCAGGCCGCACTCGGCCAGCGAGATGTCGATGTGCTGACCCTCGCCAGTGGTCATCTGGTGGATGCGTGCTGCCAGGATGGCATAGACGGCGGTGATGCCAGCACCGATGTCGTAGACGGCGATGCCGGCCTTGAGGGGGCGGCCACCGGCTTCGCCGGTCATGCTCATCATCCCGGTCATGCCCTGCGCCACCAGGTCGAAGCCGCCCTTGTGCGCATAGGGGCCGGTCTGCCCGAAGCCGGAGATGGAGCAGTAGACGAGTCGGGGATTGATCCTGCTCAGGGTCTCGTAGTCCACGCCGAGCGACTTGGTCACGCCAACCCGGAAGTTCTCCACGACCACGTCGGCCCTGCGGGCAAGCTCGTGGAGCAGTTCGCGACCCTGCGGGTCCCTGAGGTTGATGACGATGCCTTTCTTGTTACGGTTGATCTGTGCAAAGGAGGCTGACTCGCCGTCGACGTACGGGCCCAGCTCCCGCGAGTCATCGCCTTTGCCGGCTTTCTCCACCTTGATCACTTCCGCGCCGAGATCCGCCAGCACCATCGTGCAATAGGGTCCCGCCATGATCTGCGACAGGTCCAGCACCTTGAGTCCCGCCAGGGGCGAGGGAACGTTCTGCATCTTCCTGGTTCACCGACTCTGACGATTGATGTCCTTCGGGTGTGTTGCGCTTACACCGCCGCCGACTGTCATGGTCTGCCCATCTGCAACCCGGGCGATCAGATCATGACCCCTCGAATATAGGTCATCAGGAGCAGCTTGATCCCAAGCGGCAGGCGGCAAGGAAGCCCCAGCTTCAGCACCTCCATCATCGTCACGGTGGCGATGTCGGCGACGCGACGGCTCGCGCCAGTCACCACTTGCGCCACCTGTTCAACCGACCCGACTGCATGAAGTCGCGCCTTCTTGCGCCATACGTCGCTGCAACTCCTCGCCATGGCGCGAGTCATGGCTGGGAGCTGCGGCCTGGCCTGACACAAGAACGCATCGTCTTCATTCGTAAGCTTGCTTGAGAAACAGAGCACTAGGGCGCCTGGAAGAAGGGCGCAGGTCGCAAGACTTTGTTTTCCATGCTGTCCAGCATGGGCATGCCCTTTTGGAGAAAGGCGAGCCAGCCTGGATCCTTCATGAGTTCGGCCCGTCTCGCCTCGCGATCCGCCAGGCTGTCGTAGGCCCACATGTGCACCAACTGGGACAGCGGGCCAATGTCGTTCGAGACATACCAGCCGATGTTCCGGCCCAGGTATTTCAACTGCAGGGGATAGCCTTCTGCCGCGTAGAGCTCGAGGTAGTCGTTGAGCCGGCCCGGCTTCACGGCGTAGGTGCGGTGGTCCACGATCATGGCCTGCCCCTGGATGTGGTGGAAGAAGATCTGGAGGTTAGCGAAGTAATCGGCGGGCTGCCGCAAATCGCGCCGAAGAAACACTGCGTGCCCCGGTTGTGGCAAGGTGGAATGCGGTGCCGCGGAAGACCGGTGTAGCAGTGGTGCGC
>JAJTDM010000101.1 GCA_021300575.1 Rubrivivax sp.
AAGTGACAAGGACCAGCAGCCCAATACACTGGCTCGGTCTACAACCGATTGGCGCTCCGCGCGCCACCAAAGTCAGGTCGCTCCAGGCTCATACCTGAATTGGAAAAGACTCCCGGCCTGCGCAGACCGGCCGGGCAGGTTCACGATTCGCTTGGCCACGTAGACGTTCACGCCGCGCGGCGCGGGGCCCCTGCCCGACCACAGCCCAGGCTGGAAACACCCAGCCACCTACAATTTGGATCCGCCCTGCCTCGGGATGCGTCACGAGCGGCCAGGGCGCCGTCTGACGTCTGCCGTCACCCCTCCCGCCCTCTGGCCCCTCCGCCTCGCGCACCATGTCCACACCCGAAGAAAAGCGTGCCCAACTGCGTCGTGCCGCTTTGGAGTACCACGAGTTCCCCACGCCAGGCAAAGTGGCCATCGCCGCGACCAAGCAGCTGGTCAACCAGCGGGACCTGGCGCTGGCCTACTCCCCCGGCGTGGCCGCGGCATGCGAGGAGATCGTCAAGGACCCCGCCAATGCCTACCGCTACACCTCCAAGGGCAACCTGGTGGCGGTGGTCAGCAACGGCACGGCCGTGCTGGGCCTGGGGGACATCGGTCCGCTGGCCTCCAAGCCGGTGATGGAAGGCAAGGGGGTGCTGTTCAAGAAGTTTGCAGGCATCGACGTCTTCGACCTCGAGGTCAACGAAAAGGACCTGGACAAGCTGGTGGACATCATTGCCGCCCTGGAGCCCACTTTCGGCGGCGTCAATCTTGAGGACATCAAGGCACCGGACTGCTTCTACGTCGAGCGCAAGTTGCGCGAGCGCATGAAGATTCCGGTGTTCCACGACGACCAGCACGGCACGGCCATCGTCGTGGGCGCTGCGCTGATCAACGGGCTGAAGGTCAGCGGCAAGGACATCAAGCAGATCAAGCTGGTCACCTCGGGCGCGGGGGCTGCCGCACTCGCCTGCCTGAACCTGCTGGTCAAGCTGGGCGTGCCGCGCAAGAACATCTGGGTGACCGACCTGGCGGGCGTGGTGTGGCAGGGCCGCACCGAGCTGATGGACCCGGACAAGGCAGAGTTCGCCCAGGACACCCCCCTGCGCACCCTGGCCGAAGTCATCGAGGGCGCCGACGTGTTCCTCGGCCTGTCGGCCGCTGGCGTGCTCAAGCCTGAGATGGTGGCGCGCATGGCCGCGCGGCCGCTGATCTTCGCGCTGGCCAACCCCACGCCCGAGATCATGCCTGAGGAGGTGCGGTCGGTGCGGGACGACGCCATCATGGCCACCGGCCGCACCGACTACCCCAACCAGGTCAACAACGTCCTGTGTTTCCCCTACATCTTCCGCGGCGCACTGGACAGCGGCGCCACCACCATCACCGATGAGATGGAAGTGGCGGCGGTGCACGCCATCGCGGAACTGGCGCAAGCCGAGCAAAGTGAAGTGGTGGCAGCCGCCTACGCCGGCGCCACCCTGAGCTTCGGGCCGGAGTACCTGATTCCCAAACCCTTCGATCCCCGGCTGATGATGAAGATCGCGCCCGCGGTGGCCAAGGCTGCCGCGGATTCTGGCGTGGCCCTGCGCCCGGTGCGCGACTTCGACGCCTACCGCGAAAAGCTGCAGAGCTTCGTGTACGCCTCGGGCACGATCATGAAGCCGATCTTCACCCTGGCCAAGCGCGCCACGCACAAGCGCGTGGCCTACGCCGAGGGCGAGGAAGAACGGGTGTTGCGGGCGGTGCAGGTGGTGGTGGACGAAAACCTGGCGCGGCCCACCCTGATCGGGCGGCCGGCCGTCATCGCCCAGCGCGTGGAGAAGTTCGGCCTTCGCCTGGTCGAAGGTCGGGACTACGACGTCGTCAACACCGAGGACGACCACCGCTACCGCGACTATTGGCAGACCTACCACCGGATGATGGAGCGCCGCGGCGTCACGCAACAGCTGGCCAAGATCGAGATGCGACGTCGGCTCACGCTCATTGGCGCCATGCTGCTGCACAAGGGCGAGGTGGACGGCATGATCTGCGGCACCTGGGGTACCACTGGTTGGCACCTGGGATTCGTGGACCAGGTCATCGGCAAGCGTGCCGGGGTCAAGACCTTCGCCTGCATGAACGGGTTGCTGCTGCCCGGACGTCAGGTCTTCCTGGTGGACACCCATGTGAACGCCGACCCCAGCGCGGCGCAACTGGCCGAGATCACGGTCATGGCCGCCGAGGAACTCAAGCGCTTCGGCATCGAGCCCAAGGCCGCCCTGCTGTCGCACAGCAATTTCGGCTCCAGTGAGCTGCCTTCGGCCGTGAAGATGCGCGAAGCGCTGGCCCTGGTGCGCGAGCAGGCGCCGTGGCTGACCGTGGACGGCGAGATGCACGGTGACATGGCGCTGGACGCCGCCTACCGGCAACAATTGATGCCGCGCAGCACCCTCACGGGCGAGGCCAATCTGCTGATACTGCCCAACATTGACGCTGCCAACATCAGCTACAACCTGCTGAAGACGGCTGCGGGCGGGGGCATCGCCATCGGGCCGGTGTTGCTGGGGGCGGCCAAACCGGTGCACATCCTCACCGCTTCGGCCACCGTGCGCCGGGTGGTGAACATGACAGCCCTGACGGTGGCCGACGCCAGCGCGGCCCGCTGAACCGTTTTCGGGCCCTTGCTTGCGGCCCTTCCACAGCCGGTCAGGTCCCGTCGAAACCCTTGGAGGGGACCGCGCAGCGCTTTTCAGGCCCTGGCAGGCCCGCGGATAGCCGCTCCCGGGGTGTGAAAGGTGAGTAAACACTAATTAACCTGCGCAACCGGCCTGGAACTCTTCTGGCGGCTTGAGGTTTTTGTGGGTCTCCGGTAACATCCCGCCCCTGGTTTTGAGGGTTTTCCCGTGCTCAGGCTGGGTTGGTCAAAGGTTGGGGATTCCGCCTCGAAGTTAGGGCTCGCTCTCGTTCTTGGTCTTCATTTGCTGGGGTCTCCTTCAGCTGAGGCCAAAACGGAGAGCCCGGCGGAGAGTGTGGGCATCGTGGCCTTGGCTGGCTTGCCGCCCGAGGCACGGGAAACCCGCCGATTGATCGGCACAGGCGGCCCGTTTCCTTACGAAAAGGACGGGACGGTGTTCCGCAACCGTGAACGGTTGCTGCCCGCAGAAGCCCGAGGCTTCTACCGGGAGTACACCGTGAAGACGCCCGGGCTGAAGCATCGCGGAGCCAGAAGAATCGTCTGCGGCGGCCGCGAGCCGAGCAGGCCTGTGAGTTGTTATTACACCGCCGACCACTACGCGAGCTTTCGCCGGATCGTGGAGTGAGCAGCAGGTGTGAGTGCTTGAATTTTTTGAACCCAAGGGGGACAGCGACCATGCAGTTGCAGACCATCCGATCCAACATCGTGCAGTCGATCCGCGCTTATCGGGTCGAAGACCTGATGGCTGCCGCGCAGGCGGCCGGACAGCACTTTCTCTACGCCAACGTCGCTTCGGCCCAGACCAAGCAGGACGTTCTGGACACCATCGCCCAGGCGTTCACCTTCCCAGCCCATTTCGGCAAGAACCTGGACGCGCTGTACGACTGCATGACCGACATCGTGCACAAGGCCGGGGCGCAACCGGGCTTTGTGGTCGTGCTCGAGCAGTTGCCCGACAACCCTCGGTTCGACCGCGAAGCGCGTGAGCAGTTGCTGGACGTCTTTCGCGATGCCGCCGATTTCTGGGGCGAGCGCAAGATTGCGTTCCGCTGCTTCTACTCTTTCGCGGTCACCCGGGGTCAGGAACAGTCGGACAAGCCGCTGGAAGCGCTGCCGGCCGAGCAACCCATCGTGCCCAAGCCAGCGGCGAAGGTGACGGTGCCGAAGTCGGGTGTGAACCCCAACTTCGGCATGAACATGCCGATGATGAGCAGCGCCTTCGACACAGCCGCCTGGCTGCGCGCCGCAGCCTGATCAGCGGCCCAGCACACGGGCCAGGTCGACGAACTCGTTCACCGGCACTTCTTCGGCACGCCGCTGCGTGTCGAAGGTGCCGGTGAAGTTTTTTTGCTCCAGCCAACGGCCGAGGGTGTGGCGCAGCAGCTTGCGGCGCTGAGAAAAGGCCACCGTCACCAACTCTGACAGCACGTGCATGTCCTCCAGCGGGGGTACCGGCAGCGGCAGCATGCGCACGACAGCCGAGTCCACTGCCGGCGGAGGCTCAAAGGCCTGCGGCGGCACGTCCAGCACCCGTTCCATGGCGTAGCGCCACTGCAGCATCACGCTCAGCCGGCCATAGGCCTTGGTGCCCGGTCCGGCCACCATGCGGTCGACCACCTCGCTTTGCAGCATGAAGTGCTGGTCCTGCACCCGAGCAGCGGCCTCGAGCAGGTGGAACAGGATGGGCGTGGAGATGTTGTACGGCAGGTTGCCCACCACGCGCAGCAGGGTTTCGGGTGACGCACCGGCATGACTGCAGGCCTGAACCTGCACGGCAGGCCAGTCCACACCCAGCACGTCAGCTTCGATGATCTGCAGGCCCGGCCAGGCCTTGAGTCGGGCGGCGAGGTCACGGTCGAGTTCAATGACCGTCAGACGGCCGCAGCGCTGCAGCACGGGCCGCGTCAGGGCCCCCAGACCGGGCCCGATCTCCACCAAGGGCTGGCCCGGCCTCGGGTCGATAGTGTCGGCGATGGCCTCGATCAGGCCGGTATCGGTCAGAAAGTGCTGGCCGAAACGCTTGCGCGGGATGTGCTTCATGCGCGCTGCGCTGGCCGCCGCAGGCCTGCGCCGTTGGTCGACGGGTGACTCAAAGCGGCGGCTCGCGCCTCTCGACGTACGCGCGACCCCGCAGGTCGCGCGCCCAGTCGGTGTAGGCATCGTCGAAGCGTTGCTCACGCAAGGCGTTGCGCGCCTGCTCACGCAGCTGCTTGGGATCCACGGCCACTTCACGGCGCTCCAGCACCTGGATCAGGTGCGCGCCGAAGCGTGACACCACGGGCTGAGACAGCCCCCCCAGAGGCAGCGCGTTCATCGCCTCCTCGAACTCCGGCACCATGGTGCCCGGGGCAGCCCAGCCCAGGTCACCACCTTGCGCGGCCGAGCCATCCTCGGAGAACTCGCGCGCCATGTCCTCGAACGTGCGCGCACCGCTCTCGATCTGGCGCCGGTAACCGGCCAGACGAGCCTGCGCCGCCTCGGCCGTCAGACGGCTGGAAGGACGCAGCAGGATGTGGCGCGACCGCGTCTGCGTGACCTGCGCCGGGCCGACGTCGCCCCGAGACAGCACCTTCAGCACATGAAATGCGGCGGCGCTGCGCACCAGCGCCGGTGTCACCTCCCCAACCTTGAGCGAGCGCGTGGCCTCGACGAACAGGTCTGGCAACCGGGAGACCGGGCGCGCACCGATCTCACCGCCCTTTTCGCGCTGGGCGTCCTCGGACAGTTGGCGCGCCACCGCCTCAAAGGGCTCCCCCGCGCGGACCCGGGCCAGGGCGGCCTCGGCCAGGCGGCGGCGCTCGGCGACCACGGCCTCCGACGCGCCCTCGGGCACCGAGATCAGGATTTGCGCCAGGTTCAACGGGGCCTCGGCGGCGGCTGCGCGGCGCTGGCGCTCCAGGTAGTCCTCCACGTCGCTGTCGGTGATGCGGATGCGCTGGTAGACCTCGCGTTCACGCGTGCGTTCCACCAGCAACTGATCACGCAGGTTGGCCCGGAAACGCACCAGGTCGATGCCTTCGCCGGCCAGACGCTCGCGCAGTTGCGGGACGCTGAGCTGATTCTGCGCGGCCACGGTCTGCACGGCCCGGTCAAGTTCCGCGTCGTCGACCCTGCCGCCGGTTTCACGCGCGTAGGTGAGGATCACGCGCTCTTCAATCAGAGCCTCCAGCACCTGATTCCTCAGTTCTTCATCGGCAGGCAACCGTGCACCGGCGCGCTGGGCATCTTCCCGGGCTCTGGCCATGCGGCGCGACACCTCCACCGCCGTCACCAGTTCCTGGTTGACGATCGCCGCGATGTAGTCGCCGCTGCGCACGGCCGAGCGGTCGGCTGCGCGCGTGGCCGCGCGGTCGGTGGCCGTCGGCTGGCCCTGGGCCCAGGTCGCAGGGGTGTGGACAGCCCACAGACAGGCGGTCACCAGGGCCGCCAGGGCCGCCCCGCGCGAAGGGGCTTCGAGTTGAGTCATGGAGAGGTCGCCGTGGGGGTCGTGACGCTTTCTTCACGCATGGGGCGGAAAGCGGTCGCATTGTCCTTCAACACCCGCAACATGCCGCCCGGGGAACTGGACAGGCCCGTCAGTTCAAGCTGGAACATCAGGCGGGCCGTGGATTGCCCGCTGCCCGTGGCCTGGACGTCGATGAACAGGCGACTTGACCAGCACCCGGCGTCCACCTCAAAGCCCACCACGGCGTTGGTGACGCGACGATCGTTCACGCTGTAGTTCATGCGGCCCAGGCTGTACCACTGACGCTGGCAGCCTGCGGAGGTCCCGGGAACCGCGGGGCCCGCCTTGCCCAGGCTCCAGCGCAAAGGCCATTGCCAGCCGAAAGCCCACTGGTCGGACTGGCCCCGGGTGTAGTAATGAGAAACGCTGACGCGCCGGGCCTGGCCCGCATCGTGCTGCGCTGTGATCACCGATCGGATGAGGGCGCTCTCCTGCGCGCTCCAGCGCAAAGAGCCATCCAGGCTCCACTGCGGGATGACCGACGTGGCACCCACCGCCAGCAGGTCCGACGCCCGACCCGTGACCGTCTGGCCCGAGGGGGTGATGCGCTGGTCGCTGAACAGCAGCCGCTGCACCAGGCCCAAGCGCATCAGCTCGGCGCCCGTGGAGGCGTCCAACAGCCGCGTGACGGCGCCAATGTTCAACTGGTTGGCGTCAGAGACACGGTCCACGCCGCTGAACTCATTGCCCGTGAAGATGGAGCTGTAGTTGAAGTCCTTGCCCGCGCTGTCAAAGCTCAGATTGGGGCTCTGTTCACGCCAGGGGGTTCTGATGTAGAGGGCGCGGGGCTCCAGCGTCTGCCGCAGCGCCCGGCCGAAGGCCGCGGTCCGGCGCTCAAACGTCAGGCCCCCGTCCAGACTGAAGGTCGGGATGGCGCGTGACAAGCGACGCCGGCCGTCGGGCAAAGCCTGGTCCAGGCCATAGCTTGCGGCGTTCAGCGCCAGGCGCGGCACCAGCCAACCGCTCGGAAAGAGCCAAGGACGTTCCACATGGCCCAGCAAATGGAGCCGATGCCCGTTCGGCCGGGTGGCAGAGGCGGAAGTGCCCGTCATGCCCGCGCCGGCAGTCGCGCTGGGCAAATCGAAGCGGTTGAACTCCAGCTCGAAGTCTCCGAACAGCCCGGGCGACATTTCGCCGCCGCTTCGCATCCCGACCTGCAAGGAACGGTTGTAAGGACTCGCGAGGGGATCGGTCAGCGACTGCAACACCTGCCAGCGGCGGGTGCGCACGTAGGTATCCACCTCCAGCGAGAACATCGACAGGGGCTGCTCGGCCGCGACTGCCAGGGGCAGCAGGCGCGGGGTCCAGTACAGGCCTCCAGTGGGAAAGTCCTTCCACCAGTCTGCGTCCGACACCCGGACGACGGCCCAGTCGTACCGACCACGATCAGCACCCACAGACCACGGCAAGACCCCGCTGTGGCTGGACTTCAGGGCATGCCGGCTGCGTCCCGCCAGGCGGTCTGACGGCATCCAGTCCGCCCAGACCGAGCCCTGGAACTCGGGCTCCAGATAGCGGAACTCGGCGTCCACGGCAGAGCCGCGGCGCGCCACGAGCCTGGGCGAGATCGTCGCGTCCCGGTTGTGGGCGATGTTCCAGTAGTACGGTGCAGTCACTGACGCACCGCTGCGGCTGTCCAACCGGAATTCCGGGGGCAGCCAGCCGGATTTGCGATCACCCGTCACGGCGAAGGTCAACCACGGCAGCGCCAGCAGCGGCACCCCCAGGAAGTACAACCGGGCACCCTCGGCCACGCCTTCGTTGGCATCGAGATCGACGCTGAGCTTGCGCGCCGTCAGCAACCAGTCGGGGCCTCCGGTGCCGTCCAGCGGACAGCTGGAATAGATCGGCTGCGTGGCCTGGAAGCGCGAAGAACCGAAGAAGTCGATGCGCTGTGCCCGCCCCGCGGTCTTGGTGCGGGTCAGGTCGAAGTCTGGCTGCAGGAAGAAGCCCTCCAGAGACTCCACCTGCAGTTCCAGCCGCGGGCCGCGAAAGGTGGAGCCGTCGTTGTTCACGATCACCCGCCCTTCGGCGATGGCGCGGTCGGAAGGGGTGCGGTAGGTCAGGCGATCGGCCTTGATCAACAGCCCGCCGCGACGCAGCTCTGCATCGCCCTCGGCCCGGGCCTCGTCGTCGACCGTGCCGTTGATGGTGCGGGCCTCGATCTTCACGGGCTGGTCCGCATCGCGACCGGCCGCCCAGGCGCCCTGGGACGACAGGGCCGCCTGGACAGCCAGGACCAGCGGGATCAAGCGTGGGAGGGACATCGGATGGCGGAGGTGAATGAGAAGCCTGGAAGCGGGGCCGACAGGGCAGCGATCCGTCACGGTCGCTGCCGGCATCGGCTTCCTAGAATGCTGCGGATTATCGACTTGGCCCAGCCAACAGACTTCACATGACGCCCTGCAAGATCGAGTGGCCCAGCGCGCAACGTCAAGCAGCCTTCGAGCAATGGCTGGCGGGCCTGGCCGGGACCTGGACGTTGGAGGCCGACACCCTGGCCCCTGCATCCGCCGACGCGAGTTTCAGGCGTTACCTGCGCATTCAGGGCCAGCAGCGCGGGCGTGCCTGCACCTTCATCGTGATGGATGCGCCCCCGCCGCAGGAGGATGTCCGCCCCTTCGTGCGCATCGGCGGCCTGATCCGGCAGGCCGGCCTGCGTGCCCCGCAGGTGCTGGGCTGCGATGAGGACCACGGCTTCCTGCTGCTGGAGGACCTGGGCAGCACGCTGTACCTGAAAGCGATGCAGGCTGATCCGGCGACGGGCCCGGGCACCCCCGCCGATACGCTGATGCGCGCGGCAATCGCGGCCCTGGTGCAGTTCCAGACGGGCGTGCCCGCTGCGGCCCTGCCGCCCTATGACGAAGCGGTGCTGCGGCGGGAACTGGAACTGTTCCCCCAGTGGTGTGTGCAGCAGGAATACGGCATCAGCTGGACCCCGACGGAACAAGGCCACTGGGAGCGCGTGAGCCGGCTGCTCGTCGACAACGCCCTGGCGCAGCCTGTGGTGGCCGTGCACCGGGACTGGATGCCGCGCAACTTGATGGTCGCCGAACCCGGCCCGGGGATCCTGGACTTCCAGGACGCGCTGGCCGGACCCATCACCTACGACTTCGCCTCCTTGCTGCGCGACGCCTTCATCTCCTGGGAGGAAGAGCAGGAAATCGACTGGGCCGTGCGCGGCTGGCAGGCGGCGCGCAAGGCCGGCCTGCCCGTGGGGGAAGACTTCGGCGAGTTCTGGCGCCAACTGGAGTGGATGGGCCTGCAGCGCCACCTCAAGGTGCTGGGCATCTTCTGCCGCCTCAAGCACCGCGACGGCAAGCCCGCCTACGCGCAGGACCTGCCACGCTTCTTCAATTACGCCACCCGGGTGGCGCTGCGCTATCGCGAGCTCACGCCGCTGCTGAAGTTGCTGGAGCCGCTGTCAGGGCGCCAGGTGGCCTCAGGGTTCACCTTTTAGGCGCTGCCGTCCCGCCGCCAGCGCGGGCATGCCTCCAAGCGTGGCGGGGACGCTGAGCCTGAGCCCCAGCGCTGCCCCCTTTCAAGGACAGGCCGAGATCACCTGTGCCACGGCGGCGGTGAGCTTCTTGCCGTAGCCGATGTGCAGGAACTCATTCGGGCCGTGGGCGTTGCTCTTGGGGCCGAGCACACCGCACACCATCATCTGCGCTTGCGGGAAGCCCTTCTGCAGCATGTTCATCAACGGGATGGTGCCGCCCTGACCGATGTAGCCCAGCGGCGCGCCGAAGTGGTTGCTGGAAGCGGCGTTCAAGGCGTTCTCCAGCCAGGGCGCCAGTTCAGGCGCGTTCCAGCCCGTGGCGCCCAATGCCCCGGCGCGGCCGTCGGCATGGAAGGTCACCTTGGCGTTGTAGGGGGCGTTGTCCTCGAGCAAGGCCTTGAGTTGCTCGCTGGCGCGGTGCGCATCCACCAGGGGCGGGGTGCGCAGGCTCAGCTTGAAGGCGGTGTAGGGGCGCAGCACGTTGCCGGCGCTGCGCATGTCGGGAAAGCCGTCGACCCCCGTGACGCTGAGCGTGGGCCGCCAGGTGCGGTTGAGCAGGGCCTCCGCAGGGTCGGTCGTGGTCGGCAGGGCAAGCGCGCCATCAGCCCCGCAGGCCCAGGGCAAACGCTTCCACACCTCGTCGCCCAGGATGGCGGCCGTCGCACGGGTCTGCTCCAGCCGGGAGGCGGGCACTTCGCAGTGGAAGACCTCGGGCAGCAGGCGGCCGCTGGCGCTGTCTTCCAGCCGGTCCAGCACATGGCGCAGGATCCGGAAGCTGGAAGGCACCACGCCGCTGGAGTCGCCCGAGTGCACGCCCTCGGTCAGGATCTCCACCTTCAACACGCCGCTGACCATGCCCCGCAGGCTGGTGGTCAGCCACAGCTGGTCGTAGTTGCCGGCGCCCGAATCCAGGCACACCACCAGGCCCACCTGGCCCAGGCGGGCCTTCAGCACGTCCAGGTAGGCCGGCAGGTCGAAGGAGCCGCTTTCCTCGCAGGTCTCGATCAGCCCCACGCAGCGCGGGCGCGGGATGCCCTGGGCGTCCAGGGCCATGATCGAGGTGATGGCGGCGTAGGCCGCATAGCCGTCGTCGGCGCCGCCCCGGCCGTAGAGCTTGCCGTCCTCGATCTTGGGCGTCCAGGGGCCCAGGTCCTTGCGCCAGCCGTTGAATTCGGGCTGCTTGTCCAGGTGTCCGTACATCAGCACCGTGTCGGTGGAGCCGGGTTTGGTGGCGGGCACCTCGAAGAAGATCACGGGCGTGCGCCCTTCGATGCGCAGCACCTCGAGCTTGAGCCCTGCCACCTGCTGACGCTCGATCCAGGCGGCGGTATCGCGCACCACGCGCTCGACGAAGCCGTTCTTCGCCCAGTCGGGGTCGAACATGGGGCTCTTCGAGGGGATGGCGATGTAGTCGGTCAGCGCCGGCAGGATCTTGTCATCCCAGGCGCGGTCGGCGTAGGCGGCGAGGGCGTGCAGGTTCGTGCCGTCGTCGTCGCTGGGAATGGGCATGGAAGGGTCGCGTGCGTTCATGGGGTCCTTGTATGGATGCCTCCCGGCGATAGGTGCAAACCCGCATCGTGTTGTGAAGAAGTCGGCTGCTGCCTTGTATCCGGCCTTGTTTGTGGGTTGCTCTGGTTACCCAGCATGGCC
>JAJTDM010000160.1 GCA_021300575.1 Rubrivivax sp.
GCTTCATCGCCACGCCCGCAGCCGCCTGAATCACCCCAACATCGTTGCCCCACGGCCACGACCGGCGTCAGGTCAGACATCCGCTCGCCTGCTCGGAGGTGTCTTCCACATTAAAGAACAAGAGCAACTCCTTTTTCGCAGACGCCGCCAGGCTGGGCCGATCGACATGGGAGAGCCCCCAGTCGCGGGATGTCCGGCTCGTCCGCGACGGTCAGGCGGTGCCCGACGGGCCAGCCCGCGTCAGGGCGGCCTTGCCGGGGTTGGGGTTGCGGGTATGGCTGCGCAGCCTGCAAGGGGGTGACTTCGCCCTGGGGGCTGTTGCTCGGGGAGAGATGCAGACTGTGGCAGCCCAACTCGCAGCCTTCAGCATGGCCACCGACGCCGACCGTCTGTCGGCTCGCGACTATGGCGGGCTTGCATCTAGCGACGACTGGCAGGTCGAAGGCGGTTACGGGCGGCTTGTGGCCGATGTGTGGTCCGGCGTGCCGGTGCGCACCGGCCATCCGGTCCATGCCATCGACTGGACCGCCGCCGACCGCATCGTCGTCTCGGGACCCTTCGGCGCGCTCAGCGCCCGGCGCGTCGTCATCACCGTGCCGCCGCCCGTGCTGGCCGAAGGCCTCATCCGGTTCAACCCGGCCCTGCCCCCTGACCGGCAGACGGCAATCGCAAACCTGCAGGGCGGGCGGTTCATCAAGGTCGGACTGCGGCTGGACGCGCCGATGACGGAGGTGCCGGAGTACGTCTGCGACATCGCCAAGCTTCAGCGTGGCGAGGGCGCGATCTTGCACCTTGACCGTCGCCTCCCGCTGGCCACGACCATACTCGCCGGGTCATACGCCGAGGCCGTGTCACGCCAGGGAGCACAAGCGCTTCAGGCTGAGGGGCGAGACATCCTGGCCTCGTTCCTGGGCGGCACTGCCGCCGGCCGGGTTCTGGCTGCCGCAGCGGCCGTTGACTGGTCTGCGGACCCCCTGTCCAGGGGTGCCTACGCGGTCGTTCCCATCGGCTCGGTGGATGCCCGGGCGACCTATGCGTCGCCCCTGGACGACCGGCTTTTCTTTGCCGGCGAAGCCGCGGGCGGCGCACACGCCGCAACGGCCCATGGCGCGCGCCTGTCCGGCGAAGCCACCGCCAAGGCGATCCTGGCGCTGCAGAGATGAACAAGGTTGAGCACCGGTGGGGCTGCGGGCCGCTGACGCTCCATCGGAAGCGCTCGATCGGCCCCATCACCCTGGGCCTGGCCCGACGGCCTGGCCTTCGAGCCGCGCGGCGGCAAAGCCGGCATGGGATGCGCATCAGGGGCGTTGAGCTGCGCCTGCACGCTTTCATCGGCACCGAACTGTCGTGCCAGATCGAGCGCATGCGCCGCGTACAGGCCGTTCCCGCCACGCCAGCCTGCCCCAGGCCCAGACCCCACCACCACCACCACACCAAAATTACTAAGGAGACCTTCATGACGACCATCCATTCATGCCGCAAGGTTGCACGCTTGATGGCGGCCGCCGCCTCGACGCTAGTGGCCACCACGGCCCTGGCCCAGACCCCCACCAAGGCCAGCCGCCTGTCCGTGGACACCGAGCTCCGCCTTGTCAACGACCTGCGCAACCGCGGCATCAGCGATTCGCTGATGAAGCCGGCCGCCAAGCTCACCGTGCAGGCGGCGCACGAAAGCGGCGTCATCGGTGAGCTCGTGCTCACCACCGTGAGCAAGAAGCAATACCTCCAGGGCAACGGCCTGGGCATCGAGGCAACGCTGGCCTACCACTGGGGAGACCCCGAAGGGTGGTGGTTCGGGGTCGGCGCAGCACTGGAGCGCTTTCCAGGCGCTCGCTTCGAGGCCCCACACGCCATCGACCTCGACAGCTTCACGCCGGCCGACGTGAGGCGCAGCAAGTTTGACAGCGACTACCTGGTCCTCGAAGCCGGCTACGGCGCACTGGAGGCGCGGGTGTTGTCAGTGGTGTCGCGCTCCTATCGCGGCGCCAATACTGGCGGCGTGTGCGGGCAGATTCTGCAGGTCAGCACCGATCCAGCCGCCGGTCTGGGGTGCTACGCGCGTGGCGACCACCACTCCCGCGGCACGCTGCTGGCCGACCTGAGTTACAGCATCGACCTGGACCCGCACACCACGCTGAACCTGTCTGTCGGTGTGCAGAAGGTGAAGAACTTCCGTGAGGCCGATGCCACCAACTACTCGGTCGGCATCTCACATCGGCGCTGGGGTTTCGACTTTGGCGCCGAGTGGGTGGGCGTGAACACCCGAGTGCGCGAGCTTTACCTCGTGCCCGACGGCAACAAGCTGCGCGCGACAGACAACAACCGGCTCGTGTTCAATGTGGCGCGCAAGTTCTGAGCCAGTGCGACCTGCTGGGCGCGCGCCTGTCCGGCGAAGCCACCGCCATGGCGATCCTGGAGCTGCAGGGATGAGCAGGCTGAAACCCGGATCGAGGTTGAAACATCCGCCGTTTCGGCCTTGTACGCGGCCAAGAGCGCTCGCGCAACGGCCGGCCGGTCCCCGCTCCTGGCAGGCCGTTGAGTCACCGGCGGAACAAAGTGCTACAGACGTACCGGCGAGAACATCGCTTCTTTGCAGGCGTCGGCTCCTCTCACAGCTGGCACGCCCCAGCTCGCTGGGTGCGTCGATCCTCGGCTGTGCCGGGCCGGCTGTCGATCGGTATCTCAACGGCCTGCCGATAACACCCGGAGGTGCTATGGCTTGAAGTTAACAGACTTATCACTCCTTTGACATATGTAAAAAACTTTGTGTTTTGCCATATGTCAAGTTTTTATACCCAGAATGAAAGCGAAAACCATGGTCTACAGGAACATGTCACCGGCAATAGTTGATCTAGGTTACAAGGCGGCCTTCGTCTTCCTAATCACTGCCGTAATCTCACTCGCGCTTCCACTTGAGGCTCCGGCTCCCACTCAGAGTGCAGCAGAACTATGGTTGAATACCGAAGCCGTGGGCTATATTTTCGGCTGGCTCAATCAGCTCATACTGATGTTTTCCTCTTCAGTGGTCCTCCTGGCAGCCGGTGTTTTGATCTATCCATCAGCCCCTCTTCGCGCCGGAGCGGTTTGGGTGCTGACGCTGATGTCAACCGTTGTGTACCTGATAGCAAAACTTGATTAGAAACCTGCTTCAGCAGGCTCGTCCAGTGAGCCACTGAGACCGTAACCTGAGCTCTCCTGACGAAGGAGAGTCCTGATGTCCAGCCACCAGATCCAGTTTCAGT
>JAJTDM010000102.1 GCA_021300575.1 Rubrivivax sp.
ACCTGACCGACCATCGGTCCGGTGCATTGGTGTAGCTCGGCACGCCCCCGGCGTGCAACCTACGTTATTGCAGGGGACGGGCCGCCCGAATTTGCGAAGCCATTCTGTCTAGGCTCCCACAGTCCCCCACGGATCAATGACCTCCACGCCCGCCGCCGCAAAAGGTGCCGTGTCGCGCGTGGCCACCATCAACCGATGGGTGGCGGCGATGGCGGCGATGCAGGCATCGGCCATGGCGATGGATGCGCCCTTGGAGCGGCCTCGCGCCAGGAGTTCTGCATAGGCAGGCGTGCAGCCCATGTCGAACGCCAGCACGCGGCCTGCAAACAGAGGCAGCACCCGCCTTTCGAGTGCATCCTGCAAAGCGGAACGCCGCTTGCCAGCAGGCAGCAGGGACAGACCGGCGCGCAACTCCGCCACGGTGATGGCGGACAGGAAGAGCGTTTCGAGCGGCTGGGCGCTGATCCAGGCGACCACGGCTTGGCTGGGCAAGGGCCGCAGCGGCTCGGACACCACGTTGGTGTCGAGCAGGATCATTCGATGTTGACGTGCCGGGCCGGTGTGCGGTCACGCACCTGGTCGAACACGGTCCATTCTTCTTCGGTAAGGCGCGACTGCTGGCCCAACTCGGCCAGAAGGGCTCCGAGCCGCACCCGCCCCGAGGGTGTGACGGCCGTTGCCAGGATGTTTCGCACCTCGGCCTCCATGCTGTGGCCCCGCTGGGCCGCGCGCAGGGCGAGGGCGCGGTGCACCTCGGCAGGCAGGTTTCGGACGGTCAGCATGGCCATGTCAGTCCCCTCTTGAATGCATGCATTGTAGATGTTTGCATTCAAACTGACCGCTCCACATCCACGTACTCAAACCAGTTCGCCCTGAACAGCGGCTGGCGGAAGCCCTTGACCCAGGGCTGGGTGAGCACCGCTTGCACGGGGTGGATGCGCAGCTTGTAGGGCATCCAGGCCGCGGCCAGCAGTTTGGTCTGGTGAAAGACGGCGTTGCGCTCAGCGCCGTCGGGCAGCTCCTGCAGTCGGGCGATCAGGCGGTTCATCTCCGACAGGTCGAAGCGCGAGAGGTTGAGCCCACCAGCGGCCGCGCCGTCGTAGCGCAGCAGGCCCTGGATGCCGTCGGGCGCGCCGGCCCGGCCCGACAACGACCACATCATCAGCTTGCCCGCGCGTGCGGCCTTGTACTGCTCGGGCCAGGTGGCGGGGCGGAAGTCGGTGCGCAGTTGCAGGGCCGCCATGTCGCGCCGCATCAGCTCGTCCAGTTGCCGCGCGGCCTGGGTCGGCTGGGTGGCCACCTGCAGAAGCAGGGGCGAGCCGTCGGGCCGCTCGCGCCAGCCGTCACCGTTGTGGTCCCGGTAGCCGTGCAGGTCCAGCAGGGCACGGGCGCGCGCCGGGTCGTAGGCGGTCATCTCGCAGCGGAAGGCGGGGTCGTAGCCGCTCAGGTGCACGGCGATGGGCGATTGCGCTGGCAGGGCTCCGCCGTTGCGCAGCAGCCGGATCTCGCGCTCGATGTCCGTGCCCAGCCCGATGGCCCGCCGCAGCGCCACCTGCGGGGGGCATAACCGCCCACCACGGGGTGGGCCATGTTGAACATGGTGTAAGCCGTGGTGGGCAGGGTGAGGAAATGCGCCTGGATGCCACGCTTGACGAGATAAGGTGCAGCCCGGCCGCCGGGCACGGCCAGGGGCACGAACTCATCAGGGACGATCACGTAGTCCACATCGCCCTTGAGAAAGGCCAGCCAGCCGGGCTGGTTCTCGTCGATGATGGAGATTTCTACCCGGTCCACCATCGGCAGCCGGCGGCCGCGCAGCGCGTTGGCGATGCGCTGCCCGTCGCCATCGTCGGCAGCCGGCTGGGCGTCATAGACAGCCTGTCGGTAGCGCGGGTTGCGCTCCAGCACGATGCGTGAGGCCCGTCGGCAGAATGCGAGTCGGAAGGGACCGGTGCCCACCGGGTGCTCGGGCGAGGCGTCGCCCCAGGCCTCGATGACCTCGCGCGCCACCGCGCCGGTGGCGCTGCCGGCCAGTTGCTCGGCAAAGCGTGGTCGGCCTGCTGCCAGGCGGATGCGCAAGGTGTAGCGGTCCAGCGCCTGCAGACCCTCGATGGGGCGGTCGTAGTCGAAGGGCTTGCGCTGCTCCACGGCAGCCTTGCGAAGCTCGGCCAGGCCCAGGATGCCCATCTGCTCCAGCGAGCTCCAGCCCGGGCTCTTGGTGGCCGGGTCGGCATAGCGCTTCAGGCTGTAAACGAAGTCGTCCGCCGTCAGCTCGCGAGGCCGGCCCTGGAACACCGGGTCGTCAGCGAAGTGACTGCCCGGGCGTAGCTTCACCACCCAGGTTTTCCAGTCGTCCGACACCTCAGGCAGCGCTGCGGCAGCGCGCGGGATCATGCGCACCGGCCTGGCCAGGGGGTCGTAGCCGTAGAGCGGCTCGAACAGGTGGGCGATCACCTGGATGGACGGCACGTCGCCGGCGCGCGCGGGATCAAACCCGCTCTCGCTGGGCGAGACGATGCGCAGCACCTTGGCTCCTGGGGCGGCGGGGGGCTCCCGCGGGGTGGTGCTGGCTGTGCTGGGGGTGGCGGGCCCCGCTGCCCACGCGGTCAAGGCGGCAGCCGAGGCGGCGCCTGCTGCGGCTCCTGCGGCACCCAGCGCCTGGCGTCGGTGCAGTGTCATGGCGTAGTTGGGCTTGCGAGTCGCAAGGTTTCGGAGGGGGGTGTCCTCAGGCTCACTTCGCCCGGGGTACGCGTCCCATCAGGTAGAACTCGTCGTTGGGCTTCATGCCGGTGGCGTTGGCCAGGCGGTTGCTCATGCCGAAGAAGGCGGTGATGGCGGCGATGTCCCAGGCGTCCTCGTCGTCGAAGCCGTGCTCGCGCAGAGCGGCGAAGTCGGCTTCGTTCACCTCGTGCGAGTGCTGGCACACCTTCAGGGCGAAGGCGAGCATGGCGCGCTGGCGCAGGGTGATGTCGGCCTTGCGCCAGTTGATGGCCACCTGGTCGGCCACCAGGGGCTTCTTCTCGTACACGCGCAGGATGGCGCCGTGCGCCACCACGCAGTACAGGCACTCGTTGGCGGCGGAGGTGGCCACCACGATCATCTCGCGTTCGCCCTTGCTGAGGTTGCCGCCCTCCTTGAGCATCAGCGCGTCGTGGTAGGCCACGAAGGCGCGCCACTCGGCCGGCCGATGCGCCAGCGCCAGGAAGACGTTGGGCACGAAGCCGGCCTTGGCCTGCACCTCCAGGATGCGCGCGCGGATGTCCTCGGGCAGGTGTTCCAGCGTGGGCACGGGGTAGCGGGAGATGGGTTGGGTGGTCGTGTTCATGCGGGGCCTCGGGTCGGGTTTTTTGGGGGCTGTCGGGCGCTGTCAGGGGCCGTGGGGGCGGTAGGGGCGGTGGGGGACTGTCAGGTCCTGAACTGCATGGCGTGCAGCCGCGCGTACAGGCCGCCGGCGGCCAGCAGGTCAGATGGGGGGCCTTGCTCCACCACGCGGCCGGCATCCATGGCCACCACGCGGTGGGCATGTTCGATGGTGGACAGGCGGTGGGCGATGACGATGGTGGTGCGGTGGCGCATCAGGTGCTCCAGCGCCGCCTGCACCGCACGCTCGCTTTCGCTGTCCAGGGCCGAGGTGGCCTCGTCCAGGATCAGCACGGGCGCATCCTTGTACAGCGCGCGGGCGATCGCCAGGCGCTGGCGCTGCCCTCCGGACAGCTGGTCGCCGTTGTGGCCGATGGTGGTGTTCATGCCCTGCGGCAGGCTGTCCACGAACTCGGCCAGGTGCGCGCCTTCCAGCGCCTGGCGCACGCGCGCCGGGTCCACCTCGGCACCCAGCGCCACGTTGGCGGCCACGCTGTCGTTGAACAGCACCACATCCTGGCTGACGAAGGCGAACTGCCGGCGCAGCGCGCGCACGTCCCATTGCGCCAGCGGCACGCCGTCCAGCAGCACCTGCCCCTCGGTGGGGGTGATGAAGCGCGGCAGCAGGTTCACCAGAGAGGTCTTCCCGGCGCCCGAGGGGCCCACCAGGGCCACTGTCTGCCCGGGTGCGATGTGCAGGCTCACGCCCTGCAGCGCGCCTTCCTGGTCCTCGCGGTAGCGAAGGCCCACGCCGCGCAGCTCGATCTCGCCGCGCGCCCGCTCCACGGCGTGCGTGCCGCCCTGCTCGGTGGGGGTGTGTTCGATCAGGTCCAGCCCGCGCTCGATGGCCGCCAGGCCGCGGGTGATGGGCGCCATCACGTCCGACAGGTGTTTGATGGGCGACACCAGCATCAGCATGGCCGTGATGAAGGCGACGAATCCGCCCACGGTGGCACCGGTGGCACTGCTTTGCCACAGCGCCGCAGTGATCACGCAGGACAGTGCAATGGCCGCCATGATCTGGGTGATGGGCGTCATGGTGCCGGAGGCGATGGCTGCTTTCATCACCAGCCGCCGCAGCTGGCTGCTGCGCCCGGCAAAGCGCTGACCCTGACTCTGGGCCGCATCGTGCAGCCGCACGATGCGCCAGGCCAGCACGTTCTCCTCCACGGTGTAGGCCAGTTCGTCCGTGGCACCCTGGCCGGCCACGGTCAGCTTGTGCAGGCGTCTCCCCAAGGTGCGCATGACGAAGGCCACGGCAGGAAACAGGATGGAGACAAACAGCGTGAGCTGCCAGTTCAGCCACAGCAGGTAGATCAGCAAGGCGGCCAGCGTCAGGGAGTCCCTCACCAGCGTGAGCAGCGAGCCCACCAGCAGCGTGGCCCCTTGCTGCACCTCATACACCAGGGTGTTGGTGAGCTGGCTGGAGCTGTGCCGGGAAAACAGCCCCGGCTCGGCTCGCATCAGGTGTTCGAACATCGCCTGGCGCATCTGCTGCACGGCGCGGTTGGCGGCCCAGGTCAGCCCGTACTGGGCGACGAAGCCGGCCACGCCACGCACCGCAAACAGCCCCACGATCACCAGCGGAATCACCCACAGCGGCAGGCCCTGGCCCGCAAAGCCCTTGTCCAGCAAAGGCTGCATCAAGGCGGGGATCAGCGGTTCGGTGGCCGCGCCCACCAACGCGGCCAGCCCCGCGGCGGCAATGGCTGCTTTTCCGCTGCGGAAGTAGGGCCCCACCCGGGCGAATCGCTGCAGCATCGAAGGCATAGGGCGGATTATCGCGGGGCTCCTCCTAGAATCCGCCGCATGTGGTCCAGACGTCGTTTGACGGCCGCCCTCGGTGCCAGCCTCGTGCTGCCGGCCGCGGCCCAGTTCCGTGTCGAGATCTCCGGGGTGGGTGCCACCCAGATCCCGGTGGCGTTGGGGCCTTTCCGCGGCGAAGCGCCCGGCATGGTGTCGCTGTCATCGGTCATCCGGGCCAACCTGGAGCGCAGTGGCGTGTTCCGCTCGCTCGATGCCCCCTCAGGGCTGGACGAGCGCAGCCGCCTGCCCCAGGCCGAAGTGCGCGCCCAGGGCGCGGACGCCTTGCTGGCAGGCTCCATCAACCGCCTGGCGGACGGCACCTTTGATGTGCGCTACCGGCTGTGGGATGCGGTCAAGGGCACGGAGGTGCTGGCGCGCGCCGTCACGGTGCCGGCGGCAGACCTGCGGTTGGCCGCCCACCGCATCGCTGACGAGGTCTTCGAGGCGCTCACGGGCGACAAGGGCGTGTTCGCCACCCGCATCGCCTACGTCACGCGCAGCGGCCGCCAGTTTGCGCTGCACATCACCGATGCCGATGGCGAAGGCGGGCAGGTGGCCTTGCGCAGCAGTGAACCCATCATCTCGCCCGCGTGGTCGCCCAACGGCCGCGAGATCGCCTACGTCAGCTTCGAGAGCCAGAAGGCGGTGGTCTGGGTGCAGGATGTGGTCACCGGCAAACGCACCATGGGGGCGAACTTCAAGGGCAGCAACAGTGCGCCGGCCTGGTCGCCCGACGGCAGTGAATTGGCGGTGACCTTGTCGCGTGACGCCCCCGCGCAGATCTACGTCATGCCGCGCACGGGCGGCACCCCGCGCCGCCTGACCACCAGCCCGGCCATCGACACCGAGCCCGTGTTTTCGCCCGATGGTCGGCAGGTCTATTTCGTGAGTGACCGCGGTGGTGGTCCGCAGATCTACCGCGTGCCCGCCTCGGGCGGCAATGCCGAGCGCGTCACCTTCAACGGCAGCTACAACATCAGCCCCGCGCTCAGCCCGGACGGCCGCACCCTGGCCTACATCAACCGCAACGCTTCAGCCTTCCGCCTGACCACGCTGGACCTGTCCAACGGCATCGTGCAGACGCTGTCCGACACGGTGGACGACGAAAGCCCGAGTTTTGCGCCCAACGGGCGGCTGATCGTCTTTGCCACCCGCGCCCAGGGGCGCGACGTGTTGATGACCACCACGCTGGATGGCAAGATCAAGACGCGTCTGCTGTCCAGTGGCGCCGACATGCGCGAACCGGCCTGGGGACCGTTCGGGCGATGATCGCAACGGTCCGCCTGCCCATGCTCAAGTCCCTGCATCGATTGAAGGTCTTGAATCCCTTGCGCAGCCCACCGCCCCGCACGGGGCCTTGAATGGAGAACACCACCATGAAAAGACTTGCCCTGACCTCTGTCTGCCTTGCGCTGGCCACCTTGCTGGCGGCCTGTGGTTCCTCCGTCAAGCTTGACGAGCCTCCGGTCGAATCCAGGACGCCCACCCCCGTGAGCCCGGCCCCGGCGGCGCAGGCTGCGGGCGGGCAGCAGAGCGACCCGGGCGTTGCAGGGACGGCGCCGGCCGGTGGTTCGGCCACCACCGCGCCCGCCGCACCGCAATCCCAGGTGGCCACCGTGCAGGCCGGGCAGATGGGTGGCAGGGGCGTGGACGGGCTGCCCCCGGGCGTCGGCCGCATCGTGTATTTCGATTTCGACAGCTTTGTGGTGCGTGACGACGGCCGCCCGGTGGTGGAGGCGCATGCGAGGGTGCTCAACGCCAACCGCAGCCGCAAGATGATCGTCGAAGGCCACACCGACGAGCGCGGCGGTCGCGAGTACAACCTGGCCCTGGGCCAGAAGCGCGCCGAGGCCGTGGTGCGCTCGCTCACGCTGCTGGGCGCTGGCGATGCGCAACTGGAAGCCGTGAGTTTTGGCGAGGAGCGTCCGGCCGCGCAGGGCAGCGACGAGGCCGCATGGGCCAAGAACCGCCGCGCCGAGTTGAAGGACCGCCAGTGAGCCCCCTGCAATCCCGCCCCTGGGGCCTGTTCGGCCCGCGCCTGTGGGCCCTGGTCATGGCCCTGGGCCTGCTCGCATCGGCCGGGCCGGTGCGTGCCGGCCTTTTCGATGACGAAGAGGCCCGCAAGGCCATCCTCGAGTTGCGCGCCCGCCTGGCGGCCGTGGACGAGGCCTCCAAGGCACGGGATGCCGAGGCCCAGCAAGCCCAGGCGCAGGCCCTGGCGCGTCAGAGCGCGCAGTTGACCCAGCAGATGACGCAGCAGATGGCCCAGCAGATGGCCCAGCAGGCCGCAGCCTTCGAGGAACTGGTGCAGGCGCTCAAGCGCGGCATCCTGGACCTCAATGGCCAGATCGAGAGCCTGAAGGCCGAGATCGCCCGTCTGCGTGGCAGCCAGGAGCAACTGGCGCGGGATGTGGCCGAGGTGCAGAAGCGCCAGCGGGATCTGGCGCAGGCGGCCGACGACCGCATCACCCGGCTCGAGCCCCTGAAGGTGTCCCTGGATGGCCAGGACTTCACGGCCACGCCCGACGAGAAGCGCGGCTACGACGAAGCGCTGGCCCTGATGCGCACGGGCGAGTTCGACAAGACCATCACTGCCTTCGCGGCATTTCTCAGGCGCCATCCGGGCAGCGGTTACGCCGAGGCGGCACGCTTCTGGTCGGCCAACGCCCTGTACGGCAAGCGCGACTACAAGGAAGCCGTGGCCGCGTTCCGCGCGTTCGTCACGACCTCACCCCGGCACCCCCGGGCGCCTGAGGCCCTGCTGGCGCTGGCCAACAGCCAGGCAGAGATGAAAGACCGCCCCGGCGCCCGCAAGACCATCGACGAGTTGATGAAGGCCTATCCGCAGTCTGAGGCGGCGCAGGCCGGCAAGGAGCGCTTGGCCACGCTGAAGTGACCTGACACCCTGCTGGCTGGGAGGGGCGCTCCTAGAATCCCGGCCATGCAGGAATCCGATCTCCCCGGTCTCGCGGCCCAGGTTCTCTGGGCCGCTTTCTTCTTGGCGGCCGTCTTCGGCGCCATTGCCCAGCGCACCCACTTCTGCACCATGGGGGCGGTGGCGGACATCGTCAACATCGGTGACTGGAGCCGCATGCGCATGTGGGCCCTGGCCATCGGCGTGGCCATGCTGGGCTTCAACACCATGGTGTACCTGGGTTGGGTGGAGGCGGGCAAGAGCATCTATGCAAGCAGCCGCCTGATCTGGCTGTCCAACCTGCTGGGCGGAGCGCTGTTCGGGGTGGGCATGGTGCTGGCCTCGGGCTGTGGGAGCAAGACGCTGGTGCGCATCGGCGGCGGCAGTCTCAAGGCGTTGGTGGTGTTCGCCGTGCTGGCCATCGCCGCCTACGCCACCATGCGCGGCATCGTCGGCGTGGCCCGGGTGGCCACGGTGGACACTGTCGCGCTGACCCTGCCCACCGGGCAGGACCTGCCTTCGCTGCTGGCGGGCGCCCTGGGTGCGGACAAGAAGGTGCTCGCGCTGGTGTTGGGCCTGCTGTTGGGCGGCGGCCTGGTGGCCTGGGCCCTGTCAAGCCCGCAGGGGCGAAGCGCGGACGTGCTCATGGCGGGCTTCGGCATCGGCTTGGTGGTGGTGGGGGTGTGGTGGGTTTCGGGCCGGCTGGGCCATCTGCCAGAGCACCCACAGACCCTGGAAGAGGCCTTCCTGGCCACGAACTCGCAGCGCATGGAGTCACTCACCTTCGTGGCGCCCATTGCCTACACGGTGGACTGGCTGATCCTGTTCAGCGACAAGAGCAAGGTGCTGACGATTGCCGTGGTCAGCACGGTGGGCGTGATCGTCGGGGCCCTGCTCAGCGCGCTGGCCACCCGCAGCTTCCGCTGGGAGGGCTTTGCCGGCACGCAGGACACCGCGCACCACCTCGTGGGCGCGGTGCTGATGGGCGTGGGTGGCGTCACGGCCATGGGCTGCACGGTGGGGCAGGGGCTCTCAGGACTGTCCACCCTGGCCTTGGGCAGCTTCCTGGCCTTTGCCGGCATCGTGGCCGGCGCCGTGGTGGGCCTGAAATACCAGGTCTGGCAGCTCGAACGCAGCCTGTGATCCAGGCCGAGCTGGAACGCCCCGACCTGGAGCGACGCTTCGGCGGCCTGCGACGCCTGCACGGCGAGGCCGCCTACCAGCGCCTGCGCGGGCTGCGTCTGGCGGTGGTGGGCCTGGGCGGGGTGGGCTCCTGGACGGCCGAGGCCTTGGCGCGCTGTGGCGTCGCGGGCCTGACGCTCATCGATCTCGACCACGTCTCGGAATCCAACGTCAACCGGCAGGTGCAGGCCCTGGGGCGCACGCTGGGGCAAGCCAAGGCGCAGGCGCTGGCCGAGCGCATCGCCGACATCCACCCCGGCTGCGACGTCACCATCGTGGAAGACTTCGTGGCCCCTGACAACTGGCCCGCGCTGCTGCAGGGTGCAGCGGATGAGCCGTACGCCGTGGACGGTCTTGTCGACGCCTGTGACCAGGTGCGTGCCAAGGGGGTTCTGGCCGCCTGGGCCTTGGGGCTCGGTCTGCCTTTCGTGACCGTTGGAGCAGCTGGCGGCAAGCGCATGCCCCAGCGGGTGCAGGTGGAAGACCTCTCGACCGTCACGCACGACCCCCTGCTGGCCAGCCTGCGGCAGCGCCTGCGCAAGGAACACGGTGCGGCCCGCCACGGGACCATGGGCGTGAGCGCCGTGTTCTCGCGCGAGCCCGTGCTGCAACCCGCCCAGACCGCCGAAGAGCAGGCCTGTGAGGTGGCGGGCGACCTCTCCTGCCACGGTTACGGCTCCACGGTCACGGTCACCGCCACCTTCGGCATGGTGGCCGCGTCGGTGCTGATCGAGCAGGCCCTTGCGCGCAAGGCGGCGCCGGAAGAAGAGATGCTATAGTCGCGGGCTCTGCGGACGGGTTGTTAGCTCAGTCGGTAGAGCAGCGGACTTTTAATCCGTTGGTCGCAGGTTCGAATCCTGCACAACCCACCACCTCACCGCCTTGGCGGCAGGTTGAGCGTCAGGGCTCTTAGCTCAGTTGGTAGAGCAGCGGACTCTTAATCCGTTGGTCGTAGGTTCGAATCCTACAGGGCCCACCAAAGTACGAAGCAGGCACCTTGTTCGCAGGGTGCCTGTTCCCCAAAGGGTCGATCACGCGAGTGGTCGGCCCTTTGTCGTTTTGGGAACCAGCGTCTGCGTCCGGGTCGCGAGTTTCCTCCGCCAGCCATTCCGCGAAACCCGGGCTCAGCACCTTGGCCTGCACCGTCCAGATCGCGGGCACCTTGTAGGGATGTACGGCGGCGCTTGGCTGGGGGCGCCCAGGTTGCGACCCAAGGCCAATTCGATGGCTCGCTGCCTCATGCTCGGCAGCCTAATCGCGGCTAGCGCCACGCCCTCTTCAGCTTGCATCTGCTGGACTCTTCTGGTCAACTGAATACGTTACCGGTTCGGCAAGGTTTTGCGTTTCTGATTTGAGACCGCCCCAGCTTTGCTGGAGCAGCAACCTGAGCTCAGGTCCGCGTATGGCCGGCTGCAAATTGCTTCAGCTTCCGCGCTTCGGCATGTGCCTCGGCCAGCAACTGGTCCCAGTCACCCGGAGGATGGCCGTTTTCCAGCATCTTGCGAAAGGCGCGGTAGGCGTCGTCGCTGCTTTCGTAGGCGCGCTTGGTGTTCTCGTCATTGACCCACGCAAGCACGATCACCTTGCTCGGCGCGTGGTAGCGGAAGAACAACCGGTACTGCTGGAAGAACTTGGCACGGAACCAGTGCTTGTGATCTTCACCGAGGGTGTTGCCTTGCCGGTACTCCGGTCGCGCTGGGTCTTGTGGAATCACATCGAACGCCAGCCGAGTGATCGCCGCCAGTCGCTTGGTCGCGTTCTTGCCCGTGTACCCGACGGGGTCCTTATGCCTGAGGGATTCGACCTGCCGAGCCAGCGCTTCGAGTTGGGCCAGGAACAGCGGGTGAGCGAAGACCGTCCAGCCGTGAATGACCAGTGGAGCGGGGTTGCCCGCTGTCATTCATCATCCGGCGACAGGGCTGCGTCGAGATCGACCTCAACGCCGCTGGTGAGTGCTTGGACGCGCTGTACCAAAGCCGCATCGATGGCTTTCAGGCGCTCCGGATGGCTGGCCATGTCACGTGC